>NZ_LOED01000005.1 GCF_001562425.1 Fervidicola ferrireducens
TTAGTTGTTCTTGTGACATTAGATAACGCACCTCATTCCTCATAGTGACATTTTATCACGATAGTCTACAAGGTGACATTATCATAAAATAACCACATAAATTCAATTTAAGGGCTTGCATTTTTTCGAGCTTTGGGTTATAATAAATCTTGCGTTCGGCAAAAAACCGGCACACAAAGCTCAGCTGAGAATAGTGGGGACGTAGCTCAGCTGGGAGAGCGCTACATTCGCATTGTAGAGGCCGTGGGTTCAAGTCCCATCGTCTCCACCAATATACGCGGGCGCGTAGCTCAGTGGTATGAGCGCTTGACTCACATTCAAGAGGTCGCAGGTTCGATCCCTGCCGTGCCCACCAAAAATTAATATATTCCTTCTCTTTGTGGGGCTATAGCTCAGTTGGGAGAGCGCTTGAATGGCATTCAAGAGGTCAGGGGTTCGAATCCCCTTAGCTCCACCATTATTTTGTACAAAGGGTTTTAAGGAAATCACGATAAAGTAGTCGCTCAAAAAAACCGAGCCAAAATAGCGAGCCACTTGTCTTTGCTAAAAGCCAAAGGCGGGTGGCTTTTTATTTATTCTATTAAAATTTGCCATACAGGATTTTCTCGACGACAAAAAATTTAAAAACTTATCGCCAAAAACCGTAAAAGGCTATGAAATTATACTCAAAGAATTAACGAGGTTGAAGTAGAAATTGCGGATCGGGCCAACCTTATCGAATATATACAAAATAATTTCGATTTAATTTTTCAGGAGGGGCTACTAAAAGAAAACTTACCGCGCAAGTGCAGGTGTGTCTTAGGGCTTTTATGTGCAGCAAGCCGCCCAAACTGGGCGGCTTGAGCTTTGAAGGAAGAAGATTGCTATCCCGGGGTTTTTAGGTTAGGGGTCTACTTGCACGGGGTTAATTTCAATAGCACAAATACGGTCTACAGGAATTATGATTGCCCTCATGATCTGTTTATCAACGAGCTTGCCACCACTGAATACCTTCATGAAAAGGCAATCGCCGTGGGCCGGAAGCAGGACGGCAAAACCCGGAATGAAAAACAATTTGGACCCATTTATGACTTTTTTGCAACAATCGCCGCACTCGAACTCAATACCAATTTTTTTATGTTCTTTTTTGTCCTTGTCTTTTTTATCCTCGTCTTTTTTGTCCTCGTCGCGTTGTAACTCGTTAATGACGGACTCCAGTTCTTCCAATACCGGGTCCTTTTTCCCAGGGGAATCCTCTTTGATCTTGTCAAAAAGTGTATCAGTATTAACCTCTTGAGACATGGGGATCACTCCTTTTTAATCTTTGATTTTTTATCTTTGATAATATAATATGAGTTCGCATAGAAAAGGTTCCATATTTAAGCTAAACAATTAAGCTAAAACTTAATTATGAAAGGTGCTAGTCGTAGAACTATGATGTATTTGGTGGGAGAATGTATGGTAATGTCGGTGCAGATTTGCCCGTACCATGATCGGTTACAAAAGAATGTAAACGGCTTAGCTCCACCACTATTTTGTACGCGACGCCGGTTATCCGGCGTTTTTTTATTTTTTTGCGATTTTATCGTACATCTTGAAATTATTCTGCCGTATTGTTAAAATAAAATAAACTGCTCAATATTAGGCAAATGCCGAAAAATGAGCATTTTTCATGACAAAACATAAAAGCAAGGAGGATGGGGATGAGGATTAAAAAAATAATACTCTTTTGTGTTGTGACTTTGCTCGTACTTTCCGCTGCCATCCCTGTTATGGGAAATGGGGAAGAAAAAAAGGCGCCCGAACATTACGGTTTTTGGTCTATTTTACCTCCTCTTTTGGCCATAAGCCTTTCGATTATTACCAAAGAAGTTCTAAGTTCCCTGGTTGTTGGAATCATGGTAGGTGCCATGATTCTAACCGGAGGCAATTTGATTAAAGCTTTCGAAAAGGCTATGGAGACGTTGATAACCACGGCGGGCGATCCCTCATGGAATTTCAGGGTATTGATGTTTACCGCACTCCTGGGGTCTATCATAGGCATGATTTCGAGGGCTAACGGCCCCCAGGCTTTCGGCCGTTGGGCGGAAAAAAACATTAAGTCGAGGAGTCTATCGCTTTTTATAACATGGCTTTTGGGAGTCTTAATATTTATGGATGATTATTTCAACTGCATGACCGTAGGCACTGCCTTGAGGCCGGTAACCGACAGGTTCCGGGTTTCCAGGGCGAAACTTTCGTTTATAATTGATTCGACGGCGGCGCCGGTTTGCACTCTGGTGCCCATTTCCACATGGGTGGCCTATGTAGCCTCTTTGATGATACCGCTTTTCGAACAATACAATTTAAACTTAAATCCGTATACCGTTTACGTTCAGATGATCCCCTACGATTTTTATCCCTGGCTCATAGTCCTTATGGTTCTCCTCACCTCTTTTACAAATCTGGAATATGGGCCGATGGCGCGGGCGGAATATAGGGCGCTTGCCGGTAAAGGCCTCTGGGATGAAAGTATTACAAAAACTCCCCCGGGAGATGAGTTCGAGAGCATGGAGAAATCGGAAAAGGGTTCTGCTATAGACATGGTGGTTCCGCTTATAGGGCTAATCGTTATAATGCTGATATGCATGGCCTATACCGGCGGATTTTTCGATGGCAAAGCCGGATTTTTCGAAGCTGTTATGAATTCCGATTCGGCAACGGCACTAGTCTGGGGAGCCACAATTACTCTGATTTTGACCGCGTGTTTTTATTCGCTGAGAGGAGTAGTCCGAATCAAGGATTCGATGGAAGCCGTAATACAGGGTGCTAAATCGATGATGGTGGCGCTTTTTGTCTTATCCCTGGCCTGGACAATAGGTAGCATATGCAAAGAATTGGGTACGGGATTATACGTTTCGAGTATTATGTCCGATACCTTCCCTGCTTGGGCAGTACCGTTTACACTCTTTGTATTGACCGCTTTTATAGCTTTTTCCACCGGCACTTCATGGGGGACTTGGGCCATAATGATTCCGATTGCAATACCGTTAGCAGTAACCATGAAGATCGATATACTACCGAGCATTGCAGCGGTACTTTCGGGAGGTGTGTTCGGAGACCATTGTTCTCCGATTTCGGATACTACCATTATGTCTTCGACCGGCGGGGCCTGTCCGCACATAGAGCATGTAAATACGCAGTTGCCTTATGCTTTAACCGCGGCGGCCGCATCGGCCGTAGGCTTTTTGATTACTGGATTTTTCGATCATCCGATAGCCGTGTGGCTTTTTACCATCGCCCTGTTTTTCGTAACGGTTTTTATACTCCATAGGGTTTGGGGCAGTACCTCTTTTACCGAGGAGCAAAAGCAAGAAGTGTGATCGGGGGATGAATGGCGGCTTGCTATTTTTCCCCGGTTATGCTAAAATCTAAGCGAACCGGAGGATGTCACTAAGGATAAATCGGGAGGATATTATGGGTTCCGGTGAGGTTAAAAGGGTGTCCCTGGCTGTAATAAGAAGGCTCCCCAAATATCACAAATGCTTGGGAGAGCTTCTACAAAAAAACGTGGAAAGGGTTTCTTCGCAGGAGTTAGGGCGCATTTTGGGATTTACTGCTTCGCAGGTGAGGCAGGATTTAAACAATTTTGGGGAATTCGGGCAGCAAGGTTACGGTTACAACGTGGAACAGCTTTACAACGAGATAGCAAAGATTCTCGGGCTTAATACTGAACACAAAATGGTAATAGTTGGGGCGGGGAAATTGGGACAGGCGCTGGCTGGTTACCGCGATTTCGAAAGGCACGGATTTAAAATATTGGCCATGTTCGACGTTGATCCGCATCTTGTAGGTTCAAAGGTGCGGGACGTTCCCGTATACGACATGAATGATCTCATATATTACGTGAACGAAAACGAAGTCGACATAGCGGTAATTGCAGTGCCTCGTGAGAGAGCTCAGGAGGTAGCGGACATCCTGAGTAAAACTTTGGTAAAAGGAATATGGAACTTCGCCCCTGTCGAAGTCGATGCGGGGCCCAACATAATAGTTGAGAACGTGCATTTACTTGATAGTCTTTTGACGTTAAGTTACAGAATGAATGAAAGCAAATTGATGGAGCGCTTGGCCCGAAAGAATGAAAAAAAGACGGGCTTTGTAAAAATCCCTGCTGAATAGACAGCAGGGATTTTTTCTTTACAAAAATCCGCCAGAATGCCCCCGATTTTAATCGGGGGATGAATGGCAGCTTGCTATCTTTCTCCGGTTATGCTAAAATTTAAGCGAACCGGAGGAGATACTATATGCAGACAGTAACACTAAAGGTAAAACTCCTATCCCCAAACAAAGGCAAACTGGAGAAAATGGCTCTCATGCTGGAAACATATCGAAAAGCCTGCAGCTGGTTCCTAAAGCAGGCTGAAACTTTGAAAACTACCAGCAGGGCAAAGTTAAACCGCGAAACCTACCACAAAGCCTGTGAACTATTCGACCTCAACCGCGGTACACTCCAGTGCGCCATGCTCAAAGCACTCTCAGCTTATCGCTCATACCTTTCCCGCACAAAAAATGGCAAGAAATCCAGCCTGCCCAAATTTGACCGGATAGTTCCGGTAATGGTGCGGCAGGACTGCTATTCAATACATCAGCTGCCGTCAGGCACATGGGTCATTAAGTTCCCCGTCTCCTCCGGCAGGAGCCAGATAGCAGTGCCCATTGCCACTTCCGAATACCATACAAAAAGGCTCCAGGACCTGGCAGGAGGTTCCTGTCGACAAGGGTCCATGGAGATATGGCTTGGTAAAGACGGAGAGTGGTATGCTGCTATATCATTAATATACGAGACACATTTAAACGAGCCGTGCGGCGTAATCGGGGTCGACTTCGGCATAGTAAAGCTTGCCGTGCTGTCCAACAACATCTTTTTTGATGGCCGCCATGTCAGGTGGCGCAAGGAAAGGTGGGCAGCAAGGAGGGCTGCACTTCAGAAGGCAGGCAGGCTTTCCCGAGTCAAGAAAGAAGCCGGCCGCGAAACAAGGTGGATGCGGTATATCAACCACTGCATCTCAAAGCGCATAGTTGAAATAGCGAAGAAAGAAGGCAAGGCGATTGCACTGGAAAACCTCCTTGGTATCCGCGAGCGAACCAAAGGGTCAAAGAAGTTCAACCGGATGATGTCCGGGTGGAATTTCAGAGAACTGGCTTCGTTTATCGAATACAAGGCAGCCCTTGCTGGGGTTCCTGTAATCTACGTCGACCCCAAGGAGACCTCCAAGACCTGTCCGAAGTGCGGGAATGCTTCCCGGTATAATCGTAAGGCCCAAGGCTGGTTTAAATGCATAAAATGTGGCTATCAATCTGATGCGGACAGGGTGGGGGCAATAAACATAGCCGCGAGAGGGCTCGATGCTCTTGGGGCATGACCCTGGGAGAAAGGGGAGCGTGACACCCCTTAAGGCCAAGGCGATGAACTGGCAAGACCGGTGAGTGCTGGCTAACCTGCGGCGTGTGCCGCCATCCCACGCTGGGATGCCCTCTAATTCATTAGGGGGAGGATGTCACATTTCTGTTACGATTTCATTCTACAGGAGGATTCAAAGCGAAAAAGTCGAAGAATGTTATATCAGGAAAAAGTTGCTCGATATGTTACACTAGATGGAGGGAAGTTTTGGCATGATTAGGAAGGTCACCTTTGCAGTTTTACTGGTGCTTATTCTTGAAAGCGCTATTTGTGCCGCACAACCTGCACCGCCTGTAGAAATTTACATCAACCACCAAAAAGTGACTTCTGACGTATCTCCGGTCATTTACAAAGATAGGACGCTGGTACCCCTAAGAGTTATATCCGAGCATCTTGGTGCATCGGTATCGTGGAACGATGAAAATAAAACAGTGAAAGTTTATTCGGATGGAAGGCAGATAGTGCTTAAAATAAACGATACGAGGGCTCTGGTAGATCAGCAGACGGTAATTTTGGACGTTCCGGCGATGATAATAAATAACAGGACCATGGTCCCACTCAGGTTTGTAGGCGAAGCCCTGATGGCGGAAGTTTCTTGGAACGATAAATTGCGAAGGGTGGACGTGATAAAACAGATCTCCCAGATAGTGGATTTTTCTTACACCACGGTAAATAATGTACCCGCCGTTTTGATAAAGGGAAACGCTCCTTTGGAATATTCGGTAGCAGGGTATGATGGTGAAAAGGTTGTAGTTGACATAAAGGCTAAGCTCAAAACGTCCCAAAACGTGCTTGATGTCGGCAATGGCGTATTAAAAAGGGTGATAGCAAGTGAACTTAATAATGGCTCAGGACTTACCCGATTTGTACTGGAAATGGGCGAGGGGGTTTCTTTCTACATATTTAGACCGGAACAAAATTCGATAGCCGTGGCTATGACTAATATTTTGTCTTCCATAGAAGTGGATGAGGAGGATGGGGCTTTAATTGCACGGTTGAAGACGGCTTATCCTGCGACGTACAACTACTTTACTTTAGGTTCTCCTGAAAAAGGCGATTACAGGCTGGTAGTGGATATTTCCAATGCCAGGCTTTCCGCATCGCCGCCCGTGGTTTTCGATAACGACTATATAAAAGGTCTGCGTACGAGTCAGTTTACGGTAAACCCCTATGTGGCAAGAGTGGTTTTCGACCTTAAAGGAGATGTAAATTACAGGGTTTCCCAAAACGGCGATGAAATTTCGGTAGTATTCTCTTCCCGTGAGATCCCATCCCGCGGTGATGAAGGTGGTTCATTGAAGAATAAAATAATAGTGATAGACCCGGGTCACGGAGGCAGCGATCCTGGAGCAGTATATTCGAGGATTTATGAAAAGGATCTGAACTTCGATATAGCTGTTCGACTTAAAGAACTCCTTGAAGAAAGCGGAGCGAGGGTTTTGATGACGAGGGAAAGCGACATCTACGTAAGCCTTTACACCAGGGCTGACATAGCCAACCAGGTGGGAGCCCACCTTTTCGTGAGCATACACAACAATTCCAGTACCAATACTTCGACTTCGGGAACCATGACGTTATATTATCCGTCTCCTGAGAAAAAAGCGTTTGCACAAATACTCCACAAAGCGGTGGTTGAAACTCTAGGCCTCCCGGATCTGGGCATATCGGCGAGGCCAAACCTGGTGGTCACGAGGGAGACGAAAATGCCTTCGGCTCTTGTAGAGGTGGCCTTTATGAGCAATGAAAGAGACCTCGCGCTGCTCAAGACTGCTGAGTTCAGGCAAAAGGCCGCAGAAGGGATATATAAGGGCATATTGATGTATTTTTCGGCTAACTGAGCCTTATTGACATAAAAACCCGGGTTTGATATGATACACTTGAATCATATCTGGGAGGTTGTGGGTTGGACGCAATTCTTGGTTACTTTTTCATTTTTTTCGCTCGGGTTTGTGATGTCTCTTTGGCTACCATACGAACTTTAATGGTTGTCAGGGGCAACCGGTTACAGGCTGCAGCCATAGGCTTTTTCGAAGTCATAATATACATAACAGCGCTCAATCAGGTTGTAAGCAGACTGGATAATCCGGTAAATCTGATTGTATACGCATTGGGCTTCGCTACGGGGAACTACGTGGGGAGCTTGCTTGAGGAAAAATTGGCCTTGGGGCTTACTACGGTGCAGGTGATAACCAAAAATCCGGAGCTATCGGGAAAGGTGAGAAGTCTGGGTTACGGAGTAACCGTGCTCAACGGTTCTGGCAAAGAGGGCACGCGCCACGTGCTCGTAATTTCCCTGGCGAGAAAGAACGTACCGGATTTGATAAGTTATATAGAAAACGAAGACGAGTCGGCATTTATCACCATAATGGATACTAAGTCAGTTAAAGGGGGATACTTTAAACAGGCCAAGTGACCCTGAAGGCATAAAACGCCCCTTTTTTAAAATATTTATTAATTAGATTCTAAAAAGGGGGTTGTTTTATGCCTAAGAGGATTATAGCAGGATTTGCAGGGGCTCTTTTTATTCTTGTTTTTTCGGTGGCCTGTGGCTTTTTGGGAGACAGAAACGGATCTTTGCCCGAAGCCTCTGATTCTGCCCGGGAAACGCAGGCTAATATGCGAAAGACGATATTTTATTTTGTAAATGAGCAAAATCTGCTGGTTCCGGTGACGAAGGACATACCGTGGGTAGAAGGAATAGGCAGGGCCGCTTTGGAAAATCTGGTATATACACCGGAAAAAGGAAAGGAGCTGGAGGCACGGGGGCTGAAACCTCCTTTGCCGGCAGGGACAAGGGTTTTGGGGATGACTATAAGGGATGGACTTGCAAAGGTCGATTTCAGCAGGGAATTTTTGAATCTGAACGACAGGTCACAGGAGGAAAACGCCGTAAAAGCTGTGGTTTACACCCTTACCGAATTTCCAACTGTTCAACGGGTGCATTTGATGGTGGAAGGCAAACCTTTGAAAAAGTGTCCGAACGGTACCGTTTTGGAGGATGAATTAAAGCGCGAAATGATAAACCTTGAAGATAAAAAAACCGGAAGCAATAAGGTTCCCGTAACTCTGTACTTTAGGGCAACCAGCAGCGACGGCGCATTTGCCTATTACGTGCCGGTTACCCGTATGGTTGAAAAGAGCGACGATTTAATGAAGGTTGCTTTGGAAGAATTAATCAAAGGCCCGAAGGAAGGAATGGGTTTGAGTTCCGTTATACCAGCCGATACAAAAGTGCTAAATGTAAGTCAAAACGGCAATGAAGTGATAGCCAATTTTTCCAGGGAAATAGAGGGTTACGGCGGCGGTGTTGAAATCGAACAAGCCCTGGTAAATACGATAGTCTTGACTCTTTCCGAATTTCCCGGGGTAGAGAAGGTCACCCTGCAGGTGGAGGGTGAAAGCGGGGTCTTACCCGAGGGAACTATGCTGGATGTTCCCATATTAAAACCAGCTTATATAAACCCCGCCAATATCTAAGATCGGAGAGGATGGTATTTTTGGCAAGGGTTGACGGCAGGGAATACAACGAGATAAGACGTGTTAGAATAACCCGACATTTCAACAAGTATGCCGAAGGTTCGGTTCTCATCGAAGCGGGCGACACCAAGGTAATATGCACCGCAACCGTAGATGAAAAAGTCCCTCCCTTTCTGAGAGGCAAGGGCCAGGGATGGATTACCGCCGAATATTCGATGCTGCCCAGGGCTACGGAACTGCGCAATGTAAGGGAAACGTTGCGCCCGAGCGGCAGGACCATGGAAATACAAAGATTGATAGGAAGGGCGTTAAGGTCGGTCGTGGACCTCGCGTCCATGGGGGAAAGGACGGTTTGGCTGGACTGCGACGTGATACAGGCCGACGGAGGGACGCGAACGGCAGCTATAACCGGGGCTTTCGTAGCCCTCGTGGATGCTTTCAAGCATTTGAAAGATAAAGGTGTTTTGGAGGTTATACCGGTCAACAGTTTTGTGGCGGCAGTGAGCGTGGGGATAGTCGAAGGGCAGAAGTTGCTGGACTTGAATTTCGATGAAGATAGCAGAGCCCAGGTGGATATGAACGTGGTGATGACCGACAGGGGACAGATAGTCGAAATTCAGGGGACTGGCGAGGCCTTTCCCTTTACCCGCCAGGACCTCGACGAACTTCTTGACCTGGCGCAGAAGGGCGTATTCGACCTCATTGCCGTCCAAAAAGAGGTTCTGAAAGATATTTTGGGTGAGGTAGAAAAATAATGCGAAGTATAGTTGTCGCTACCAAAAACCGGGGCAAATTGAAGGAATTCAAAGTAATGCTTTCCGATATTCCTGTTGACATCCTTTCGCTTTGCGATTTTCCGGATATAGAGGTGGAAGAAAACGGAAAGACCTTCGACGAAAACGCCCTAATTAAAGCGAAAAAGGTTGTGCAGCTGACCGGAACCGCAGCCCTCAGCGACGATTCGGGGCTGGAAGTCGAGGCCTTAGGAGGGAGGCCGGGTGTGCACACCGCGAGGTTTGCAGGGCCTGGCGCCGGCGACCGCGAAAATATCGAAAAGCTCCTGAAGGAGCTCGATGGCGTTCCGGCCGAAAAAAGGAAAGCGCGATTCGTCTGCTGCTTGTGTTTCGCCCTGCCTGATGGGCGGATTTTTATCGAACACGGTTATTTAGAAGGGTTTATCACCTTTGAGCCAAAAGGCACCATGGGATTCGGATACGATCCTGTTTTTTTTGTACCGGAGCTTGGGAAAACCTTAGCTGAGGCCACGCTAGAGGAGAAAAACGCCGTGAGCCACCGGGCCAGGGCTATGCAAAAAATGAAAAAACACCTGCTGCAATTTGTAAAAAGTGTTTTTGGAAGCGGAGGGGCAGCGATTGAGGATAGCGGTATTTAGCGATACGCACGGTTTTTTGCACTTTATAGATAACGCTATGGAAATTGCAGGTCCTGTAGATCTGGTGTTTCATGCGGGCGACGTGTCACCCGACGCCGATTACATAAGGGAAACGTATAGATACAGGGTTTACGGAGTTTCGGGAAACTGCGATACCTTTTCGGACTACCCGGGTGAGCGGCTTATAAAGCTGGAAGGAAAGAAGATACTCCTCACCCACGGCCATGCGTACCGCGTGAAGTACGGGTACGATAAGCTCTTGACCAGGGTTAAGGAACTTTCCGCCGATATAGTGGTCTTCGGTCACACCCACTGTCCCGAAAACGTCTGGGCCAACGGTATTCTTATTTTCAATCCGGGCAGCCTCGCCTTTCCCCGATGCGGGAAAAGGCCTACTTTCGGCATTCTCGAAATAAATGAAGGTGAAATAAAAAGCTCAATAAATGAGCTTTGAAACCAGGGGGTGTTTTGAGGGTCATGAAAAAAATCCTGTTTGGGCATAAAGTTTCCGAAAAACATCTCCAAAAAACAAAGGAAATTGCCCCCGATTGGAATGTAGTGATAAGCGAAAACCCGGAAGATAAATTAAAAGAGATAAAGGATGCGGATATATACGTGGACTGGGGTTTCAATATCGAAAGGCGTTTTATTGAAGCAGCAGAGCATCTCAGATGGATACAGGCCTTGAGTGCGGGGGTTGATGGGCTTGCTTTTGACCTGGTAAGGGAAAAGGGCATAATTGTAACGACTACCAGCGGAATTCATAAAGTGCCGATTGCGGAGCTAGTGTTCGGCTACATGCTCATGTTTGCACGAGGGCTTACTCGGTTTTACGAACAGCAAAAAAAGAAGGTCTGGGACAAAAATGTAAGGACCGCGGAGCTTTTCGAAAAGACTCTGGGAATTGTGGGGGCGGGGAATATCGGAAGCGAGATAGCAAGATTGGGCAAAGCCTTCGGCATGAGGGTTCTAGGCCTTAACAGAAGCGGCAGAATTCAGGGGAACTCTTCGCAAATGTATGACGAAATGTACGGCATCGGCTCCCTCGTCGAGCTTCTTTCGAAATCCGACTTCGTGGTGTGCGCCGTACCCCTTACCGCCGAAACCCGTCACCTGTTCAGGGAAGAACACTTTAAGGCGATGAAATCCACTGCTTACTTCATAAACATAGCCCGAGGCGCCGTGGTTGACGAAGAGGCCCTCATAAAGGCGCTGAAAGAAGGATGGATAGCAGGGGCGGCCCTGGATGTATTTGAAAAGGAGCCCCTGCCTCCGGAAAGTCCCCTGTGGGAAATGCCAAATGTTATAATAACCCCGCACATAGCAGGCAGTTCCGACCGTTACATGGAAAGGGCCATGAAGGTGGTGAACGAAAACCTGCGAAGGTACCTGCAGGGTGAGCCATTGATAAATATCGTCGACCCGGAGCGGGGATACTGAAAATTTGACTAGATCTTTTTTTGAACGACATATATCATAATTTCACGAATACCGCATCTTTGAGATCCTCGATGGCCTTGATCTCCTTCAGCACGCTTTCCGGTATTTCTTCATCCACGCTGAGGGCCATTAATGCGTCGCCCCGGTAAGACTTCCTCCCCAACTGCATTGATGCGATATTTATGTCGTTTTTTCCGAGGATGGTTCCGACCTTTCCGACTATTCCCGGTTTGTCCTTGTGGTTGGTGATGAGGACGTATCCTTCGGGGATGAGGTCTATTTTGTAATCGTCTATCCCTGTTATTCTGGGGCTATCCTTTTCGAAAACGCAGCCCGAAATGGTCCCCACTTCTTTATCGGTCGTAACCCTCATGGTTACCGTACCGGGGGCATCCTCGTCTTCTTTTATTTTCTTTTCTGTTATCTTTATTCCCCTGTCCCTTGCTATTATCGGTGCGTTTATCAGATTGGCGGGTACCTGCAAAATGTTGGACAAAAGCCCTTTTATGCCTGCTGTCGTGACGAGCTTAACGTCCATATTTGCGAGTCTGCCTCCGTAAATCATCTCCACTTCCTGTATCCTGCCGTTTTTAAGCTGAGTGTATAAACACCCCATTTTTTCCGCAAGCCTTATATAGGGCAAAATAAAGCTGTATTCTTCTGGCCTTACGGACACCATATTTACGGGGTTTTTTACGATTTCGCCCTTCAAAGCCCTTATGATGTCTTTAGCTACTTCTTCTGCCACGACGATTTGGGCCTCTGCGGTGGAAGCGCCCAGGTGAGGAGTCGCAATTACGTTATCCAGACTTAAAAGCGGGTTGTCTTCCGGTGGTTCCTTTTCAAATACATCTAACGCGCAGCCTGCCACCTTGCCCGAAACGAGGGCGTCGTAAAGGGCCTTTTCGTCTATGATGCCTCCCCTTGCGCAGTTTATTATATACACCCCGTCTTTCATAATCTTGAATTGTTCTTCTCCGATCATGCGGCGGGTGGCTTTGGTGAGGGGAACGTGGAAGGTGATGAAGTCCGAAGTGCGCAGGACCTCATCCAAATCGGTGAGTTTAATGTTGAGATTTTCCACGTTTTCCCTGGCGATGTACGGGTCGTACCCTACCACGTTCATGCCGAGGGATGAAGCCCTTTTTGCCACTTCCTTTCCTATCCGCCCAAGGCCTATGACGCCGAGGGTCTTACCAGAAAGCTGTACTCCCGTGAATTTGTTCCTTTCCCATCTTCCTGACTTCAGGCTGCTTACGGCCTGAGGAATTTTGCGAGCCACGGCGAACATCAGGGCAAAGGTATGCTCGCAGGCGGCAATGGTATTTCCTTCGGGGGCATTCACCACGAGTATCCCTTTCAGCGTCGCCGCTTCCACATCTATGTTATCCACGCCGACTCCGGCTCTTCCTATGACCTTCAAATTGCTGCACTCGATTAGGTCTTTCGTTACTTTTGTCTGACTCCTCACCACCAGGGCATCGTAATCTTTTATAATTTCCCTTAATTGGTCCGGCGTCAAATCCGTCCTGACGTCCACTTTAAGTTCGGACTTCAGAATGTCAATGCCTTCCTTTGCTATTTTATCCGAAACCAGCACCCTCATACGCTATACCTCCAGTCCTTCATTAAAAACTTTTTCGGCGGCTTTTACTCCCTTGCCGAACAGTTCTTCATCTCCCAGTGTCATTTCAATGGCGCAAAGCACGTTTAAAATATCCAGTTCATCAACGTACCCGACGTGACCAATTCTTATGATTTTCCCTTTCAGCTTTTCCTGCCCTCCGGCCACCGTGATATTAAATCTATTTTTCAAGGCCTTCGAGAAGTTGATTTTGCCTTGAAAGTCCGACACATCGACAGCGGTGACCGTCGGCGATGCCCAGGAATCTTCCGCAAAAAGCCTGAATCCCAGACTTTTGAGGCCTTCCCTCAAAGCCTTTGCCAGCAATTTGTGCCTCTTTATGATGTTTTCGAGCCCCTCTTCGAAAATCAGTTTTAAGGATTCGTCAAGGGCGAATATCTGCGATACTGCCGGTGTATATGGCGTTTCGCCCTTTTCCAGGCTCTTTTTGGCCTTTTTGAAGTCCCAGTAATATTTTGGCATCTTAGATTCTTCGGCGGCTTTCCAGGCTCTCTCGCTCACCGACACGAGCCCCAGACCGGGGGGGATCATCAAAGCTTTCTGCGAGCCTGCGACCACCACATCTATTTGCCATTCGTCGGTATTAAGTTCCACGGCTCCCAGAGAACTGATGGCATCAACTATCACGAGGGCAGGGTGGTCTCCCATAGCTTCTCTCAGGCCTTTTATGTCGTTGAGGACGCCTGTCGAGGTTTCGTTATGGGTAAAAAGCACCCCTTTGATTTCTTTTTTTGTATCCTGCAAAATCCTTTCCCTTACGATGTCGCAGGTTATGGGCTTTCCCCATTCAACCTTGATTCTTTCCACTTTTGCCCCGAAAGCTTCGGCTATATCTGCAAATCTGTCGCCGAAGACACCGCAGCTGAAAGAAACTATTAGATCTCCGGGGGAAAAGAGGTTTGCTATGGCCGCCTCCATCATCCCCGTTCCGGCGGAAGGGAATATCAGCACGTCGTTTTTGGTTTGAAAAACCTTTTTTATATCTTCGGAGACTTTTTTGAACAACGAGGTAAATTCCTCGCCCCTGTGGTTGATCATTGGGGCCTGCATCGCCCTGAGCACCCGTTCGGGAACCTCGGTTGGACCGGGAATTCGTAAATGATGCTTTTTCATTGAAAACGACCTCCTTTTTTTATATGCAAAAAACCGCCCCGTGAAGGGGCGGTTTTTACCGCGGTGCCACCCTAACCCAGAATAAAAAACAGGGAAAGGCTCATTTTGGTAACGGGCATTGCCCGGCTCGGCTCGTCGCCGGCAGCTCTGGGGCGGAAATAAAGGGCTCCTGCCGGTTTGCACCATCCACCGGCTCTCTTAAAAGGAGTTCCCTTTAATTTTCCCCTTCATGGCTTTTCACATTCCAAATAATTTTTTTCACATTTTAAAACAATTTCACGCAGATGTCAACACTCAAAATTTAAAATTATCCGCTTACCAGGGGTTGTTTTTTTGGCGATTTTGCGGTATAATGTCTCCTATCTACGGATAAATGTATTTTTTACAAAGACACTAAGGGGGTAGTAATTTGACAGGAGGCAAGGGATTTTACATAGTCAAGGAAGAGATTTTGCCGGAGATATTGAAAAAGACGGTGAAAGCCAAAGAGCTTTTGAAAAACGGTGCGGCAAAGACGATAAACGAGGCCACCAAAATGGTCGGTATGAGCCGAAGCGCCTTTTACAAATACAAGGATTACGTGTTTCCTTTTTACGAAGCCAGTATGGGCAAGATAATTACAATAGCCCTGATTTTGGAGCATAAACCGGGAGTTTTATCTTCAATTCTGGATGAGATTGCGAAGGCTCATGGAAACATACTTACGATAAATCAAAATATACCGCTGCAGGGCCTTGCCAACGTCACAATTTCTTTTGATACGAGCCAGATGACGAGAAACGTGGAAGAAGTGCTTGAAATTGTCGAAAAAAAACCTGGAGTGGCAAAAATAGAAGTATTGGCTCAGGAATGACAAAAACCAGGCAAAGGGGGAGGGAAAACAGTGATTAATATCGGGATTATGGGACTTGGCACGGTTGGTACAGGTGTGGTGGAGCTTCTGGAGAATAACCGTCACGTGATAGCGCAGAGATTGGGAGAAGAGGTAAACGTAAAAAAAATACTGGTGAGGGACCTTTCCAAGAAAAGAACTCCCTATGCGGAAGGCAAGTTGACTTTGAGTGCCGATGATATATTGGAGGATGCGGAGATAGACGTAGTTGTTGAACTGATGGGTGGGGAAGAACCGGCTAAAAGCTATATCAAAAAGGCGTTGCAGAATAAAAAGCACGTGGTCACGGCGAACAAGGAGGTTATCTCGAAACACGGGAAGGAACTTTTCGAGCTTGCCGAAAAATCAGGAGTAAGCCTTCTCTTCGAGGCAAGTGTAGGTGGAGGAATTCCGATAATAAGGCCGATGAAGCAGTGTTTGGCTGCCAACCGCATACTGAAGATTTCGGGGATACTGAACGGCACCACAAATTACATTTTGACTCAAATGCAGGAAAAGGAAAGGAATTTCGAGGAGGCTCTGCGGGAAGCACAGAGGCTGGGATACGCGGAAAGCGACCCCTCCGACGACATCAAGGGCTTCGATGCGGCAAGAAAGCTTGCGATAATTTCTTCGATAGCGTTCAATACGCGGATAACCCCCGACAAAGTTTACGTGGAGGGCATAGAGCGGATAGAGCTCGAAGACATAAAATACGCCGGCGAATTGGGATATATAATAAAGCTGGTGGCATCGGCGCGGAAGGTGGGAGAACGCGAAATTGAGGCCATAGTAGCGCCGGTGATGTTAAAGCAGAACCATCCCCTGAGCGCCGTTAGGGACGTATACAACGCCATTCTGGTCGAAGGAGATGCGGTGGGGAAAGTCATGTTTTTCGGCCAGGGGGCTGGGAAGATGCCGACAGCCAGTGCGGTGGTGGCCGATATAATGGATGCAGCCCGCGAAGGTAGGAGAAGAATTTACTGCACGTGCTACGATGAATTGAAGGTTATCGATGTGGGTTCGTCGACGAGCCGGTTTTACATCCGCTTGAAGGCAAAGGACAAGCCCGGGGTGCTTTCGAAGATTAGCGGAGCCTTCGGCAGGAATGATATAAGCCTTCACATGGTCATACAAAAAGATGTAAAAGGTGATGTGGCCGAAATAGTCATGGTGACCCATCAGGTTCCTTTCAGGAACCTTCAAAAGGCCTTAGATGAGATAAAGGATTTGCAGGATGTTGAAAACGTGGCCAATGTCGTAAGAGTGGAGGAGGCGGCTTCGGATGGCGTACATGGGAATCATCAATAGATATTTCGATTTATTGCCGGTGAAAAAGAAGGAATGCATCGTAACTTTGAAAGAAGGCAATACGCCGCTGGTCAGGGCGTACAATCTGGAGAATCATCTTGGACTTAACTTCGAATTGTACCTGAAATACGAAGGCGTAAACCCGACGGGTTCTTTTAAAGACAGGGGCATGACGGTGGCGGTTTCTGCTGCTCTGGAAAAAGGTGCTAATGCGGTTATCTGTGCATCCACCGGAAATACCTCCGCTTCCGCCGCGGCGTACGCGGCACGGGCCGGCTTAAAATGCGTGGTGCTGATACCGCAAAACGCCATTGCCCTGGGAAAGCTTGCGCAAGCCATAGCTTACGGGGCCAAGGTGGTGGCCGTGGAAGGGAATTTTGACGATGCTCTGAAAATGGTGAGGGAATTTTCCGAGAAGCATCCGGTGACCCTGGTCAATTCCATAAACCCCAACCGCATAGAAGGTCAGAAAACGGCGGCTTTCGAAATATGCGACGAATTTTCCGCTGCCCCCGACTACCTTGCGATTCCCGTCGGAAATGCAGGGAACATCACGGCATACTGGAAAGGTTTTAGAGAATATCATTCCCTTGGGAAGATATCAAAGCTGCCGAAGATGCTAGGATTTCAGGCGGCGGGGGCTGCGCCGATAGTGGAGGGAAGGGTGATAGAAAATCCGAAGACCATAGCAACCGCCATAAGAATAGGAAATCCGGCGAGCTGGAAGACAGCAGAAGCTGCTATAACCGAATCCGGGGGGCTCATAGATAAGGTAACCGACGAAGAAATACTCAATGCCTATCACCTTCTGGCAAAAAAGGAAGGTGTTTTTGCGGAGCCGGCTTCGGCGGCGTCATTGGCCGGAGTCATAAAGCATTTTAAGATGGGGTATTTTGAGGAAAATTCCAGAGTTGTATGCGTTTTGACCGGACACGGCTTGAAAGACCCGGATACTGCGATAAAGACAGGCATTTCTCCTGCTGTCATTCCTCCCAAAATACACGCTTTGGAAAGAGAAATATACGGTGGGGAGTGAAGGGCTTGGTCAGGGTTAAAGTTCCCGCAAGCATAGCCAATTTCGGTCCCGGTTTTGACTGTATTGGGACGGCGGTGAATTTGTATAACTTCATCGAGATGGAATTTTCTGACTTCCCCAAAATAGAAGTGTCGGGTGAGGGCCAGGGGAAAATATCCTTGGGTGAAGATAACCTGGTGTACAGAGCGGCCAGCACCATTTTAAAAAAAGCGAACATCGAAAAAAAACTTTATATAAGATTAAAAAATGAAATACCGCTTGCGAGGGGATTGGGAAGCAGCGCCGCATGTATTGCCGGTGGAATGATTGCTGCGAACTTGCTTTTGGGGAGCCCGTTCAACAAGGAAGAAATAATAAATTTTGCCACCGAAATGGAAGGGCATCCGGATAATGTAGTTGCGGCCATTGTAGGCGGCCTTGCCATATCGGTAAAGGTAAATGACAGGGTTGTTTACAAAAAGTTATCCATGCCGCCTTCCCTGAAAATTGTTGTTGCAATTCCGGAATTTGAACTTAAGACTGAAAGAGCAAGAGAAGTGATTCCCCAAAAGGTCAGCCTTAAGGATGCGGTGTTCAACATCGGGCGGACGGCGCTTCTTGTGGCGGGTATATGCGAGGGAGATTTTTCGTTGCTTCAAGTGGCGACTCAGGATGTTCTGCACCAACCCTATCGAAAGTCTCTCGTGCCGGGAATGGAGGAAATACTGGAAGAAGCACTGGCAATGGGTATGCTTGGTTGCTTTCTGAGCGGCGCGGGGCCTTCGGTGGTGGGACTCGTGCAGGAGGGAAAAGCGAAGGAAGTGGGCGAATTTATGGTGGGAGTTTTCGAAAAAAAAGGCGTAAAAGCGCGCTATATAATTTTGGATACTTGCAATGAAGGAACGAGCATCGTTTGATTACAGCCCTTATGGTTTGAAAAAGAGTCGGGAATTGTGTTAAAATAATCTTGACTCGACGTTTAAATTAATGTATACTATACAATGTCCTAAGGCCCTAGCGAGGCATGGCGCAGTTTGGTAGCGCACATGGTTTGGGACCATGGGGTCGGGGGTTCGAGTCCCTCTGCCTCGACCAGGCGGGCGGGAATAGCTCAGGTGGTAGAGCACCAGCCTTCCAAGCTGGGTGCCGCGGGTTCGAGTCCCGTTTCCCGCTCCACTTGCGCCCGTAGCTCAGCAGGACAGAGCAACGGACTTCTAATCCGTGGGCCAGAGGTTCGAATCCTCTCGGGCGCACCATACGCGTGGTGGATATAGTTCAGATGGTTAGAACGCCAGATTGTGGCTCTGGAGGTCGTGGGTTCGAATCCCACTATCCACCCCAATTATTTTTTTCGCTGGGGCGTAGCCAAGAGGTAAGGCACGGGACTTTGGATCCTGCATCGTAGGTTCGAATCCTACCGCCCCAGCCAGATGTGGGCCATTAGCTCAGGCGGTAGAGCACCTGACTTTTAATCAGGGTGTCGGAGGTTCGAGTCCTCCATGGCTCACCATGCGGGCGTGGCGGAACTGGCAGACGCGACGGACTTAGGATCCGTTGGGTTTCCCGTGGAGGTTCAAATCCTCTCGCCCGCACCAAAATCTTTCGAAAAAAAGCCTCGGTATTCATGCCGGGGTATTGTTTTATTATTTATTTTTTTATGCTATAATAAAATGGCAAAAAAGGTTTAGCGTGTTTGTGAGGAGGAGCATAATGAAAGTTAATGTGGAAAAAATAGAAAATAATGTGGCGACTTTGAAAATCGAAGTTGAAGCTGGAGAATTTGAAAAGGCCATAGAGCAGTCCTACCGGAAAAATGTAAAGAGGTTCAACATCCCCGGTTTCAGGCGGGGCAAGGCTCCCAGGAGCCTTATAGAGAGGTATTACGGTCCGGAAGTTTTCTATGAAGATGCGGCGGAAATCGTGCTTTCCGAAGCTTATAAGAAAGTAGTAGAGGAAAACAGTTTAGAGCCGGTGGATCACCCGCATTTTGACATAGACAAAATAGGAAAGGATATCGGCATCGTCGCTACCGCCAAAGTGACGGTAAAACCCGAAGTAAAGTTGGGACAGTACAAGGGTTTAGAAGTGGAAAAAATGGTGTACAATGTTACCGAGGAGGATGTGGAAAAAGAACTCAAAGATTTACAGGAGAAAAATGCGAGACTCGTATCCGTAGAACGGCCTGCACAAAAGGGCGATGTGGTGGTGGTTGACCTCGAGGGTTTCGCAAACGGGGAACCTTTAAAGGATGCGAAGGTCCAAAATTACCCCCTGGAGCTAGGTTCGAAGATCCTGGTGGAGGATTTGGAAGAGAAGATAATCGGAATGAAGCCTGGTGAGACCAAAGAGGTTGCGGTTACATATCCTGCTGAACATCCCAACAAGGACCTGGCGGGAAAGGAAGTGCTCTTTAAAGTTTCGCTGAAAGAAGTGAAGGAAAAAGAACTTCCGCAGCTGGATGATGAGTTTGCGAAGGACGTAAGTGAATTTGAAACCTTGGAGGAATTAAAGCAGGATATTAAGAATAGATTGGAAGAAAGGGCAAAATCGCTTTCCGAAAGCTCTCTGAGAGGAGCTATTCTCAAAAAAGTGGTGGAACAGGCAGAGGTCGATATTCCGCAGGTAATGGTAGATAGAGAGATAGAGAGGTTAATTATGGATTTTGCCTTCCAGCTCAGGTTAAGAGGATTGGATTTAAAACAGTATCTGGAGATTTCCAAGCTTTCGCCTGAAGAGTTCAAAGGGAGGTTCCAGGAAAGGGCCTACAACAACGTAAAGACGTCGCTGGTCCTGGAGGCTTTGGCCAAAGCAGAAAATATAGAAGTCACCGAAGAAGAGGTGGACGAAGAGCTGGCCAAGTACGCCGAAGCAGCTCATAAGTCTTTGGCGGAATATAAAAAGAATCTGAAGGAAGAAGACTTAGAGCACATAAAAGACCACATACTCACGAGGAAAATATTCGACTTTTTGATATCCCAGGCGAAGGTCAACGAAAAAGTCGTGGAGAACTTTTCCCAAGGCGAAGGCGAGGGTGAAGAAGAACAAGCTTGATAAGGAGGGGCTAATTGATGAATCTCGTACCTATAGTGATCGAGCAGACAAATCGTGGGGAGAGGGCTTACGATATATATTCAAGGCTGCTCAAAGACAGGATAGTATTCATAGGAACTCCCATTGACGATACGGTGGCAAGCCTTGTAATAGCTCAGCTATTGTTTTTGGAATCGGAAGACCCGGACAAGGACATCTACCTTTACATCAACTCTCCGGGCGGTTCCGTGACGGCAGGCCTTGCCATATACGACACCATGCAGTACATCAAGCCGGATGTGGCCACCATTTGTATCGGCATGGCAGCCAGCATGGGTGCGGTGCTCCTTGCGGGAGGGGCTGAAGGCAAGCGCTATGCTCTCCCGAATTCCAGGATAATGATACACCAGCCGTGGGGAGGCGTTCAGGGCAAGGCCCTGGATATCGAGACCCAGGCTAAGGAAATATTGAGGTTGCGGGAGGTACTAAACGATATCCTGGTAAAGCACACCAAACAGCCGTTGGACAAAATCGAGCGGGACACGGAAAGGGACTTTTTCATGTCGGCCTTGGAAGCGAAAGAATACGGGCTCATCGATGAGGTGATATACAAACGGGTGAAAGCCGAAGAAAAGAGGTGATATCATGTTTAAATTCAACGACGAAAAAGGCCAGCTGAAATGCTCCTTCTGCGGCAAAACCCAAGACCAGGTGAGAAAGCTGGTTGCAGGCCCCGGCGTTTATATATGCGACGAGTGCATTGAGCTTTGCAACGAGATAATAGAGGAAGAATTCAGCGAAGAGGCCGAGATGGATTTTACCGATATACCGAAACCCCGGGAAATAAAGGAAATTTTGGACCAGTACGTCATCGGTCAGGAGCAGGCCAAAAAGATACTTTCGGTTGCGGTGTACAACCACTATAAGCGCATCAATTCCAATGTGAAATCCGATGATGTGGAACTCCAAAAGAGCAACATAATAATGCTGGGGCCGACAGGTAGCGGCAAGACCTTGCTGGCCCAGACCCTTGCAAAAATTTTGAATGTGCCCTTTGCTATCGCTGATGCCACCTCCCTGACTGAGGCCGGTTACGTCGGTGAAGACGTGGAGAATATACTCTTGAAATTGATTCAGGCTGCCGATTACGATGTGGAAAAGGCTGAAAAGGGCATAGTGTATATCGACGAAATAGACAAGATTGCAAGGAAGTCCGAAAATCCATCGATAACCAGAGACGTATCCGGAGAAGGAGTGCAGCAGGCGCTTTTGAAAATCCTAGAAGGCACCATAGCCAGCGTGCCGCCTCAGGGGGGACGCAAGCACCCGCACCAGGAATTTATCCAGATAGATACAACCAACATCCTGTTCATCTGCGGCGGCGCCTTCGAGGGAATAGAAAAAATTATAGCCAACCGGATAGGTAAAAAATCAATAGGCTTTGGCGCCGAGATACGAAGCAAGGAAGAAAAAAACGTAGGTGAACTCCTGAAGCAAATAATGCCGGAAGACCTTCTGAAATTCGGAATGATACCGGAGTTTGTGGGAAGGGTTCCTATAATAGTAACGTTGGATGCCCTTGATGAACAGGCACTCATAAGGATCTTGAAAGAGCCGAAAAATGCACTTGTAAAACAATATCAGAAATTGTTTGAAATGGACAACGTGCAGCTTGAATTTACCGATGAGGCCTTGCAGGTCATCGCCCAGGAAGCTTTGCGGCGAAAGACCGGAGCCAGGGGCTTAAGGGCGATACTGGAAGAAGTGATGATGGACGTAATGTACGAGATACCTTCGAGAAACGACATCACGAAGTGCGTAATAACCAAAGACGTGGTGTTGAAGCGTGAAGAACCGATTATTGTAACTTCCGACAGGAAAAAGACGAAGAAAAAGGAAGTGACGGCTTGAGGTAAAAAGTGCAGCGTTTTGCTGCACTTTTTTACTTCCCTTTCCAGGATAAATTGAAGGCTTGCGGTAATAATAAAAAAAGCCGAAGCTGGAAAGGGGGGACATTTTGAACGTGACGGTAAATATTTTGAGCTTGATCCAGATAGCCTTGGCCATCGTTGTAGGGCTTTACTTTATAAATCTGATGAAAAACCAGCAGGGAAGCAGGATGGTGGTGGACCGGGAGTCGAAAAAGGAATTGGAAAAATTGAGGAAAATGAGGGAGATATCCCTTACGGAACCGCTGACGGAGAAGACGCGCCCCACTAAGTTCGAGGATATAATCGGTCAGGAGGAGGGACTTAAGGCCCTGCGAGCGGCCCTGTGCGGACCTAATCCCCAGCACGTAATAATTTACGGCCCTCCGGGCATAGGGAAAACCGCCGCGGCCCGTTTGGTTCTGGAAGAAGCCAAAAGGACGCCGGGCTCCCCTTTTGGGCCCGATGCCAAATTTGTAGAAGTTGACGCTACCATAGCGAGGTTCGATGAAAGGGGGATAGCCGACCCTCTCATCGGCTCGGTGCACGACCCCATATACCAGGGGGCCGGTCCTCTAGGCATAGCCGGGATACCACAACCCAAGCCCGGAGCGGTGACCAAAGCTCACGGCGGGGTGCTTTTTATAGATGAAATAGGGGAATTGCATCCGGTGCAGATGAATAAACTTTTAAAGGTATTGGAAGATAGAAAGGTTTTTTTGGAGAGTGCTTATTACAACAGCGAAGACCCCAACATACCCCTTTATATTCACGAGATTTTTCAAAAGGGGTTGCCGGCGGATTTCAGGCTGATAGGTGCTACTACCAGAACGCCTCAGGAAATCCCCCCGGCCATTCGTTCCCGCTGCGTGGAGATTTTTTTTAAGCCCCTCAGTCCGGAAGATATCGGGAAGATTGCAAGAAATGCGGCCTCCAAAATTTCCTTCGATATCGAAGAAAGGGCTGTAGAGACGATAAAAAAATACGCCACAAACGGACGGGAAGCGGTCAACATACTGCAAATGGCAGCGGGGCTCGCGCAGATAGAAAAAAGAAAAAAGATAGAGGCCAAGGATGTGGAGTGGGTGGTAAACAGCGGCCAGTATTCGCCGCGTCCGGAAAAGAGGGTGCACTCCTGTCCACAGGTAGGATGTGCTAACGGCCTTGCTGTTTACGGTCCCAACATGGGTACTCTGATGGAAATAGAAGCCATAGCAATACCCGTGGAGAAAGGGAAGGGCAAGCTCACTGTAACGGGAATTATGGAAGAAGAGGAAATGGGAGGAGAAACGCACAAGCTGAGGCGAAAGGCTACCGCAAGAGGAGCCGTGGATAACTGTCTGACTGTACTTAAAAAGTATCTCGGATTGAGGCCGGAAGATTTCGACATACACATCAACTTTCCGGGAGGTACTCCCATAGACGGGCCGTCGGCCGGAATTACGGTAGCCACGGCCATATACTCAGCCATAACCAATATTCCAGTGAATAATTTGGTGGCTATGACAGGAGAGCTGTCCATCCGGGGTTATGTAAAGCCGGTAGGTGGAATCGTGGCGAAAATAGAAGCTGCAAAGAGGGCTGGTGCGACGACTGTAATAATACCCAGGGAAAATTGGCAGGACCTTTTTAAAACTTGGGATGTGAGGATTTTAGCCGTGGACAGGATAGAAGAAGTGATAGAATATGCCCTGGTGAATTCGGAAGAAGAGCCGAAGAATGACAAAAAAATGGCCTTTGCGTTCGGAAGGAATTAAAAAGATTTTATCGAATAAAAAGTTAGGAGGAATATAATCCAATTATGTGAAAAATGCAGGGGGAAATTTTGTGAAAAGGGAAAAGAACATACGAATCTTGCCGCTTCTGCCCCTTAGAGGCCTTCTGGTTTTCCCGAAAATGATACTTCATTTCGACGTTGGCAGGGACAAGTCCATCGAAGCCCTGGAAGAAGCTATGGTGGCCGACGAAAAAATTCTCCTTGTCGCCCAGAAAGATGCGAGAGTGGATTTCCCTGTGCCGGAAGACATATATGCGACAGGGACGGTGGCCAAGATAAAGCAGCTTTTGAAAATGCCGGGAGATACCATAAGGGTGATGGTGGAAGGACTCAACCGGGCCCGGATAGAAGAATATATAAAGACCGAACCCTTTTTCAAAGTCAGGGTTACCGAAATATTGGAAGATGATATGGAAATTAGCCCGGAAGAAGAAGCTCTCATGCGAAGCACGATGAACCTTTTTGAAAATTACGCCGAATTAAACCATAAGGTGAGTCCGGAGGCCTTGATTTCTATAGGTAATCTAAAAAGCCCCGGCCGTTTTGCCGATGCCGTAGCATCTCACCTCAATCTGAAAATCGAAGACAAGCAAAAGATATTAGAAACATTAGATGTAAAAGAGAGGCTCAGAATCCTATTCGAGATTCTCACAAGGGAGATAGAAATCCTTGAGCTAGAAAAAAAGATAAATAACCGGGTGAAAAAACAGCTGGAAAAATCTCAGAAAGAATTTTACCTCAGAGAACAGATAAAAGCCATACAGCAGGAACTAGGGGAGCAGGACGAAAAGACGCAGGAAGCCAACGAGTATCGAAAAAAGATAAAGGCCTTAAATCTTCCGGATGACCTTGAGCAAAAGGTATTGAAGGAAGTGGAAAGATTTGAGAGGACTCCCCCGGTGTCGGCGGAAGTGGCGGTCATAAGAAATTATCTGGACTGGATTGTCGCCCTTCCCTGGAACAACTTTACAGAGGATGTCTTGGATGTCAAATCGGCGCAAAAAGTTTTGAACGAGGGCCACTACGGGCTTGAAAAGGTGAAGGAGCGAATTCTGGAATTTCTTGCGGTAAGAAAGCTCGCGGGAGCCATGAAATCGCCCATACTTTGCCTTGTGGGCCCTCCGGGGGTGGGCAAGACGTCCCTCGCCAAATCCATCGCGAGGGCCATGGGAAGGAAATTCGTAAGGGTGTCGCTCGGTGGAGTCAGGGATGAAGCAGAAATCCGCGGACACAGGAGAACTTATGTGGGGGCGCTTCCGGGCAGGATAATTCAAGGGATGAGACAGGCGGGAACCAAAAACCCCGTGTTCCTGCTCGATGAAGTCGATAAGATGAGCTCGGACTTTAGGGGAGACCCGACCGCCGCTTTGCTGGAAGTGCTTGACCCCGAGCAAAATCACAGCTTTTCCGACCACTACATAGAACTTCCTTTCGACCTTTCGAAAGTTTTGTTTATAGCGACCGCCAATACTCTGTTTAACATTCCGAGACCCCTGCTCGACCGCATGGAAGTCATATCGATTCCGGGATATACAGAGTACGAGAAACTTCAAATAGCGAAGTTCCATTTAATCCCCCGGCAGATCGAAGAACACGGTCTAAGTGCCGAGAATCTGGTGTTTTCCGATGAAGCCGTGATACACATCATCCGCAACTATACGCGAGAAGCCGGCGTGAGAAATTTAGAGCGGGAAATAGCCGGTATTTGCCGTAAAGTGGCCAGGTCAGTGGTGGAAGGAGAAAAAAGGTCGGTGGATGTGGACGTCGCGATGGTCGAAAAGTTTCTGGGGACGCCCAGGTTCCGCTATGGAGTTATCGAGGAAACCGACCAGGTAGGGGTGGCGACCGGCCTTGCCTGGACGGAAATGGGGGGCGACATACTGAGCGTCGAAGCCACGGTCATGAAGGGAAAGGGAAAGCTGATACTTACCGGCAAGCTCGGAGATATCATGCAGGAATCGGCCCACGCGGGATACACCTACGTCAGGTCCAAGGCGGCTGAGTTGGGGATAGATGAGGATTTCCATGAAAAGTACGACGTTCACATTCATGTGCCCGAAGGAGCCATACCGAAAGATGGTCCTTCTGCGGGAATAACCATGGCTTGTGCCTTAATTTCCGCCCTTTCCGGACGTCCTGTGGACAGGACGGTGGCCATGACGGGAGAAATAACGCTGAGGGGGAGGGTTTTGCCGGTCGGGGGAATAAAAGAAAAGGTACTGGCAGCCCACCGCGCGGGTATCAAGACCGTAATACTTCCCGAGGAAAATATAAAGGACCTAGAAGAAGTGCCTCAAAACGTAAAGGAAGACCTTTGCTTTGTCTTTGTGAAGACTATGGACGAGGTTATAAAGAGAGCGATAAAACCCATGGGCGATGGCATCCCCCCGATGCGAGAAAGTGCGGAAAAAGCAGACGGCCTTTTTATTTCTCAGTAAGACATTGTATTTGTTGCTGAAAGTTTTATATTCATAGTATAATAAAGATGGAGATGATAACACAGAACGAAAGGGGTTTACCCATGGGTATTATTTTTGACCCCTCGGTGGAGCACAGGATAATGGTGTGCGTGACTCCACAGAAGAGCTGCGAAAGGCTGATAAAGAGGGGGGCGGCAAGGGCGAGAGAGCTAGGAGGGGAATTTTGCGTAGTATACGTAAATAAATCGGAGGATCTGAACAAGGATTTAAAGCAGCACAAAATATTGCTGGAGCTTTTCGAAATGGCAAAAAATCTGGGAGGAACGGTTTCGATTTTGGCAGGGAAAAAAGTATACCAGACCTTGGCCGATTATGCGAGGAATAATCAGATAACCCACATAATCGTCGGCAAATCCCTGCAATCGGCTTTTGATGTGCAAAAAAACGGCGAAGTAATAAATCCCTTGATAAAAGCCGTTGAGAAGAACGGCATAGTGGTGGAAATAGTGGAGTAGGGGGTCGCCTTTTTTGAGAAGTTTCCTAGTTAAAATTATTGAGGGATTGCATCAAAAGGATAAAAATCTTTTTATGTACCTGAATCAAAGGATAAAGTGCAGGCCTTTGGATGCGATAATGCCACGCATAACCCATCTCGGCGGTGCCACATTTTCAGTGCTTTTGTGTGCCTTTCTTTATATTTTTGGCAAAGAGGAAGCCAGGATTGCCGCAAGCGAAGCCTTTTTCGCCCTCACGGGGAGCCAGGGAATAGTGCAAATTTTTAAAAAGAGCATTTACAGGAAAAGACCGTATATGGTTTTGCCCAACGTGAACACATTCTGGAGAAAGCTGCTGAAGGACCATTCCTTTCCCTCCGGGCACACAGTTGCAGGCTTTTGCCTGGCCGTGGTATTTTCCCTTTATTTTCCTGCCTATAGGTATGCCATATATTCGCTGGCCACATTGGTGGGATTTTCCAGGATATACACCGGAATGCACTACCCCTCCGATGTGCTCAGCGGTGCTTTTCTGGGTACTACTTTTGCGTTATTGACGCATGCCATCAAAAAACTTATCGTAAGCTGAAGGAAATTTTTTATCGCTCGTTAAAAAAAGGGAGGGGTTTTATAATGGATATTGAAAAGGCCATAGAACTTAATGTGGAACCCCTGATAAAGTCGGTTTGTGAAATAATCAGGATACGGAGCGTTGAAGAACCGCCGCTTGAAGGGAAGCCTTTCGGAGAAGGAGTGGCACAGGCCCTTGATTATGCTTTAAACCTTGCCAGGAGTTTCGGCTTCAGGACTAAAAACCTGGACAACTACGTGGGATGGGCCGAGTGGGGCGAAGGAGACGAAATGGTGGGGATACTGGTTCACCTGGATGTGGTGCCGGAAGGATCGGGCTGGACCTATCCTCCCTACGGCGGGGAAATCCACGATGGAAAAATCTACGGCAGGGGTGCGGCTGACAATAAAGGGCCTGCCATGACGGCTCTGTACGCTTTAAAAACTTTGAAGGATGCCGGAGTGAAATTCAACCGGCGGGTTAGAGTGATATTCGGCACCAACGAGGAAAGCGGAATGAGATGCATAAAATACTACTTGGAACACGACGAAGAGCCCACCATGGCTTTTTCGCCCGATGCGGAATATCCGATTATAAACGGCGAAAAGGGCATCCTTACATTTTCTTTGACGAGCGATTTTGAAAATAACAAGAAAGCGAAAGAAGGAGGAGTAACGCTCGTTTCCTTGAAAGGCGGCCACAGACCCAACATGGTGCCGGATTATGCTGAGGCAGTTTTGAAAGGTGATGCCGTATACATAGAAGAAAGGTTCAGAGAATTCAAAGAAAGAACCGGGTACGATTTGGAGCTTTCAAAGGTCGATGGTACATTTGCTATTAAATCTCATGGCGTTTCCGCCCACGGAAGCATACCCCACAAGGGGAAAAATGCGGTAATGCAGCTCATAACTTTTCTTTCGGAACTCGACATCGATGATGAAGGACAGCGGCAATTTATTCTTTTCCTGAACGAAAAAATAGGCCTTGATACTACGGGCAGGGGATTGGGAGTCGATTTTTCCGATGAGATATCGGGGCCGCTTACCTTTAATGTGGGAGTAATCCGAATGGATGAAAAATCCGGCGAGGTCGTTGTAAACATCAGGTATCCCATAAAGTATAAAGGGGAAGAGGTGATTTCGAAAATAAGGGAAAGTCTCATCGAGGGAGTTCGAGTTGAAAAGATATCCGACAATCCGCCCCATTACGTCCCTGAGGATAGCGCTATAGTTAGGAGCTTAAAGGCGGCTTACGAAAAGGTTACGGGAGAAAAGGCCTACTGTTTTTCCATAGGCGGCGGAACGTATGCGAGGATGTTCAAAAACGCGGTGGCTTTCGGACCTGGTTTTCCGGGGAAACCGGAAGTTGCCCACGAAAAGGACGAGTACATCGAGATTGAAGACCTTTTGAAAAACTTGAGGATTTATACCAATGTGCTTTTAGAACTCGTAAGCTGAATATTTAATGTGGAGTGATAAAATGCAACTCCAGAGGTTGGCCGACCCGGCCATTGATAGGCTCTTTGAGGCAATAGCGCTTTTGAGGACGAAGGAAGAATGCTATCGCTTTTTCGAGGATATTTGCACCATTGCGGAGGTAAAGGCCATGGCGCAGCGGCTTCAGGTGGCCGAGATGCTGGAAGCCGGATTTACATATAGCGATATTGCCGAAAAAACCGGAGCCAGCACTGCCACCATAAGCAGGGTCAAGCGTTTTTTGAACTACGGCGCCGATGGCTACAAAATGATTTTGGAAAGATTAAAGGAGCTTGATGAGAAAAAAAAGTAGCGTGGAACCCACGCTACTTTTCTGTAGGAGGTAAAAATGGATTTTTTATCCGAACTAAACGAAGAGCAAAGGAAAGCCGTAACACACCCCGGGGGGCCTCTTCTTGTCCTGGCGGGGGCGGGAAGCGGCAAGACCCGGGTGCTGACGTACAGAATCGCCTACCTGATTGAATACATGGGCGTAGACCCGAGCAGTATAATGGCCATAACCTTTACCAATAAAGCCGCCGAGGAAATGAAAGAAAGGATCGAAAGACTTATCCCCTGGGCGAAGGGGATGCTGGTCAGCACCTTCCATTCGGCTTGCGTCCGGATCCTGAGATCCGACATTGAGAAATTGGGCTACAGCAGGAACTTCGTAATATTCGACACCCAGGACCAACAGGTTGTGGCAAAGGATTCCGTCAAAGCTCTGGGGCTTGACGACAAAAAATACTCGCCTCAGGCAGTTTTGAATTTTATAGGAAGGGCCAAGGACGGGCTGCTTACGCCGGAAGAGTGCTACGACAGGGCAAAGGACATAAGGGAAAAGACTTTGGCGAGGATATACGAACTTTATCAGAAAAAACTGAAGGAGCTGAATGCCCTGGACTTCGACGACCTCATAATGAAGACGGTCGAGCTTTTCAGAGAATGTCCCGAGGTTCTTTACCATTACCAGACGAAGTTCAAGCACATACTGGTAGATGAATACCAGGACACAAATAGAGCGCAGTACGTTCTCGTAAAGATGCTGGCCGAAAAGCACAGGAACCTGTGCGTTGTGGGGGACGACGACCAGAGCATATACAGCTTCAGAGGTGCGGATATCCGGAATATCCTGGACTTCGAAGAGGATTTTCCGGATGCTACCGTCATAAGGCTCGAGCAAAATTACCGCTCGACCCAAAACATCCTCGATGCGGCAAACAGCGTGATAAGCCACAACCTGGGCAGGAAAAAGAAGAATCTCTGGACCAAAAACGGCAAAGGTGAAAAAATTTATCTCGTTACGCTGGAAAACGAGCATGAAGAAGCGTTCTTCATTGCCCGGGAAATAGAAAAGCTGGTCAACGCCCAGAAATTCAACTTTAAAGATTTTGCGGTGCTCTACCGAACCAATGCCCAGTCCCGCGTGCTGGAAGAAATGATGGTGAAGATGGGACTCCCCTACAGGATAGTGGGAGGCCTGAAATTTTACCAGCGGAAAGAAATAAAGGACATAATGGCATACCTGAGGGTTGTGGCAAATCCTTCAGATGATGTGAGCCTTTTGAGGATTATAAACGTGCCTCGAAGGGGCATAGGCGAGGCTACTGTCTACGAACTGAAAAGAGTGGCGGAGGAAAATGAAAGGTCCGTATATGACATAATAAAAGAGGAGGTTTACAATTTTTCATCGAGAGTATCTGCAAAACTTAAGAATTTTGCGAGCCTAATTAATGATTTTATAGAAAAACAAAATTCGCTTTCGATTCCGGAATTGATAGCTTATATTCTTGAAAAAACGGGATACATCGAAGAACTTGAAGCCGAGAATTCACCGGAGGCCCAGAGCAGGATAGAAAACCTGAAAGAAATGGTAGGTGTGGCCGAAGAATTTGAGAGGAAATTTCCAGGAGCAAGCCTCCAGGACTTCCTCGCCGAAATTGCCCTGCTCTCCGATGTGGACGAGCTTGACGATAACAAAGATGCGGTGGTTTTGATGACGTTGCACAGTGCGAAAGGCCTCGAGTTTCCGGTGGTTTTCTTAAGCGGCATGGATGAGGGTATATTCCCGCATTCCAGGTCGATGTTCGATGAATATGAGCTGGAGGAAGAGCGAAGACTTTGCTATGTGGGGATAACCAGAGCCAAAAAAAGGCTTTACCTGACAAGAGCGTGGAGGCGAAACCTCTACGGCAACACCTCATTTTATTCGGCGTCAAGATTTATCGACGAGATACCGGCAAGGCTTTTAAAGGAAATCGGTCCTGAAGATGATACATTAGAGGAAGATGTCGGAGAAGTAAAAAAAACAAAGCCGGTGGTGCACTTCAAGTCCGCGATAAAACAATCATCAGAAACGGAGAAGCGAAAGGAGTTAAAATTAAACCCCGGCGACAGGGTGAAGCACTCCAAATGGGGTGAAGGTGTGGTAACCGCCGTCTACGGTAAGGGAGAAGATGCGGAAATAGCGGTAAATTTTGCATCGGAAGGGACAAAACGCCTCATATTAAAGTACGCTCCTCTTGTGAAGATATAAAAAGAGAAAAAATGAAATTCCATTTGAGAGGATGGAGTGTATGAAAAAGTCCGAAGCCGAAAAAAGGATAAAGGAATTGAGGGAGCTCATAAACTATCACAACAAGCAGTACTACGTATACGACAACCCGGTAATTTCCGACGCGGAGTATGACAAATTGATGAGGGAACTAGAAGAGCTCGAAAGAAAGTTTCCCGAACTGGTAACGCCCGACTCTCCCACCCAGCGGGTTGGGGGAGAGCCTCTTCCCTATTTTACTCAGGTGGTTCACCGCGTCCCCATGATGAGCCTTTCCAACGCTTTCGATGAAGGGGAACTGAGGGACTTCCACAGGAGGGTTACGGAAGTTGTAGGAAATGACGTGGAGTACGTGGTGGAACTTAAGATAGACGGACTTGCGGTTTCGATAACTTACGAAAACGGCATTTACAAAACCGCCGCCACCAGGGGTGACGGCGAAGTAGGGGAGGATGTAACCCAAAACGTAAAGACTATAAAGAGCGTACCGCTTAAGCTTGATTTTCCACCCGATAAAAGCCCGGCTATTCTTGAAGTAAGAGGCGAGGTGTACCTGCCGAAGGAGGACTTCAGGAAATTGAACGAAGAGAGGGAAGAACAGGGGCTTCCGCTCTTCGCAAACCCCAGGAACGCGGCGGCGGGTTCTTTGAGACAGCTTGACCCCAAAGTTACGGCCAAAAGGCCCCTTGCCGTTTTCATATATGGCTTGGGTTATGCGGAAGGGATAGAATTCGAGACCCACTATGAAGCGCTCCAGTTCTTCAAAAGAATAGGCCTGCGGGTAAATCCTCACATAGTGCTTTTCGATAAATTCGACGACGTCGTGGACTACTGCCTCAGCTGGAACGAAAAGCGCCACGAACTGCCCTACGAGATTGACGGGATGGTCATTAAAGTTAATTCCCTCGAGCAGCAAAGGCTCTTAGGTTCGACCGCCAAAAGCCCCCGCTGGGCGATAGCATATAAGTTTCCTGCAGAACAGAAGACGACTGTGATTAAGGACATAATCGTAAGGGTTGGTAGGACGGGAGTGCTGACCCCCACCGCGGTTTTGGAGCCGGTAAGGATAGCCGGGTCTACGGTAAGCAAAGCCACTTTGCACAATGAGGACTACATTAGGGAAAAGGACATAAAGATAGGCGATACGGTGATAGTCCACAAGGCCGGCGATGTGATCCCCGAAGTGGTGGGAGTTGTAAAAGAAAAGCGCACGGGAAAAGAGCGGGATTTCGAAATGCCCCGCCGCTGTCCCGAGTGCGGTTCCGAGGCGGTCAGGCTTCCGGGAGAAGCGGCGTACCGCTGCACCAACAGCACCGGTTGTCCGGCCCAGATAAGGAGGAGCATCGAGCACTTTGCCTCGCGGGACGCCATGGACATAAGGGGGCTCGGCCCGGCCATAGTTTCACTCCTGATATCGCAGGGGCTTATTAAGGATGCTGCCGACCTTTACTACCTGAAGCGGGAGGACCTCGTCACCTTAGAGCGCATGGGAGAAAAATCTGCTGCCAATCTGCTTTCCGCCATCGAGGAAAGCAAAAAGAGGCCTCTTGACCGGGTGATATACGCTCTTGGAATCCCCTTCGTGGGTTCCAGGACGGCGTCGCTTCTGGCCGATGCCTTCGGTTCGATGGAGGAGCTTGAAAAGGCTACCTACGAGGACCTGATAAAAGTTCCCGAAATAGGCGACAAGATAGCAGAAAGTATCCTGGCGTTTTTCAGACAGGAGCAGACAAAAGCTCTCATTTCCCGCTTGAAAGCCGCCGGGGTTAACATGGAAGCAAAAAAGAAGGAAGAGGGGCCAAAGCCTTTAGAAGGACTTACCTTCGTCCTTACCGGGGCCCTGGAGAAATATACAAGGCAACAAGCTACCGAACTTATAGAAAAACTCGGCGGCAAAGTCACCGGCAGCGTGAGCAAAAAGACTGACTACGTGGTAGTAGGAAAGGACCCGGGGTCCAAATACGAAAAAGCTCTGAAGTTGGGAATAAAAATCCTGAATGAGGCCGAGTTCGAGAAACTTCTAGAAAAAGGGGAAGTATGACAGTTGAGACCCCTGTTTTACCGAAAAATTAGCGATGGTCATTACCGGCGCCATCGCCGGCTTCGATCGCTTGATAAATTCTAAAAGCAGTGCTTTCGTCGTCGATACCCGCCTCCTCCAGCAGGTCCAGCACCTCCTCCCGGGACCAGCCCTTCGCCCGCGCGGCCGGACCGATAAGGCTTACCGCCAAGGGGATGAGGGGTTCCTTTTTTTCAGCCAGGGCCATTTCTACTGCCTTTTTGGCTGCTTTCAGGGACCGGCTCAACAAATCCCGGTCCTCGGGCTTTAGTTTTTTGCACAGCGCTGCTTGCAGGCGGCTCTGGATTATTTGTGGCTGGCTTTTGATTACCTTTGCCATTTCGCCAAGACATTTTTCTGCATGGGAGCACCAGGTAGCACAACCGGGGTCGAATCTGGGATTGGCTATCTGTTTTTTGCAATTAGGGCAGCGCCGGGTCACATCATTTTTCCAGAACTCTATACTGTGGCCGCAGTGGGGGCAGGGAGACTCAAATATATCTTCAGGTCTCCAGAAACTTTTATCCTGGCCAGGACATTTCCAGAAGGACATGGATCTTCCTCCTTTTTTGATGTTAAAAAATTAAGTTCGTTGTGTAAAGAGCCATCCATTATCCAAGGATGGCTCTTTTTTTATGGATAAAGGCTTTAAATCATCCAATAGATGGGTTTAATTCTTTCTATCTCCCTTAATTCCTATCTCCACCACGTTCAGCGGTATATCCTTCCCAGAAAGATTTAACGCTTCTTCAACAATTTTCACCAAGCCGTAGCAGCAGGGCACTTCCATGTGGGCCACGGTTACGCTCTTTATGTCGTTGCGCTTGAAAATTTCCGCAAGCTTTTTTACGTAATAATTGCCATCATCGAGTTTGGGGCAGCCTATGACCACACTTTTGCCCTTTAAAAGTTCCAGGTGATAGTTGGGGTATGCGAAGGGCACGCAGTCTGCGGTCACCAAAAGGTCGGTCCCCTCAAAGTAAGGAGCTTCCACGGGCACCAGCATGAGCTGGACCGGCCAGTTCGAAAGCTGGGACCTGATGCTCAAAAAAACTTCTCCATCGGAAAAAGCTTTTGTCGGGGCTTTTGCGTTTTCTCCGGTCTCCGATTCGTGTTTTAAGTCTATCACCCGGCTTCCAGGGCATGAAAATCCGTGATGGTGGGTATGCACCGAGGGTTCGGATTTGCTGCGGGCCAGGTGTTCCTTTACCGCCTCTTCGTCAAACTCTTCGGCTTCTCTTTCGATGATAGTAATCGCACCCCTCGGGCACTCGCCGAGGCAGGCACCTAGCCCGTCGCAGTACTTATCCGAGACGAGCCTTGCCTTTCCGTCTATAATCTGTATGGCACCTTCGGCGCAGGCCGGAACGCAAAGCCCGCAGCCGTTGCACTTTTCTTCATCGATATGGACTATTTTCCTTATTGCCATGTTCGAAACCTCCCTGTCTTGCTTGAATCTAATTCAATCATAACAGGTTTTGAAGTGTAAAGATGTGATTTACCTCACATAGAGCCGCATGTTTTGCAGACCCTTTCTCCGACAAAATTCCTTTTCCGGGAGATAATCGACTGGTTTTTAGATGATACGTATAAATATTGTAACTTAAGTTTGAAAAATTTATTGAAATTTATACTTGTGTATATTATAATAATGGTAAAAGTGATTACTTGAACAATTTATTTCCAAATGCAACCCTTAGTTAATAAAGGGTTGCATCAAAGAAATTATTTTAAAAAAGGGGGTCTTGTATGAACAAAAAATTATTTGCTGTAGCCCTTTTGGTCCTCACCGCATTTATCGTCTCTATTGTTGCACCAATTCAGGTTGCAAAATTCTTCAAGGTGGACGCAGTTTCAGCAGCTACCGATTCATCGAACAACAGTTCAACACAAAATAAAACACCGGCGACGCCTGCGAAGACCACCAAACCCGCTCCTGTGCAGGCTACGGTGAAGAAGCCGGCAGCTTCCACCGCGGTAACCAGCGTAAGCGGCATAAAACGACTTTTGGCTTACGGCTCCCGCGGACAGGACGTAAAGCTGCTGCAGACGCTGCTCAACCAGCATGGTTATAAGCTCAAGGTGGACGGTATATTCGGACCCAAGACATTGGCTGCGGTAAAGGACTTCCAGAAGAAAAATGGTCTTAAAGTGGACGGTATAGTAGGGCCAAAGACTCTGGCGAAGTTAGCACCGAAGACGGCTGCAAAACCGGCAACGCCAGCTACACAGGTAACTAAAGCTACACCGGCAACTCCGCCTCAGACTCAGAAAGTTGCGGTAAAAATAGGAAAGGTTGACTATGCAGCGCATGGAACAAAATGCTTTACCGTCGCCATCGCAGCTGTAGCCGGCGACAAGATAGTGGCTGCATACATAGACGACTATCAGTTCATGTCTAAGGACGTAGCAAAAGGAGTACCCAATATGGACCAGGAATTTGGGACTTATGTGAAGGAAGGGTATGTATTGGCGTCGAAGCTTACCAATGCGGAATACTACAGCAACAACATGAAGACCAAGGGTGGTGCGACCAAGACTGTAAACGAGAACTTTGGTGGAATAGTCAAATTTGTGAAGGGCAAGACCATAGCTGAACTCGAGTCCATGCTGGCGAGCTCTACGAAGGAACAGATGAGGGAGAAGGTGGATGCAGTAACCGGAGCGACGCTCGAAGATACATACGGCTACGTGAAGGCTATAGTCGAAGCAGCAAAAATTGCGAAGGCGACGCCTGATGCCGACGCCGTAATGGTGGATGCGAAAGACCTCGGAAATCTAAAGATAGGCAAAGTTGACTATGCGGCTCACGGAACCAAGTGTTTCACCCTTGCAACGGCAGTAGTTTTGGGTGACAAGATAGTGGCTGCATACATAGACGACTATCAGTTCATGTCTAAGGACGTAGCAAAAGGAGTACCCAATATGGACCAGGAATTTGGGACTTATGTGAAGGAAGGGTATGTATTGGCGTCGAAGCTTACCAATGCGGAATACTACAGCAACAACATGAAGACCAAGGGTGGTGCGACCAAGACTGTAAACGAGAACTTTGGTGGAATAGTCAAATTTGTGAAGGGCAAGACCATAGCTGAACTCGAGTCCATGCTGGCGAGCTCTACGAAGGAACAGATGAGGGAGAAGGTGGATGCGGTAACCGGAGCGACGCTCGAAGATACATACGGCTACGTGAAGGCTATAGTCGAAGCAGCAAAAGTGGCAAAGTAAAGCTTGAAATAGTCGATTTTTGAAAGAGGGTGGTTGAAAGGCCAAAAACGGCTTTTCAACCACCTTTAATATTTTAACTAGTTTGTTGGGGGCAGAGAAACTTAAAGTGAATATTATGAAAGGGGGAAAGAACTCTCCGGGGGTGAGACTGTATGAAAAGCGCAGAAAATAAAATTAAGCCTATACCTATGAATCCCAGGCTCCTCTTGATGCCCGGATTTTCCGAGCGTCAGATTCGCGAACATTACGAGGTACTCTACAAAGGCTACGTAAACAAGGTCAATGAAATCCGCGGTTTTCTTCTTTCGGCCAACCGCCAGGAGGCGAACGCCACGTACAGCGATTTTCGCGGCCTGAAAAAGGCAGAAACCTACGCCATGGACGGGGTCATACTTCACGAACTTTATTTCGAAAACTTAGGAGGGCCTGGCGGCGTGCCCAAAGGAGACCTCATGAGGCAGATAGAAAAGGATTTCGGCTCTTACAAAGCATGGCTGGAAGATTTTACGGCTACAGGCATCTCCGCCCGAGGCTGGGCAGTTTTGGTTTACGACAGAAGGGGTGGAAGGCTTTTCAATTACCTGCTGGATGCCCATGACCACGGCGTTATTCAGAACACCGGAGCAATTTTAGTTTTGGACGTATACGAACATGCATATTTTATTGATTACGGCACGAGAAAAGCCGATTATATAAGGGCTTTCATGCAAAATGTGGACTGGGCTGTGGCAGAAAAAAGATGGGATAGAATAAAAAAAAGAATTGCAATATAAAATTAAAAAAATTGATATGTACGAATAGCTTGACATTTTTGCAATAGTAATATACTAATAGTGAAAAAAAACTTGTATATACATATTAAGAGGGGTGGACAATTTAATATTGGATATCCGAAGATACCCGGAAAAGGTCAAAAAAGCCGCCGAAGCGCTGGTAGAACTCCTGATAAACTACTCATTATCTTTTAAGGCCATGGGAGCCAAATACGCTATGTTCCCACTGCACCTAAACGAGTACCTGTCGCCAAAGCTTTACAAAGAGTTTTACTGGCCGACGCTGAAAGCCATCATACTCAGGCTATTAGAAGAAGGCATAAAATCCTGGGTCTTCTTCGAAGGGCGCCACGACGCTCACCTGGAAACCATTTTGGAACTGCCTAAAGGATGGGGAGTTGCGTATTTTGAAAAGACCGACGTGGTTAAAGCGAAACAATTGCTGAAGGGCCATACGTGTGTCATGGGAGGTATACCGGTCGGACTGCTGGTCGGCGGAACGCCGGAAAAGATAAAGGAATATATCAGAAATTTACTGGAGCAGGTGAAGCCGGGAGGAGGCTTCATACTGGCCGCCGGAGTAGGCTCGGTACCAGCCGATACGCCGGTGGAAAATTTGAAAGCCGTAATTGAAGCTGTAGAAGAATACGGTTAATTAAAAAATCGGCACCGACTGTAATGGTCGGTGCCGATTTTTTAATACATAATCTTCGGATTGCGCTTTACGGCACTTTTAATATATAATCATTTTACAGGCATGTGGGTGCAGATTTGCCTTTTTTTCTGTTAGAGGTGTTTGATTTGAACAGCGCATTTTATCTAGAAGAGAAAAGAAGCTATCTTTTTTGTCGGCTGGACAGCCGTGTAAAGCTAGTATCGGCAATTATCTACGTTGCCGTTGTGGCTACTATCCGCACCTGGGAATATCTCGCCGCCTGTTTAGGATTTTATATTATCCTTCTTTGCCTTACCGGATTTCCTATTTTAAACTCGGTGCGGCGCATTTTCGTTCCCGTTTTGTTTGCAGGCTCCATGAGCGCTGCGGCCGCTTTTGCCAATTTTTATGCAGGGCAGCTATACGCGAGCGTAAGTGGTGCCGTCCTTTTTTTAAGGGCGCTTTGCGCTATAGTTGTATTGAGTTCCGTGATTTACAGCATGAGCTTCAGGGAGCTGGTCTTTTCCTTAAAGGTTTTGCACGTTCCCGATGTACTGGTGAACCTCATCGGTTTTACAATTAGGTATGCGAATATATTAACCGATGAACTTTCAAGGATGAAGAAAGCGAGAAAGGCAAGGGGATATTCGAAGGGCAGGAACTTCTGGCATACCCCCACCATGAAGGTGATAGGGCAGACGGTCGCTGTGTTGTTTCTTAGATCTTACGAAAGAAGCGAAAGGGTATATCAAGCAATGCTATCTAGAGGTTACGGCGGGGATATAAGGTTACTTTCAGCTCCAGCAAGACCGGGGAAAAAGGATTTCGCTTTTGGAGCGCTGGTGGCCGGAGTGCCGCTTTTTTTCAAAGTCGCCGAAATGGGGGCATTTTCATGGATTATGCGGTAGAAATTCATAACCTTGCTTTCCGGCATAAAGACGGAACCGTAGCACTCAGAGGCGTCACGATGAAAGTAAAAAAAGGCTCAAAGACGGCCATCTTGGGACACAATGGTGCGGGAAAATCCACGCTTCTTTTTCATTTGAACGGCATATATCTCCCTCAGCAGGGCAGTGTAAAAATTTTGGGAGTGGAGGTCAACCGGAAAAACGAGAAACTGGTAAGAAAAATGGTAGGCCTTGTGTTCCAGGACCCCGACGATCAGGTTTTTTCCCCGACGGTATGGGATGATGTGGCCTTCGGCCCGGCAAATTTCGGCCTTCCGCGGGAAGAAATTGAAATCAGGGTAAAGGAGGCTCTGAGGGCCGTGGGTATGGAGGAATTCGCCGATAAAATGCCCTTTCATTTGAGTTACGGCCAGAGAAAGAGGGTGGCCATAGCGGGAGTGCTTGCAGTGAAGCCCGAGATTTTGGTGCTGGATGAGCCTCACGCTTTCCTCGACCCGAAGAGCAAGGAAAATCTTTTTGATATCCTGGAAAAGGAAAACCAGGAAGGGAGAACGGTTATTATCGCCACCCATGATGTAGATTTTGCCTATGAATGGGCCGATGAAATCGTGGTGATGAGAGAAGGGAGGGTTCTGGCTCAAGGGGGGACTGAAGTTCTTTGCAGGGGAGAAATAATAAAAGGGGCCGGACTGGAATTTCCCAAGGTAGTCAGGTTTTTTAACAGGATTCACGGATTAAAGGTTGAAAAAGCTCCGAAAACAATAGATGAAGCAGCAGAGCTGGTGAATAAGCTTCTTAAAAATATGCCGCAAAGGGATTGACAAAAATATAACAAATTTTTTATAATAATGTCAGAGGAAAAATTGAAAAGATTTTAGGAAAGTATCATGAAGGTACGGAAACAGCCATGAAGGCCTCAAGTGGATGAATCCACAAGGCTTCTTCATGGCTTTTTTAATTACGAATACATAAGGGGGAACCAATTATGCACATTCCCGATGGTTTTCTCGATGCCAAAACCGCAGTTGCCACATCAGCCGCAAGTTTAGCTGCACTTAAGTACAGCATGACAAAAGTAAAAGAGGAACTGGGCGAAAGAGATGTTCCTTCCCTGGGTGTAATGGCAGCCTTCATTTTTGCCGCTCAAATGGTCAATTTCCCGGTAATGGCCGGCACCTCGGGCCATCTGCTGGGGGCGGCGCTGGCTGCCATTTTGTTCGGACCTTACAGTGCCAGTCTAATCCTTAGCGCGGTGCTTATAGTTCAGTGCCTTTTTTTCCAGGACGGGGGCATTACTGCGCTGGGCGCTAACATTCTAAATATGGCCGTGGCAGCCACTTTTGTTGCCAGCTGCGTTTACAGCGCCGTTAAAAAATTGAAATTTTCAGGAAGCGAGATAGCAGCCGTGTTTCTTTCCGCCTGGATCTCCGTTCTTGTCGGGGCGTTTTTGACTAGTGTTGAGCTTGCACTATCGGGCACCGTGCCCTTGAATGCGGTCATCGCTCCCATGATGCTGGTTCATGCCGTCATAGGTATTGGTGAAGGTATTATAACCTGTGCAGCGGTGGGCTATGTAAGAAGATTTTTAGATGGGAAATCTGGAGCCTGCGCAAATTCTGAGGCTGGAGGTGAAACAAATTGAAACGGTGGGCGATGGTGCTTTTGCTGGCCCTAGTTATTGCGGCTTTTTTATCGCCTTTTGCTTCCCCTCATCCGGACGGCCTCGAGAGGGTAGCGGAAGATCTGGGTTTTTTAAAAAAAGGCGAATCTCCGGTGCTCCGATTTTCGCCGATGCCCGATTACACCGTTGCAACCATAAATGACGAAAGGGTATCTACGGCGCTGGCCGGCGTGACCGGAACTTTAATTACGCTGGCTTTTGCCTGGGGTTGGACGAAGTTAATCTCCAAATAGTTATATTTGAAAAAAGCAGGTCGTATTGTAAAATAATACTGAGGGATTTTGGGAGGGCTTTAACATGATGGACGGCTATAACACCACCGAAAATGGTGAAATCAAAAAAGAAATAGATACCTTGCGGGTTTTACTCGCACACTGGATCGAGCACAACCGGTCCCATGAGGAAAATTTCCGCAGCTGGGTTGAAAAATCGAGAAGACTCGGAAAAATTGAAGCTTCCAGAATGATTGAAAAAGCCGCCGATGCATTAAAGGCGGCCAGTGACTTTCTACTAGAAGCTAAAAGACATATATAAGGAGTGAACGTTATGTGTGAATCGAAGGTCTACCTTTACGAACGAGGCGAAGAAAGGGAGATAATGGATAACGTGATTTTTATGGAACCCCAGGGTGACAAAATCTTCATGTACAATCTCCTGGGGGAGCAAAAGATTCTGGATGCGAAAATAAAGGAAATAAAACTCCTGGAACATAAGATTATTTTGGAAAGCAGGAAAGATGAAAAATGATAATAGCGGTTGTGGATGGGATGGGAGGGGGTATAGGCAGCCAGATTATAGCCCTATTAAGGCAGGATTTACCCCCTGAAGTAAAAATATACGCCTTAGGGACCAATTCAGCAGCCACTTCAAACATGATGAAAGAAAAAGCAAACAAGGGTGCCACCGGTGAAAACGCCATCCTCTATAATGTAAATAAAGTCGATGTGATTGTCGGCTCCCTGGGCATAGTTATCCCGAACTGCATGATGGGCGAGATAACACCCAAAATCGCCGAAGCCATAGCATCGTGCAGGGCTAAAAAGATTCTCATCCCCATTGTAGATAATGAGGATATAACAGTTCTTGGCGTAGAAAAAAAGCCGCTTTTCCTTGCCATAAAGGATGCCATAGAAAAAATCAAAGTCCTTTTGGAGACGGAAAAATAAAGGGGATAGGACCATGCTAAAGGTGAGCATATTGCAGATGGATGTTGCTTTTGGCGAGCCGGAGAAAAACCGAAAGAAAGCCGAAAGAATGCTTAAAGAAGCTTTGAAGGTAAAGGTAAAACCTGACATTGTTTTGCTTCCGGAAATGTGGAATACCAGTTATGCTCTGGAAAGGCTTTCGGATATAGCCGACAGGAACGGCAGCCCCACCATAGAATGGCTAAAAAAAGTCGCAAAGGAAAACAGCGTTAACATAGTAGCTGGGTCGATAGCCGACATAAGAAGTGGTGAATCTAATGGGATTCCAAAGGTTTACAATACCGCCTATGCAATAAATAGAAACGGAGAGGTGGTCGCGCGTTACGACAAGGTTCACAGGTTCAGGCTGATGGATGAAGAAAAATACTTTTCGCCGGGAGAAAAAGCCGTCACCTTTGAACTGGACGGCATAAATTGCGGAATTGCCATTTGTTACGATATAAGATTTCCCGAATTTATAAGGAAAATAGCCCTGCTCGGGGCCCAAATCCTTTTTGTGCCGGCCCAGTGGCCCAAGCCCAGGGAGATGCACTGGAGACTTTTGAACATTGTGAGGGCCATAGAAAATCAGTTTTTCGTGGTGGGAGCAAACCGGGTAGGGAGGGAAGGCAAAGCAGAATTTCCCGGGTGCTCCATCGTCGTTGACCCCTGGGGTGAAGTGCTGCTGGAAGCCGACGAAAGGGAGGGCGTTTTCGAGGCTGTAATAGACCTGTCGGCGGTGGAACAGGTGAGGAAACGCATACCCGTTTTTGAAGATCGAAGGCCCGATGTATATTAATGGCAAATGAGCAAAATATATAAATGCCGGGGAAGGGCTGGGGGATGAAGGGAGGATTTTTGGTGAATTCCAAAACCATAATGGCCATTTTACAGCGGGATAGAAAAGCTTCCGCGCCCAAAGTCCAGGAGGTGCTGACGAAATACGGTGACAACATAAAAGTGAGGCTCGGGATTCACGACACCGATGAAAACCATTCTTCCGATGAAGGCCTCATTATCCTCCAGCTCTGCGGCTCCGATGAAGAAACAGGGAGACTAGAAAGGGAGCTTAATTCCTTAGAAGGTGTAAAGGCGAAAAAAATCATCCTTTCATTCAGCGATGAAGTCGAACAGTTCATACGAAGTATAGAAGTTTAGCGTCCGGGAAGCATTCCCGGATTTTTAATTCAAAGAATTCCTTGAGTTCCCTCATCTTATCAGGAGGGTATACGTATTTTCCGTAGCCGAACTGGCCGAATTTGAAAACCCTTTCTTCTTCATCGAGGGGAACCTTGGTTTTTGGAAAAACGGCAAGGATGTTCTTTTTTGCCCTCGCCGTGAACCGGTGGGTTATAAGTTCGAATTCTATAGCTTTTTTTGCGCTTTCCGAAAGTCCCAGACTTAATTTTTCAAGCATTTCGCCATAATCGTATTTCCAACCAGGGTAGTAAAATATTGGGCCGATGATGAAGCCAAGGGGGTAGCCAGCAAGGGCTACCTTTTTAGCCGCTCCTATTCTTTCTTCCAAAGGCGGGGTTTTGTGTTCGAATTTTTTTATTACGCGCTCGGAATTGATGCTGAAGCGGAAGGTGGTTCTGCCGCCGTGTTTCGCATCAAGCAGCGAATCGATGTTGGTAAACTTTGTCACGAACCGAAAAAGGCCCTTTTCCTGTTTGGCGAAAAACTCGATGGTTTTTTTAAGGGCGCCGGTGTAAGGTTCTACGGGCAAGGGGTCCGAGGTGGCAGACCCTTCGAAGATGGTGACCTCAGGCGACCTTTCTTCTATATATTTTTTCGCCCGTTCAAGGATTTCGTCCAGGTTCACGTAGACCCTTATGTAAGGCTTTTTACCAAGAGTGGTGCTGAGGTAACAGTATTCGCATTCACCTATGCAGCTCGTCACGAGAGGTAACTGGTAATGGGCAGAGGGCTTGCAGCTTTCAAAGTCCAGGGTCTTTCGAACGCCTACTACCAGGGTCCTTTTAGCCTCCATGTAAGCTTCCTGGGGCGTCTTACCGGGGATGCCCAAAACTCTGTTGTGGGAAGTCGTGAAGTCCACATCCACCCCCATTTCCTGGAGTTTATAGTAGATATTCCTGCCTATCGGATAATTTAAAGCATCACGTTCAAAGTAGGCCCTTTTGGGGATAAAGATTTCCATATCTTATCACCTCTTTATTTTATTTTTCCCTAAAAAGAGCTTTAATTAATGTATGCCCGTTGAACTAGAAGGTCTTGAAATGATAAACTTATGATGTGAGATGAAAACTTGAGCCGAGAGGACAACTCTTTGGAGATGGATGGAGAAGTCCCCTGTTGTAAAAGATGGTTCATATCGTAGAGTGGAGCGTGAAGGTCGATGAAGGAAAAGTTAAGACTCGTATCGACGAATTGCTATTCCTTTACGAACAGCGAAACGAAGGTGGAAATCAACGTATACCTCAGCCCCAGGCTGTTTCAGGATTTTGCGGAAGATGAGGCCATAAACCAGCTTTTCAATGCGTCGCTACTTCCCGGAGTGGTAAGTCCGGTTATAGGGATGCCGGACATTCACACCGGTTTTGGGCTTCCTATTGGAGGCGTAATGGCCACCGATTACGAAAAGGGCGTGGTTTCGGCGGGGGCCGTCGGGATGGACATAAATTGCGGTGTAAGGCTTCTTACTACCAAAATCGACGCCGGAGAGGTAAATAAGGAAAAAATGTCAAAGATTCTGGACCTTATATCGTCCAGGGTGCCTTCCGGGGTGGGGAAATCCAGCGCGGTAAAGTCTTTGCGGAGACCGGATTTAGAGGCGATAGCAACGCTGGGTGTGGAGTATTTTGTTATGGCGGGATACGGAAGGAAGGAAGACCTTGAAAGGATAGAAGACAGAGGGTGCATTCAGGGGGGTGACGCCAAAGCCGTACCTAAAGCGGCCCGGGAAAGGGCGGACCAGCTTGCAACCATCGGTGGCGGGAATCACTTCATAGAAATCGGAAGGGTATCTAAGGTATTTGACGAGGAGCTAGCATCGCGGTTCGGGCTTTTCAAAAATATGGTGTACGTTCTCATTCACACAGGAAGCCGAGGGCTTGGACACCAGATTTGCACCGATTACTCGAGGATCATGTGGGAACATTCGGAGAAAAACGGAACCAGGGCACCGGTGAAGGGGCTTTCGTGCGCGCCGATTTTTTCGGAGGACGGGCAGAACTACCTGAAGGCAATGGCATGCGCTGCAAACTACGCCTTCTGCAACCGCCAGCTCATAACCCACTTCGTGAGGGAGGCATTTGTTGAAGTACTGAAAAAACCGGAATCGGAACTGGGCCTGGACCTTTTGTACGATGTGGCCCACAATATTGCGAAAAAAGAAAAGCACGGCAAAAGGTGGCTTTTGGTCCACCGAAAGGGTGCTACCCGGGCGCTTCCAGCTGGACACGGTGATAATCCCCTTTGCTATCGCGAGACGGGACATCCCGCGATAATCCCTGGCAGTATGGGTACCGCCTCATACGTACTCGTCGGCCTTCCGGAGATACACCGCACGTTTTGTTCGGTAAACCACGGAGCGGGAAGGGTCATGTCTAGAAGGAGGGCAAAGAGCGAATTTACAAAAGAAGAGCTTCTCGAGCAGACCAAAAACGTGGTAATAGCGTCCAGCAATCTGAAAGCCCTGCTCGATGAAGCCCCGCTGGCCTATAAGGACATCGACGAAGTGGTATTTACATTGGTCGATGCGGGACTTACAAAGCCCGTGGTAAAATTAAAGCCGATGGGTGTTTTAAAGGGAGAGGGCGAGGAGTCGTAGAAAGCCGCATAAGTATTTTTGCGGCTTTTTATTACACCGTGCGGAGGATTTTTTTAGTTCTTCCAGAGTGCTTACTGGACTTTTGCAGTTTCTGCTTTTACAAATGTAGGCCGCTGTTTTACCGTCAATTTTGGTGTAACTTTCATATGCCGGGACCAGGTCTTTCATGCCGTCAGCACAGGCTACCACCTCAACTTTTTTCTCCATTTAGACTTAAGTTGAAGTGGTGAGGTCATCTTAAATAATTTACCTACAAACTATTGACACAAACAGACAAATTAAATACCCTTGTTAAGAAAATACCATGTGTGCTATAATTGCAAAGGGAGATTTTTATAAATTTTAGTAATTTCACCATAAGGATTTTCAATAGTGGAGTGTCGAGAGATGTACAAAGACTTACAGGACTTCGTCAATGTGCTAGAGCAAAAAGGGCAGCTAAAGAGGATAAAGGCACAAGTGGACAGCGAACTAGAGATAACCGAAATTGTGGATAGAGTGGTAAAATCAGGAGGCCCCGCGCTCCTTTTTGAAAATGTAAAAGGTTCGGAGTTTCCCCTGTTAATAAATACCTTCGGTACTTACGAGAGGATGAAGCTGGCACTGGAAGTTGAGAGTCTTGATGATATTGCTAGAGAAATAGAAGAGCTGATAGATGTTTCAAACTATGTGGGGTTATTTAATAAAATAAGGTCGGCCACAAGACTTGCAAAACTTGCAAAAATTTTCCCGAAAAAGGTAAAACAAGGTGCCTGTCAGGAAGTCATGGAGGAACCAAACCTGTACAGGCTTCCAATATTGAAATGCTGGCCCGGGGATGGAGGAAGATTTATAACACTTCCATTGGTGATTACGAGAGACCCGGAGACGGGTGTTCAGAATATGGGCATGTACAGGCTTCAGGTTTTTGACGAGAAGACTACGGGGATGCACTGGCACCTCCATAAGGACGGCAGGGAGATATACGAAAAATATAAAAGGCGAGGGCAAAAGATGCCCGTTGCTGTGGCTCTTGGATGCGACCCGGCCACGATATATGCATCTACCGCTCCCCTTCCAAAAGAAATTGATGAGATGGTATTTGCGGGATTTTTGCGAAAGGCGCCTCTTGAACTGGTAAAGTGCAAAACCTGCGATATTTATGTACCCGCCAATGCGGAATTTGTGCTGGAAGGATATGTGGATATCGATGAATTAAGGGAAGAAGGTCCCTTTGGCGACCACACGGGATACTACTCGCTTAAGGACTATTATCCCGTCTTTCACATTACGTGCATGACCCGCAAAAAAAATCCCATATATCCGGCCACTGTCGTAGGGAAACCTCCAATGGAGGACTGTTTTTTAGGGAAGGCCACGGAGAGAATTTTTTTGCCTTTTTTAAAAATACTGTGCCCAGAAATAGTGGATATAAATTTTCCGCTGGAAGGTGTGTTTCATAACTGCGTAATAGTTTCGATAAAAAAGAGATTCCCCGGCCATGCAAAAAAGGTGATGCACGCTCTTTGGGGAATCGGGCAGATGATGTATACAAAAATTATAGTTGTGGTGGACGAGAACGTGGACCCGAAAGACCTTTCGACTGTGGCGTGGAAGGTATTCAACAATGTTGACCCGAAAAGGGATGTGGTAATAGTCGACGGGCCCCTGGACGCTTTGGACCACGCTTCGCCGATGAAGCACTACGGAAGCAAGATGGGGATTGATGCAACTAAAAAATGGAAGGAAGAGGGGCACGAAAGGGAATGGCCTGACGAGATTACCATGGACCCGAAGATAAAGGAGCTGGTTGACAGAAGGTGGAAAGAATATGGGTTCTAAAGGCCATGCGGTTTCGCTTGTTAGCACTTTGTGGGGCCGGCTAAAGACTTACGGTGAATTGGTAATGTTTTCTCATACGTTATTTTCCCTGCCATTTTCGCTCATTGCTATGTTCTGGGCTGCTGGCGGACTGCCCCCGGCTAGAGTTTTTTTCTGGATTATGGTGGCCCTTTTTGGAGCAAGAAACGGCGCCAACGCCCTTAACCGCCTGGTGGACAAGGATATAGATGCCAAAAATCCGAGGACTGCCGGAAGGCATATACCCAGGGGAATTGTAAAGGAATACGAAGCCTTTTTGATTGTGATATTTTGTTTTGCAATATTGGTATTAGCCGCGTTCAATCTGAACCCGCTTTGCGTGAAATTGCTGCCTGTTGCAATATTTTTATTCGTGATATATTCGTACACCAAGCGATTTACCTGGCTGTGCCACGTGATATTGGGGCTTGCCTGCGGTGGAGCTCCGGTAGGAGCTTGGATCGCGGTAACTGGAAAAATACAATGGCCGGCCTTGGTTCTCGGTGCTGCAGTGATGTTTTGGGTTGCGGGCTTCGACATAATATACGGATGCCAGGATGTGGAGTTTGATACCAGTCACGGCCTTCATTCAATTCCGGCAAAATTCGGCATAAAAAATGCACTTAAAATATCTTCTGCTTTTCATGTGATCTCTATGGGTCTTTTGTTTTACCTCTATTTTTTGATGGATATGGGTTACCTTTATCTTGTCGGTCTTATTATTATCTCATGTTTTCTATACGCCGAACATAAGCTGGTTTCCCCTACGAACCTAAAGCATGTAACCATAGCTTCCTATGATATAAATCAGATAGTCAGCGTGATCTTTTTTATATTTTCTTTCATAGACATTTTCATTTTCTGAGGTGATCGGATGGCAAGGTACGTGGTCGGCATAACGGGCGCAAGCGGCAGCATATACGGCGTGAGATTAATAGAAGAACTTTTGAAAGCGAAAAACGAGGTCCACCTTTTAATTACCGAAAACGGGGGCAAGGTTTTAAAACATGAATTGGGCTTCGATATGGAGGGTTTGGTTTCGCATTTTGGCAAATACGAAAGATTAGGCGGAGTTATTAAAAAATACGACATACATGACCTTTTCGCGCCGATAGCCAGTGGGTCTTTTCAAGCCGATGGGATGGTAATAATACCGTGTTCAATGTCAACCCTGGCGTTTATAGCCGGCGGGATGTCACATAATTTGCTGCAAAGGGCTGCCGATGTATTTTTGAAGGAAAAAAGAAAGATAGTCATAGTTCCGAGGGAAACGCCCTTGAACTCGATACACCTCGAAAACATGCTGAAACTAAGCAGAATGGGTGTTCATATAGTGCCGGCTATGCCCGCCTTTTATCATAATCCAAAAACTATTGATGATATGGTCAATTTCATAGTAGGGAGGGTATTAGATGCCTTGAACCTCCCAAATCAACTATATGAAAGATGGAAAGGAGTGTAATTGAGCCATGTTTATCAAAAAAATTAAAGGGTTAGTGGTTGTCTTCACATTAATTTGCCTTATGTTTTCGCTCAGTGCTTGCTCAAAAAATAATTCGACAAAAACAGCTCCCGAAGCACCTCAAAAAGAAAAGGGAAGTCCCCTCGTAATCGGTGTTCTTCCCGATGTTGATTCCATACCTCTGATTATAGCTGAGGCAAAGGGATATTTCGATGAACAGGGAGTTGAGGTGCGCCTCGAGCATTTTAAGAGCGCTATGGAGAGAGATAGTGCCCTTCAAAGCGGCAAAATAGACGGAGCGGTCTCGGACATTCTCGCAGCGGCTTTTGCCAACGACGGGGGGTTCAAAGTAAAAATAACCTCTCTCACCAACGGAACTTATAAACTCCTTGCGGGAAAGGGAAAAAATATCGATGCAGTTGAAAAGATGAAAGGCAAGGGCATTGCCATATCAAAAAACACCATTATAGAATATGCTACTGATAAGATATTGGAAAAATACGGCGTAGATCCAAACGAGGTAAACAAGGTGGTAGTACCTCAAATCCCAACGAGGTTGGAGATGCTCCAAAACGGAAAGGTTGATGCTGCAACGCTTCCAGATCCGCTGGCCTCCGTGGCTGTAAAAAACGGGGCGAAGGTTATAGAGAGCACTGACAGATTGGGGATAAATCCGGGGGTACTGTTGTTTTCGCAGGAAGCTATAGAACAAAAAGGGGATGAAATTAAGGCCTTCTATAAGGCGTATAACAAGGCCGTGGAATTTCTCAATCAAAATGAAAAGTCATCTTATATTGATATTATAATTGAAAAAGCCGGATTCCCCGAAGATGTTAAGGACATTATAAGTCTCCCGGAATATACGAAGGCAAAGCTTCCGTCGAAAGAAGATTTTGACGGGGTGATGGACTGGCTAGTGAAAAAAGGCCTTGTAAAGAAGGCGTATTCTTTTGATGAACTGGTAGACGGGAGATTCCTTGAGTAAAGCAAAGCGGGCGTTATATATGATTCGAGTGAGAAATCTCGAAGTCTTCTATAACTCTTCTCGAAGGAAATTCAGAGCTCTTGCTGGCGTAAATATGGATGTGGAAAAGGGCGGGATAATTGCTGTGATAGGCCCCTCGGGATGCGGTAAAACCACGCTTCTTTACGTGCTGGCCGGAATTATAAATGAGTTTGAGGGCGAAGTTTTAATAGATAATGCCCCTGTAGATCCAAGAAAGCATCGAATAGGTCTTGTCCTTCAGGATTATGGACTTTTGCCCTGGAAAAGAGTATTTGAAAATGCACTGCTGGGGTTGAAAGTAAAGAAAAAGGTGATAAACAAAAAAGATAAAGAATATGCCGAATACGTACTGACCCGAGTGGGCCTTTCCGGCCTTCTTAAAAGGTACCCGGGTGAGTTGAGCGGCGGCCAGAGACAAAGAGTGGCGATAGCAAGAGTATTCATTATGAAGCCGGATATTCTGCTGATGGACGAACCCTTTTCCGCCCTTGATGCAATAACTAGAGAAGAAATGCAGGATCTTTTTTTAGACGTATGGAAAAGCGATTCTGTTTCAACGGTTTTTGTGACTCACAGTACCGAAGAAGCGATGTATGTTGGGAAGAAAATAGCCGTCATGACAGGTCCTCCCGGTCGAATTGTTACGATTATGGATAACCCTTTCTTTGGTATACGAGAAGTTAAGGACAGCGATCTTTACTTCAGCATGAAATTAAAATTAAAAGAATTAATAAAGGGTATACAAAAATGATGATGAGAAACTCCGTCCGCTATGTCTTTATATTTTTCTTGTTTTTTATATTATGGCAAATCGGATCGGCTGCCTTGAAAAATCCCATTCTCCCACCGCCCACAGCCGTCTTTTGCAATTTGAAAGAAGTATTCTTTTCAAAGATTGCAATTCACGCTGCCTTAAGCGTTTACAGGATTGTCGCAGGCCTTGTTATTTCGGTGTTAATAGGTTCTATTTTGGGGCTTTTAATGGGTTTTTATGATTCTATCGACAGATTTTTTTCACCGGTAATCTATTTTACGTATCCCATACCTAAAATCGCATTACTGCCTATAGTGATGATTTTATTCGGCCTGGGTGAAGTGTCAAAAATAACCATGATAATTATTATAACTGTTTTTCAAATCATTATCACTGCGCGCGATACGGTAAAGAACATACCCAAAGAAACATTTTATTCCCTGAAATCTTTGGGAGCCAGCGATGTGACCGTTTTCAGAGAGATTATACTGCCCGCCGCTATGCCGGAGTTGCTGACTGCCATTAGGTTGAGTGCCGGAACCGCTGTTTCGGTCTTATTTTTTACGGAGAACTTCGGGACAACATACGGCATAGGCTACTTTATTATGGATGCGTGGATGAGGGTTAATTATGTCGATATGTATTCGGGAATTCTGGTCCTCGGCGGAATAGGGCTGCTCATATTTTTAGCTGTTGACGCCTTTGATATGATATTTTGCCGCTGGAAGAGGTGAATATAAATATATTAAGTATAGTTTAAATTTTTTATCGCGCAAGTAATCCTTTTCTCTTGCAAAGTATATTGAAAAAATTGTATTATATTGATGTGCAATACTTTTACAATTGAATCATTATAAGAAATTATAATTTTAATTTGGGAGGGAAACCGGATGGCAGAGAAAAAGCGGATAGTTATACTGGGAGGTGGATATGGGGGAATTACGGCTGCGCAAAAACTAAATAAGCTTTTGGCCAGGCGGGACGATGTAGAGATTTACTTAATAAACAAGTCTCCCTTTCAAGTGTATCTTACAGAGCTACACCTGGTAGCGGGCAATAGAGTAAAGCCGGAAGGAGTACTTTATTCGCTTGAGAAGGCTCTTGAGGAGACCGGAGTGAGATTGGTAATTGACGAAATTGAAGATGTGGACGTGAAGGCAAGGGTATTGAAGGGCAAAAAAGCCGAATATCCCTTTGACTACCTGATTCTCGCCTGCGGTAGCCAGCCCGAATATTTTGGTATCCCCGGAATGAAAGAACACGCATTCACATTATGGTCTTTCGAAGATGCATTGAAGATTAGGCATAGAGTAGAGGAGATGTTCGATAAGGCTAGGTACGAATTGGATGGGGAAAAGAGGCGCGAGTACCTGACCTTCGTGGTAGGCGGCGGCGGATTTACCGGCATAGAGATGATCGGCGAGTTGGTGGAATGGGTTGAAGACCTCTGCAGGGAATACGGAATAAGCCGCGACGAAGTTACTCTGATGGTAGTTGAGGCCTTGCCGAAAATATTGCCGAACCTTTCGGATGAGCTGATAAAGAAAGCTACCGATTATCTGGAGAGGAACAAAGTTAAGATATTATTGAATTCGCCCATAGTTAATGTCGAACCGGACGGATTTACGTTGAAGAGCGGAGAAAAGATAAAGACCCGTACCCTTATCTGGACAGGTGGAGTGAGGGGTAATGCCCTCGCGGAAAAACTGGGCCTTGAGACCGGAGGCCGCGGAAGGATAAAGGTAAATGAATACCTGGAAACCAGCGAAAAGGGCATTTACGCTATAGGTGACGTGAGCTTTTATGTGAATGAGAAAAATTTCGTAATGCCTGCCCTTGTGGAATCGGCCATGCAGTCGGGTGAGTGTGCGGCCCACAATATTGCTGCTGAAATTACCGGCGGTTCCAAAAAACCCCTGAAACTCAACCTGCACGGAAATATGGTGTCCATAGGAGAAAGGTACTGCGTGGCAGAAGTGATGGGGCGTAAGCTTGATGGATGGATTGCCACGTTCATAAAACACATGGCCGACATGCATTACCTGTTCGGTGTCGGTGGATGGACTTTCGTAAGGGAATACATCGGCCACCAGTTTTTCAACAAGAACCGCGGGAAATCCTTCATTGTTCAGAATCTTGGGGTTAGCACCAGTGCTTTTTGGCTTGCTATTTTAAGGATTTATTTAGGATACCGCTGGCTAATGTCCGGCCTTGAAAAGGTACACTCCGGATGGCTTGCAGCGGGCGACAAATTGGTGGCGGGAGCTTCGACAAGTCCGATAGGACCCAATACACCGGAATGGTACGCGAGTTTTGTAGAAAAATTCATTTTCCCACACGCTCTATTCTTCCAGACGGTAATAACGTTGAGCGAAATTGCGATTGGTACTTGTCTCGTTCTCGGACTCTTTACCATGCTGGCTTCGCTCGGGTCGCTCTTTATGCTGCTCAATTTCATGATTTCCGGTTCTGGCGACATGTGGTTCTTCATGGTGTCCCTGGCGGTATGCTTCTCCGGTGCGGGTCACTCGTTCGGTCTCGACAGGTGGGTAATCCCCTGGATATCCAGAGTGGTAAAAAGAATAATCAGGGGAGGCGGCCGGAAACCTGCACTACCGGGTTCTATTCACGACGTAGTCAGCTAGTATGAGCAACGAACTCTTGGCAGGGATGTCAGACAGAACTGATAGATGTTCTTTAGATTTTGCGACATAACGCTCGGCTATACGCCGGGCGTATTCTATTCCTCCCGATTCTTTGACTATTTCGATGATTTGTTGGATAGTATTTAAATCCCATCGAGCGGGGTCAGAGAAAAGTTTTCGCAATTCGCGGGCTGTAGAACCGTTGTTAAGAGCGTACAAAAGGGGTAGAGTAATTATCCCTTCTTTTATATCGTTTCCAAGGGGTTTGCCGCTCTTATTTTCATCTGCCGTTAAGTCCAGGATGTCGTCCATTACTTGAAACGCCATTCCTAGCATCATACCGTACTTTTTCAGGGCCGATATAATTGCGGGTGAAGCTTTTGCTCCTCTTGCTCCCAGCTCGCAGCTCATGGCAAAAAGAAGGGCGGTTTTTTTTCTTATCCTTCTAGCATAGTCTATAAAACTTATGTTTATATTGAAGGCTTCTTTTTTCTGGCGCGCCTCACCTTCGCACACCTTATAAAGCATCCCTGACACGGATTTTAGAATTTCGAGGTCGCCGTGGTCGACCAGAATTTTTAAAGCCTTTGCGAGCACGAAATCCCCCGCATAGACGGCCGCATCTTTTCCTATTGAAGCCTGCACTGTGGGAACTCCGCGCCTCAATGGCGAGTCATCCACGATGTCGTCGTGAATGAGCGTGGCCGTATGTACCAGTTCTACCGCCACGGCGAGGGGTGTGATTTTGTGGTAGTCGTAATCGCCAAACCGTGCGGAAAGGTAAACCAGGGCCGGCCTTATTCTTTTTCCTCCGGCTTTGATGGTGTTTTCCAAAGCATCCCATAGGAAGGATTCCTTTGTTTTCACAGAGGTGAGGAGTTCTTCCTCTAATAATGCCATTTCGCTTGATATCTGATTATAAAATTCGTATAATGCCATGGGTACTATCACTCTTTCTAACAAAAATAGTCACAACAAAAATAACACAAAAAAGAAATAATGGCAATTATAAAAGAAAGGGCATACAGAAGTATGCCCTTATTAATACCTTTTCCAGCTTTATTTTGCCAGAGAAAGGGCTTCGGTCATAAGGTTCTTAAATTTGGTCGAAGTTCCGGTGGCGCCGCTTACTGTGTCCACCTGCGCGGCATCCTGTTTTTCAATGAGGGATTTAGTAAGGGCTTCTACCGCTTTAGCAGGAGTTTGGCCAGATTTTGCTTCCATATTCTTTGCATATTCCTGGTCTACGGATTTGTAATGTCCGTCTTCTTTGTTGATTTCGTCAAAGAAAGCCGATTGAATCTTGCCGTCCTTTACGATAACGGCGGCCATGGCCTTCCAGCCGTGATCGTCAAAGTTGGCTTCCGCTGCTTTGTAAAGACCGTCTTTAAGTCCGCCTTTGGCTTCAACTGAAGTACCTTTGAGAGCTTCGGCCACGAGAGCTTTGAAAGCTTCAGAAGTATGGGTGGCGCCGGTTACTACATCCACAGCCTCGGGATTCTGTTTTTCAATTAGAGATTGTTCTAGTTTGGCATAAGCTTCAACGGGAGTCGTGCCGGACTTTTCCTTCATTTTCGGCCCATATTCTGGGTCAAAGCTCTTCAGCTTTCCTTCCTTGTTGATTTCATCGTAAAATACATTTGTTATTTTTCCATCTTTCACAATCACGGTCACAAGACCTTTCCAACCCTGCTCATTAAAATCCTTTTCCTCAGCGTAGTAGGTGCCGTCCTTAAAAGTTGCCTGCTGCTGTTCTTGCTGGCCGCCCTGCTGTTCCTGCTGCTGGTTTGGTTGGCCCTCCTGCTTCTTCTGGGAGCTGCAACCGGCTACAAGGGCAACTACCAGGAAGAGGACCAGCGTTAGGGCTAACAATTTCTTCATATACTTCCCCCCTGATAAAAATGTTTAATTGATTATTTATTTAATTTTTGGACCACTTAATATATATTATACACAAAACTCGAAAATCCTTCTAAAGGAATGTTGAGAAATTTTACTGCAAAAACTTGCTGAAAATTGCTCCTATAATCAGAGTCAAGCCCGTAAGCTGATAAACTTGCACGGTTTTAGCATTAGCCTGTATTAGGTTGGGAATATCGTTGTAGTATATTTTTGCAATTTTAACGGCGTTTTTCGCTATGGGGTAGGCACACAAAGGAAGCAAAAACACGGGATTGCCGGAAATATAAGCTAGAACCGGACATGTGGCAAAGGCCGCGGCGAAAAGCGTAAAATAAAGCAGGGTGGCTCTTTTTTTGCCGAGCCTTACCACCCAGTTTCGTTTGTTGCCCCGGAGATCTGCTTCGTAGTCAGGAAACTCGTTGATTAAAAGCACGTTAGCTATTAAAAATCCGAGAATCAAGGAAGCCAGGACCGCTTCAAAGGAAATGCGGTGAGCCTGCACCAAATAGGTTCCGCAAAGCACGAGGGGCCCGAAGGTGAGACCTACGGTAATTTCACCGAATCCCCTGTAGCACAGCTTAAAAGGTGGTAAGCTGTAGATTATGGAAAGTATAAAGCCTGCCGCTCCTATCCATAAGACGGAGGGTTCCCTATATAAAACGATATAAACTCCTATAAGTCCCGCAAGCGCCATGGTCCATACAGCAATGGCTTTGACTTCCGAAACGGAAAGTATTCCGTCCACTATTACTTTCTTGCCTCCGCTGAACGGGGTTCTCTTGTCGGGTGCGACGTATCGGTCCACTCCGGATTCATAATCCACAAATTCGTTTATGGCGTTTTTTCCTATTTCTATCAGGTATACCCCGATCATGCTCCAGAACAACCAGTAAAGGCTAAATTTTCCTTCGATGCCGTAAGCTAAAGCAGCACCTACGGCCATCGGGACCGTTGAAGCAATCCAAATTTTAGGGTCCGCGAGCTGCCAAAATCCCTTCCAGAATCGAGGCCAGTCTTTTTTTAGCATAGAGACCTCCTCTCCCAAAAAAACTTTTTTTCGAGTTTTATATTAAACGAGAGGCGATATATTGTCAACGACTTAACATCACCTGTTGAAACCCGTTGACGGATGGAATATAATATAATAAAGTTTGGTCATTAAAATATTCATCAATTGAACAATTATATAATTATTGTAGGGGGCTACCGTGATGGCGCAGCAGATCAAAGAATGCAGGGTAGAGGGTATAACCTGTCCGGATTGTGCCGCTAGATTCGAGGACGAATTGCTGAGGGCATTATTTTCCGCAGGATTCCTGCTTCTGGCTTTTTTGGCAAAAACCAAGGGATTAACCTTTATATACATTCCATGCTTCATATTTGCAATGATAGTTGGAGGTTTCGGCAACTTTAAAAAAGCTTATCATTCAATAAAACGCCTGGACTTTAATATGAACGTGCTGATGAGCGTGGCGGTGATTGGGGCAGTGGCAATCGGCGAGCTGGAAGAGGGGGCTGTGGTGTCGCTTCTTTATTCCATATCTGAAATGCTTGAATCCTGGACGATGGAAAGTGCAAGAAGGTCTTTGCAAAAGCTCATTGACATGGCGCCTAAAATTGCAAGGGTAAAAAAGCCCTGGGGTGAGGTCGAAGTCCCCGTAGATGAGATTAATACAGGCGACATAATCGTAGTCCGTCCCGGCGAGAAGGTAGCAATGGATGGAGTGATAATAAAGGGTGAATCGGCCATAAACGAATCGACTATTACCGGAGAATCCATACCGGTAGAAAAAGGACCAGGGGATGAAGTCTATGCAGGGACCATTAACATTCACGGTTCGCTGGAGGTTAAAGTAACGAAACTTGTTCAGGATACTACGCTGGCGAAAATTATACACCTGGTCGAGGAGGCTCAAGCAAAGCGCGCCCCGGTTCAAGCATTTGTCGACCGGTTCGCAGCCGTGTATACCCCCATTGTGCTTGGGCTTGCCGGTATAATAACGCTTTTCCCTCCGCTTTTATTTGGCTTTGAGTGGCAGCCGTGGATTTACCGAGGTCTGACTTTACTGGTGGTATCGTGCCCTTGTGCACTGGTGATTTCGACGCCTATCTCAATAGTAAGCGCCATAAGCAATGCAGCCAGGCATGGAGTTTTAATAAAGGGTGGGGTATACTTGGAGGAAGTAGGAGAACTTAAAGTAGTGGCCTTTGATAAAACCGGTACTCTCACTAGAGGAGAGCCAGTGGTTACTGATGTAATACCGGTGGGAGCTGACTCTGAAAAAGAGGTTTTATATAAAGCGGCTAGCGTTGAAAAAATGTCGGAACACCCCGTCGCCCGTGCGGTAGTGGAAGCTGCCCAAAATCATGGCATAAATGTGACTTCGGCTGAGAGTTTTACGGCTTTGGCTGGCAAAGGAGCAATGGGCAGTGTAAAAGGCGAGGTGATATTAATAGGAAGCGTTAAATTGTTTGAAGAAAAAGGTGTCGATACCAGCGGAATAATTCAGGACTTAAAACGTCTCCAAGAGGAAGGCAAGACCACCATACTTGTGGGCACTGAAACCGATATTTTGGGGATTATAGCCGTTGCCGATGAGATAAGGGATTCGAGCAAGAAAGCCGTAACTTTGCTAAAAAGTGAAGGTATTGAAAAGACCATCATACTTACCGGAGACAATAAGGCTACGGCCAGAGCCATATCCCGCCGCTCCGGTGTCGACGATTATTTCGCTGAACTGCTGCCGCAGGATAAGGTTAATGTTCTCGAAAAGCTGATAAAAGAATACGGCAAGGTTGCCATGGTAGGAGATGGCATAAACGATGCTCCGGCCCTGGCTGCAGCCACGGTAGGAATAGCTATGGGAGGAACAGGCACTGATGTAGCCCTTGAAACGGCGGATATAGTTTTGATGAACGATGACCTGACCAAGGTGGTCTTTACGATTCGCTTAGGCAAAAATACTAAAAGGATCATCCGTCAGAATATAGCCTTGTCGCTTTTTTTTAAAATTGCGGCGGTACTGGCTACGTTTCCAGGGTGGTTGACACTGTGGCTCGCTATTGTGGCCGATATGGGAGCTACTTTACTTGTCACCCTCAATGGAATGAGGTTGTTAAAGAATAGAGCTTAATTTGTTCTTTAGTGTTTTCAGCCTGAAGAAATCTTCCCTTTCCTTTTCTTCCAGCATTTCCGAAATGGTTTTTACGATGGACTCAAGTTTCGGGATCTGTATGTTCTTCAGTGCATTGGCCCTTTTCTGGGTCCTTTTTATTTCAACGGCGAGTTTGTAGACCGAATCTTCCACTTCAGCAAGTTCCAGCAGGAGATATTTAACTTCGTGAAATTTTTTGAGGGCTAAATCCAAAGCCGCATTGGTGTGGTAGAAACTATAGTAGTGGTCGAGGGGCTTTTTTTCGTATCTCACTATGGGAATTTCAACGCCCATTACGCTGCGGGTGAGTATGGTAAAATCTGAATTTTCCGGGATAGATCTGGCCACTTCGTAAACCTGGGAAATGCCCAAGGTGATATTTGCCATTTGGAGGGCCTCGTAGGCTTCCCTGAATATTTGGTTCACCTTAACCTGAATTTCCGAGGCCCTCTTCATCAGCCCCATCATTTCTCTGATAAGGACGTTTCTTTTTTTGTCCAAAAGCTCGTAGCCCTTTTTCGAAAATTCGAGGGCGGTCGCAGCGGCCATCAGATTGGCTTTCGTTGGAGCAACGTTTTCCTTCATAAGCTCACTTCCCCAGGTATTTGTTGACGAGGGCGGGGTCTATTCTCGTTATTTCGGACCTTGGCAGAACCTTTAATAGTTCCCACATGATGTCGAGGGTCTTTTCTATGCTCCTGTTTTCGTCGAACTTCTGGGAAAGGAAAATCCTTTCGAATCTCCGGCCAAATTCCATGTAGCATTTGTCCGTTTCAGAAAGTTCCTCTTCCCCTATGACCTGGGCTAGAGCTCTGACCTCTTGCACCCTTGAATATGCGGCGAATATCTGGTTTGCCAGGTCCGGATGATCCTCCCTCGTGTACCCGGCACCGATGCCGTCTTTCATAAGCCTTGAAAGAGAAGGCAGGACATCGATAGGAGGATAAATACCCAGTTGATACAGGGATCTTGAAAGCACGATTTGACCTTCGGTTATATAGCCCGTGAGGTCCGGAATGGGGTGGGTTATGTCGTCATTGGGCATCGTGAGTATCGGTATTTGGGTGATGCTGCCTCCCGAATTCTTTATTATCCCGGCTCTTTCGTAAAGCGTAGCCAGGTCCGAATACATGTAACCCGGGTACCCTTTCCTCGAAGGTACTTCCTCCCGGGCGGATGATATTTCCCTCAGAGCATCGCAATAACTGGTCATATCGGTCATTATTACAAGCACATGCATACCCCGCTCAAAGGCCAGGTATTCTGCGGCGGTAAGGGCACACCTCGGTGTTATAATCCTTTCCACTACGGGGTCGTCGGCCAGATTTAAAAACATCACCACCCTGTCCATTACTCCCGCTTCTTCGAAACTTTTCACGAAAAAGTCGGCTTCGTCGTGTTTTATACCCATGGCCGCGAAGACTACCGCGAAATTTTTGGACTCCTCTCCGGAAATACCGGCCTGGCGGACTATTTGAGCCGCAAGTTCGTTATGGGGAAGGCCGTCGCCGGAAAATATGGGAAGCTTTTGGCCGCGAATAAGGGTGATAAGGCCGTCTATGGCAGAAATACCTGTTCTTATGAAATTCCTCGGATACAGCCTTGCCACGGGATTGATGGGTCGACCGTTGATGTCATAGGTCTTTTCGGAATAAATTTCTCCTGCGCCATCTATTGGCTTTGCAATGCCGTTGAAGATGCGGCCCAGGATTTCTTTTGAAAGTGGTATGCGCATTGGACTTCCGGTGAAACTCACGCTTACTTTGTTCAAGGAAATACCGGAAGTCCCTTCGAAAACTTGGATGATCACCTTGTCACCGCTTATCTCAACGACCTTCCCCATTCGCATTCCTCTACCCGGGACTTCTATCTCTACTATTTCATCGTAGGCTGCCTCTTTTACGTCCTGCAAAACGATTAGCGGTCCTTCGACTTGTTCTAATTTAATATATTTAACTTTCATATTGAGCACCTTCTTTGTACATGCTTTCCAACTTATCGAAATACTCGTCGACTTTACTGGACAGGTCGTCGAAATTGAGGTTGTATTTCATCATTATAATATCGTTGAAAAGCGCCTCGTTTTTCACTTTGGCTATGGGGATTCCTTTTTTTATCGAGGAAGAAGCCCTGTCGTATAGTTTTTCGATGACCTTCAGCATTTTGTACTGCCTCTTTAAGGGTACGAATGAGTCATCTTTGTGATAGGCGTTCTGCTGCAGATATGCCATTTTAAGAACCCTTGCTATTTCCAGCACCAGCCTTTGGTCATCGGGAAGAACGTCCTCTCCCACGAGTTTTACTATATCCATCAGCTTGTTCTCTTCTCGGAGAAGACCCAACATTTTCGCCCTGAGGTTGAGAAAGTCATCGGCTACGTTTTGAGCGTACCAATCGCCCAGCATCTTTACATATCCGCTATAAGATAAAAGCCAGTTTATAGCCGGGAAATGCCGCGCGTGAGCTAGCTCCCTGTCTAAGGCTAAGAATGCTCCCACAACCCTCTTTGTTGCTTGTGTGACGGGTTCGGAAAAGTCGCCGCCGGCTGGAGAAACGGCTCCTATGATGGTAATCGACCCTTCGCTGCCGTTGAGATTTTCAAAGTAACCGGCCCTTTCGTAAAACTGAGCGAGCCTTGACCCAAGATAGGCAGGATAACCTTCCTCGGCCGGCATTTCTTCCAGCCTTCCCGCTATTTCCCGAAGGGCTTCGGCCCAGCGGGAGGTGGAGTCGGCCATTAAGGCTACATTATATCCCATATCCCTGAAATATTCGGCAATGGTTATGCCTGTGTATATGGAAGCTTCGCGGGCAGCCACCGGCATGTTAGAGGTGTTGGCAATGAGCACGGTTCTATCCATGAGGGGTTTTCCGGTCCTCGGGTCCTCCAGTTTCGGAAAATCTTCCAGCACCTCGGTCATTTCATTGCCGCGTTCGCCGCAGCCGATATAGACGATGATATCCGCATCGCTCCACTTTGCCAGCTGGTGTTGGGTAATGGTTTTGCCGGTCCCGAACCCTCCAGGTATGGCTGCGGTTCCTCCCTTGGCCAGCGGGAAAAAGGTGTCTATTACCCTCTGTCCCGTCACAAGAAGTTTCCCAATCGCCATTCTCTTTTTAACCGGGCGAGGTTCCCTCACCGGCCACTCCTGGCACATCCTGAGTTCGAAGGTTTTACCCTCATCTTCTAGCACTGCCAAAACCTCGTTGATGGTGTAGCTCCCGCTTGATTTTACACTTATTACCCTGCCTTTTATCCCCGGAGGGACCATTACTTTGTGGACTATCATAGAGGTCTCCGCAACTTCTGCAAATACATCCCCCTCATTTAAGTAATCTCCCTCTTTTGCGAGAATTTCCACATCCCACCGCTTTTCTTCGTCAAGGGATATGAGGCCGATGCCGGGAGGTATAAAAGCTGAGCCTTCTTTGTATATCCGCGAAAGCGGCCTTTCTATGCCGTCGAAAATATTCCCTATAATGCCGGGACCTAGCTTTACCGTCAAAGGTTTGCCTGTGCCTATTACGGGTTCTCCGACGCGAACTCCGGAAGTTTCTTCGTAAACCTGAATCGTAGCCACATCTTTATTCAGAGCAATGACCTCGCCGATGAGTTTTTTTTCGCCTACCATGACCATTTCTCTCATGGTAAATCCTCTCATGCCTGAAGCTCTGACGACGGGGCCGTTGATGTAGATTATCTTTCCTTCCTGCATTCATCACACCTCCAGGCCTAGCTGAGAAAATAAAAGCTGCGCAAGTCTTGCGCGATTTTCCCTCAAAAGGGTTTCGAAGGATAAGTCCACCTCTATTCGACCGCTTTGGCTTCTCGCAATGACCCCGCCGAGCATGTTACTATCACCGATGACGACTTCAAATTCACCCTCAGGTTTCAAGGACTGCAGGAAACTCCTTATTTCCTGTTCGTGTTTGCGAAAGTCTTCAGGTGTGAGGATGTAATACACCTTCTCATCCCTTGGGAAACGGGACGTCACACGAATTAACGCGTCTTTCAAAAACTCCAGATACTCGGGAGTGTCCAGGAAATGTCTTATTTTCTCTCTTATCTCATCGTAGAGCCTCTCAAGGAGTTCTTCCCTTTTTCTCAGTACTTCAAAATGAGCTTCGGCCTTTGCTTTTGAAACCATGTGATCCTTTTTTACGTTTGCATCCCGGCTGGCATCGGAAATTCTTTCTTCCAGTTTTTTCTTTAACTTCGCTTCAATGGCGGACTTTTCGGCCTCATAGCGTTCTATCAGCCTTTGTTTTTTTTCGTTGTATTCATTTTCCAGCTTTTCAAAAATGACTTTCGTAAAAAGGGATATTTTGTCGTCAATAGTAGTCGCCATATTCTCACCTCAAATTTTGATTCCGACCGATTCTTTGATGTACCTCGTCAAAAAATCGGGCGGACGCCGGCTGCCCTGCCTGTCGGGGACCTCGATTATTATGGGCGGTCCCTTTTTGAGTTTTAATAGACTTATTTCATCTTTGGCTTTTTCTGCGAGGCTTTCGGTTATTATGACGAGGCCTATATCCTTTTTTTGATAAATCTCGTTAAGTTCACTTATAAGTTCGCTTCTTTCGTGTATTATTTTACCGTCAATCCCTGCCAGCCTCATGCCGGTTAAAGTGTCCATGTTGTCGCTTAAAACGAGAGCTTTCATATTCCATCCCTCATAGGCTGCCCAGGATCATTATTGAAACGATAAGGCCGTATATTGCTATTCCTTCGGCAAGGCCTACGTAAATTAGAGTTTTCCCGAGGATTTTTGGGTCTTCGGAAACCGCTCCCAGTGCCGAAGAGCCTACAGCTCCCACAGCATAGCCCGCGCCGATGGTGGCAAGGCCGGTAGAAATCGCGGCTGCGATGAATGCGAGGCCTGACGAAGAAGAATTATCACCGGCTGCTTTCACCTGGGCGGGCATTGCGAACATCAGAAAAACTGCAATCAGGGCAATGTAAAGGGTAATACTCCACTTTAACGCTTTTTTTGTTTTTTCTTTGTCGAGATGGAAGTAAAAACCTGATGCGCAAGTTACTGCGGAAATGATCATTGCCATCAAAACTATTGCATACATTTTTATCCCTCCAAGTTTTAAAATGCGTAATTTACTCTTATCTTACGTTTTAAAGAGTGTCTTCTCATTAAAGATATTGATTTTGGGATAGATAAATTGATTTTTACGGGCTCATATTCAATACCATCTCCCCTGAAGTATTTGCTGAATAACTCATAGTACTCGAGCCTCAAAGCTTGAATGAAGACGATTAATCCTTCCAGGCAGATAATGATTATATTTCCTATTACCAATAACAGTAAACTTCCTATTCCGGAATTTGTCATTTCAGCCATGGTGGCGAAAGCTATATATAGTCCAGCGTGGTTCAGAGCAAATGCGCCAACGCGTATAAAGGAAATGGTATTGGACATTGCGGAAAGGACTGTCTCGAGAACTCCAAATCCTTCTTCGATGTAGTAATCCGCCGGAGAATCGTGATAGAGCACCTTTGTTCCGGTTAACCTGCTGGACAGAGGCTTTTTAAAAACCATTAAAACTATAATGGCCGCCGTTGATGAAAGCAATGCTGGAGGAAGACCGCTCTTTCCAGCGGCAAAACCGTAAACCATATAAATGAGAAGGATGTAAAATACAAAACCGGCGATGCCGTTCCTGCTGAACAATGCTTCTTCCAGGTTTTTTTCTATATATGAATTCAGGATGCTGTATAGAAATCCGAGGATTATTAATATTATCCCGAGACCTACGGCTCCCGCGAGCATCAGATTGATGTCGGCCATAGGCCTTACGAGCAGGGCTGGTATGACTTCTTCCGACCCGAAAAAGCTTCCGTAAAGAACACCGAATATCATGGAGCTCAAGCCAAGACTGGCGAGAATTCCGCCGAAGACGGCCATGGACTTTTTGAACAATCTTAATAAAATCCCTGCGGCGAAAAGCACGAGGCCGTGGCCGACGTCGCCGAACATGGCGCCGAACAGCAGAAGGTAGCTTAAAGCGAAAAATGCGGTCGGGTCTTTTTCGTTGTAAGCCGGTACTCCGTACATCTTTACCATTTCTTCGAAAGGCCTTATAATTGCAATGTTCCGCAACTTCGTGGGCGGTGTAAGCCCCGGCGACTTTTTATCAACATCTTCCAGGATTATTATTACATCCTCTCCAAAAGCAGCTTTAAGTTCGGACTTGAGCTGCTCTGCACTGCTTTCCGGAACGAATCCGAACATGAAAAAGAGCTTCTTTCCTATGGCTAAGGAGGTTTTGACCTCTTCGACTTTCTTTTCCATTTCCAGCCTTGCGTAAGCCTTCTCGATTTCGATAGCGTAGTTGTTTTTGTAATTTTCTATCGACTTTTGCATGGAATCTATGAATTTTTTATCTTCGGCGATGCTTTCTTCTAGTTGCTTTATGGCGGCTTTGGAGCTGCAATCAAAATCTTCGGGGAGAGGAAGCTGTGTGAAATTCAGCGAGCTGAATATCCTTTCTACGGTTTCTTCCAGGCTTTTCGGTGTTATTGAAGCGACCACCACGTTTTTGCCCTCGTCAGCTATTTTCAGGACCACAGCAGGGATGTTTTCGTAGTTTTTCTTGAGTTTTGAGTAATTTTCTTTAGAAAGTCTTATCAACTTGAAACTCAGCAGTTTCATATTGACCAGTTTTCCGATATTGACTTTGTATTTTTCCAGGTATCTCAGATTGTCTATATAAATCCTTTTTTGTTCTATGGATTTTCTCCTGTCTTCTATACTTTCGGCTATGGAATGGACGTTAGAATATACGTTGAAAATCTGCTTCATGAAATCGTCGAATTCATAGTCCTGTCCGAGATATTCACCTTTTATCTCGGGCCTTAAATTAAAAATTCCGATGAAGTTTTTGATTATCTCTTCCTCTTTCGAAAAGTCCCGCCGGGATGTATACGGTTTAAGGTAAGGTATTTCTTCTAATGCTTTTATATTTTCTTCGCTCGGTGGGAGCACGAAATCTTCCGAACTTATTCTGTTCAGGGAATTAATTACGTGCAGGCTGCCGTTTAAAATGATGAGACGCAAAATTTTATTCATTTGACTGATGTTACCTATAATCCCCATCAACTTCATCTTTTCTATCGCCATCGCCTTCGCCTCCTAATTATACAGCCCTTATCAGGAACTTTCCAGCTTCTTCCGGAGATAGATTGTACCTAATGCACTCTGCTATGGAAAAAATGTCCCGGACTTCGAAGTCCAAAAACCACGTGTATGCAACGGACTGTATTATGCTCATGGGGTAGCGCCTGGAAAGGGCTCTGAGTTTGTAAAACAAAAATCTGTTGATCCTCCGCTCCATAAAAATGTCGCTGGTTTCGTCCTTTTTAAAGAGAAAGCCAAAACCGAGTTCGTCCGCCTTACTTTTCAGTTCTTCTAGATTTTTGGAATAACAAAGTTCCCTGCGCCTCGAAAAATTTATGCGTTCACCCATGTCTATGGTGTAATTCAGGAGTTCTTCCGGAGATAACATGTAAAACTTTTTACCCCTGTATATCCACTGAAGGTTGTATAAATCCGACACCATGCCTTCCCATTTTTCGATTATGGCTCTATCGCTTTTGTCAAGTTTTTCCGAGCTTTTCTTTATAATACTGAAATAAGAAGAATCTAACGACATTTCCAGCCTGAACAGGTTTTCTCTTTTGCCGTCCAGTAGAGGCTTCACATATTCGTAAAACTCCGACCCTTCGAGGGCCAGGATAAAATCTCTTAAGCTGGATGCTTTCTGGAGTTTATCGAACGACACCTTGCTGTATTTACCTATGAAGGAATATGAATCTACCGCAACCTCGCTCTTGGAGTTGTTATAAATATCTCTTGCAAAATTTTTTAAATCCGCGATTTCATACTTGAGGAACAAAGCCTTCAAAAAATCTCTGTAATTGTCGTGAAAAAAATAAAGGAGTTTATCGAGATTGTTTACCATGTTTCGCTTTAAAACTTCCTCAAGGGTTGTTCTATTTATTGTTTCTGGATTTATGTCATTTAGAAACTTGCTATAGGGAGTGTTTTCCTTAAGGTAAGCGGCGAGGTCCTGGATGGACCTTTGGCGGAGCATTTCGATGTAATGCTTGCTATTCAAAAAATCGCGCTCCATCGCTTTAATTTTCGTATTTACCGCTGCAAAACGCGCAACCCTGTCCATAATCAAAACCTCTTTATATCGAATATCTCGCTTAAAAATTTATTTATGATTTCTTCCTTTATTTCGAGGTATTTTGTCTCCATGGTTTTTATAAGTTCTCTTGCTTTTTTTTGCAGTTCTTCAACTTCGCGGTTGCCTTCGCTTAATGCCTTCGAATAAATTTCATTTACTTTTTCATCGATTTTTCGATTGAAATTTTCTATCATCTCCTGGATTTCCCGACGGTATCTGGATTCGAGTTCGGCTAGATTTTTCTCCCTTGTTTCCTTTATGTTGGCGGCTTTGCCGTCTATCTCAATGAAGCGCTCGATGGCCTGTTCTATGACCTTGTCCTCCAATTTTAATCACCTTCTTTGCAAACTCCGAATTCTTTATTAAACCTTACTCCTCTTATATAACAAAAGCAAATTTGAAGGAATAAAAAATTTTACCGCCTTATATTGCTATTAATCGGCTTTGCTGCCGAAACCGGTATTATCTTAAAATCTCTCGTGTTTTTTCGAAAAAAATCTCGAAATTACCCTTGAAGGTATTGCGCCTTGTACCAAAATTTGATATAAATTATTTTATAAGGATTTTTTGTAATGTTTTTTCCTCCGGTGACATATATATTCAATAGAGGATAAATGCGAATCCGTGCTGGGGGAGCTACGGCTGAGAGGAAGCCGACTTTCGGCTTCGACCCCAAAAACCTGAACGGGGTAATGCCCGCGTAGGGAAGCACGTGAACCATTGGTTTGCTTGCCCACCTATACGGGTGGGCTTATATTTTTTTAAGAAAGGAGAATTGATTTATGAAGAGAAATTCACTGTCAACGTTAATCGAAGGAGCCCTAATGGTCGGTATAGCCACGGCGCTGAGTTTTGTAAAGATATTTCAGGCTCCGTACGGAGGTTCGGTTACTTTAGGCAGCATGGTCCCCATTCTTTTGTATTCTTTAAGAAACGGAGCCGCTAAAGGGATACTGGCGGGAGCGTCTTACGGTCTTTTGCAGCTCATAATCGAGCCTTACATCGTTCATCCGGTCCAGGTGATCCTGGATTACCCGCTGGCATTCGGATTGCTGGGCCTTTCCGGACTGTTTAATAAAAAGGTTTGGACAGGGATAACCGTCGGAATATTGGGCAGGTTTTTCTCTCACTTTCTTTCCGGCGTTATCTTCTTTGGGTCCTATGCTCCGGAAGGGATGAATGCGGCCGTTTATTCCGCCCTGTACAACGGTGCATACCTGCTGCCAGAATTGGTGTTAAGCCTGCTTGCGGTAAGGTTTGTATTTTACCGGTTTATCAAAATGGACGAAGAACGAAATTACCTTTCATGAAGGTGGGAATTATAGGAAGCGGACTAAATTCGCTTCCTTTCTTTATTTTTTTTTATGAAATTTCTCAAGGTGCCAGCAGGAATTAACAGATTATGGTCGAATTGTATATATTGGGATGAGTCGGGGGGATTATATGGGAGAAAATCTCAATAATAGAGAGGAAGTAATAAGCCATTACGAGGAAATCATAAAAAGAATTAAAGATGTGGTTTCTGCAAAAATTATAACAACACCTGACGGCAAGATATCGGAGATCCACGTGCTCGCCAATTCCAACAGGAATCCGAAGCAGATAGTGAGAGATATCGAATCAGCACTTGTTGCGACTTTTGGCTCTGAGGTAGACCATAAAAAGATTAGCGTGGCTCAGCTGAATAAAGAGGAGATTTTTACTACGGAGTCCCGTTTAAGGATAGATGGCCTGACCGTAAAAAAGAGCAAATACAATTACGAAGTATCTGTGGCCCTGAGGGACGCAGAGGATAAATTATTTGAAGGAAGAGCGTCGGGCTCAGGTACTTTTAAATACTATTTAAAACTGGTTGCCCAAGCGACAATTGACGCCATACAGCAGTATGCGGGGAAGAATTTTTTAATTACACTGGAAGATATTAATACCTTTAGAATCGGCGAAAAAGAAGCTATTGCGGTACTCGTGTCCATCTTGACCGATGGGGGTGAAGAGACCTTTTTGGGGACAACCCTTTTTAGAGAAGACAAAGGAGAGAGTGTAGTCGTTGCGGTGCTTAACGCCGTAAACCGGCGTATAAGCTTCCTGATAAAAGAAAAAACAGATTAGCTAAAAAAGGGCCGACGAAGCGAAGCGGTTTTTAGTGGCCTGCTCTAGTAGCGGTGGGGCAGAGCACCGTAGACGGGGAGGAGGCTGTATCTCATGAAAATCAATGCTACCCTTTTAAAGATTTTGCTGGCATTGATGGCTCTTGTCCTTGCCGGCGGTGCTAATTATAGATTTGGTGGATAATAAATATGTTTTTGTGGTCGGCCCTTTTTAAGTTTTTTAATAAAAGGTGGTAAAAAATAATGGAAAAAGATGGTAAATTTTGTGTATATTCATTATTCTATGTGTTTTTTATGATCTTATGTTCTATATCATTATTACTGTATTCTTATGAAGCTTTATTTAGTGGAAATTATCAAGCGTTTATTACATTTACAACCCTAGCATTTTTGTCAGAAATATTGCCTGTACAATTACCGAATGATGCAGAAGTAACTGTCGGTTTTGCAATATTTATAGGCTCTATACTTGTTTTGGGATATAAGTTGAGTATATGGGTAGCATTTCTTTCAATGCTACTTTACGAAATAAAGCGTAAGATAATAAAACATGTATTCTTTAAAAAGATTTCAAATATAGCTCTTTACGTAATAATGGTGGGAAGTTCAGGTTTTGTATATGAAAAGTTAGGTGGAATTCCAGGGTATATAAATCTTTATGAAGACTATTATGCTTTCATAGCTTTAATTTTTACGTATTTCATAGTTAATATTGGTCTTTTATCGATTGGACTAACGATACTTTATAAAAAGCCAATAGGATATATTTTAAAAACCACATTTTCTGATACTCTTCCAACCTACATTGCCCTCGCGCCTCTGGGTATCTTGCTTGCAGTTATCTATATCAACATAGGAGCACTGGGGCTGCTTTTGTTTTTAATCCCGTTGCTCATCGCCCGCCATTCTTTTAAGTTGTACATGGATATGAAAAAGGTGTATCTGGAGACGATTCAGGCTCTGGCAAGCGCCATTGAGGCTAAGGACCCTTATACGAGAGGTCATTCCGAGCAGGTTGCCAAACTAGCAGTTGCTATAGCGGAAGAACTGAAGATGGACAACGATTTGATAAGCAACGTACACTATGCGGCACTCCTGCATGACATAGGAAAGATAGGGATACCGGAACCCATATTGAATAAACCCTGTAAGTTATCGGAAGAGGAGTTTGAGAAAATAAAAGTTCATCCTGAGCTGGGGGCCAACATAGTTAAAAAGGTTGATTTTCTCTTGCAGGCCTCTTTTTTTATAAGATACCACCACGAAAGATTAAGCGGGAGCGGGTATCCGGAAGGTCTAAAGGGAGAAGAAATTCCGCTGGGAGCGCAGATAATAGCCGTGGCGGATGTCTTTGATGCACTCACCACGGACAGGCCCTATCGGAAGGCCATGACCGTCGAGGAGGCGTTGAAGGAGATCGAACAGGCTTCCGGGGTGGATTTTAGGCCGGATGTGGTTGGGGCTTTAAAAAAAGTGCTGGAAAAGGAGAAATTCGGGGAATATGTTGCTCGTTGATTTTGTACTTTTGTCGATAATCGTTGGGTTTTTAAGGAAGGGAAGTTTGAAAAAACTCGGTGAAATCCCCATAAAGAAACTTGAAATTATATTCTTATCTTTCGTAATCCGCTATTTTCCATTGTTTTTAAAAGGTCCTTTAAAGGGATACGTAGCTGACTACATTTTGATTATATCCTTTATTTCGTACGGCCTTCTGCTGTACAGCCTCCTTTCCAACTGGCATTTAAAGCCTCTGAGAATTGTGACCCTTGGGGTTTTGCTGAATTTCCTTGCGATAATTGCAAACGGAGGCAAGATGCCGGTATCTCTCTGGGCCGTTGATGTTGCGGGATTGGGTGATTTTAAACAGGACCTCTTTAGCCCACTTTATCCCTATCACACCGCTATGACGCCGGAGACCAGGTTTAAGATTTTTGGAGATATTTTCCCGCTGCCAAAACCCTATCCCAATCCCAAGGTGTTCAGCCTGGGGGATGTTTTGATGGGTGTCGGCGTTTTTTTGTTAATCCAGGAGGCTATGTTGAAAAAGAAATCAGCGAGTGATAAAATAAGTAAAAGGAAATTGAAAAGGAACCTATAAAAAAGGTTCCTTATAAATTTTTTTGGAAATTTTTGAGGTGATAACATGTTCGGGATATTGAAAAAAATATTTGGCGACCCGAATGAGAAAGAAATAAAAAAACTGATGCCTATAGTGGAAAAAGTCAACGACTGGGAATCCAGGATAAAGGTGCTGTCGGACAGCCAGCTGAGGGAGAAAACTAACGAATTTAAAAATAGATTGCAGGCGGGAGAAACATTGGACGACCTCCTGCCCGAAGCTTTTGCAGTAGTAAGGGAAGCAGCCAAGAGAACTTTGGGCATGAGGCCCTTTGACGTTCAGGTGATGGGGGCAATAGTGCTGCACCAGGGTAGAATTGCCGAAATGAAAACAGGAGAGGGTAAGACTTTAGTTGCCACCATGCCGGCCTATCTTAATGCCCTGACAGGAAAGGGAGTGCACGTGGTTACCGTCAACGACTACCTCGCCCGGCGCGACAGCGAGTGGATGGGGGTAGTCTACAAATTTCTGGGGCTTGAGGTAGGTCTTATTGTGCACGGCCTTGATTTTCAAGAGAGGAAAAAGGCGTACAACGCGGATATAACTTACGGTACCAACAACGAATTTGGATTTGATTATCTAAGGGACAACATGGTGCTTTACAAGGAACACATCGTTCAAAGGGAACTTAACTACGCAATAATCGATGAGGTGGACAGCATACTCATAGACGAAGCCCGCACACCGCTCATAATTTCGGGACAGGCCGAAGAGTCCACTGATATTTACTACAAGTTTGCTCGTTTTGTACCAAGACTTAAGGCCGGAGAAGACTATATTGTCGACGAAAAAGCCCACAGCGTGATACCTACGGAGAAAGGAATTAAAAAAGCCGAAGACTTCCTGGGGGTAAAAAACCTTTACGATGAAGAAAATATAGAACTTTTGCACCATTTCCACCAGGCCCTGAAAGCCCATGCGCTCATGAAGAGGGACAGGGATTACGTGGTAAAGGACGGCCAGGTTATAATAGTGGACGAATTCACGGGCAGGCTGATGTACGGCCGTAGGTACAGCGAAGGGCTTCACCAGGCGATAGAGGCAAAAGAAGGGGTAAAGGTTGAGCGGGAGAGCAAAACCCTTGCCACCATAACCTTCCAGAACTATTTCAGGATGTACAAAAAGCTTGCCGGAATGACGGGCACCGCAGCCACGGAAGAAGAAGAGTTCAGGAAGATTTACGGCATGGATGTGGTCGTGATACCCACCAACAAGCCAATGATAAGGGTGGACTACCCGGACGTGGTCTATAAGACCGAAAAGGCCAAGTTCGAGGCGGTGGTCCGCGAAATCGAGGACTGCTATCGAAGGGGTCAGCCGGTCCTGGTCGGTACCGTATCCATTGAAAAATCTGAAATGTTGAGCGAGATGCTGAAAAAGAAGGGCATCCCTCACCAGGTGTTGAATGCCAAGTACCACGAGAAAGAAGCCGAAATAATAGCGAAGGCAGGCCAGCGGGGGGCCGTGACGATAGCCACCAACATGGCCGGACGCGGTACGGATATCGTCCTGGGAGAAGGGGTAGCCGAACTTGGAGGGCTGCACGTAATCGGCACCGAGCGGCACGAGGCCCGGCGAATCGATAACCAGCTGCGAGGCCGGGCCGGGCGCCAGGGGGATCCCGGTTCCTCCAGGTTTTACGTTTCTCTGGAAGATGACTTGATGAGGCTCTTTGGCTCCGATAGCATTCGGGGACTCATGGACCGCCTGGGGCTTGAGGATGACCAGCCCATAGAACACCCGCTCATAACAAAGGCCATAGAAAACGCCCAGAAGAAGGTGGAAGCCAGGAACTTCGATATAAGAAAGCATGTCCTTGAGTTCGATGATGTCATGAATACCCAGAGAGAAGTTATTTATTCCCAGAGGAGGAAGGTCCTTGAGCAGGAGAACCTGAAGGACAGCGTAAAGCAGATGATAGAAGATGTGGTCGACCGATTGTTAGATGTATATGCGAGCAAAGAAATGCACCCTGAGGATTGGGACTTGAAAGGACTTTCAGAGTATTACGCTGATATATTTACGATTAAAGATGTGCTGGGTGCGGCAGTAAAGGAAGACGTAACCAGGGAAGAAATCCGGAAAATTCTGGTCGAACGGGCTTTCGATGCATACGAACAAAAAGAATTAGAAATCGGCGAAGAAACGATGCGGGAACTGGAAAGGGTGATTATGCTCAGGGTCGTCGACCAGAAGTGGATGGACCACATTGACGCCATGGACCAGCTTCGCGAGGGCATCGGACTACGGGCCTACGGCCAGAGGGACCCGCTCGTGGAATACAAGATAGAAGGCTACGAGATGTTCCAGGAAATGATAAAGAGCATCCAGGAAGACACGCTCAGATACCTTTTCAGGGTTCAGGTGAAAGCCGCACCGCAAAGAAGGGAAATGGCTCGAAATCTTTCGTACTCCCACGGCGGCAGCGAAAAACAACAGCCGGTTAAAAAGGGCGAAAAAATCGGGAGAAACGACCCTTGCCCCTGTGGAAGCGGCAAAAAATACAAGAAGTGCTGCGGCAGGGCTGTTTGATACTGTTTAAAAAAATTAAACTCATAAAGAACGGAGGAGATGGAAATGTTGGAAGAGCTAAAAAGCGAAATTGAGGCTTTAGAGCCCCAGATTAAAGAGATGAGGGATGCTCTTTGAAATAGAGAAAATCAAGGTCGATATAAAAAAGCTCGAAGAAAAAACTCTGGACCCCAATTTTTGGGACGACCCGCAGGAAGCCCAGAAGATCCTTCAAAATCTCAACCAGTTGAAGGAGACCGTAGAGGAATTTGAAACTTTGCAAAAAAATTGGGAAGACTTGATTGCCCTGATAGAATTGGGCTTTGAATCCAACGACCAGGAGATTTTAAACGAAATAGCTCGTGAAGCTGAAAAATTCAAAAAAGAGTTCGAAAAAAAGAGAATCCAGACTTTGCTCAGGGGCAAGTACGATAAAAATAACGCCATACTATCTCTCCACGCCGGGGCCGGGGGAACTGAAGCGCAGGACTGGGTTCAAATGCTTTTCAGGATGTACACCAGGTGGGCCGAGGATAAAGGATACAGGGTCAAGGTCATGGATATGCTCCCGGGCGAAGAGGCGGGCATAAAGAGCGTCACCGTGCTGGTAGAGGGCCCCTATGCGTACGGTTATCTCAAGGCAGAACAGGGCGTGCACAGGCTCGTCAGGATTTCGCCCTTTGATGCGGCGGGAAGGCGACATACGTCTTTTGCCTCGGTCGATGTGATTCCGGAAATCGACGAAGATATTGAGATCGAGATAAAGCCGGAAGATTTGAAGATAGAAACATTCAGAGCCGGCGGGGCCGGCGGCCAGTACGTAAACAAGACCGAGTCGGCGGTGAGGATCACCCACATCCCTACCGGAATAGTGGTAAGTTGCCAGAACGAGCGTTCCCAGCAGAGCAACAAGAATACTGCTTTAAAAATACTGAAGGCAAAGCTATTTAACTTATATATAGAAGAACAGCAGAAAAAGATAAACGAACTTCGCGGCGAACAAAAAGAAATCGCCTGGGGAAACCAGATAAGGTCTTATGTGTTCCAGCCTTACAGATTGGTCAAAGACCACAGGACCGGCGTTGAAGTGGGCAATATAGAAGCAGTTATGGATGGAGAGATTGACGTCTTTATAAACGCTTACCTCAAAATGAGGTCCAAAGACACATAATGGAGGTGAGACGGTGGGGAAATATAAAAGTGCCTTTATAGCGGGTTTGATATTGACTTTTTTGCTGGGGTATGGAATCGGAATAGCAAGCATGGGAGAACCGGGTTCTGAAGACGACCCTCTGGTGACTAAAAGTTACGTGGATAAGGTGGTATCGGAATTAAAAAGCTATTTGGATAAGAGCTCATCGGTTGGCCAATCGATCGGAAGCTTTGAAGTGGTGTATCTTGAAAGAGGCGACCGCCTGATAGCCGGAAAGGGCACGGAAATAATACTGAGAAGCGGTATAGCAACAGTTGTGGACAGCGAAAACGGCGGTATCGCCGATGTAACCGATGGCAAAGACCTGAAGCGAACCGAACGAGCGCCTCAAAATCACCTGCTCATCGTGCCGCGCGATGACGGCAGGGGGCTTATCGCCGAGACTAATGTGGTGCTGACTGTTCGGGGGAGTTTTAAGGTCACCCGGTAGGGTCCTTTACTAGCTTAGTGGCAAATGATATACTTTTTTTGGTTAATTTTCTTCGAGAGAGAGGCCGCTTTGATGAAAAACCTAACGGTATTGCTGACACTAATGGCTCTTAATACTGGTGGAGCTGAGACCCACGTAGTTTCTCTGGCAAGACAATTGAAAAAAGAGGGAATCAATGTTTTGGTTGCTTCCCGTGGAGGGGAACTGGTAAAAGAACTTAATGCCAGCGGCATAGAACATTTCACTATGCCCCTCCACAGTAAAATGCCAGGTAGCCTATTTTCATCGATAATTGGGCTGACGAAACTCGTAAAAAAATACAAAGTAGACTTAATCCACGCCCATGCGCGCATACCGGCCTGGGTCTCTCAATGGGTTTTTTATATTACAGGATGTCCTTACATCACCACTTCCCACGGCATTTACTCCACCAACTGGGGTTTAGGATTATTAACGGCGTGGGGGGAAAAAATCATAGCCGTAAGCGAGGATGTCCGGGAGCACCTCGTGAAGAATTTTAAAGTAAGGCCCGAAAAGATATACGTCATACCAAACGGTATAGATTTGGAACAATTTGACCCAGGAGTGGATACTTCATCGGTCCAAAAGGAGTTAGGGTTAAGTTCCGATGAAATGAAAATCGTGTACATAAGCAGGCTCATGGGGGCAAGAGGTGAAATAGCCCTCAAATTGATTGACGCCATGCCCGATATCTGCTCTTCTTTTCCAAATGCAAAACTAATAGTGGTCGGTGAAGGTGACAAGCTGGAAGCCATAAGAGGGCAGGCCGAAAAGTGCAATACCGTTTTGAAAGGTCGGCGGGTTATCGTGACAGGTGCAAGGCTTGATACGTACGCTTTGATGGGCCTTGCAGATGTGGCGGTGGGCGTCGGAAGGGTGGCTCTTGAGGCCATGGCTATGAAAAAACCCGTAATTATAGCGGGTGAAGCCGGATTTATGGGGATACTTACCCCGCAAAACTTCGAGGATGCGAAAAAACACAATTTCAGCGGCCGCGGAACTGGGCAAATTACCGATTCGATGAATCTTGGGGCAGCCATAAAACGCCTTTTAGCGTCTCCGGACTTAAGAAAAGAATTGGGCGAATTCGGCCGGAAACAGGTAGAGGATCAATTTTCAATTGACTCGATGACAAAAAAGGTCGTGGAAGTTTACACAAAGGTTCTGGAGGAGGTAAATTGATGGGCTTGATTGATAAAAAAGGTAGGCTGTTTGGCTTGATAAATGTAATAGATTTGCTGGTGATAATTCTGGTTGTGGCAGTTGTGACAAGATTTGCATTAAATCCCCAGAAAAGTTCTTTGACTAATGAGGAAAAAAAGATTCAGGTTGTGCTGTTAGTAAAAGACGTGCGGGATGCCACTGCTAACGTAATAAAGGAAGGGGATATGGTCCGCGAAACAAAAACCAACAACCTTCTCGGAAAAGTGACAAAAGTTGAGGTGAAACCTGCTGAAACTCTTGTGAATACCGCCGACGGCAGGGTTTTAAATGTGCCGAATCCGGTATTAAAAGACGTTTACGTGACCGTCGAAGGTTCGGCTACGGTGGGGGAAAATGCTATTGTATTGGGAGGAACGGAGATTAGAATCGGTACCGCTTTACAGATGAAGACCAACCTTTATGCTGTAGTAGCTACTGTAATGGAAATTAAAGGGCTAAAATAAAGGGGCAATAGATCTATGGAAGCTGCAATTCGGTGGATATCTGAAAGTTTCATTGCAAAAATAATAAGCTTTCTTTTTTCTAGAGAAGTGCGGGAAAACAGCATCCTCTTTAAAATTTTAAAAGAGATTGCCGGTGCTTCGAAAGCCCTCTTCCGCGGAAGTTTTATTGGGCTTTTATTGCAAAGTGAGCCGTGGGAGAAAGAAGCTTTGTCATCCAGCCGTTTTTGCAAAGTGCTTTTTAATACGGCAAACCGTTTTTCCGTTTTCAGGGACATTATAAGGGATATTGTAGAAAATAGCTCTTGTTACAGGTATTCAGTAAAAATCTGGCTTGATTTTACAATGCGACCTTTTAAAATTCTGTCTTTAGTCTTCTTGCCTGCAACATTTACCTACGCTGCTTTGAAAGGCATGTTTTCCGGTTTGTCGGCTGGAGAATTCACGGCCGTCATAATTGCTGCAGGAATTCTGATTCCTTCCTATTTTATAAATTTAAATTTGTACGATGTATTTAAAGGAAGCATTTTGCTGCGGGCGTCTGGTCTTCTTGACGGAGGTCCGAAGGCGGCTTTGCCTGCTGTTGATGAGGAAAATGCCGGTTTTGTATATGTGTTTTTGGGTGCTGTTTTTGGAGTGCTTTGCTTTGCTTTGCCGGTCATAACCGTTATTAGGCTCACCGGCCTAATTATGCTATCATTTTTATTATACCTGAAGCCTCATTTCGGAATTTATATCATGGCTTTCATACTGCCCCTTGTGGACACGATTTACAGCGTTTTGCTCATAGGGTTCACATTTGTTGCCATGGTGCTTAAAGCTGAGAAGGGAGAGTTTGGGGTTCCGAACGGGACGGTGCCGGCCGCTTTATTTTTCGCCTCGGCTTTCATAGCAGCGATTTTTTCAGTAGCACGGTTTGAGAGTTTGAAGCTGCTGCCTATTTATGCGGCGTATTTTATGACTTTCCTGGCTTTCTATCATTATTGCAGAAAAGAAAAGGTGATGAAAACCGCCCTTCTTTTTCAAACGATTTCCACGGTTGGAATATCCCTATACGGCATATATCAGTATTTTTACGTAAAAAAACCTACTGCGATTGCATGGGTGGACACAAAATTATTTCCGGAAATAACTATGAGAGTCTATGCGACGCTGGAAAATCCCAATGTACTGGCTGAGTATCTGGTTTTCGTCATCCCGGTAGTTATGGCTTTTATCTGGACGTCTGATAGAGTTGGACGCAAACTGGCCTTTAGCGGATTGTTGGGTATCATATTGACCTGTCTTGTAATGACCCTATCAAGGGGAGGCTGGTTGGGCCTTGCCGTGGCGGTATTGATATTTGCTCTGGCAGTTGACCGCAGGTTGTTTGCAGCTCTGATGTTAATCGCGCTAATATCGCCAGTGTTTTTACCCTCGGTAATAATCAACCGTATAGCGAGCATAGGAAGCCTGGAGGATAGCTCCAATGCTTACCGGATTACTATATGGGTTGCTACCTTGAGGATGCTGAAGGATTACTGGTTAACGGGATTGGGGCTCGGGCTGCAGGCCTTTTCCAAGGTTTACAGGGATTACATGATTGCGGGAACTCCCGCGCTTCATTCCCACAATTTTTACCTGCAGCTGGGGCTGGAAATGGGTATTTTGGGGCTTATTTCCTTTTTATGGTTTGCGTGGGCGGAACTTAAAGGGGCGGGCAGGATTTTGAGAATCAAAAGAAGTCCACGGGCGGCTGTGTTTGCGGTGGGAATTGCAGGCGCGATTTCTGGTCACTTATTCCATGGGCTGTTCGACCACGTATGGTTCAGTCCGAGGATTGGCCTGACATTCTGGGAGATGGCTGGGATTCTGGCGGCTCTAACTGCATCGGCAGAAGCCGGAGAGCTTCAGGGGGAAGTCGGCAGGTCATGAAGAAGGTTTTGCACGTTATAACCGATACAAATATAGGAGGCGCCGGCAGGTATTTGTTGAACCTCCTTTCTGCCTGGGATGAAAACCGGTATTCGGTGACTGTGGCATGTCCTGCCGGAGGAGAATTGGAAAAACGCTTAAAGAGTTTAGGCGTTAAGGTCTATCCCCTCAAGGGCGGCGAAAAGTCCTTTCGCATCTCGCACGTGGCGCAGATTTTAGGAATTATTGCCCGGGAAAAGGTGGATTTAATCCATACCCACGCCAGCCTTTCGGGGCGGATAGCCGGTAAGCTTTCAGGCTGCAGGGTTGTTATGACCCGCCACTGGATGGGGAAAAAAAGCGAGATGGGTCTTTTGAGGCGCTGGATAAACCGGATTATTTACCGCCTCCTCACCGACCGGGTCATTGCGGTGTCGAGGGCCGTAAAGGTGAGCCTTATAGAAATAGGGGTTCCGGCCTGGCTAATAAAAACAGTGTACAACGGGATAAATATTCCAAATATTTTCGAAAACTGCGGGAAACTAAGGATGGAACTCAATACCCCAGAAGGTGTTCCTCTGTTGGGCATGATAGCCCGTCTTGTGCCGGAGAAAGGCCACGAATATGCCATAAAGGCCATGCCCGAGATATTAAGGAGATTTCCTGATGCTCGCTTGGTCCTGGTAGGCGATGGTCCATCCAGGACTTACCTTGAAGACCTGTGCGAGAGGGTGGGGGTTAAGGAGAGAGTAATTTTTTTGGGTTTTAGAAAGGATGTAGAAAAGATTGCTATAGATTTCGACGTAATCCTTATGCCTTCTTTGAGTGAAGGGCTGCCCCTCGCACTTTTGGAATCCATGGCATTGGGGAAACCCGTTGTGGCTTCCGAAGTGGGTGGCATTCCGGAAGTTATAAAAGACGGGATAAACGGTGTTTTGGTGCCTCCCGGAGATGCGGGAGCTCTCGCAGAAAAAGTTGTAGGGCTTTTGATATCGGACAAATTGCGGGAAAACTTAGGGAAAAATGCAAGGCATACCATATTGTCACAGTTTACGGCGAGGACAATGGCTGAAAAGACCCTGCGGATTTATGATGAACTGATGAAGTGAGGGGCGGTTCGAGTGAAGCCTGCGATTAAAGGATTAACGGTGATTTTTATAATTTCCATAGCATTTTCCCTGTTTAGCCTCACGTCGAAAATTGCCACCGAACAAAAAAGCAGGGTAGTTGAAATTTCCGTTCCGGTGAGTGAGATCGAGCAACTTGCCAGGATCACCAGGCGAGCTCCCGGAGAGATATTGGGCGAGTTAAAGTCGGCAGGGGTCACTTCGCTAGCGGTAGAAGAAACCACGGTAAAGGATATGATTGATAGAGGCAGGATTTTGGTGATGAAGGGCTGGCAGCTCATGGACCACCAGCGTTTTTTAGGAGTAGAAAACGACCTGGCAAGGCAAATTATCTCCAGGAAGAATTTCAATCCAGAAAGCTATTATATATTTACCCGGGACAAAGCAACTTTTGACAAATTAAAGATTGCAATGTTTTCTAGAGGGTATGAAATAATAACCGAAGAGGGCGAAGGTACCTACGTGATTCAGGAAGTAAAGGGAAGGGGCGGATTTAGTGAGATTGGCTTGGGTTTTGACCGGCCTTCGATAGATTTAGCTAAATCTTTAGGTTTTAATGTAATATTGATGTTGAAAGGCGTAAAAGGAAAGACGGCACAAGAAATAGAACAAATAAGCGAGATTTTTGCTGAAGATATATCGGTTTTGATACTTCAAAACAACGAAATACCACAAAGAACCGAGGCTGCAGACATTCTTTTTAGCAAGGTAAAAGAAAAAGGTATCCGCCTGGGGCTTGACGAATTTAAAGAAACAGAAAGTTTAAAAAAGGGTATAGGGGAAAAAGGATATGAAATCGTAAGAGTATACAATCGTCCCCCTCATAAATGGATGGAAGAATATCTGCTTGCTGTAAGGGATAGAAACGACAGGTTGCTTTATCTGCACCTTTTTCTATCCGGAGATGAGGACCTCGTAAGATACAATAAGGAACACATAAAAAGTATATATGATGACGTAATATCGGCGGGTTTCAAGCCGGGATTTTATCCGGAAAAAGCTTCTTCCTTTTCAAAAAATCAAACATCAAGCCTTGCAATGGCACTGCTCCCGATCGTTGCTTCCATGGGATTGGCGCCGGGGCTGTTTTATCTACTTCGGATATTTAAAATTAAGGAGAGTTATGCTCTGCTTTCCTCTTGCGGCTTTTTAAGTCTTATGTGGATGCTGGCTTTAATAGATTTTTCATTTTTTAGAATTGCTGCGAGCCTTACGGCTTCTGTACTTTATCCGTGCCTTGCCGTATGCCGGGAAATGCCCGCAAACGGGTCAACTACTAAGAATTTGAGGCGGAGTATTGCAAGTGGGCTTTTAACACTTGCCAGGGCAACCGCATTAACTTTTGCAGGAGCCCTGTTGATCACTGGAATCTGCGGCGATATGGATTTTATCGTTGGTTTAGAAAAGTTTCGCGGAATTAAAGCGATGTACATCGCCGCCTTTGTCTTAATCGGCTTTATTTATATATGGTTTCAATACGGCAGAGTTCCGTTGAATAAGCCGTTGTTTACCGTTGGAAATCTATTTGCTCTGGCTTTAGCGGGCGGAATTTTGTATATCCTAATAAACCGCACCGGGAACTTTTCGGTCGTTCCAATACCCAAGTGGGAATTGTATTTCCGAATTTGGCTGGAAGAAGTACTACCCGTGAGGCCCAGGACAAAGGAATTTCTGATAGGATTTCCGGCTCTTGTTCTGGCGGGAGGCCTCAAAAATCCCCAAAGAACATGGCAATTTAGGTTACTTTTGGTAGCAGGGCTTTTGGGCGAGCTGTCCATGATAAACACTTTCAGCCATTTTCATGCAAATGCCCTTATCTCAATTGTCCGTTCCCTGGAGGGGATACTTCTGGGAAGTTTTATCGGAACCCTAGCATTGATTGGATTTTTCACATTATGCCGGAAAGGGAATGAAAGAGAATGAAGAAAATACTGGTCTCGGGGTACTACGGTTTCGGCAATGCCGGAGATGAAGCTATATTGATGGCCATAGTCGAGTCTTTTAAAAAATTGGATGAAAACGTACGAATAAAAGCTTTGTCGGCCAATCCAAGAGAAACGGAACTGATGCATGACATCGAGGCCGTGCATCGAACCAACCCTTTTCTTGTGGTGAAAGCAATTGCCGAGGCAGACCTGGTTTTGAGCGGTGGTGGCGGCCTGCTTCAGGATGTTACCAGCAGCAGATCTATTCCTTATTATCTTCTCATAGTGTTTCTCGCAAAGAAAATGGGAAAAAAGGTGATGTTTTATGCCAACGGAGTCGGCCCTGTCAACCGGAATTTCAACAAGCGGTTGATTGCCTCGGTGGGCAATATGGTGGATTTGATTACGGTTAGAGACGAAAACTCCCGGGACCAGCTAAAAAACCTCGGAGTCAAAAAGCCTCCCATTTATGTCACTGCCGATCCAGCCTTTGCGCTGAAACCCGTGGATGATGAAACCGGACTTCGTATACTCACCAGGCAGGGTATAAATTTGGACAGCGGAGGTCTCAAAATAGGCATTTCTGTAAGGCCGTGGAAAGTAAGCGAAAGCAGAAAAGTCATCGCTGAAGTTTCCGATTATTTAATAAGAAACTACTCTGCAAATATAGTATTTATTCCAATGCAGTTTCCGCAGGATTACAATGAATCTCTGGAAATCATGGGACTGATGAGGGAAAAGGCCATGGTGATTGGTGAATCGCTGGGACCGAGAGAACTGCTTTGGATTTGCGGAAAAATGGACCTCCTTTGTGGAATGAGACTCCACGCGCTCATATTTGGTGCCATAATGGGGGTTCCCCTTGTGGGACTTGCCTATGACCCTAAAGTTGAAAACTTTTTAATGCGTGTCGGGCAGCCGTCTGCCGGGGCACTAAAGGACTTAAAAGTTCAAAGACTGTGTAGTCTTATCCAAGATGCTATAAAAAAAAGGGAAGAGAGCCGCCGCACGCTCCTTGCAAAAAGGAAAGAGATGGAATATTTAGCCAACGAGAATGCTAGGCTTGCTTTAAAACTCCTGGAGGGTGGCCATGAGCAAGAAAAGAAGAATTGAAATACTGGGTGTGCCGCTGGATAAAGTGACGCTGGAACAGGCGGCGCAGGAAGTTGAAAGAATGCTGGATGAGGGGAATACAAAGGTCATCGTAACGCCTAATGCGGAAATAATCATGGCAGCACAGAAAAATCCCGCATTAAAAAGTGCTATAGCTGCTTCCGACCTCATATTGCCCGATGGCATCGGAGTGGTGATAGCTTCGAAAATTATTGGTAGTCCGTTACCTGAAAGAACAGCAGGTTTTGACCTGATGGTAAAGATGCTGAAGATGGCTGCCGGCCGTGGACTTTCCATATACTTGCTGGGGGGGAAGCCGGGTATTGCCGAAGAAGCGGCAAAAAATATACTGTCGAGGTTTCCGGGGGTTAAAGTGGCGGGAACCCACCACGGATACTTTGATGAAAAGCAGCAGGATGAAGTGGTGCAAAAAATCAATGAAGCAAAGCCGCATTTTATCTTTGTAGGCATGGGTGCTCCGCGCCAAGAACTCTTTATGATGAATAACAGACACAATATAAATGGAAGTATAATGATGGGTGTCGGCGGCAGCCTTGATGTATTTGCGGGCAGAGTGAAAAGGGCACCGACATGGATGCAGAAGACGGGTTTCGAATGGCTGTACAGGCTGCTGCAGGAACCCCGCCGGATAAAGAGAATGTCCGTACTCCCCCTTTTTATTGTAAAAGTTCTGATAAAAGTACTGACGGAGAGGGGGAATAAATAACTTGAAACTCAAGTCGAATCTGCTAGATTACGCCCTGATTGTTGTTGGATGCTTCGTAGCGTCCTTAGGTCTCACCATGTTTCTTGTTCCCAATAAAGTAGCAGCAGGTGGAGTCAGCGGCCTTGCCACGGTGCTCCATTACCTGTTCGGCCTGCCCGTGGGATGGACGATGCTGGCCTTTAACATTCCCCTTTTTATAGCAGGGATAATCTTTTTGGGTCCCGTTTTCGGTGCGAAGACCATAGTCGGCACCATACTCCTTTCGGTTTTTACGGAGTTGACGAAAAATTTTCCGGTGATAACGCGGGATTTGCTGCTTTCCAGCGTATACGGCGGCATCGTTCTGGGCCTGGGCCTGGGGCTGGTCTTCAAAACCAGGGCTACTACCGGCGGCTCCGACATAGCGGCCATGCTGATTCATCATTTCGTACCAATTGTCAGCATTGGCCAGGGGATACTGCTCATAGATTTTTTCGTCATAGCTCTGAACGGTATTTCCTTTAACTGGGAAATTGCCATGTATTCATGGATAGCCCTCTATGTAAGCAGTAAAGTGATAGATATAGTTCAGGAAGGCATCAATTATGCGAAAGCAGTTTACATAATTTCCGATAGAAACGATGAAATACAAAAGAGGATTTTGGAAGACTTGGGGCGCGGAATCACGCTTTTTGAGGCAAAAGGCGGTTACACGGGAGAAAACAGGAAGGTTGTAATGTGTGCAGTGACGAGGCTCGAGCTTCCAAAATTGAAGCGGATTATATGGGACATAGACCCCAAGGCCTTTATAATTATTCACGACGTGCATGAAGTTCTGGGAGAAGGGTTTACATTTATAAATAATAAATGACGAGGTGATTGAAAATGCCAGTATCCAAAGAAAAGCTTGAAGAATTGACAAAAACAGCCCGTAGAGTTAGGCGGCACATCATAGAGATGACCGCCGAGGCGGGATCCGGACATCCGGGAGGGTCGCTATCCTGTGCCGATATTTTGGTCGCTCTTTATTTTCAGGAAATGAAGATAGACCCTAAAAATCCCAATTGGCCCGACAGGGACAGGTTTGTGCTTTCAAAAGGTCATGCGGCACCGGCGCTTTATGCCGTGCTGGCCGAAAGGGGTTATTTCCCGAAAGAGGAACTAAAGACTTTGCGCAAAATCAACTCCATACTGCAGGGGCATCCTGACATGAAAAAGACACCTGGAGTGGACATGACTACCGGCTCCCTGGGGCAGGGGCTTTCGGCAGCGAATGGCATGGCGCTGGCCGGAAAACTGGACGGTAAATCCTACAGAGTCTATGTCCTCCTGGGAGACGGTGAGCTTGAAGAAGGCCAGGTTTGGGAAGCTGCCATGGCCGCAGCCCATTATAAGCTCGACAACCTAACGGCCTTTGTGGACCACAATGGTCTTCAAATAGATGGTCCTATAGTCCAGGTGATGTCGCCGGAAATAATACAAGAAAAATTCAGGGCCTTCGGCTGGCACGTAATAGATGTAGACGGCCACGATTTTGAAGACATATTGCGAGCTATTGAAGAGGCCAAAAGCACGAAAGGCAGGCCGACGGTAATAGTGGCCCGGACCGTAAAGGGAAAGGGAGTGCCCTACATGGAAAACCAGGTGGACTGGCACGGCAAAGCTCCGTCAAGAGAGCAAGCAGAAGAAGCGCTGAAGGCCCTTGGGGGCTAGCAAAGAAAATAAAGAAAGGAAACGGAGGTAGAGACAATGCCCAAAATAGCTACTAGAGAAGCCTACGGCGAAGCCCTTGCCGAACTGGGCGAAGAGATAAAAGACATAGTTGTTCTGGATGCCGACCTATCCAAGTCCACAAAAACCAGCGTTTTTGCCAAAAAATTCCCCGAGCGTTTCTTTAACATGGGCATAGCGGAACAAAACCTGATGGGAACGGCAGCGGGCCTCGCCACCTGCGGCAAGATACCCTTTGCCAGCACCTTTGCCATATTTGCCACCGGTAGGGCTTTTGAACAGATAAGAAACTCTATCTGCTACCCGAACCTGAACGTGAAAATAGCCGCAACCCACGCCGGCATCACCGTAGGAGAAGATGGAGCCACACACCAATCCATAGAAGACATAGCCCTCATGAGAGCACTGCCCAACATGACGGTAATAAGTCCCGCCGATGCAACGGAGACCAAAATGGCGGTAAGGGCGGCGGCACAGATGAAGGGCCCCGTGTACTTAAGGCTGGGCCGGCATCCGGTAGAGACCATATTCGGCGAAGGATACGAATTTAAGCCGGGCAAAGGGGTTATATTGAGGGAAGGAAGGGACGTGGCGATCATAGCCACCGGCGTCATGGTAGCCGAAGCTCTGAAAGCAGCAGAAATCCTGGAAAAGGATGGCATAAATGCCATGGTCGTCAACATTCACACCATAAAGCCGATTGACGAAGAAGTCATCTTAAAAGCGGCAGAATGTGGAGCCATCGTCACCGCTGAGGAGCACAGCATAATTGGGGGCTTGGGCAGCGCGGTGGCGGAGGTGCTTTCTGAGAAAAAGCCCGTTCCCATAAAGAGGATAGGAATCAAAGATGTTTTCGGCATGTCCGGCAAACCCGAAGAACTGATGAAAGCCTATGGCCTCACGGCGGAAGACATAGCGGAGGCGGCTGTAAGGTCTGTAAAAAAGAGTATAGACTGATTTCAATTATTTCCCGGTGAAAGTCCCGCGACATTTCGGGATTTTCACCCTTTTTAATTTTAGGCCCCGCAAGTCCTTGTCCTCATAGCCCTTGACAAACTGCAGAAAATGTATATTTTTAAATATTAGAAATATATTTTTCTCCTCCTAAAGGCTCTGATCTCACGTCAGAGTTTTAATTTTCTTCTTGAGATTTTCCTCCTTCAATATGCCTGCTATCTTAAAAATTTCCCGGCAATGGTGCTATACGCCGCAAGTGGGATAATATAGCTTGTTTAAATATATAATAAGAATGTATGTGGTGTGTCTGGGGATTGGATTGGGGAAAGACCCTTTTAGTTTATATATAGAAATGGGGGATGTCTATGAATCTGGCTATATTATCCACCTATCCGCCAAGAGAATGCGGTATAGCATCATTTGCTAAAGACTTGAGGGACAACCTCACATTGTGGGGTCAAAACGTAAAAATACTGGCCATCACCGACAACGGCTCATCATATACCTATCCTCCCGAAGTCGTATTCGAGCTTCACGAAGAAAACAAAGTAGATTTCACAGCTTCAGCCGAATATGTGAATTCCAGCTACACCGACATAGTGCTTTTGGAGCACGAATACGGAATATTTGGAGGCTGCGACGGGAGCTACGTCCTAGATTTTGTAGCCCACCTGAAAAAGCCCTTCATCCTCAATACTCACACTGTACTTTCCCAGCCTTCAGTGAGTCAAAAGAGCATATTGATGAAATTGGGACAAAGGGCTGCGGCTGTAATCTGTATGACCAGGCGCTCGGCAGAACTTTTGCACGAAGTTTATAAAATACCCCTCAATAAAATCTACGTTGTACCTCATGGAGTGCCGGTATTCAGAGAAAAGCCGAGGGAAAGGCTGAAGGAAGCCTACGGAATTGCGGGCAGGCCTGTGGTTACGACTTTCGGATTTATAGGGCCGGGCAAGGGTATAGAAATAGGGATTAAAGCCATAGCTATGTTAAAAGCAAAGTATCCGGATATATTGTATTTGATCGTGGGTGAGACCCATCCTAAACTCAAAAAGCGAGAGGGCGAAGTCTACCGCGAATCTCTGGAGAAGCTGGTGGAGGATCTGAAACTCCACGACAATGTCCGCTTTATCAATAAATTCCTTACCCTCGAAGAAATAGGAGATTACCTATATATGACCGATGTTTACCTCACCCCGTATCCTGGGAGGCATCAGGCAGTAAGTGGCACGCTGTCATATGCAATTGGCTGTGGAAGGGCGATCGTTTCTACCCCTTATGACTATTCACTTGAAGTGTTAGCAAATGGGAGAGGGCTTGTCGCGTCACAGGCCGATTCAGAAGAACTAGCTTACTTAATAGATCGAATATTAAAGGACCCTGTTTTGAAGAGTCAGCTGGAAAAGAAAGCTGCAAAACTTGGAAAGACCATGACATGGCCCCAGGTTGCAAAAAGCTATGTGGAGATCATAGAGGAGATATTACAGAACCGCCGGGGGAAGGCCCTACCCTTGAAAGGGTAAGGATGAAAGCGGCGGCCAGTTGTGCTAAAATAGAAGCATGAGGCGAACAAACATTGTCCGGGTTTTGCCCAGCAAGCAACAAAAGCAAATACTCGAAACAATCGGGGATCGCTGCGCTGCCCTCTGGAATGCCATCCAATATAGGTGCAGGCAGGCCTTCCTCAAGGGTGAAGCCGTGCCTTCCTACGAAACTCTGTGCGCCGAGTTCAAGGAGCACCCGGCGTATCGTGCCCTGCCCGCCCACATAGGGCAGGAGGTCATCAAAAAAGCACGGAAGGCGTGGGATTCCTTCTTTGCGTGCCTGCGGCTGTACCGGAAAGGCAAACTGGAGGAGCCGCCACGCATACCCCGCTACTGGAAGGAACGCCGGACGGGAAAGCGCACATTCCGCGTCATCCCCGTCAAGGCGCCCACGTCCTACGCATTGGACTCCCATAACCTCTCCCTCACACTACCGCGGGATCTCCGGGAAAAGCATGGGGACCGCCTGATCCTGCGTACGAAGGGTGCCCTGCGCTTCCATGGCACCCCAAAGACTTTAGAACTCAGGTACGACCGTGTGAAGAAGCGCTGGTATGCCCACCAGGTCGTGGAAGTGCCGGAAGCAGCAAGAAAAACTCGACCCGAGAAATACGCCGCTTTGGACCTCGGCGCCAGGGTGCTGGCTGCTCTGGCCGTTGAGGGTATAAGCCGCCAGATTCTCTTCTCCGGTCGCAAAGTCTGGAAAGACTTCGTGTACTGGACGAAGTGCATCGCTGAAGAGCAGGCAAGGCTTGCCCGGGCTGGGCGAAAAACCTCCCGGCAACTTCGGAAGCTCTACCAGGCACGTACCCGCAGGCTCAAACACGCCTTTATCGCTCTGGCCGCAGAAATCGCACGTATCCTCAAGCAACACCACGTGACCACGCTGTTCATCGAAGATCTGACCGGCATCCGGGAGGACATGGACTTCGGGCCGAAAAACATCCTGGTGCACAACTTCTGGGCCTTCAGGATGTTGAGGAATCTTGTCGAGGCCG
>NZ_LOED01000006.1 GCF_001562425.1 Fervidicola ferrireducens
TCATGGTGAAAATACAGGCATATGGGTTAATCTGTCCATTTTTAGCTACAATGTCACCAAGTTAGCAAAACTGATGGTTCAAATCTGTTAGAAAATGGCAGGGTCGGTAAAAATAAATGAATAATGAATAAAGATTAGGTTATCAAGGTTCAACCAAAAAGGGATAAGATTTAAAATTGTGTTTTTCAATGGCAACTAATTAGCTGTTAATTATTATATCACAATAATGCTAAATGTGCTATATTATATATATTCAAAAAGGTAAAATATAATAGCATAACTCTCACAATAATACGGCATATAATGTTATGCTACATGCATACCTTCATACTTCAGCTCACAAGGCTGGGCTTTCTGGTGCTTTTTATTGTTGGCAGCGCGTTGATTTTTCCGGTGGTTGTGATAAAATAAGACTGTAATTCGTCCGGCATCCCGATGGAGCCGGAACGGGAGGTGAAAAAATGAACAGCAGCAGGGCGAAGGGAGCGGCACTCGGGGTAAGAACCCTAGCGGTAGCAGGGGTTCTGGGGGCTATCTCCATAGTCCTGGGTATGACTCCGCTGGGGTTTATACCGGTTCCCACTGCGGCGGGACATGCTACGATTATGCACATCCCGGCCGTGTTGGGAGGAGTGCTGGAAGGACCGGTAACAGGGGCCTTAGCAGGTCTCATTTTCGGCCTTCACAGCTTCATCAGGGTAGGCTCTCCAATTTTTGCCGACCCAGTAATTGCGATTTTGCCCAGGATAATGATTGGTGTGGTGGCGCACTACGCCTACCGGCTTACCGGTAGCGTGGCCCTGGCAGCGGCTTTCGGCACCATCACCAATACAGCGGGAGTCCTGGGGCTTGCGGTCCTGAAGGGGTATTTACCAGCACCCGCAGCATGGGCGGTTGCTGTTACCCACGGTATCCCCGAGATAGTGGCGGCTGTTTTGATAACCGCCCTGGTCTATAGGAGCCTTAAAAGGGCAAGAAGGTGATATTTTGCTTCTCACCATAGACGTGGGCAACACCAACATAGTTTTCGGAGTTTTCAAAGGGAAAGAACTCGCAGCCCACTGGAGATTTTCGACCCACAAGGAACAGACGGAAGACGAATACGGTATCCTTTTAAAGAACCTGATGGAAGATGCGGGTATCGACTGCGGGCAAATAAAAGGGGTCGTAATATCGTCAGTGGTTCCCACCGTTACTCCCTATTTGGAAAAAATGTGCGGGAAATATCTCGGAGTTAAGCCATTACTGGTCGGGCCGGGCATTAAAACGGGAATTAACCTAAGGGTGGAAAATCCCCGCGAAGTGGGAGCAGACAGGATAGTTAACATGGTGGGCGCAACCCACAAATATAAAGTTCCCCTAATCGTTGTAGATTTCGGGACCGCCACTACTTTCGACGCGGTAAGCTCTAATATGGAATTCCTCGGGGGCGCTATTGCCCCCGGACTTTTGATTTCGGCCGAGGCCCTTTTCAAAAGCGCATCAAAGCTTTTCCGGGTAGAGATAGTAAAGCCCGAAAGGGCTATAGGAAAAAATACCACGACTAACATTCAATCGGGCCTCTTTTACGGGTATGCGGGATTGGTAGACAACATAGTGGAGTTGATGAAAAAGGAAATGGAGGAAGAACTGGGTGAGGAAGACATATTTGTGGTAGCAACAGGCGGAGTTGCGCATCTTATTGCGCCCGGGACCAGAACGATAGATAAGATTGACAGCATGCTGACCCTCGAGGGGTTGAGGATAATATATGAAAAAAATGCAAGTTGATGGGGGAAACCGGGAAGGTTTCCCCAATCTTGACTTTCCGCCGATATTCCTTGCGCCGATGGCGGGAATAACCGACCTTCCGTTCAGGCTGATTTGCAAGGAGTTCGGAGCCGATGTGGTGATAACCGAGATGGTAAGCACCAGGGGCTTATGTTACGGCGATAAGAAGACCGAATCTTTGCTCTTGGTAGACCCATGCGAACATCCGGTAGGGGTACAGCTGTTCGGCAACGACCCTGAATTTTTCTGTAAAGCCATTGAAAAGATAAAGGATTACCCTTTTGACTTTATAAACATAAACATGGGATGCCCGACTCCGAAGATTGTGAAAAACGGCGATGGATGCGCCTTGATGAGGGAACCGGCACTTGCCCGGGAGATAATCAGGGAATCGGTGAGAGCATCAAGGGTGCCGGTCACGGTAAAAATCCGAAAGGGCTGGGATGACGAGCACGTAAACGCCGTCGAATTTTCGAAAATGGCCGAAGAGAGCGGAGCAGTCATGGTTATCATCCACGGAAGGACCAGGGAACAGTTTTACAGCGGGAAAGCCGATTGGGATATAATAAGGGAAGTAAAAAAAGCTGTAAGCGTCCCCGTCATAGGAAACGGCGATGTTTTTTCGGCTGAAGACGCTCTATCGATGCTGGAGCAAACGGGTTGCGACGGCGTTATGGTGGGACGCGGTGCTCTGGGAAATCCCTTTATTTTTCGTGAAATAAAGCATTATTTGAAGACGGGCGGAAAACTTCCGAAACCCACGCTGGAGGAAAGAAAGCTCGTAATATACAGGCACCTTGATTTGGCCTTTAATTTTCATGGTGAAAAAATCGGTCTGCTGGAGATGAGAAAGCACATAGCATGGTACTTGAAGGGGTTGCCTCATTCTTCAGCTATAAAGCAAAAAATTCAAAGAAGCAATAAGGTCGACGAAATTAAATCTTTACTGGAGGAGTATTTTGTAAGGTTGAGAAATGCCGCCGGGCAGGAGGTGATTTGATTGGAGACCTTTGCTCTTCCGATTACCAATGGCGTTTTACCCCGGATCAACGGGGGAAATATGACCGGCCTTTTTTTAGAACCCTATTTTTCAAAAATGCTCCTGAAGGCGGGAAAGGGAAGGGAAATATTTTTGTTTCCGATGTCACTGGAAGACCGGGAATTTTATCCGGTTGGAGTGATGGCCAGAATAGAAGAACTGTGGATAGAGCGGGTGGTGCCTAACAAAAACATCGTAGGGCTTTTCGCCAGGGTATCGGGGATGGAAAGGTATAAAGCGGGAGGCTTTGAATTTCACGACGAAGGGCTCGTAGCTTACAACTTGGAAAGAATAGACCTGACTGAACTGAGAGAAAGCGGATATCCCGTAATTTGCGGTGCGGGGTGGCGACCTGCGGGTGGCTATACCACCTTTGGTTCCGACAGAAAGAGCATGGAGATAACAATTTACGGGTGGGAATACGAGACGGGCAAAAAGGTGGCCATCGTGGCCCGCCTGAGCCGGGAAGAAATAGAGCCCCAGCAGGCGCACACAGTTGAGCATGCCATTATCAGGTCTTTAAAAAATTACGCCCTCTGCACTCCTAAAACCCTGAGGGTCTGCATGCAGAGGGAAGCCGAAGAGCTGAAGTGGTCGGTGGAAGTAGGAATCGCGCACAAACTTCCCGAAGTATTTGGGGTAACGGGAAGCGGCGTTTGCGGCAATCCTATGACCCGGATGACCTCGATTTACCTTGGGGAGGAATTAAGGAAACAATTGAAAAAAGGACTTGATATCTTTGAATCCTTGAGCGAAGCAAGAAAAAAGACATTATCCAGGATTACGCAGGACCTTGATATTTCCACGGAAAGAGGAGTAAGGGCGCTTCAGGGGCTTAAAAAGGGTATGTTTCACGACGATTCTCCGGTTGAGATGAGAAATCTAAAAAAAATTCTTATGAGATTTCCGCAAGACCCATGGCACTGACATGGGTTTTTTTTATTCTTGTTGATTTTCCATCTTATATGATGTAGAATAAAAAATGAGCACAAAATTGTGCACAGCAGGTGAGAGCATGGACCTCATACGCATAGGAGACAAACTGATAAGCATGACGAAAATAATCGCTGCGCTGGAGGAGATGCTGTCTTTAAGGCAAAAGGGATTGTCTCAGGCTGAGGTGGCGAAAAGATTCGGCATTGACAGGTCCTTCATTTCGAGAATAGAAAATTTGGGCGAAGTAAGGAAGGGAAAGACCATAGCCCTCGTTGGGTTTCCGCTTAAAAATACCGCCGATATAGAAAAGGTTGCCCGGGAAGAAGGGGTGGATTTCATCCTCCTCATGACCGACAGAGAGCGGTGGGATTTCGTTTATAAAAAATCCGGGATAGAGCTGGTAAACGAAATTATGAGTCTGATTTACAAGGTGAGGCAGCACGACGTAGTGATTATTTTGGGCTCCGACCAGCGGATAAAACTTTTCAGGGCGCTCCTCGATAACGAGGTGGTTGCAATAGAGATAGGGCGGTCTCCAATGAAAGAAGATGTTTACGTAGAGCCCGAGTACCTGAGGGAAATTATAAGGAAGATAAGGGAGTGATGAACCGTGAAGCACGTGATGAGTGTGAGTCTAGGTTCGTCGAAGAGAAACCATAAGGTGAAGGTGAACATATTGGGAGAGGAATTTCTTATAGAGCGGGTGGGTACCGATGGGGACAAGCAAAAAGCGGCCGAACTCATAAGGCAGTACGATGGCAAGGTTAGCGCCTTTGGCCTCGGGGGCATCGACCTTTACCTTTATGCCGGGAAAAAGCGCTACGTTATAAAAGATGCTGCAAAGCTGGCGGCTTGTGCCAGAATATCGCCCGTCGTGGACGGCTCGGGGCTTAAAAATACCCTGGAAAGAAAGGTAATAGAATACCTGAAGAGGGAAAACATCTTGGATTTTCGGGGGAAAAAGGTGCTTTTGGTTTCAGCCACCGACCGGTTCGGTATGGCTGAAGCTCTGGAAAAGACGGGTGCGTTGATGACCTACGGCGATTTAATATTCGCCCTCGGCATTCCAATTCCCCTTCACTCGTTGAAGGTTATAGATTTTTTAGCAAGGATACTGGTGCCGATACTGGCAAGATTGCCCTTTGAGATGCTTTACCCTACGGGCGAAAAGCAGGAAGTAAACAAATCCAGGTACGGCAAATTTTTTGAAGAGGCGGATATTATTGCAGGGGATTTTCATTACATAAAGAGGTATATGCCCTCAAAACTCCCGGGGAAGGTGATAATAACCAATACCGTAACCGCCGAAGACGTAGAGATGCTCAAAGAAAAGGGCGTTAAGATGCTCGTTACGACGACTCCGGAGCTTGAAGGCAGGTCTTTCGGCACCAACGTAATGGAGGCGGTCCTGGTTTCCCTTGCGGGAAAACCGTACAATGAGCTTACTCCTAATGATTACGAGGAGCTTTTAGAAAAAATAGGCTTTTTGCCCCGCATAGAGAAATTAAACTGAACGGATGAGGTGTTGGCAATGGACAGTTTCGCATTTATAATCCATCCTATCGATACTTACGATGCAACGAGAAAATTCAAATTCATGAGGTCGTGGCCGGAAAAGGTCATAGAGGGAATTATAAAGCACCTTCCGCCGGTGAAGGTTTCCCACATTACGGGAGTAAAATCACCGTACAACGAGGTAGAGGGTTGGTTCGTAGGCTGTCCCCTTACTACCCGGCAGATGATGACTCTTCCCGAAGATTTCGTGATAAAAAAGATAATAAAAGCGGGAAAGCTTGCCGAAAAGCTAGGTGCTAAGATAGTGGGCTTAGGGGCCTTTACCTCGGTAGTGGGGGATGCGGGAATTACCATATCGAAGAACCTGAACATACCCGTTACAACGGGAAACAGCTATACCGTAGCGACTGCCGTTGAGGGGGCCGTGAAGGCGGCGGAGCTGATGGGAAAAGACATAAGGGATGCCGAGGTAGTGGTAATAGGTGCTACCGGCTCCATCGGGAAAGTATGCGCGGAAATCCTGGCGAAGGATGCCCGGTTTTTGACATTGGTTGGAAGAAATACGCAGAGGCTCGAAGCTATTGCCGAGAAGATCCTGCGCGAAACGGGGCTTTCGGTACGAATTACCTCTAACGTAAAAAATGCCTTAAAGAAGGCGGATGTTGTGATTACCGTAACAAGCAGCGTGGATACAGTAATTGATGCGGAAGACTTGAAGCCCGGCGCGGTGGTGTGCGATGTGGCGCGGCCGAGAGATGTTTCTAAGGAAGTGGCCGAAAAGCGCGACGACGTTCTGATCATCGAGGGCGGCGTGGTGGAAGTGCCCGGAGATGTGAACTTCAATTTCAATTTCGGGTTCGAGCCGAAGACGTGCTATGCCTGCATGGCGGAGACCATGATACTCGCGCTGGAGCGGCGATACGAGTGCTTTACTCTCGGCAGAGATTTGACAGTGGAGCAGGTGGAAGAGATATCGCGGCTTGCCAAAAAGCACGGCTTTAAACTGGCGGGATTCAGGAGCTTCGAGCGGCCGGTGACCGAGGAGCAAATCGAGAGGATAAAGGAAAACGCCAGGCGAAATCTGGCAAAGTGGGATAGCAATGCCATATAAAAAAGGACGCCGAAAATGGCGCCCTTTTTAACCCATGGGATGGAGCGATTCGCGGTATATCCGCCCGATGAGCTCTTTCGTGGCCTCTACGGGAGAGAGGGAAAGCAAAAGCCCTAGCGACGGAGTGGTCATTGCCAGGTCAACGAGTTCGGGGATATCGGCTTCGGTAAAGCCGAAGTCGGAGAGTTTCTGCGTGCAGCCTACAGTAAAGAGCCATTCTTCCACTTTTTTTGCTGCGTAATCGGCTTCGCCGGGCACACCTTTCAGGTCAGGGACGATCGGAGCATAAACGTCGGCCAGCACATCAGCAGATACTGGATATATGGCCCTGACGATGGCGGGGAGAAGGGCTCCCAGCCCGAGACCGTGGGGAAGTTCGGGTTTTACCGCGCTCAAGGGGTGCTCCAGGGCGTGAGTGAGGTGCAGCAAGCCGTTGTCGAAGGAGATACCGGCCAGAGCCGAAGCGTAAAGTAGATAATAGCGGGCTATGAGGTTTTCCGGCTCATTTATGGCAACTGGCAGGTACCGGGCTATAAGCCTTACCGTTTCCTTGGCGGTCAGGATGCTGTACGGAGAAGCGCTCAGGGTAGTGGCGGCTTCGGTTATATGGTTCAGAGCGTCCACGGTGACCGAGACAGTTTGGGTCCTGTCGAGTTTGGTCATGAGCTGAGGATCGTCGATGGCGAACATAGGATAGATGCAGTCGTAAGCTATGGCGGGTTTGTGGTTCTTTTCGGGTATCGTGGCCACAGCGAACCTGTCTACTTCGGTGCCGGTGCCGTGGGTCAGGTTTACAGCTATGATGGGTACAGCCTTTTCCGGTATGAACTTCTGCTCGTACAGCTCCCTACCGTTTTTATCTCTGTACTCCAGCAGGATTGCCACGCCTTTGGCGGTATCGATGGGGCTGCCGCCTCCTATACCTATAACGGCCTGGGCTCCAAGTTCCTTGCCCATTTCAGCGGCCTCGTCGATCATGTCTACGGTGGGATTAGGTCCAACCCTGTCGTAGATTAAATACTCAAATCCCGCCCTTTCCAGCTCCGGTTTGACGACGTTCCAGGCACCGCTGGTTTTATACGAGTTTTTTCCAGTTACCAGAAGTACCTTGTTTATGCCTTTTTTCTTCAATTCGTCGAGGATGTCAGTGATCTTTTGTATTGCTCCAATCCCGAAATATGTGGTATTCTTGCACCGGAGCTCGAAAACTCTGTAAGGGTTGATTCTGGTTTCCCACATAATTATGACCTCCTAATTGTGAAAAATGTAACAATCTGATTTTATTATATTATAAATTAATCTGGTTGTAAATAGACTAATGTGAAAGAGGAACATCAGCCAGAAAAAAATGGTATAATAATTTTACGGCACCTTTATTATTATTGACGTGACATGTTTATGGAAATACTTGATATGAGACATTAAAGATACTCTGCCGAAGACGGGGGAAAATCCGCCTGCTGGGGACCCCCAATGGTAAGGGCGGAATAAAAATACCCCAGCCCCGGGTTGAACGCCCGGGCCAGGAGCCTGCCATGGGTATTGTTGGCTGTTACCTTATGCCCCATCCCCCAATAATGGTTCCGGAGGTAGGCGGGGATGAAGTACGGAAAGTTAACGCTTCCATCGAGGCCGCCCATAAAGTGGGAATGGAAATCCAAAAATTAAAACCGGATACTATAGTGCTCGTATCGCCCCACGGACCTGTCTTTCAGGATGCGGTATGCATTTATGATTTTCCTCTAAGAGGTAGTTTCGCTTCCTTCGGAGCGCCAAAGCTAAAGCTGGAATTTGAGCCCGATGAAGACCTCAAAGAGGAGATTATAAAAAGGGCCGGCAAAACTAGAATCCCTGCGGTTAAGTCCAGCAGTATGCACCTTTCTCGATACGGTATTATGGAAGATCTGGACCACGGGGTTATGGTGCCCCTTTATTTCATAACCCGCCACACTGCGGACTTCAAGCTGGTGCCGCTGGCCTTCGGGATGCTTCCCTACGAGGACCTTTATGCTTTCGGGAAGGCCATCGGGGAAGCGGCTGAATCTCTGGATAAAAAAGTGGTGGTGGTGGCGAGCGGCGATTTATCCCACCGGCTCCTTCCCGGAGCACCGGCGGGGTTTGATCCCGAGGGCAAGGTTTTTGACGAGAAACTGGTTTCTATTCTGGAGCGCTTCGACTTAGATGCTTTATACGACCTGGACCAGGACCTCATAGAAAGGGCGGGCGAATGCGGCCTCCGGTCCATCTGGATAATGCTCGGGACACTAGACGGCCGTGAGGTAAAAGCCGAAGTCCTTTCTTACGAAGGGCCCTTCGGAGTAGGGTACTGCGTGGCCGCGTTCCATCCCGAAGGGAAAACCGAAAGCTGGCTGGAAAGGCTATCAAAAAGGAGGGCCGAAGAGATTAAGATAAGGAGGGAAAACGAGGACCCTTACGTGAAACTGGCGCGCGAAAGCTTGGAGACTTACGTCAGGACGGGAAAGGTCTTAAAAGTGCCCGATGACCTCCCGGAGGAAATGCTCGAGAAAAGAGCGGGAGTTTTCGTTTCGATAAAAAAGCGCGGCCAGCTGCGTGGGTGCATAGGTACCTTTATGCCTACAAAAAAGAATATAGCCGAAGAAATAATAAGAAACGCTATAAGCGCAGGATGCGAGGACCCGAGATTTTCACCGGTTGAACCCGAAGAACTTCCCGAACTCGTCTATTCCGTGGACGTCCTCACGAAGCCGGAACCCGTGGATTCGCCGGATAAGCTGGACCCAAAAAAGTACGGCGTTATAGTAAAGAAAGGAGCGAGGACGGGGCTCCTGCTGCCGGATCTAGAAGGAGTGGATACCGTGGAAAAGCAGCTGGAAATCGCCTTGAGAAAGGCAGGTATAAGGCCCGACGAGGACTACGAAATTTTCAGGTTCGAGGTAGTGAGACACCACTAGAGGGGAGAGGGGTGTCAATCCTTGCAAGATGCGGGAAAAATGCCAATTAAAGAAGCAATGTTTTACGAAAAAGAGGAAGGCGAACTCGTCCGCTGTCTTCTGTGCCCCCACCGCTGCGCAATTTCACCTGGAAGGTCGGGTGCATGCAGGGTTCGGAAAAACGTAAAGGGCGTACTTTATTCCACCAATTACGGCAGGATATCCTCTTTGGGCATGGACCCCATAGAAAAAAAGCCCCTCTATAACTTTTACCCCGGCAGCCTAATCTTTTCGGTGGGCAGTTTCGGGTGCAACTTCCGCTGCAAATTCTGCCAGAACTGGCAGATAGCGCAGGTGACAGAAGTTCCTACCGAGTACGTCCCGGCCGAACGGCTGGTAAAAATAGCAAAAAGCCAGCCGGGAAACATCGGGATAGCCTACACGTACAATGAACCGTCGATATGGTACGAGTACGTGATCGAGTGTGCCCGGCTAGCAAAAAAAGAGGGGCTTAAAAACGTGCTCGTCACCAACGGGTTCATAGAGATGGAGCCGCTGGAGCAACTGCTTCCCTATGTAGATGCCATGAACATAGACGTCAAGGCTTACACCGAAGATTTCTACAGGGACCTGACCCTGGGGAATCTTTCGGCAGTCAAGCGGACCGTGGAGCGGGCTCAGAAGACCTGCCACGTTGAGATAACCACCCTGCTGATCCCCGGGCTCAATGATAAAGATGAAGAAATAGAAGCCCTTGCTTGCTGGCTTTCTTCCATCCGCAGGGATATCCCGCTGCACCTTACGCGGTATTTCCCCAATTACAAGATGGACCTGCCGCCCACCCCCGTCAGCACCCTGAAGAGGGCCAGGGCGATAGCCATGAGGTACCTGGACTACGTTTACACCGGCAACATCGCCGATGAGGAGGGCAGCAACACTTACTGCCCCCGGTGCGGGGAAGTCGCAATACGGCGGTATGGCTACAGGGTGCAGGTAGAGATCCGCGGCGGCAGATGCGGAAAGTGCGGCGGTGAAATTTCTGTGGTAAGCTGAAGGCAAAAATGCGACAGCGTTTGTCTATTTCCCGGGAAATGTAGGATATAATGTCGTTTAGGGTAGGTAAACGCCCAATTTTCGGTATTAAAGTTGCAAGCGAAGGGAGGGGAGAATATGATAAACTTTACCATAAAGGAAATAACAGCGAGCGACCGGGAATGGGTAGCCCGGTTTTTAGAAAAAAGCTGGGGTTCAACAAAAATAGTCAGCAGAAACAGAGTTCATGACGCGGTTAACCTACCCGGATTTCTTGCGGTAGAGGAAGGAAATCCCCTGGGTGTCATTATTTACAATATTGAGGGCGACCAGTGCGAAATCGTGGTACTGGAAAGTATGGTTGAGAACAGAGGCATAGGCTCGGCGCTGGTAGAAGTCGTCAAGAGGGCCGCCGTTTCCTCCGGATGCAGGAGGCTGTGGCTCATTACCACCAACGATAATATGAAGGCTCTGAAGTTTTACCAGAAAAGAGGTTTCTTACTTGTAGCTGTTCATAGAAACGCCCTGGAGCAAGCTCGAAAGCTGAAGCCTCAGATACCCGTGATAGGAATCGACGGTATACCTTTACGGGACGAAATAGAATTGGAAATGCCCCTCCAGCCTTTGGAAGGAAGTGGAATATGATTCTGGAAAGACTGGCCGTAAAAATATTTTCCGGTACTGAAATAGATAAGGAAAAGGCTCTGAGAAACGCATATGGAATCCTGAGCGGCGTCATGGGTATAGCCGTGAATGCGCTGCTATTTGCGGTAAAGTTTGCCATAGGAAGGATCACGAACAGCATAGCGATTCTCGCCGATGCCTTCAACAACCTGGGCGACATAGGGTCTTCGGTGGTGACGATAATCGGATTTAAATTGGCATCAAAGCCACCTGACAGGGAACACCCTTTCGGCCATGGAAGGGCTGAATATATCACGAGTTTAATAATCTCCCTCTTTGTAATGCTCGTGGGATTCGAACTTTTTAGGGACTCCATCGGGAGGATATCAGATCCTTCCGCCGTGGTCTTCAGCCTTCCTTCTTTTATTATTTTGATTTTTTCTATAGGTGCAAAGCTTTGGCTGGGCAAATTTACAGGAAAACTGGCGGAAAAAATAGATTCCAAGGCTTTGGATGCCAGTTCTATGGACAGCTACGGCGACGTGGTATCGACGTTTACCGCGGCTTTAGCCTTGCTTTCTTCAAGGTTTACTTCATTTCCGGTAGACGGATATGTAGGTTTATTGGTTTCCCTATTCATTATGTACGCCGGTTACAACCTGATAAGGGAAGCGGTGGACCTTTTAATAGGCGGAAGACCAGACCCAAACCTGGTGGAGGAGATAAAAAGGAAGGTGTTATCCTACGAGGGCATAATAGGAGTGCATGACCTGATGGTTCACAACTACGGCCCAGGGAGGTGCGTTGTATCGCTTCACGCCGAGGTCCCGGAGAACATGTCGGTGGTGAAAGCCCACGATATAATAGATAACGTGGAAAGGGACCTTTCCGAGGAACTCGGGGTTTTTATAACCATCCACATGGACCCCTTGAATGTAGATGATGAAGAAATAGTGAAAACGAGACGGGAAATAGAAATGATAGTAAATGAAGTTCCCGGAGTGCTTTCCATCCACGACCTTCGGGTGGTGGGCTCCGGCGAAAAAAAGAACGTCATTTTCGACGTGGTCGTATCGAGCGATGTAAGGGAGCACGAAGAACAGGCAGTAAAACATAAGATAATATCGGAGATAAAAAAAGTGTATCCGGGGTATAATCCGGTGATAACCGTAGACAGGCATTATGTTTGAGCTTTTTTCAAATATTTTCTGCAGGACCTTGTGTTAATAAGCCGCGTATGCTATAATAACAAAGGTTAGGTTTAAGTTTGAATGTGAAAACAATTTTCGGTGAGGTGATATAAATGAAAAAGGGCATACACCCCAATTATGGTAAAGCCATCGTGAGATGTGCATGCGGGGAGACCTTCGAGACCGGTTCTACAAAGCCCGAAATCCACGTCGAGATTTGCTCCAAGTGCCATCCCTTCTTTACTGGCAAGCAGAAGCTGGTTGACACTGGCGGGCGCGTGGAACGTTTCAAGAAGAAGTACGGCATAAAGGATGAAGAATGATTAAAAGGTTAGAGTTTCAACTCTAGCCTTTATTCGTATTATAGAAAGGGATAAAAGATGAAGAGGGAAGGACCAGCGATAGGCGGTCAAGCCGTTTTAGAAGGCGTCATGATGAGGAGCCCTAAATACACCGCCATAGCCGTGAGGAAAGACGGCGAAATCGTAATTAAAAAGGAAGAAAACTTTTCAATTTCCGACCAGTATCCTTTCTTGAAAGCTCCGATATTAAGGGGAGCCGTGGCATTAATAGAGATGCTGGTGGTAGGAGTGAGGGCCCTGTCCTATTCGGCGGGTGTAGTCTCCGATGATGATGAAGAAGAGCTAAATAGCAGGGATATTTTTTTAGCCGTTGTAATGGCCCTGGCATTTGCGCTGCTGCTTTTTATCGTTTTTCCGACCATTTTGACAAAATTCATAGCTGGAAGCATAAAGAATCCCTTTTTGCTCAACCTCATAGAAGGGCTTGTTCGCATTCTGGTTTTTTTATTGTATTTGATATCCATTTCCTCGATGAAAGATATAAAAAGATTTTTCGAATATCACGGGGCAGAGCACAAGGCCGTTCACTGCTATGAAAGCGGAGAGGAATTGACGATAGAAAACGCAAAAAAATACACGACACTGCATCCGCGCTGCGGTACCAGTTTCCTGTTGGTGGTCATGGTTGTGAGCATTTTGCTTTTTTCCATGCTGGGATGGCCGGGAATAGTAGCCCGCATAACTTTCAGGGTTTTGCTCTTTCCGATGGTGGCGGGGATATCTTACGAATTCATAAAGCTAGCCGGGAAAAGCAACTCCGTGCTTGTTCGGCTTCTCAGTGCACCTGGCTTATGGCTTCAAAAACTGACTACCCGTGAACCCGACGATTCCCAGCTGGAGGTGGCTTTAGAGGCTCTGAAGTGCGTATTGTCTGGAGGTGATGGATTTGTTCGATAAGCTGGACTCCATAGAGAAAAGGTACGAGGAACTCACAAAAGAGATAAGCGATCCCGCCGTGATAGCAAGACAGGAAGAATGGAGGAAGCTGGCTAAAGAGCACGCTTCTTTGGAAGAGATAGTATCTTGCTATCGTGAGTATAAAAAGGTCGTGGAGGAAATAAAAGAAAGCAGGGAACTTCTTAAGGAAAGTTCCGACGACCGTGAGATGGAAGAGTTTATCAAAGAGGAAATAGAGCGATTGAAAGAAAGGGAAAAGGAACTCCAGGAAAAATTAAAGATCCTGCTCTTGCCTAAGGACCCCAACGATGAAAAGGATGTCATAATGGAAATCAGGGCCGGGGCGGGGGGAGAAGAGGCGGCGTTGTTTGCCGGAGACCTTTTCAGGATGTATACCCGCTATGCCGAGCGGAAAGGCTGGAAGGTTGAGGTGATGAGCTCCAACCCTACGGAGCTGGGTGGATTTAAAGAAGTTATCTTTGAGGTGATGGGGAAAGGAGCGTACAGCCGCCTGAAGTACGAATCCGGCGTCCACCGGGTGCAGAGGATACCGGTGACCGAGGCCGGAGGGAGAATCCACACTTCCACGGCCACGGTGGCGGTGCTGCCGGAAGCCGAAGAGGTAGATGTGGAAATAAATCCCAACGAAATCAGAATAGATGTCTTCAGGTCCTCGGGTCACGGCGGTCAGTCAGTGAACACCACCGATTCGGCGGTGAGGATAACGCACCTTCCCACGGGGATTGTGGTCACCTGCCAGGACGAGCGTTCGCAGCTAAAAAATAGAGAACGGGCCCTTAAGATATTGAGGGCCAAGCTCCTGGAGATGAAGAGGCGGGAACAAGAAGAAAAAATAGCCCAGAGCAGGAGGAGCCAGGTGGGCACGGGAGACAGGAGCGAGAGGATAAGGACTTACAATTTCCCGCAGGGGAGGGTTACTGACCACCGCATAGGCTTTACGACGCACCAGCTGGAGAACATATTGGATGGGGAACTGGACGAACTGATAGAAAGGCTGATCGCGGAAGATCAGGCAAAGAAGCTTGCCGAGGCCGACGGCGATGAGATGAGGGCGGTTCAATGAACGTCGTTGAAGGTTTAAGGTACGGCCGAAAAGTACTCCTCGAGGCGGGGGTCGAAAATCCTTTGCTGGATGCAGAGGTCATACTTTCTCATGTGCTCGGGGCAAGGCGGATGGATCTCTACCTTGAACCTCAGAGAGAGCTGAAAGAAGAGGAAATCAAAACCTACAAGGCCTTGATAGAAAAGCGGAGTTCGCGGATTCCAGTGGCGTACATTACCGGGAAAAAGGAGTTTTTTACCCTGGAATTTTTCGTGAAAGAAGGGGTATTGATTCCCCGGCCCGAGACCGAGTTTCTGGTGGAAGAAGTTCTAAACCGTATTTCAAACATAAAAACGCCCAAAGTGGCGGAACTATGCTGCGGAAGCGGAGCTGTAGCAATATCTATAGCTTTTTTTAAAAAGGACGCTATCGTGTACGCTTCAGACATATCGGAAATAGCCGGGGAAGTGACCATGCTGAACGCTACCAAGCACGGTGTGGAGGACCGGGTTCGTTTTTTAAGGGGGGATCTCTGGCAACCTTTTGAAAAAGAGGGGCTAAAAGGATTTGACGTGGTGGTGGCCAATCCCCCTTATATCCCGTCCAATGAACTGGAAAACCTGCCCCCAGAGGTAAAAAAAGAACCGAGAGAGGCTCTGGACGGAGGTCCCGACGGGCTGGATTTTTACAGGCGCATAATTACAAGGGCTCCCAAATTTTTAAAATCCAGGGGAAGTATCGTCCTGGAAATCGGCAATGACCAGCGGGAGAGGGTCTGTAGTTTCCTCAAAGGAGAATGCTTTGAGGATATCAGGATTATAAAGGATTACGGCGGCTTTGAACGGGTGATAGCCGCATCACTACATGCGGGAGATGGAAAAAGTGAATGAAAAAATACCCTTTCGCAAGCTCTTTTTTATGTTTTGGGCTTTCTTTAAGATAGGGGCTTTCACCCTCGGGGGCGGGTTTGCCATGATTCCTCTCATGAAAGCGGAATTTGTTGATAAATTGAAGTGGCTCAACGAAGATGAATTTCTCGACATAATCGCGGTATCCCAGTGTGCTCCGGGAGCTGTTGCCATAAATTCTTCGATTTACATAGGGTACAGACTTTACGGGCTTCCGGGCGCGGCTATTGCCGCCTTGGGAACGGTTCTTCCGTCCTTCCTCATAATTTTGGCAGTTGCTTTGGTTTATGCAAAAATTAGATCAATGCCGGCAGTTCAAAAGGCTTTCAGGGGAGTATATCCCGCCCTGGTGGTGCTGGTTATGAGCGCCGCCATTAATCTCTGGAAAGCGGCCTTCAAAAACTATGTCGATATAGGTATAGCCGCAATCTGCCTGGCAGCGCTATTTATATTCGATGTGCATCCCGTTTTTACCGTTCTTGCCGCGGGAATCAGCGGAGTCCTTTTTGATTTGAGGAAGGAACACGGGGAAGAAGGCGATATCGGGTGATATTAATAAAGCTTTTTTGGGCTTTTTTTAAAATAGGGCTGTTCAGCTTCGGCGGCGGCTACGCGATGATACCTTTCATACAGAGGGAGATAATAGATATAAACGGATGGCTTACCCCCGAGCAATTTATGGACATAATCGCCATATCCCAGATGACTCCGGGGCCCATCGCGGTCAATGCGGCAACTTTTGTTGGATATAAAATTGCCGGTTTCTGGGGTTCGGTGTCTGCGACCTGCGGTGTGGCCGCTCCTTCGGCTGTAATCATAATTACCCTGGCTTTCATGATTAAAAAATACAGGAGCCTAAAATGGGTGGACCGCTTTTTTTTAAGGGTGAGACCTGCGGTTATTGCCCTGATTGTAAATGCCGCCTACTCGCTAGGCAAAAATTCTATAACGGGCATAAAGGATGTATTTATAGCCGTCCTGGCTTTGTTGGGACTTTACATGTTTAAGATAAATCCCATTTTGTTGATAGTTCTTGCTTCCTTTTTAGGAATTTTGCTCAACTAAGCGGGGAAAGTGATGCTATGGAGACGAAACTGATTAAAGTAAATCCTGAAAAGCCGGATTTGGGAAGCATTAGAATTGCCGCGGGCGTCATAAGAGCCGGGGGACTTGTAGCCTTTCCGACAGAAACGGTATACGGCCTTGGGGCCAATGCCCTTGATGAGGATGCTGCCCGCAAAATATATAATGCCAAAAACAGGCCTCAGGACAATCCGTTAATCGTCCATATATCATCTCATAAAGAAGTGGAAGGGCTTGTTCGCAATATGCCGCCTGAAGCTCGAATATTGATGGAGAGGTTCTGGCCCGGCCCCCTCACACTGGTCCTCGAAAAGTCGAATAAAGTTCCATACAGTACTACAGGGGGACTCGATACGGTTGCGGTGAGAATGCCGAGACACCCCGTGGCTTTAGCGCTCATAAAGGAATCGGGAGTGCCCATAGCCGCTCCGAGCGCCAACATATCGGGAAGGCCGAGTCCCACCACCGCCGAAGACGTGTACGAAGACATGGCCGGGAAGGTGGACGTAATCTTGGATGGGGGCCCATGCGAGGTCGGCGTGGAATCCACAGTCCTTGATTTGACCGGTGATGTCCCGGTGATTTTGAGGCCCGGCGGAGTGACCCGGGAGGAACTGGAAGAAGCGGTCGGCAGGGTGGAACTGGACGCAGGGCTTTTGCCCGGGCAGAAGCCCAAATCGCCCGGCCAGAAGTACAGGCATTATTCGCCGAAAGCCCCCATGCTGGTGGTAGAGGGCCCAGTTGAAGCTCAGATAAAAAAAATCTCCGAAGTGGCAGAAAGGCTTTCCGTCGAGGGCAAGAAAGTGGGCATAATGGCCACCGCCCAGACGCGCATGTATTATAAAACGGGATACGTGATTTCCGTTGGAGATAGAAATGCGCCTTTGACCATATCGGCAAACCTTTTTTCCGTGCTGAGAAAATTCGACAGAATGGGGGTAGACCAGATACTGGCAGAGGGTATTCCGGAGACCGGGCTGGGCCTTGCGGTCATGAATAGGCTTAGAAAAGCCGCAGGGTATAATATAATTAAGCTTGAATGAATATCTTGGGAGGGCGCCCTATATGAAAAGAGTGCTTTTCGTGTGCACGGGCAATACCTGCCGCAGCAGCATGGCGGAGGGCCTTTTTAGAAAAATGATAAAGGAGCGCGGCAAGGAAGGGGAAATAGATGTGGATTCATGCGGGATAGCCGCCGTTGCGGGAATGCCCGCGTCCCCTCAAGCCGTAAAGGTTATGAAGGATATTGGTGTAGACATTTCCTCGCATAGAGCAAAGACCCTTTCCGAAGAGCTTCTAAGGGCCGACCTTATACTCACTATGACGAAAAGCCACAAAGATTACATTGTAAATAAGTTTCCCCATACGAAGGGCAGGGTCTTTGTCCTTGCCGAGTTTGCCGAAGACGAAGGCGACGAAGGGGTGGATATCGCCGACCCTTACGGCGGTGATGAGGAGACTTACCGCCGTGTGGCGGAAGCATTGAAGGAGAAGCTCGAAAAGGTTCTGGAAAAGCTGGACAGGGCTTGATGGTTTCAAATATAATGTAGTTAGCGCAAAGGAGGAAAGTGCAATGAAAATAGCTGTAGCCAGCGACCATGGCGGATTTGGTTTGAAAGAGGAGATTATCAAATTTTTAGAAGAGAAAGGCATAGAATACGAAGATATGGGTACCTTTTCCGAAGAGCCGGTGGATTACCCCGATATCGCATTTAAACTCGCCGAAGCGGTTGCCCGCGGTGAGTACGACAGGGGTATTTTGATTTGCGGGACGGGAATAGGAGTTACCATAGCGGCCAACAAAGTGAAGGGAATCCGCGCTGCTCTGTGCCACGACGTGTATTCGGCAAGGATGTCCAGGCTTCACAACAATGCCAACGTCCTGACCATGGGAGGAAGGGTAATAGGCCCCGGCCTTGCCAAAGCTATAGTGGAAGAATGGCTCAAGGCGGAATTTGAAGGAGGACGTCACCAGCGGCGGATCGACAAAATAAGCTCTTACGAAAATCGATAAAAGAGGAGGGGTTTTATGGAAGTTTTGAAGGTGGTAGATCCCGAGGTTGCAGAGGCAATAGAAAACGAATTAAAGCGCCAGCAAAACCACCTGGAGATGATAGCCTCCGAAAATTTCGTAAGCAGGGCGGTAATGGAAGCGCAGGGGTCGGTGCTGACCAACAAGTATGCGGAAGGGTATCCCGGCAGAAGGTATTACGGCGGTTGCGAATTCGTGGATGTCGTGGAAAATTTAGCAAAAGAGCGGGCTAAAAAGCTCTTTAATGCCGAACATGCAAACGTCCAGCCCCACTCGGGGGCCCAGGCCAATACTGCCGTATATTTTTCCGTCCTGAACGTCGGCGATAAGGTCATGGGGATGAACCTGGCTCACGGGGGGCACCTAACCCACGGAAGCCCTGTGAACATTTCGGGGAAGTATTTCAATTTCATTCCCTACGGCGTTTCCAAAGAAACCGGATTTCTGGATTACGAAGAACTGGAAGCTCTGGCCGAGCAACACAGGCCGAAAATGATAGTGGCCGGAGCAAGCGCCTACCCCCGGATCATTGATTTTGGAAGGATAGCCGAAATCGCAAGGAAAGTCGGGGCGTATTTGATGGTGGATATGGCCCATATTGCAGGTCTTGTGGCTGCCGGCTTGCACCCCAATCCAGTGCCGGTATCCGATTTCGTGACCACAACCACTCATAAGACCCTGAGGGGCCCCAGGGGCGGAATGATACTTTGTAAAAAAGAATATGCCCAGGCCATAGATAAGGCGGTGTTCCCCGGAATTCAGGGAGGACCTTTGATGCACGTCATAGCCGCCAAAGCGGTTTGCTTCAGGGAAGCTGATACGGAGGAATTTAAAAAATACCAGGAACAGGTTGTAAAAAATGCAAAAGCCCTGGCAAAGGCCTTAATGGAAAGGGGATACAACCTGGTGTCCGGTGGGACGGACAACCACCTGATATTGGTGGACCTGAGAAATAAAAACCTGACGGGAGCCGAGGCGGAAAAACTGCTCGATGAAGTGGGCATAACCGTGAACAAAAACGCCATACCCTACGACCCCGAAAAGCCCAATGTCACAAGCGGCATAAGAATAGGAACGCCGGCTTTAACTTCGAGGGGCATGAAGGAGAGCGAAATGGAAGAAATAGCCGAACTCATAGACATTACCCTCTCTTACCGGGATGATGAGATAAAGAAGGCGAAGGTTATAAAGGCTGTTAAGGGCCTTTGCGAAAGGTTTCCGCTTTATTCAAATATTTAGAAATGGGGGATAGAATGAGGAACGTTTACGTAATAGACCATCCCTTGGTACAGCATAAACTAGCCCTTATAAGGGACGAGAGGACAGGGGCTAAAGAATTCAGAGAACTTGTGGAAGAAGTGGCGATGCTGATGGCCTATGAGGTCACCAGATATTTACCGCTGGAAGAGGTGGAGATAAAAACGCCTATAGGCCCGTGCAAGGCGAAGATGATTTCCGGCAAAAAACTGGGGGTCGTTCCCATCCTCCGGGCGGGTCTGGGAATGGTCAACGGCCTTTTAAAGTTAATCCCTGCGGCGAAAGTGGGCCACATCGGCCTTTACAGGGACCCCGAAACCCTACAGCCTGTGGAATACTACTGCAAATTGCCGGCCGACGTTGGAGAAAGGGAACTCATAATCCTTGACCCGATGCTCGCCACGGGTGGGTCTGCGGTTATGGCCGTAGACCTGTTAAAGGAAAAAGGCGCAAACAGCATAAAACTGATGTGCCTTATTGCAGCGCCGGAAGGCATAGAAGCCCTTCACAAAAAACATCCGGATGTGGATATATATACAGCTGCAATCGACGAACGCCTCAACGACCACGGCTACATAGTTCCAGGGCTTGGAGACGCCGGCGACAGGCTCTTTGGCACAAAATGAAAAAAGTAGAAAGGCCACCCTGGGATGATTATTTTATGGAAATCGCCAGGGTGGTGGCAAAAAGGTCCACTTGCCTCCGGCGCAGTGTGGGAGCTGTCGTGGTTCTGGAAAAGCGAATACTGACCACAGGTTACAACGGAGCGCCGACCGGCCTTGCCCACTGCCTTGAAGTGGGTTGTTTGAGGGAGAAGATGGGTATTCCTTCCGGGGAAAGGCACGAACTGTGCAGGGGGCTGCACGCCGAACAGAATGCCATAATCCAGGCAGCGGTCTGGGGGATAAGCATAAAAGGCGCCACTTTGTACGTAACGTGTCAGCCCTGCGCCCTTTGCGCCAAGATGCTCATAAATGCAGGGATTAAAAAGATTGTGTACGAAGGAGAATACCCCGACGAATTGGCGATGGAACTGCTGTCAGAGGCGGGAATCGAGATTGTAAATTATCGGCGGAATTGACAAGAAAGAATTTGTGGAATAAAATTAGAAAAGCGAAATCTGGCGTTAAAGGGGCGATTAAAAAATGCCATTATATATATACGCCTTTATAATGTCGATGGCCTTATCTTACCTTGCCACACCGAAGGTTATAAAACTGGCCTGGAAGATAGGTGCCGTCGATATACCGAAGGATGCCCGGCGGGTTCACAAAAAACCCACGCCGAGGTTAGGCGGGCTTGCCATATTCGCCGCATTTGCAGCGGTAGGATTGATTACCCTGCCGCTTGAGCAAAGCTCCATCCGCGGCATGTTGATAGGCGGAGCTTTCCTGGTTCTGGTAGGTGTGATGGATGACATTTACGGGCTCCCCGCCAAGGTGAAGCTGCTTCTTCAGACGGCTGCAGCATATATCCTGGTCCTTTTTGGGCTGAAGGTAGAGTGGGTGACCAATCCTTTTGGAGGGATGTTTTATCTTGGCAAGTGGAGCATTCCCGTTACGCTTTTCTGGGTAGTCGGCATAACAAATACCTTGAATTTCATCGACGGCCTCGACGGACTGGCGGCAGGCATCGCGGCCATAGCATCGGTGACGATGATGCTGGTCAACATAAGTCTGGGGCAGGTCAACGCAACCCTGGTTACGGCGCTGCTGGCAGGAGCCGCATTGGGATTTTTGCCGTACAACTTCAACCCCGCGAAGATTTTCATGGGGGACACGGGAGCCATGTTTTTGGGATATATCCTGGCCGCGGCAGCCGTTGACGGGGCGGTAAAGAGTGCAACGGCCATTGCGCTTATTGTTCCCATCTTAGCTCTGGGACTTCCCATCTTCGATACCGCCTTTGCTATAGTGAGGAGACTTGTGAACGGAAAGCCCATAATGCAGGCCGACAGGGGACACATCCATCATCGACTGCTGGATGTAGGTTTTTCCCATAGACAAGCCGTTATCTATATGTACCTCATGAGTCTGGCCCTTGGACTGTGTGCGGTGTTACTGATATGGGTGGGGATAAAGCAGGCCTTCCTGACACTTGTGGCCTTTCTCGTTGCCTTTTTGCTGGGAGGAAGGCAGTTCATTATCTCGCACGACAAAAAGTCGGAGGAACTATAGATAAAAAGGGGAATGGGCTTTGGAAAGAATAAAAGTTTTGAGCGTCTTTGGCACCAGGCCCGAGGCCGTAAAAATGGCCCCGCTGGTGCAGGAGCTCAAAAAGAGCAATTATATTGATTGCAAGGTGGCAGTTACAGCTCAACACCGCCAGATGCTCGACCAGGTGTTGAGCCTTTTTGATGTAAAACCCGATTATGACCTGGACATAATGGAAGAAAGGCAGAGCTTGTTTGACATCACCGTAAAGGCGCTTTCCGGGTTAAGGGATGTGCTAAATGAGGTAAGACCCGACCTGGTACTGGTCCACGGGGACACCACCACTACCTTTGCGGGAGCCCTTGCCTCCTTTTATATGCACATCAAGGTGGGACACGTGGAAGCGGGCCTGAGGACCCACAACAAGTGGCTGCCCTTTCCTGAGGAAATGAACCGGAAGCTCACCGGAGCTCTCGCGGACCTCCACTTTGCGCCAACGATGACGGCAAAGGAGAACCTCATCAAAGAAGGGGTTGACCCGGAATCCATTTTCGTTACAGGAAATACGGTAATAGACGCCCTGAGAACTACCGTTAAAAGGGATTACGTATTCAAACAACCGGTGCTCAATGCTTTGGATTACGAGAAAAACCGGGTGATTCTCGTGACCGCCCACAGGAGGGAGAACCTGGGGAAACCTCTTGAAGATATATGCCGGGGGCTCCGGGACGTGGTGGAGCGTAATCCGGATGTTATCCTCGTTTATCCCGTCCACCTGAACCCTGCGGTCCGAGATACGGCTTACGGCATACTCAAAGACAACGAGAGAATAATTCTCCTTCCTCCACTGGATACCGACGAATTGCACAACCTGATGGCCAGGTGCTACATGGTCATGACCGACTCCGGAGGCCTGCAGGAAGAGGCGCCTTCCCTGGGAAAGCCGGTGCTGGTGCTCAGAGCCGAAACCGAGCGGCCCGAGGCGGTGAAAGCGGGTACCGTGAAGGTAATAGGAACGGCAAGGGAAAACGTGCTGAAAGAAGCGGAGGTACTCTTGAAAGATAAGTCCGAATACACCCGCATGGCCAATGCGGTGAACCCCTACGGGGATGGATTCGCCTCAAGGCGGATAGTTGAGAGCATCCTTTACCATTTTGGGCTTTCGGACAAAAGGCCGGAGGAGTTCAGGCCGGAAAAGAAAACCTGTTGGCTAAAAAATGAGCCCTCCACAAAAGGCAAGGACGGTTTTTATAAAAGGGGTTGAGGCAAGGTTATGCCGGATATACCTTCGGAAAGGGTTTACAAAGTAGGGGAAAAAATCACCCTTTATCTTGAGGATTGCCTATCGGGTATAAGAAAATACTTAAAGCAGGAAGAAGTGGACGTGGTGGTCACTTCCCCGCCTTACAATATAGGCATCCGTTACAACAGCCATTATGACAACATGCCGCGGGAGCAATATTTGGAATGGCTCGAGAAAGTGTCGGTGGAGATTAAAAGGGTGCTAAAAAACGACGGTTCTTTTTTCCTCAATATTGGAGGAAAACCGAGCGATCCATGGATACCCTTTGATGTGGCGCAGAAACTAAGAAAGCATTTTGTACTTCAGAATGTTATCCACTGGGTAAAGTCTATCGCCATCGAGAAAAGCTCGGTCGGCAAATATCCTGGCATATCCGGCGATGTGGCAGTAGGTCATTACAAACCCATCAGGGGAAAGCGCTTTTTGCACGATAATCACGAATACATTTTTCACTTTACAAAAACCGGAAGGGTCGAGCTTGACAGACTTGCCATAGGAGTGCCTTATCAGGATAAGTCCAATATTGGCCGCTGGAAAAGCGCAAAGCAGGACAAAAGATGCCGTGGGAATACCTGGTTTATTCCGTATGAAACTATATGGGACAGGGAAAAACAGCGGCCACACCCGTCTACTTTCCCTGTTGCTCTTCCGGAAATGTGCATAAAGCTCCATGGGGTTGAGAGAACCAAACTGGTTCTCGACCCTTTTATGGGTATTGGCACCACGGCCATTGCGTGTTTAAAGCTGGATGTAAATGCCGTAGGATTTGAGATAGACGAAGAGTATATGAAAAAGGCGATAGAGCGTCTCCAGTCCTTTAAAAATTTTTAAGTATTGACTATAGACCCCCTGTGTGATAATATATTACAGAGCAAAAAATGAATAAGCAAGCCTTTAAACTGGTCCTGTGAGGCTAGTAAGGCAAAGGGAAGAAAAAAGAAAGCCTTTCTCTGCCTGACAGAGGAAGGCTTTTTTTATAAGAAAGCCCCTGCTGCCTCACAGCAGGGGTTTAAATTTTGAAAGGAGGAAAAGCGTGAAAGAATTGACCGCAAATTCCAGGGAATTGTCAGGTCCTTTGAAAGAAGAAGACAGGATATCACTATTGCAGCTTCTAATCCTGGGGCTTCAGCATACCTTCACAATGTTTGGAGCTACTGTATTGGTTCCGCTTCTTACCGGGCTGGATGTCGGAGTGGCTCTTTTTACGGCGGGAATAGGCACACTGTTTTTCCACATGGTCACGAGAGGAAAAGTGCCGATTTTTTTGGGTTCGTCCTTTGCATTCATCGCACCAATAGCACTGGTGGTAAAACAGTGGGGAATTCCGGCAGCTCAGGGCGGCATTATAGTGGCAGGGCTTTTGTACGTATTGATGGCACTGCTGATTTACTTTCTCGGAAGAGAATTCATGGAAAGGCTCCTTCCTCCAGTCGTAACCGGGCCGATAATTATGGTGATAGGTTTGAATCTTGCGCCGGTAGCGGTTCAAAGCGCCTCCAAAAACTGGGCAATTGCTTTAATAGTACTCGTCACCGTGATGGTGGTCAGCGTTTATGGCAGGGGATTTTTTAAGCTCGTGCCGGTGCTGGTGGGATTGATCGCAGGCTATGCTGCATGCTTGATATTTGGAATAGTGGACCTAAAACCCGTTCAGGATGCAGCTCTTTTTGCCGTACCGAACTTTACCAAGCCCGAATTAAACCTTGCTGCCATAGGATTGATAGCTCCGGTAGCCGTAGCTACAATGGTGGAACACGTTGGAGACATGCTGGCAGTCGGGGCAACGGTGGGGAAGGATTTCGTAAAGGATCCAGGACTGCACTGGACCTTGATAGGGGACGGTATAGCCACGTCCCTTGCAGGACTTTTTGGAGGACCTGCCAATACAACGTACTCTGAAAACACTGGAGTACTTGCTTTGACCGGTGTTTGGAAGCCCCAGGTGATGAGGGTGGCGGCTTTCATGGCTATCCTGCTTTCGAGCTTTCAGAAACTTACCGCTCTAATTAGGACAGTTCCGGAACCGGTGATAGGCGGCATATCCATAATCCTGTTCGGGATGATATCAAGCATTGGAGTGAGGACCGTGGTGGAAAACAACGTGGACTTCAAAAAGTCTAGGAACCTGATAATTTCCAGCGTTATCCTGGTAATTGGCATCGGTGGTGCTGTGATTAAATTCCCGGGAGGAATTCAGCTGGGCGGTGTGGGCCTCGCAGCGGTTTTGGGCATAATTTTGAACCAATTGCTGCCGAGAGAATAATGGAAATGAGTTAACGTGGGTAAAAGGGGGATTATACCTCCTTTTTTTTTGTTTAATAACCGCCGGAATTTCTGCTATAATTGAATGGGGTTACTTTTTGGCATTTGGAGGTAGCCATGACTCAACCTTCCATAAACGAACGGGTAATGATGATTAAGAAAAATGTAGACGACATAAGTCAGTTCATCGAGGAGTACAAGCCCTTCATCGCTTCAGTGGTAGAAAAATGCGTGGGACGTCGTGTTGAATACGGCATCGACGACGAGCTTAGCATCGCCATGATAGCTTTTAACGAAGCCATTCAAAAATACGACATCAAAAAGGGCAATTTCCTTGCTTTTGCCAGAAATGTGATAAAAAACCGCCTTATAGACTACTACAGAAAGGAACAAAAGAGTTCGGAAACTTTGATTTATATCGGCCAGAGCACGGAGGATGAGGAGGAAATCGAACTGGAAATAGGCACTGAAGAATCCATAAAAAAACACCGGGAAGATGAAATAAGTCGGTTAAGAAGGCTCGAAATACTGGAGATTAAAGAAGAACTTGAAAAATGGGGGATTTCCTTTTCGGATGTTGCAAAGAGCTCGCCCAAACAGGAAGGCACCCGCAGGATTTATCTTCAGGTTATCGACTACATTATGTCTTCGCCCGAAATCTTGAAGATTATAATGGAAAAAAAATATCTGCCCATAGATAAAATTGAAAAAGCCACAAAAATACCCAGAAAGAAAATAGAGCGCGGGCGAAATTATATAATAGCGGCGATTGTAATCCTCTCGGTGGACTATAAATACATAAAAGATTACATAAAATGGAGGTAAAAGGGTGAAGGCTGTTATTGTAGATATTCAGCGTGACTACATTATAGCGGTCAATCAAAAAGGGGAATTCATAAAAGTACACAATAAATACAAAGACCGGCAGATTGGCGACGAAATAGACATTCGCGAAATAGATACCCGTATGATATTTAGAAGAATAGCTTCCATAGCGGCAGTTTTGATAATAACGGCAATCCTTACCGGATACGGGATGGCTTTTTACCGTCCCGTGACCTACGTTACGATGGACGTGAATCCTAGCGTAGAAATATCCCTCAACCGGTTCGACCGGACGGTTGACGTCGTGGGTTTAAATGAAGAGGGAGAGCGATTGGTAGGGGACGGGAAATCTTTTAGGGCTTTGCCCGCCGAAGAAGTTGTGGGAATCCTGCTTGACAGGGCAAGAGAGCAGAAGTTTCTCACTGTGGAATCAGTGGTGATGATTACGATATCCAACCTGAAGGATGAGAAAAAGTTAGATCTGGAAAGAAAGCTGGAATATACTGTCAGAAAGGAATTAGAAAAAGTTAAAGGAGAAAACGGTATTTCCGTGCAGCAGGAAGGCGGGAATGAAGTTGAACTATACGTGCAGCACGCTTCCATAAAATTGCACAACGAAGCGAAAAAACTTGGAATATCTCAGGGAAAACTGGTGCTTTACGAAAAGTTGAAGGAACGGGACTCTAAGTTGGAGTTAGAAAATATAAAAAAGATGCAGGTTAAAGACATACTCGAGGAGCTGAAGTTTAGCTCCGGAAACGAAGAAAAAGAAAACGAAGGCAAAGCCGGCGATACGCCAAAAAAACCCGAAAAGGGATTAAAAGAAGAAAAGAAGTTGAAAGAAAACCAGGCTATCGATGATGGTAAAAATAAAATTGTGAAAACTAATGAGGAAAAAATAAATCAGAAGCAAGAAGTCAAAATTAATAAAAAAGAAAATGATGCAGGTTATGGTAAGCAGCAAAATAAACCGGATAAAGAAAAAGTGCCGCGACTGAAGGAAAAATCCAAGAATAGCCCTGAGAGGCCAAAGTAGTATTGAAAGATTGTGATACAGTTCACAAAAAAGTGTTATAATTGAGTTTAAAAAGAAGATAGTGTAAGAAATCGGTCGTAAGTTTCCAATCATCTGGTTTGAATTTTTTTTGGCTATATTGTATAATTACCTCTATGAAAGATATAAGATTAGTTCAATATATTGCACTTTTGACTCAAATCGGGTTGAATATGGCGCTGCCTATCCTGGGCGGTGTGTATTTCGGAGCCTATCTGGACGCGAGGCTTTCGTCGGGCAGCCTTTTTTTGATTCTAGGAGTGTTTTTGGGAGCTCTTTCAGGAGCATTGAGCGTATATAAGCTTTTATCATTAGAATTCAAAAAAAAGAAATAATTTATATCAGCGGGAGGTGATTTCAGCTTGAGAGAGATACTGGACGATATAAGGATGACCGAAAGCAGAGCCAAAGCCCTGGTGGAAGAAGCCGAAAAGGAAGCAAAGTCCATTGTAGCCAGGGCCAATCGCGAAGCGGAAGAATTGATTTCTAGTGCCCGCAAAAAAAGCGAAGAAATCTTCAATGACATTGTAGAAAATGCAAAAAAGGAAGCGGAAAGAGAAGCGCTGTCTTTAAAGGGAGAGTACGAGGAAAAAATAAAAAAGTTAGTTGAAAGATCAAAAGAGCGCATCCCACAAGCAGCTGACTTTATCGTAAAGAAGGTAGTGACTTCATATGGCGATAGTTAAGATGAAAAAGATGTACCTTTTGGGTTTAAAGAAGGATTTAGACCGCTTCCTCGATGCGCTACAGAGGCTGGGGGCGGTTGAAATAGCGGACATTGAAGAGGAAGAGGGAGGCAGTTCAAAAATAACTGCCGAGCTTTCAGACCTGGATACGAAACTTTCGAGATTGAAATTTGCCATAGAATTTTTAAGGCCTTACGCCAAGGAGCAAAACCCTCTTTTTTATGGAAGGCCAAAAGTTAGTTTGCGAAAACTGCGGGAAATTTCAAGCCGCGAGGGAGAAATTTTTGAAATAGTAGACGCCATTTACGGCTTTGAGCAGAGGTTTTCAAGGTTAAAAACGGAAGAAGGAAGGATAGGAAACCAGATAGAATTAATAAAACCTTGGGGAGCTCTCGATATTCCCGTAGAGGACCTTGGCACCACGGGAAGGGTTGATTTAAAAGCCATCTCTGTTCCGAAAAAGAATTTTAAAGCGCTCTTGGATAAGTTGAAAGAAACCGACTTGCCGCTGGAAGTAATTCCGGTTGGCGAAAGCCGGGAGGAAAACCTGGCCTTAGCCATTTATCATCGCTCGGCTAGGTCTGAGGTGCAGGAACTCTACAAGGAATTTTCGGTAAATACCGAAGAATTCAACGGATTTGCGGGAACGCCTGCGGAAATTGTTCGCAAGTTACAGGAAAGGTTGGAGGCTATCGAAGTCGAAAGGAAAAAAATAAAAGAGGAAATTGCTAAGCTGGCAGATAGGCTGATGGACCTCAAAGCATTTTACGATTACTGGCTGCTGGAACGGCAAAAGAAAGAAAATCTGCAGAAGATGGCCGACACCGAAAAGATATTTGTAATGAAGGCGTATGTTCCCGAAAATTCGGTAGAATCGGTAAAAAAGGCGGTAAATTCTGTTACCGATGCAGTGCATCTGGCTTTTGAAGACCCTGCAGAAGACGACGATATACCGGTAGTCTTATCAAATCCGAGGCTGGTGCAGCCTTTTGAAATAGTGACGGAGCTTTACAGCCTTCCTGACCCAAGAGGAATCGACCCCAACGTGTACATGGCGCCGTTTTTCTTCGTATTTTTCGGTATGATGGTCAGCGATGCGGCTTACGGATTGGTACTGTCGCTACTGTCGGCCCTTGCTTTGTGGAAGCTTAAATTGGCCGGGATGGGCAAAAAACTGGTGGAGCTTCTCTTTTTAGGTGGAATATCTACTTTCATCTGGGGGATGATTTTTGGTAGCTGGTTTGGTGATCTTATAAAGATAAAGCCCCTTTGGCTGAATCCTTTGGATAATCCCATGGCGGTTCTGTATTTGAGTTTTGCTATGGGTCTTGTGCAAATATACACCGGAATAATTTTAAGCGCCTATAAAAACATAAGAAACGGAAAAGTTGCCGATGCGTTGATGGACCAGGGGTTGTGGCTGGTATTCCTGACCGGGCTCATAATGCTGGCTTTTCCAAGTATGGTAGGGATGGCGAAATATATTGCTCTCGCTGGAGCTGCAGGCCTTGTACTAACTCAAGGGAGAACGCAAAGGAGCCTAATTAAAAAATTTACGTCGGGCTTATTGAGCCTTTACAACGTGACAAGTTACCTCAGCGATGTGCTTTCGTATTCGCGACTTTTGGCCCTGGGCTTGGCGACGGGTGTGATAGCCACCGTTATAAATACCATGGCGAAAATGCTCGGCGTAAATATCGTAGGGTATATAGCGATGATTGCAGTAATGGTAGGAGGTCATATATTCAATATAGCGGTAAATGCCCTTGGCGCTTACGTCCACAGCAGCCGTCTGCAGTACATTGAATTTTTCGGAAAGTTTTATGACGGTGGTGGAAGACCCTTTGACCCCTTGAGGATGAAGACCGAGTACCTTGATCTAGAGGATTTCTGATGACACCGATAAGCAAAAATTAAATTATATTTAACATTTTTCATAAAAATTAAAACAGTATTGAAGGAGGAGTTTTAAAATGGAAATTACTCTTGGACAAGTTCTTGCACTTTTAGGAGCTGCCATGGCAGTTTTTCTGCCGGGAGTAGGTTCCGCTAGAGGAGTAGGAATGGTAGGCGAAGCTGCAGCTGGGGTTGTAACCGAAGATCCGAGTAAATTCAGCCAGACCCTGATACTTCAGGCGCTGCCGGGAACGCAGGGAATTTACGGACTCCTCACTGGATTCGTGGTCATGCAGAGGATAGGTCTATTGGGAGGCAAACTTCTACCTCTAACAACGTACCAGGGACTGTTGGTATTTGCAGCATGCTTGCCAATTGCTATAGTAGGGTTGCTTTCCGCTATCTCCCAGGCAAGGGCAGCGGCTGCAGGCGTAGGAATAATAGCAAAAAGGCCGGAAGAACTGGCCAAAGGTATTACCTATGCGGCGATGGTAGAAACTTATGCAGTGCTGTCGCTGCTCGCATCGATATTGATGCTCTTTGGTCTAAGGTTCTCTTAAGGAGTGCTTAATAATGCAGGGCATTGCAAAAATAAAGGAAAAGATAATGGAAGAAGCTTCTGAGGAAAAAAACCGGATAATTAAAGAGGCAGAAAGGGAAGCATCCGAAATCCTGAAGAAGGCCAGGGAAAAAGCACATGAAATTGAAATTGAGGCAAAAGCCAGAGCGCAAAAGATGGCTGCGGAAGAAAAAAGGAAGATCCTCTCCATGGCGGAACTGGAAGAAAAAAAGCGCTTTCTTGAAGCAAAGCAGGCTTTGATAGATGAGGCCTTCGCCCAAGCCGAAAAAAAGCTCTGCAGCCTAGATGTCCAGAGATATCTGGACCTCATCCGGCGGATGCTTATCTTAACTTCGGTTGACGGCAATGAAGAAGTCATAATTTCGGAAAATGATAGGACAAAAATAACCCCGGAATTCCTCTCGGCGGTCAACGAAGCTTTGAAAAAACAAGGTAAAGCGGGCAACCTTCGCCTGTCTGAAGAAAAAAGGCCTATAAAAAGCGGATTTATATTAAAGTCGGAAACTCTAGAGATAAACTGCGCCTTCGATTACCTGCTCAAAGCCCAGCGGCAAGAGTTAGAAACCGAAGTGGCTCGACTACTTTTCGAGGAGTGATGCCGGTGCTGAGGGATGAGGAATTCCTCTATGCGTCGGGCAGGATAAAAGTCCTTGAAAACAGGCTGTTGAGCAGGAGCGTCATAGAAAGGGTACTTGAGGCGGAAAATACGGAGGCGGTGCTGAGGGTCCTGTCTGAGACCGATTACGCTCCGGAATTTGAAGAACTGGAGTCAGTATACGATTTCGAAAAAGCGCTCGAGAATAGTATGAGAAAAACCCTGAATACAGTAAAGGAATCGCTGAAAGACCACAGGATAGTGAGGTTTTTCACCTTAAAGTATGATTATCACAACCTCAAGGTCATAGCAAAGAGCAGGATTCTAGGCGTGGATGCTCCGGAGAACCTTTCAAATTTAGGTGATGTTCCCGTTGATGAACTTATAAAACTGGGCAAAGGCGAAGGAGATGCTGCCGTTCCGGAGACCATGAAGGCTGCTTTCGAAGGAGCAATGAGGTTATTTGAGGAAACCCGGGACCCCCAGCAGATAGACCTTTTTCTGGATAGGGCATTGTACGAAGAACTGGTTGAGCTCACGAAAAAAATCGGCCACGAATTTTTAAAAGATTACCTGGCTGCTTCGGTGGACTTAATCAATATTAAAACGATGGTAAGATTAAAATATATGGAATCCGATTTCAGGACTTTAGAAAAATCCCTGCTGCCCGGTGGGACCATCGAGCCGGCGTTTTTCGAAAAATATTTCCAAGAACCGTTACAGTCACTAGTAGAGGCCCTTTCTTCCTCCAGGTACTCCGGAGTTGTCAAAGAGGGACTGGAAAATTGGATTTCCACGGGAAGTCCGGCCGCTTACGAGAAACTGTCGGACGATTTCCTGCTGGGCATACTGAAGAAAGGGATTTATAAGCCCTTCGGGCTTGAAACGGTGGCGGGATATATCGGAGCAAAAGAGAACGAAATTAAAATCCTCCGGGTGTTGATGGTGGGGAAAATAAACGGCATTTCTGAAGACGTGATTCGAGAAAGGTTGAGGGATGTGTATGTATAAGATTGGAGTAATTGCAGACCATGATACGGCTCTTTCTTTTAAATCTACAGGCATAGACACTTTCCCCACCGTCGATGAGTCGGAGGCCGCCGAAAAGCTGTTGAAGCTGGCACGGGAGAATTACGCCGTGATTTTCATTACCGAGTACTTGGCGGAAAAAATAATGGACAAAATCGACCTCTTCAGAAATAAAACCCTGCCCATAATCACCCTGATTCCCAGCAACCGGGGTACTCTGGGAATCGGTATAACTGACGTGAAAAAATCTGTCGAGAAAGCTATTGGAGTGGATATCATTTTTGAAAGAGAGGGAAGGAAATGAGCCAGGGAATAATAACAAAAGTTTCCGGTCCCCTCGTGGTAGCTACGGGTCTTCCCGAGGCCAAGATGTTCGACGTGGTAAAGGTAGGGACACAGGGCCTCATCGGTGAAGTTATAGAGATCCGGGGAGATAAAGTTTCGATTCAGGTTTACGAAGAAACTTCGGGATTGGGCCCCGGAGACCCGGTGGTATCCACAGGAGAACCCCTCAGCGTCGAACTGGGGCCGGGAATGCTCGAAGGCATTTTCGATGGAATCCAAAGACCTCTTGACGTCATAGCGAAAAAAGTCGGCAGCTTTATAACCAGGGGTATCGACGTGCCGGCTTTAAATCGAGAGAAAAAATGGAAATTTACGCCCAGAGTAAAGCCCGGAGACAGGGTTGCCGGCGGTGATATAATCGGCACAGTCCAGGAGACGGTGATAGTGGAGCACCGAATAATGGTGCCCCCTGGGATTTCGGGAGTGATAGAAGACATCAGGGAAGGAGAATTTACGGTAACCGAGCCGGTAGCCGTACTGAGGACCGAATCCGGGCAGACGCTGGAGCTTACCATGATGCAAAAGTGGCCAGTAAGAAAAACCAGGCCGTATAAAGAAAAGCTGCCGCCTGAAATTCCTATGTCGACAGGCCAGAGGGTTATCGATACGTTCTTCCCTGTGACAAAAGGTGGGACGGCCTGCATACCGGGACCCTTCGGCAGCGGAAAGACCGTGGTGCAGCACCAGCTGGCAAAGTGGGCCGACGCGGAAATTGTCGTCTACATCGGCTGTGGCGAGCGAGGCAACGAGATGACCGACGTTCTTTTGGAATTCCCGGAATTAAAGGATCCGAAGACCGGCGAGCCGCTCATGAAGCGCACGGTATTAATTGCAAATACGTCTAACATGCCGGTTGCGGCCCGAGAGGCTTCCATTTACACGGGAATAACCATTGCCGAATACTTCAGGGATATGGGGTACAGCGTGGCCTTGATGGCCGATTCCACTTCCAGGTGGGCGGAAGCCCTGCGCGAAATGTCGGGCAGGCTTGAAGAAATGCCGGGCGAAGAGGGCTACCCTGCATACCTTTCAAGAAGGCTTGCGGAATTTTACGAGAGGGCAGGAAGGGTTATTTGCCTTGGCAGCGATAACCGCGAAGGAGCCCTAACGGTAGTAGGAGCCGTATCGCCCCCCGGCGGAGACCTTTCGGAACCCGTTACCCAGGCGACGTTGCGCGTGGTAAAGGTGTTCTGGGCTTTAGATGCGCAGCTTGCTTATGCGCGCCACTTCCCCGCCATCAACTGGCTGACGAGCTATTCGCTTTACTCCGATGTGGTGGAAGAATACATGAACAAAAATGTCAGCAGCGATTGGGGGGAACTCCGCTCCGAGGCCATGAGGCTCTTGCAGGAAGAAGACAACCTGCAGGAAATCGTGAGGCTAGTAGGTATAGATGCCCTTTCCACAGGAGACCGCCTGGTGCTGGAAGTGGCAAGATCCATAAGGGAAGATTTCCTACACCAGAATGCTTTCCACGAGGTTGACACCTACTCTTCTATGAAAAAGCAATACAGGATGCTGAAATTAATACTGCTGTTTTATCACGAAGCGCAAAAGGCGTTAGAAAAAGGTGCTTCTTTCCCGGATATAGAAAAGCATCCGGTGCGCGAGAGGATAGCCCGTGCCAAGTACATCGAAGAATCTAATATGCACGTGTTCGATGAAATAGAAGACGAAATAAGGAAAGCTATGCAGGACCTCGCAGAAGGAGGTGCAGCCGATGCTTAAAGAGTATAAAACAGCCAAAGAAATCGTCGGACCGCTGATGCTGGTTGAGAACGTGGAAGGGGTAAAGTACAATGAGCTTGTTGAAATCGAAACCGGGAGCGGTGAAATTCGCCGGGGACAGGTGTTGGAGGTCAGCGGCGATAAGGCACTGGTTCAGCTTTTCGAGGGTTCTACTGGCCTTAATATACACGACTGCAAGGTCAGGTTTGTCGGAAAAAGCATAGAGCTCGGTGTTTCCATAGATATGCTGGGCAGGGTGTTCGACGGCTTCGGCCGCCCACGGGATAAAGGCCCAATGATAATACCGGAAAAGCGGCTGGATATAAACGGCAGCCCCATAAACCCGGCGGCCCGGGACTACCCTTCCGAATTCATACAAACGGGAATTTCGGCCATCGATGGGCTGAACACACTGGTAAGGGGACAGAAACTTCCGATTTTCTCGGGTTCGGGTCTGCCCCACGCCCAGCTGGCGGCGCAGATAGCAAGACAGGCAAAAGTTATCGGAACCGAAAGCAAGTTCGCAGTAGTTTTCGCAGCGATGGGTATCACATTTGAGGAAGCCGACTACTTCATCTCGGATTTCAGGCGCACCGGAGCCATAGATAGGTCGGTTCTGTTCATTAATTTGGCCAACGACCCGGCTATCGAACGTATAGCCACACCGCGCATGGCCCTGACGTGTGCGGAATTCCTGGCGTACGAAAAAGATATGCACGTGCTTGTAATCCTAACGGATATGACCAATTACTGCGAAGCCCTTAGGGAAGTTTCGGCTGCCAGAAAAGAAGTCCCCGGACGCAGGGGTTATCCGGGGTACCTTTACACGGACCTTTCCACCATATACGAAAGAGCAGGACGAATAAGGGGTAAGAAGGGGTCCATAACGCAGATACCGATTCTGACCATGCCGGAAGACGACAAGACTCACCCCATACCGGACCTTACAGGATATATAACCGAAGGCCAGATAATCTTGAGCCGCGAACTTCACAGAAAGGGCATATATCCTCCGATTGACGTGCTCCCGTCCTTGTCGCGACTCAAGGACAAAGGCATAGGCAAGGGTAAGACGAGAGAGGACCACGCTGATACCATGAACCAGCTCTTTGCTTCCTACGCCCGCGGCAAACAGGCCAAGGAGCTGGCTGTCATCCTGGGTGAGGCGGCCCTTTCCGATACGGATAAGCTCTATGCGAAATTCGCCGATGAGTTTGAGAAAAGGTATGTGGCCCAGCGGGAAGACGAGGACAGGAGCATTGAGGAAACCCTGACGATAGGATGGGAACTCTTGACCATACTTCCGAGAGCAGAACTCAAGAGGATAAGGGACGAATACATCGAAAAGTACCTTCCCAAAAAAGGAGAAGAATAGACATGGAAATAAGGGCTAATCCCAACCGGATGGAGCTTTCTCGATTGAAAAGAAGGCTTGTGACGGCAAAGCGGGGCCACAAGCTCTTAAAAGATAAACAGGACGAGCTCATAAAGAAATTCATAGATATGGTAAAGCAGAATAAAGCCCTGCGGGAGGAAGTAGAGCGCGAACTCGTAGCAGCCTTCCAAAGTTTTACGATGGCACGAAGCCAGATGCCCGCGAACGTAGTGGAAGAAAGCCTAATGATTCCAACAGCTAAAGTCAGCATAGATATAAAAAAGAGCAATATAATGAGCGTCAACGTGCCCCGCATAGAGATATCCATGGAAGAAGGGAAGAATTTGTACCCTTACGGGTTTGCGGGTACTTCCGCCGAAATGGACTCGGCCATCCGGACTTTGTCGGCCATGCTGCCGAAAATGTTGAAGCTGGCCGAATTCGAAAAGGCATGCCAGCTCATGGCCGATGAAATAGAAAAGACGAGGCGCAGGGTGAACGCCCTGGAGTACGTGCTTATTCCTCAGCTAGAAAACACCATAAAATATATCACGATGAAACTGGACGAAAACGAGCGCTCCAGCCGCACAAGATTGATGAAGATAAAGGAAATGGTGATGCAGGAATAATATATAAAGCAGGTTAGACGTAGCCGAACAGTCTAACCTGCTTTTTGCACCTTATATTAATTTGTAAAGAGGTGAAGGTTTTGGAAAACTACCTGGAGTTTATTAAAAAGGCCTGGAGAGATTTCGTAGAAAACGGAAATCTGAATCCATTCATAAAACCCATAATTGCAGAATCGTGGAAAAGATGCAAAAAATTTGGAGTAGACCCCATGGGAGGAGTTGGAAAAGTATTAAGCAAAGATTTATTGGAGCTACGGATAAAGGAGAACGAGGAATTGATCTCTATAGCTCATCCGATAATGGAAAACATATATAGTATGGTGGCTGGTTCGGGTTTCGTAATAATTCTTGTGGATAAAGATGGTTACCTGATAGATGTCATTGGAGACGAAGAAGTTATGGAAAGGGCCGTTGAATTAAACTTCGTAAAGGGTGCGCTGTGGACGGAAAAAGCAGTTGGGACAAATGCCATAGGAACTTCTTTATTTACGGATAAACCCGTGCAGGTTATAGGTGCAGAACACTACTGTATAACGCATCATTCCTGGACATGCTCCGCAGCACCCATCCATGATGAGGAAGGCAATATAATAGGATGTCTCGATATGTCCGGGAGCTGTTATAAAGCTCATCCCCATACTCTGGGTATAGTTCTGGCAGGTGCTTATTCCATAGAAAAACAGCTGGCTTTAATGAGATCGCATAAACTCATAAACGCTACTTTTGATTCAATATCCGAAGGCATGATAATAACGGATGAAAATCTACAGGTGAAAAAGGCAAATGACATGGCTGCAAAAATTTTAGGGCTTACACTAGAGGAAATCTTGAAAGTAGATATTAAAGATTTACTGCGGGATGTGAATCTCGTAAATACTGTTTTGAAATCAGGGAATCCCTACTATGACATAGATTGCAATTTTTATGTAAAGGATAAGAGAATAGCGTGCAGCGTGAATGCGGTTCCTGTGGTATCGAACAAAAAAAGCATAGGAATTGTCATAACTTTTCGAGAAGCAAAGTATATTCACAATGTTGTTAATAGAGTAGTGGGATATAAAGCAACTTACAGGTTTGAGGATATAATAACAAGGAATGAAGAGATGAAGAGGATTATAGAATCGGCCAAAAGGGCGGCACTGAGTGACTGTAATATCCTTATAGAAGGAGAGAGCGGGACGGGGAAGGAGTTGTTCGCCCAGGCCATTCATAATTACAGCAGACGTGCCCAGGGACCGTTCGTTGCAGTGAATTGCGCTTCACTTCCAAGGGAACTGGTTGAGAGTGAACTCTTCGGGTATGAAAAGGGAGCCTTTACGGGTGCTTTGAAAGAAGGTCATCCTGGCAAGTTTGAATTGGCCGACGGCGGTACTATATTTCTCGATGAAATCGGAGAGCTGCCCCTGGACCTGCAGTCCAAACTGTTGAGGGTTCTGGATAATAAGAGGATTACCAGAATTGGAGGGACCTATGAAAAAAGACTCAATGTGAGGATAATAGCAGCCACCAACAGGAACCTGAGGGAAGAGGTGGAAAGGAAAAATTTTAGAGGAGATCTTTATTACAGGCTTAATGTTATAAACATAAAACTGCCGCGCCTGGTGGAAAGAAAAGAGGACATTGAATTGCTGGCCCACTATTTTATAGACAGGCTAAACCACAAAAATGTCGCTCATCCCAAGATTTTGAGCAAAGAGTATATAGAAAAATTAAAAAATTATGACTGGCCCGGAAATGTAAGAGAGCTTCAGAACGCGATAGAAAGGTCGTATTATTTGTGTGAAGGTGATGTCATTACAGAAGAATATTTACCGGATAACATACTTCGCAATGCGAAAATGGGCAAGATGAATTTAGATTCGGTTCTTCCTTTTGAGACTCTGGAAAAGGAAAATGTAAAAAATGCTCTTTTAAATTGCAAAGGCAATGTGAACAGAGCAGCTGAACTTCTTAATATAAGCAGGGCCACGATGTATCGAAAGATTAGAAAATATAATATAGACTTGAAATCCATAAAAATGAATCAAAATGAGATTTTTAATTAGGTTTATATAGTTTGAAAATCTGTATTATATCAATAATGAGAAATCGCGTTGTATCACAACTGAGACACGTGGACCTAAAGCCCGCGGAAATGCGGGCTTTTTTGTTTGGCACGAACTTTGCACATATTATATAACCAAGAAAAGAAAGCAATATATAAAAAGAGTTTTAGCGTGGAAAAATATGAGTATGACAAAGGAGGTGGTTTTATAAGAAGATTCGTGATCGAATTTGGATATGGAGTTGACCTTCATGGTCAGGATGTGAACAACGCAGCCAAAAAAGCTGTGAAAGATGCGATTTCTCACAGCTGCCTGTGCGGGCTTACCGAAATTTTAAACATTGAGAACCTGGACGACGTGATTGTAGAAGTTACGGTAGCGGTATCGAGGCCCGATGAAATTGATGAGGACGCCATAAAAGAATTATTGCCGATAGGGAAAAAGTCTGTGAAAGCGGTGGAAGGTGGAATGAGGGTCTCGGGTCTAAATCTGGCTCAATTTGGAGATATAAATGACAGTATAGAAGTTGCTGTTGCTTGTGTAACGGTAGGTATAGAATGAGGAAGGAGGGGTATTTGTGGATTTAACGAAAGAATTGCTTCTCGATATGTATACCAAAATGAATAAGATCAGAAAGTTTGAGGAGAGGGTTTCGGAATTATTTGCCCAGGGTAAGATTCTCGGTTTCGTTCATTTGTATATAGGTGAGGAAGCCACCGCTGTAGGAGTTTGCGAAAATTTAACGGATAAAGATTATATAACCAGCACTCACAGAGGCCACGGGCACCTGATCGCCAAGGGTGGCGACCTCAAATTTATGATGGCCGAGCTTTATGGTAAAGCGACGGGATACTGTAAAGGTAAGGGAGGCTCCATGCATATCGCCGATGTTCAGAAAGGAATTTTAGGAGCCAATGGCATAGTAGGCGGGGGCCTGCCTATAGCCGTCGGTGCCGGACTGTCGGCAAAATTGAGGCGCACCGACCAGGTGGCGGTGTGCTTTTTCGGCGATGGGGCTTCAAATCAGGGAACTTTTCACGAGGCTTTAAATATGGCTTCCATCTGGAAATTGCCTGTTGTGTTTGTATGTGAGAATAACCTTTATGGTATATCCATGAGGCAGGATAGGCACCAGGCAATAGCCGATATAGCGGACAGGGCAATGGCCTACGGCTTCCCCGGCGTCACTGTAGACGGCAATGACGTGCTGGCCGTATATGAAGTAGCCCGTGAAGCTGTAAAAAGGGCAAGAGAGGGTGCTGGGCCGACACTTATCGAGTGCAAGACTTACAGGTGGAGAGGTCACTTTGAAGGGGACCCAACGGTGTACAGGCCAAAGGAAGAAGTGGAAGAATGGATGGCGAGGGATCCAATACCCAGGCTGGCCCGGTATATATTGGATAATAATATCGCCACAGAAGAAGAATTAAAGGAAATTGAACACAACATAATTAGTGAGTTGGAAGAAGCTGTAAAGTTTGCAGAAGAGAGCCCCTATCCTGAGGAGACCTCTGCTGTTGAAGATGTCTATACAGACCTTGTGGAGGAAGGGAGAGTAAGATGAGACAATTAACGTATGCTGAAGCTATAAGGGAAGCTATAAGGAATGAGATGAGAAGGGACCCGCGGGTATTTATATTAGGTGAAGATGTGGGGAAATTCGGCGGGTGCTTCGGCGTCACCCAGGGTCTTATAGATGAGTTTGGAGAGGAATTGGTAAGGGATACTCCGATATCGGAGGAAGCTATAGCCGGCGTCGCAGTAGGTGCTGCGGCCACGGGTATGAGACCGATAGCGGAAATAATGTTTATGGATTTTGTGACTGTTGCTATGGATCAGCTGGTGAACCAGGCAGCAAAGATGAGATACATGTTTGGCGGCAAAATCTCTTTGCCAATGGTTATAAGACTTCCCGAAGGCGGTGGGCTCCAGGCGGCAGCTCAGCATTCGCAATGCCTTGAGGCCTGGCTGACCCATGTTCCGGGCATTAAAGTGGTATATCCCTCAACTCCCAAAGATGCTCTGGGGTTGCTCATTTCCTCCATAAGGGATGATAATCCCGTTGCATTTATAGAGCACAAGCTCCTGTATAATTTAAAAGGAGAGGTCCCGGATGAGAATGAACCAATTCCTCTGGGAGTTGCCGATGTAAAAAGGCCCGGCAGGGATGTAACTATAGTGGCTACCGGTTTAATGGTTCACAAGGCGTTAAATGCGGCAAATGAGCTCGCCAAAGAGGGTATAGAAGCGGAAATCGTTGATCCCCGGACGCTATTCCCGTTGGACAAGGAGACGATCTTTAACTCCATAAAGAAGACCCATAAGGTAGTTATAGTTACGGAAGAAGTTAAGAGAGGGGGATGGGGAGGAGAACTGGCTGCTCTAATTGCCGAAGAGATTTTTGATTATCTAGATGCTCAAATAGTGAGAATAGGATCATTAAATGTGCCGATACCGTTCACCACTGTGCTTGAAAACTATGTAATACCCAATGAAATCGACATAATAAATGGGGTTAAGTCAATTTTATAGATTAAAAAAAAAAAAAAAAAAAAAGGGGGGTAACTTCAGTTACCCCCCTCACCTTGATGGAGGATGGCATGAGTAAAATTGGAATAATAGCAAATCCCGCCTCAGGTAAGGATATAAGAAGGTTGGTAGCTCATGCGACGATAATAGATAACAACGAAAAAGTAAATATCGTAAAAAGAATAATACTGGCATCCCAGGAGCTGGGAATTGAGAAGATTTATATAATGGCTGATACTTTTAATATCGGTTACAAGGCGGTGAACGACCTCGTTTATTTAAAACAATTGAAAGCTGATGTGCAAATACTGGACATGCCTCTAACTGCCGGATTCAGGGATTCTATGGTTGCCACCAGTATGATGGAGGAGAAGGGCGTCGGCTGCATAGTGTCTTTGGGCGGGGACGGAACCAACAGGGCCATTGCCAAGGTTATTAAGGATACGCCACTGCTTCCGATTTCAACCGGCACCAATAACGTCTACCCATCGATGATCGAGGGTACAGTGGCCGGCATAGCTGCGGCTGTTGTAGCTTCAGGTCTATTTGACAAAGCTGCCACATGCAATAAAAACAAACGAATAGAAGTATATAAAGGAAGGGAATTGGTAGATATTGCCCTAATAGATGCTGTCATTTCCAGGGAGAGCTTTGTCGGCGCAAAAGCTATATGGGATCAGGAAAGTATAACCGATATATTTGTGACCAGAGCTCATCCGGCTTCAATAGGGTTTTCTTCAATAGTGGGCTATAAGGAAATAATTGATGACGGGGATGACGTTGGGGCTCACGTGCAATTGGGGGCAGGAGGTGAAACCATCCTGGCGCCTATTGCTCCGGGGATTGTGAGAAAGATAAACATAAAGAAATTTAACCTGCTAAAGCTGGATGAAGATTATATTTACAATGCCGAGAATCGAGGTATTATAGCCCTTGATGGTGAAAGAGAAATACCCGTCAGGGCAGGTGACTGTATTTTATTCAGGATTTCAAGGAACGGACCTTATCAGGTAGATATCAGGAGGACTTTAGAAATAGCTCAAAAATCTAATTTTTTTAGAAAGGTGTGATGGCGTATATGGCGGTTTATATAGTAATGCCAAAACTTGGTCTCACAATGAAAGAAGGAACTTTAACCAAATGGTTGAAAAAAGTGGGGGATAGAGTAGCAAAAGGGGAAGAGGTAGCTGAAGTTTCCACCGAGAAAATCACAAATGTGGTTGAATCTCCTGCAGATGGTATTCTGGGGAAAATTTTGGTGAGTGAAGGCGCTGTTGTACCTGTAGCTACTCCGATCGGCATTATCCTGGCTGAAGGCGAAAAACTCCCGGTAGAAGATGAGGCAGGTCCCGCAAATACTTCTTCTTCCACAGTAGCTGTACAGGCTAGCGAGCTTGAGACACCGGAAGTGGAAAAGAATCAGGAAAAGTTTGTAAAAGCCACACCTTTGGCTAGAAAGATTGCAAAAGAGAACAATGTGGATCTTTCCCTCATTGCTGGCACCGGACCCGGTGGCAGAATTACCGAGGAAGACGTAAGGAAATATATAGAAAATAGAATGAATGTAAAGAAAGAGAGCCCTGCGGTGGTTGAAGAAATCACGGGATCTGTAAAGAAAGTACCGATGGACAATATGAGAAGGGTCATTGCCGAAAGGATGAAAAATAGCTGGAATAGCGCTCCCCATGTCACGGAGAATATTAAGGTTGATGTTACCGAACTTGTTAAGTTTAGAGAAGAGCTTAATAAGTTTGCGGATGAGAAATTTACTTATACCGACTTAATAGCTAAAGCGTGTGTGCTTGCACTCAAAAGAAACCCTGTAATAAACTGGTCTATTGAAGGAGAGTATATAATCCAGCACGAAAAGATAAATCTCGGAATAGCAGTCGCTCTAGAAAATGGGTTAATAGTTCCGGTGATAAAGGATGCCGGGTCAAAATCCCTCACGGAGATCTCTAAGATGATAAAAGACCTGAGTGCTAGGGCCAGGGAAAACAGATTATCTCCCGAGGAAATAAAAGATGGCACGTTTACCATAACGAATCTCGGCATGTACGGTATAGATAGCTTTACGCCTATTATAAATCCGCCGGAAAGCGCTATATTGGGAGTTAACACGATATACAAAGAACCCGCAGTGGTCGGAGACAGTATCACTATAAGACAGGTTATGATGCTGAGCCTGTCCTTCGACCACAGACTTATTGATGGCGCGACGGCTGCCAAATTCCTGATGGATCTCAAGCGTATACTGGAAAATCCTGCAGCACTGGCTCTGTAGAGATTTGGATTTTACGGGGTGAGGTGGTAAAGCATGGACTATAACGTAATAGTAATAGGGGGCGGACCCGGTGGTTATACGGCAGCCATAAGGGCGAGTGAACTGGGAGCAAGGGTTGCCCTGGTAGAGGAAGATTCATTAGGGGGCACATGCCTGAACAGGGGGTGTATCCCTACTAAGGTTTATGCGCACGCCGCATCGATAATAAATGAAATAAAAAAGGCCGGGGAGTTTGGTGTAGCATCCCAGTATACTCTCGACGTGGATAAACTGAGGGCGAAAAAAGAGAAAGTGGTAAAAAGGCTCGTAGACGGCGTGGGCTATCTGATGAGGGCGCACAACGTGGACGTCATAAAAGGCAAAGCCAAATTTCTCGACAGAAACACAATACAGGTGGATAGGAAATACACGGCGGAAAAATTCATCATAGCTACAGGTTCCAAAGCACTGATTCCACCGGTGCCGGGTATTGACCTTCCCGGGGTTATGACCAGTGACAGGGCCCTCGAGCTGGAAAGGGTACCGGAAAGAATCGCGATAATAGGAGCGGGGATAATAGGGCTGGAGTTTGCCAATATATATAGCTCGTTGGGTAGCCAGGTCACTGTAATAGAAATGCTGCCGGAGCTGTTGCCCATGGTAGACAGGGACATAGCCGGTATATTGCAGAGCGCTCTTGAAGATAAGGGAATTGAGCTATATCTCAACAGCAGGGTTGAAAAGATAGAAGAGGGCCCGATAGTGGTGTTTACAAAAGGCGGGAATACCGAACGGCTGGAGTGCGATGCGGTACTGGTGGCAGTAGGAAGGGTAGCAAACGTGAACGGCGTTGAAGCGCTCAACCTGCAGATGGAAGGAAAAGGAATAAAAGTGGATGACTTTATGAGGACGAATATTGACAACATATACGCAGTGGGAGATGTAACGGGAGGAATACAGCTTGCCCACGTGGCAGCCTATCAGGGTATAATTGCAGCTCACAATGCCGTTGGGGAAAAAAGGAAGGCCGACATGAAGGTCGTGCCGAGCTGCGTATACACGGAACCGGAGATCGCGTGGGTGGGGCTGAATGAGACTCTTGCCAGAAAAAAATACGGGGATATCAAAGTAGGAACCTTTACCTATTCGGCCTCAGGCAGAGCGCTGACTATGGGAGAAGATTATGGCTTAATAAAGATAATAGCCGAAGCAAAATACAACCAGATAGTGGGAATGGAAGTTATCGGCAGGGATGCTACGGAAATAATACACGAAGGCACGCTGGCTATAAAGGAAGAATTTACGGCAGAGGAAATAGCGGAGACGATACATGCGCACCCGACCATATCGGAGTGCATAAAGGAAGCGTGTGAAGATATATTGGGCAGACCTATTAATAAATAACTAAAGTAAGTTTTAAAATAATACACACATAGAAAAGGCAGCGAGAAGCTGCCTTTTCTATGTGCGCCTGGCATGGGCGTTAACTCGGTGGTGAAAGTCCACTGCAGGCGAGGGCCTGACGAGCTTAATCGAACGCTATCAGAGACTTTGTCAAGCTTGGTGAACTGGCCGGATGCGGACCCGCATATCCGGTGGTGGGTGAGGGGAAGGGTGTTACTCACCCTTTCCTACTTGATACCTGACAGTAACTAGCCTTTCATATTAAATTACCCCCTTTACTCATCTAAAAATAGGCATAAAAGTTGTAGCCGGCAAATATTAATTGAAAATAAGACAATCATTACAGATTTAAAGGGGGTAGGTCAATTGAGTTTTTTCGGTTTGTTCCTATGTCTTGCTGTCTTTGCCATTGGAGATATCTTGGGAGTAGGGACCAGGGCCAAGCTGTCGTCGGTATTTGTGGCATTGATGCTGTTTTTGATTGGATTTTTAACAGGTATTTTTCCAAAAAATATTATAGAACAGGCTGGGCTTAGTCAGATAGCTAAATGGGCATCGCCATTCATTATTTTTCACATGGGGACCATGATAAATTTTAAAGAACTGATTAAGGAATGGAGAACGGTCGTATTGTCTATAATAGCAATGGGGGTAGCTGCGATCTCAATTTTTGCTGTGCTTCCTATAATAGGAAAAGAATCGGTTATTGTGAGTATTCCGATAATTAACGGTGGTATTGTGGCAACCCAAATAATGACCGAAGGAGCAATGGCGAAAGGGTTGTCGCAGGCTGCGGCTCTCGGAGCAATTATATACGCCGTGCAAAAATTCGTGGGGACACCGCCGGCATCAATTTTTGGATTGAAAGAGGCTAATATCCTTATTGAAAAGTACCGCGGGGGGTTGATTGAAAAAGGAGCATCATCTGTGGATGAAGGTCGTGAAAATAGACAGAAAAATAAAGATGTAAAATTCTTTTATCAAAAATATGATAAATACTTTACTCCTTTTACTTGCCTGGGAGTTACGGCCTTTTTTGCCTGGCTGTCTAGGTTTCTCGAAAGCTTAACTCCGGTTAATTACTCAATTTGGGCTTTGCTGCTAGGTGCAATTATGGGATACATCGGTCTTGTCCCGCCTAAAATATTGGAAAAAGGTAATTCCGCCGGTTTATTGCAAATGGCTATTTTTGCAAGCATAATACCTTCATTGGCGGACATAAACATCTTGGACCTTGCAAAACTCAGCTTACAGACTGCATTTATTTTTGCAGTGGTGCTAATAGGAATATTTATCTTTATTTATTTGTTGCCCTTGTGGAAAATCGTCGGCTCGAAAAATTTGGCGGTTGGAATTTCCATGGCCCAGCTGTTAGGTTTTCCCGCAACTTACTTGATTGCGAACGAAATAGCCACGGCTGTTGCAAAAAACGAAGAAGAAAGGGAACTCATCCTCAGTAAAATAATGCCCGCTTACGTGGTAGCGGGTTTTGCATCTGTAACCACATTGTCGATCGTGGTAGCGGGTATTTTCGTGAAGTTTCTTTAATTAAAAGGGAGGTGCTATATATGGAATTTGACTTACTCCAATACAATTATCCTTCCCGGAGAAACGTGGTTATGGCCAAAAGGGGTATGGTTGCGACTTCCCAGCCCCTTGCTGCTCAAGCGGGACTTGAGATTTTACGAAAAGGCGGAAATGCTGTGGATGCCGCCATTGCTACAGCTGCGTGCCTTACAGTAGTCGAGCCTACCGGCAATGGGATAGGCGGGGATGCTTTTGCGATAGTATGGTTTGAAGGAAATCTCTATGGCCTCAATGCCAGCGGGCCGGCACCGAAAGAAATTTCAGCGGAAAAACTGCGCGAAATGGGAATAAAGGAAATTCCAAAATACGGCTTTATACCCGTTACGGTTCCGGGGATTCCCGCGGCTTGGGCTGCGCTTTCGAAGAGGTTTGGCAAGCTTCATCTTAAAGAAGTTTTGGAGCCGGCCATCAAGTATGCCGAAGAAGGATATCCGGTCTCGGTAAACGTAGCAAAACTCTGGAAAAAAGCTTACGATACATTCGCAAAGCTTGAAGGTGAAGAGTTCAAACCCTGGTTCGAAACTTTTTGCCCCGATGGGAAGCCCGTGAAAGCCGGGGAGATATGGAAGTCGAAAGCCCATGCAAAGACCCTTATTTCCATTGCGGAAACCAATGCAGAATCCTTTTATAAAGGGGAATTGGCCGATAAAATCGATGCATTTTCGAGAAAATACGGTGGATTCATCAGGAAGGAGGACCTGGCTTCCTACGAACCGGAGTGGGTAGAACCCATAGGCGTAAATTACCGAGGATACGATGTATGGGAGATTCCGCCAAACGGTCAGGGCGTTACGGTGCTTATGGCCCTAAATATCCTGAATGAGATGGAATTTGACGCAAAAGAAACGGTAGATACGTACCACAAGCAGATTGAGTCAATAAAACTTGCCTTTGCTGACGCTAAAAAGTACGTTGCAGACCCTAGATTTATGAAGGTGTCGGTAAAAGACCTGTTGAGTAAAGAATATGCGAAAGAAAGGAGAAAATTAATAACTGAGGAAGCATTGATGCCCGAAGCCGGGAAGATGCCAAAAGGAGGAACTGTCTACCTTGCAACCGCCGACGGCGAAGGGAATATGGTTTCGTACATTCAGAGCAATTATATGGGATTTGGTTCAGGGCTTGTGGTGCCCGACACGGGGATTGCTTTGCACAACAGAGGAAACAATTTCAGCCTTGAGGAAGGCCACGTAAACTGCATAGCACCGGGCAAAAAACCTTACCACACCATAATTCCCGGCTTTTTGACGAAAGACGGCAAGGCCATCGGTCCCTTCGGAGTCATGGGGGGATTCATGCAGCCCCAGGGACATCTGCAAATCATTGTCAATATGATAAACTTCCATTTAAATCCCCAGGATGCCCTTGATGCTCCAAGGTGGCAGTGGGTTAAGGGGAAAACCGTACACGTGGAACCGGGCTTTCCGGTAAATATAGCGCAGGCCCTCTCCAGGAAAGGTCACGATGTCGTGTACGAAACCGACTCTATTAATTTCGGAAGAGGACAAATTATATGGAGGAAAGAAGATGGGGTGCTGATTGGAGGTACCGAGCCGCGCACCGATGGACATATTGCTGCCTGGTAGTGATTATATTATTGAATCCCGCCTCTTTTGTAGAGGCGGGATTTTTTTAATAAAAAAGGATTGAAGGGAGAAAGATAATAAAGGGTGGGAAGAGTGGACCGGGCGAGAAATACTTTTCTAGAAATAACAAAAAAGAGTTTAGTATTGACGATGGTAGTTACCTTATTTTTACTATTTTTAGAAAAGGATGGTTTACTGGCGAGGGGATTTATTTTAGGGGCCTCTCTTTCAAATTTAAAATTTCTACTCATTTACAGAGAACTTACAGGGCTTGCTTCCCGAACGCAAAAGGAGGCGGTATTAATTGCTGTCAAGGGATTCTTGTTGAGATTCTTCGTGACCTGCATCTTTTTAATTTTCGCTTTAATTTGTGATGAAAAGTTTTTTATTGCGTCGGCTACAGGCTTGATGGTGATAAAAATCGCCATCTTGTCAAATACTATCCGGTGGAGGCAAAAAAGATGGAGTTCTTCCCGCGGGTAGTTTTTTACCTCAAGTTTCTGGATTATAAAGTGCCCATTACGGAAACGGTAGTCGTCACCTGGTGTGTAATGGTTATCCTTATGGTTTTTTCATACTTTGCGGGGAAAAGCGTGGGCAAAGAAGAAGGGACCTTGCAAAAGGTATGCGCTGTTTTTTACGAGGCGATGGAGGAAGTCCTCAACGAGACTATGGGCGAGACTGCTTCCACTTATATTCCCTATATCGGAACACTTCTGGCATTTCTTTTATTGTCGAACCTGTCAGGACTCTTCGGAGTAAGACCGCCTACTGCGGACCTTTCAACGACCCTGGTGCTGGCCTTTATAACCTTTTTTCTGATACAAAAGGAAAGCATAGGGCGTAAAGGTCTTCTAGGGTATATAAAAAGTTTTTTTGAACCATCACCCGCCCTTTTTCCATTGAATGTAATAGGTAGTTTTTCCACTCCGGTATCTATGGCTTTCAGGCTTTTCGGCAATATACTCGGCGGTCTAATTATAATGAATCTCGTGTATTCTGCCCTTCCATTATTCGTTCCCGTGCCCTTGCATTTTTACTTCGACATTTTCGCTGGGATACTTCAAGCTTTTATATTCGTCATGCTGACAGCCGTGTTTATAGCAACGGCCGATTAGAAAAAATTAAAGGAGGTCAATTTTATGCCTGCAATCGACGGTAAAGCTCTGATACTCGCCTTCTCGGCCTTGGGGGCAGGGATGGCCATGATAGGAGGGTTAGGTACCGGTATCGGGCAGGGAATAGCCGCAGGGAAGGCGGCGGAAGCGGTGGCCCGCCAGCCCGAAGCCCAAGGAGACATCATTAGGACGCTGCTTTTAGGCGATGCGGTGGCCGAAACCAGTGCCATATATTGCCTGATAATAGCCTTGATACTCATCTTTGCAAACCCGCTTGTCAGGTTGCTTTAAGGTTAAGGGAGGGAGTGCCTGTTGCTCTTTAACGTCCCGACAGCTATCTTTCAACTTGTGAATGTAGCAATATTGTTTTATTTCATGAAAAGGTTTTTCTTCAGGCCTTTAAGCGATTATCTGAAAAAAAGAGAAGAAACAATAAGGGGCAGGTTTGAAGAAGCCGAAAAACGGCTTAAAGAAGCGGAGGCCATTTACGAGAGGTACAGGGAAAAAATTGAAAAAGCAAATCAAGAAGCCCGAGAAATTATCGAAGCTGCGAATAGCCGGGCGAAGGTCATAACGGAAGAAGCGGAACGAGAAGCAAGGGAAAGGGCAAGGCTTCTCGTCGAAAGGGCTCGGGATGAGATCGAACGCGAAAAAATAAAGGCCCTCGCTGAGATAAAGTCAAAAGTAGCCGAACTTTCAATTAAGGTGGCCTCAAAAATAATTGAGGAGAGGCTAACTCCTCAGGAGCATCATCACCTCATAAAAACGGCCATCGATAGATTGGGTGAGGAAAAATGGCTGCAGTAGGTGGTGCATATGCAAAAGCTTTTTTTTCTTTGGCAAAGAGAATGAATAAGGTTGAAGACTCTAAAGAGCAGCTTTCCCTCGTGATAAGGATAAAAAAAGAATCAAAGGCCTTCAGAGATTTTCTTCATCATCCGGAGATTAAAAAAAATGAGAAGAAAAGAGTAGTGACCGAAATGTTTTCAGGGGTTTTATCGCCGCTCATGATGAACTTCTTTTTCCTTTTGATTGACGACGGGTTAGAACGTTTTCTTGAGGATGTATTTCGTGAATACGTGGATTTATGCCGCAAATATGAAGAATCTCGAATAGCAAGGGTGATAACGGCAGTAGAATTAACTCCAGATGAAGAAAAAGCGCTGAAAGATAAACTCGAGGAAATATATGGGAAGAAAATAATAATGAAAAAAGAAGTTAACCCGGAAATTATAGGTGGACTAGTCGTCAGGCTGGGTTTTCAGGTGATCGATGCCAGCATCAGGACCAGTCTTGAAAATATAAAGGCAGTGATAGAATGGTAGATAAAATAAATCGGGATTTAAATTTAAATGAATTGATAACGACAATAGAACGGAGAATCCTCGATTACCAAAAAAAATTGGACGTTGAGGAAACGGGGTACGTGATAAGCGTCGGCGATGGAATAGCCAGGATATACGGGTTGAATAAGGCCATGGCAGGAGAATTGATAGAGTTTCCAAGGGGCATTTTTGGCATTGCTATGAACCTGGAAAAAGATACGGTGGGATGCGTGCTTCTCGGCCCGGATTCACTGGTGAAAGAAGGGGACGAGGTTCGAAAGACAGGCAGGATAGCACAGGTGCCTGTGGGAGAGGAATTGTTGGGACGGGTCGTTAACGCATTGGGAGAACCTCTAGATGGGAAAGGACCAATAAATACCAAAAAGACAAGGCCCATCGAGCACCCTGCTCCCGGAATACTAGAGCGAAAACCGGTAAACACCCCCCTCATGACGGGGATTAAAGCCATAGATGCGATGATACCCGTAGGACGGGGGCAACGGGAGCTCATAATAGGCGACAGACAGACCGGGAAAACGGCCATAGCGGTGGATGCCATACTTAACCAGAAAGGAAAGGGTGTTTACTGTATTTATGTGGCGATAGGTCAGAAAAGTTCAGAAGTGAGTCGGATAATCGAAACTTTAGAAGAACGGGGTGCTATGGAATATACGGTAGTTGTAGCGGCTCCCGCAAGTGAAAGCGCATCCCTTCAGTATATAGCGCCTTTTTCGGGATGTGCCATAGCCGAAGAGTTCATGTACTCCGGCAAACACGCCTTAATAGTATACGACGACCTTTCAAAGCACGCCGTGGCTTACAGGGCCGTGTCCTTGCTTTTAAGAAGACCGCCGGGACGGGAAGCATTTCCCGGGGACATATTTTACCTGCATGCCCGGCTGCTCGAAAGGTCGGCATGCCTTAACGAAAAGATGGGGGGAGGCACGATGACGGCTTTGCCCATAGTGGAAACGGTGGCCGGCGACATATCGGCTTATATTCCAACCAACATTATTTCCATTACCGACGGGCAAATTTATCTGGAACGCGAACTTTTCAATGCGGGCGTGAGGCCAGCTATAAATGCAGGTCTTTCGGTTTCAAGAGTGGGGGGAGCAGCTCAGTATAAAATCATGAAGCAGGTGGCAGGGAGGGTGAGGCTGGAGCTTGCTCAGTACAGGGAACTTGAGGCATTTGCCCGATTCGGCCTGGAACTTGACAAAAAGACCCGGGAAAAACTTGCCCGGGGAGAAAGAATAGTGGAGATTTTAAAGCAGGGCCAGTATGAACCCCAAAATCTTGAAGAACAAATCCTCTCCTTATATGCGGTGACTCACGGGTACTTAGATGATGTCCCCGCTTCCGATATAAAGCGGTGGGAAAGGGAAATGCTGGAATTTGCAAGGACATCACGCCAGGAAGTGCTTAATGAAATAAGGGAAAAAAAGGAAATGGATGACGGACTGGAGGAAAAGATAAAGGGAACTTTAGAAGATTTCAAAAAGAGATTCGTTATTTCAGAAAATGTCCTCCGTGATGAAGCTGGCGAAAAAGAAAAGGCTGTGGTTCCTCACGGGTGATGCTGTAAGGAGTGTCATTAAATGTCAGCGGTAAGGGAAATAAAAAAAAGAATTATTGCCGTAAAAAATATACGAAAAATAACGGGGGCACTGCATCTTATTTCTTCCGTCCATCTTAAAAACGCGCAAAAAATATTGGAAAATTTCAGGCCCGTATATGAACGCATGAAAGAAATGGTTTCCTTAATTCCCTTTGAAGGTTGGGAGATAAAGGAAAGGTCCGTTTTGATAGTTATATCGGGCGACAGGGGATTTGATGGCGGATACAATGCGTCGGTTTTGGAAGAAGCAAAAAATAAAGTTCAAGAATTGGGAAAACCTGTATTGCTGACCGTTGGGAAAAAAGCGGAAAAATTTTTTAAAGAACGAGGATTTGAAGTGGCTTTAAACGTGGGAGAAATTTCTAAAAAGTTGCATTGGGATGCCCTCGAAGACCTGGCGGAGTTTTCAATTGAGCATTTCATCAGTGGAAGAGAAATTTTTGTAACTTACACCAGATTTACAAACCCCTTCGACATAAAGCCGCATACGGAGCGCATTCTTCCACCTAAAGCGGCAACAAAAGAGGGTTTTTATTTTTCTTTCGAACCCGAGCCTCGGGAACTTTTTTGGCATATCGCAAGGTTTTACTTTAAGGTATGCGTTTATGACTTTCTACTGAATTCATTCTTAAGCGAACAATATTTGAGAACAAGGGCGATGGAAACCGCGACCGAAAATGCGGACAACCTTATAGAAGAACTGACGTTGGAATTTCACAAGGAACGAAAAGCTTTGATAACAAGGGAGATAGCGGAAATAGTAGGCGCAGAGAATCTAGGTGGAGGGGAAGGCTTTGGAAGGTGAAATAATCAAAGAGTCTTACGGAAGGATTGTATCGATTGTTGGCCCCGTGGTGGATGTGCATTTTGAAGGTGGGGAGCTGCCATCCATCCACACGGCCCTCGTAGTTGAAGACGAATCCTTAGGAAGACCTCAGGAAGGTCCGAGGAATAACGATGTCAATAAACCCCTGAAGGTAGTGCTGGAAGTTATGCACCATCTGGGAGATGATACCGTAAGAACTATTGCCATGTCCAGCACGGATGGCCTCGTCCGGGGAATGAAGGTGAAGAATACTAAAAAGCCCATCGAAGTGCCGGTGGGAAAAGAAGTGCTGGGCAGGGTTTTCAACGTCCTGGGGGAACCCATAGACGACGTAAGGGGTGTAAAAGTAAAAGAACGCTGGCCCATCCACAGGAAAGCTCCTCCTTTAGAGGAACAGGAAACCCGCGAGGAGATTTTCGAAACCGGCATAAAGGTGCTGGACCTCCTGGCCCCGTATCCCAGGGGTGGGAAAATAGGTCTTTTTGGCGGTGCCGGAGTAGGCAAAACGGTACTTATTATGGAACTTATAAGGAACATCGCTATAGAACACAAGGGTTATTCGGTATTCGCGGGGGTGGGGGAAAGGAGCAGGGAAGGTAACGAGCTATGGTTGGAAATGAGGGCTTCGGGAGTCCTTGACAAGACGGTACTGGTTTTCGGTCAGATGAACGAACCGCCGGGGGCGAGGATGAGAGTGGCACTGACTGCGCTTACCATGGCCGAGTACTTCAGGGACGAACTGGGGCAGGACGTGCTTTTGTTCATCGACAATATATTCCGTTACATCCAGGCGGGTTCCGAGGTTTCGGCGCTCCTCGGCAGGATTCCGTCGGCGGTAGGTTATCAGCCCACGCTGGCAGAAGATGTGGGGATGTTGCAAGAGCGGATTACTTCCACCAGGAAAGGGGCAATAACTTCGGTTCAGGCGGTGTACGTACCGGCTGACGATTTGACAGACCCCGCTCCTGCCACAGCCTTTGCACACCTGGACGCTACCACGGTGCTTTCCAGGCAGGTGGCGGAGCTCGGATTTTACCCGGCGGTTGACCCTCTAGATTCCACATCCAGAGCATTGGACCCGAGGATAGTGGGAGAGGAGCATTATTCGGTGGCCGAAGGGGTAAGAAAAATTTTGCAAAGGTATCGGGAACTCCAGGATATAATAGCGATTCTCGGCATGGAGGAACTTTCAGAAGAAGATAAGCTCGTGGTGTCAAGAGCCCGAAAAATTCAAAGGTTCCTCACCCAGCCTTTATTTGTGGCCGAGGCCTTTACGGGCACTCCAGGCAGGTACGTAAAGCGAGGGGACACGGTAAGGGGTTTTGCGGGAATTATAAGGGGGAAATACGATGATCTTCCGGAGTCTGCTTTTTACATGGTAGGAACTATTGAAGAGGCTTTGGAGAAAGCAGAAAGAATAAAGGGGGATAGAAAGTGACTTTTAGATTTATCATGTTTTCTCCCAGCGGTTCTGTTGAGCATGACGTTACAAAACTCATATTGCCGGGGCTTGAGGGCGACATTGGTGTGCTTGCCCGGCATGCCCCGGAAATTATAGCCCTGAGAGCAGGAAGGTTAAAAGTGCTCGGGAACGATTTTGAAGAATATTATAGTGTGGGAACGGGGTTGGTCAAGGTGCTCCCGCGCGAAACAACGGTCATAACCGAATATTTCAAAAGGGACGGAGCATAAAAAATACAATTTATGGCAATAATCTTTAATGAATAACCTGAACCGGGAGGAGATATTTGTGAAATTTATGAAAATATTTGTCATATCGGTTTTTTTTATGCTGGTAAGCCCCTTTTCGTCATACAGCATGGTTGAGGAAGACCTTTTGGTGAGAGCCTTAACAGCTACCAACGTCCAGATTGAATCGTTCGATGTGGCGGACTGGTCTGTAATAAATAGGGACTTTATGGAGTTTTCAGACATGAAGAAAATCGCAGAAAACGTTTTTCGAATTTTTCAAACTATAGATGAAAAATTTACCATGACCCAGGAATCAGACAATATGTACAGGGTGGTTATACTGGAAAGTCTCCTTTACGATGGAAATTACGTTAGGATAGTGGTACAGACCGTAAAATTGCCCGAGGAGTTCGAGAAAGAACCTCAGACTTATCTGGCGATCAGCGTGACCGGCAGTGATGTAAGAAAACTGAAAGATATGAAGCAAAAAGTAGCCTGGGCTGTTACATCAAGCGGAGGGCAATCAAGAATTACCACTTGCCTTGCTGGGGCTATTTATGGTAAACTTAATCGGATAGAACAGGACAAAATTGCAAGGAGAATACTCGAAGAGCTCAAGATAAAAGAAGTGGAGAAGATGGAAGACCTCGAAATGCAAAACTTTATTGGTTACAGCCCGCTTATCCCGGATAGCCTTGAAATAATGGGAAAAAAGTACAACGTGAATATAGCCGTAAGAGATAGTGACCAAGATGACAAGACTTATATCTGGTTGGGGGTACCGGTTCTTTCGATTGAATATTAGATTCGGGGGGAAAGAGATTGGCGAGTTTCATAATAGAAGGTGGTGTAAGCCTTAAAGGAACTGTAAGAGCCAGCAGTGCCAAAAATGCCGTTTTGCCCGTAATGGCTGCAGCGCTCCTCGCGGATGGGGAGTGCACGATAGAGGATGTTCCTGAACTTGAGGATGTCAGGGTCATGAGGGAGGTACTCCTCGCCCTGGGGGCAGGATGCGAGAAGGAAAACGGAGCTTTGAAAATAAATTCGTCTAATATAAATGCCGTCGAGGCCCCTTATGAGCTTGTAAGGAAAATGAGGGCTTCTTTTTTGGTGATGGGACCGCTTTTGGCGAGATTCGGAAGGGCGAAGATATCTTTGCCCGGTGGATGTGCCATAGGGAGCAGGCCTATTGACTTGCATTTGAAGGGTTTTGCCGCCCTTGGAGCCGAAATAGAAATGGGGCACGGCTTTGTGGAAGCTAAATGCGAAAAACTTAAAGGGAACATAATTTACCTTGACTTTCCCAGCGTAGGCGCTACCGAAAACATCATGATGGCCGCCGCCATGGCCGAAGGCCAAACCGTCATAGAAAACGCCGCCAAAGAACCGGAGATTGTGGACCTTGCAAACTTCCTGAATTCCATGGGGGCTCATATCAGGGGCGCGGGTACCGACGTCATAAAAATAGAAGGGACCAAAAGCTTAAGAGGGATTTCATATACCGTAATACCTGACCGGATAGAGGCGGGGACGTATTTGATAGCCGGTGCCATTACGAATGGAGACGTGCTTGTGGAAAACGTGGTGACGGAACACTTAAAGCCCCTTATCGCCAAGCTCGTTGAGAGCGGGGCGGAACTTGAAGAAAGCGAGGAAGGCGTGAGGGTTGTAGGAAAGGGAAGGCCCAGCCCGGTGGATGTAAAGACCATGCCGTATCCGGGTTTTCCAACCGATATGCAGGCGCAGATGATGGCGTATCTCAGCCTTTGTACCGGCATAAGCGTGATAACCGAAACCGTGTTTGAAAACCGGTTCATGCACGTCGAGGAATTGAAGCGCATGGGAGCCAAAATTAAGATAGAAGGAAGAAGTGCAATTATTGAAGGGGTAGAGAAGCTTACGGGAGCTCCTGTGAAAGCAACGGACCTTAGAGCGGGGGCCGCGCTGATATTGGCCGGTCTTGCAGCCGAAGGCAAGACGATAGTATTAAACGCCCATCATGTAGACAGAGGCTATGAAAATATCGTTGAGAAGATAAAGGGACTCGGTGGGAAAATAGAAAGAGCCGATTGAGGCTCTTTTTTTGTTCGGATTCATCATATTCCCTGAAATAAGAAAATAAAATTTAAAAAGGACAACAGGGGGCTGGGGATATGATGAAAAGTATTGCGTATTACCTTATTTTTTTTATATTTTTGCTGGTTATCGTTTTACCTGCAGCTATAGTCAGGAGCTGCAGCGGTTTTTTGCCCGAAAAACTCGATGAAGAAAGCCAAATGGTAAAACCTCGGGAATTAACGGTATCGCTTTACGTAACTTCAAAAAAGAGGATAGAGAAAATCCCGCTGGAAGAATACGTAAAGGGAGTGGTAGCGGCTGAGATGCCAGCCTCTTTTAAAATCGAGGCATTGAAAGCCCAGGCGGTGGCAGCCAGAACCTATGTTTACAAAAGGATGAGGTCCAAAGGAGGGACGGGGTGCAGCCTGCACCCCGAAGCGGATGTATGCGATGATCCCACACACTGTCAGGCCTGGATCAGTACCGGTCAAATGTTGAAAAAATGGGGAATATTTGCATTTTACCACTATTACAGCAAAATATCCCAGGCGGTGAAGAGTACCTCCGGGATGGTCATCCTTTATCAGGGAGAGCCGATAGATCCTCTTTTTCATTCTACAAGTGGAGGGAAAACGGAAAACTCCGAGGATGTATGGGGCAATTTTGTTCCGTACCTGCGCAGTGTCACGAGTCCCGGAGAGGAATCATCGCCGAAATTTATCGCGGTAAAACAACTGCCCGTGAGCGAAGTTGTTTCGAAGATAAGGCAGAAATGGCCTGATATCTCTATAGACCCACAAAATCCCGAAGGTCAGTGGGAAGTGGTTGAAAGAAGCGAAGGCGGACGGATAAAAAAGATGCGGATAGGAAACAGGATAGTGAGCGGAACCGAAATAAGGGAGCTGTTCCAGCTTAATTCGACTAATTTCAAATGGGAAAGAGATAAAGACAAAATAAAATTTACCACCATAGGTTACGGGCACGGGGTTGGCCTCAGCCAGTACGGAGCAAATGCCATGGCTGAAGAAGGTGCTAGTTTTATAGATATACTGAAGCATTATTACACAGGCGTAGAAATCAAAAAAATGGATGCATAATGGAGGAAAATTCTGGTCATAATAAGAACGAGGTGATGTGCATGTTCCGCGCAGGGCAGTTCATCAAGAAGTTATCCTCCGTTATGCAGAGCGTGAAAAAAAAGGTATCTATAAAAAAATTACTGCTCCTGAGCTTCCTGGCGGTTCTATTTACGGCAAACGGTGCATTTTGGTACCTGAGGCTTTCAAATAATCCGCCCCAGCAGCCCCAGCAGTCCGAAAGCCGGACCGAGTTGAAGGAGTGGGAGCTAAGCCTGAATGAAGAAAAAATACCGGAAACGAAGCTCGAGGAAAATAACGTGGTGCAGGAGTCTGTAACCGAAGAAGATGACCTCAAAAATAATACCGATGAGAAGGGACTCAGCGAGAAAGATGAGGTAGTGCAGGTTTTCGCCCAAAACCCCGCAACCATGGTCATGCCGGTGGTTGGGAAAATCATCACGGACCATTCCTCAAACGGGCTTGTGTATTCAAAGACCCTTGAACAATGGTGTGCCCACAAAGGAGTGGATATAGCGGCTGATGTGGGAACGCAAGTTAAAGCCGCAATGGCGGGAACGGTTGTGGAAGTAAGAAATTCCGACGCCAGGCTCGGTGTGGTCGTGGTTATAGACCACGGCAACGGCCTTAAGACTCTATACGGAAATTTGATGGCGGATAATCTTGTACATAAAGGCAAGCGGGTCAAAAAAGGCGAGGTAATAGGCGGAGTAGGCAAAACGGCTCCCTTTGAGATAGAAGACCCTCCCCACCTTCACTTTGAAGTACTGAGAGGAAATGAAAGCGTCGATCCTAAAAATTTTCTCCCCAATCTTTGAAATCCCCCCTTTTTCCAAAAGGCGTGGCTTGAGGTTTTGAAGCCGCGCTTTTATTTTTTTCTTCTAAGGATGCGGAAAATCACATATATATTTACTAAAAACAGGTTGAGGGGGAATAGATGTGAAGGACTACATGAGAGAAAGGGTTCTTGAAATCGCATCTTACATAATTGAAACCAAGGCTACCGTCAGGCAGGCCGCCAAGATTTTCGGGGTGAGCAAAAGCACGGTGCATAAAGATATGACCGAAAGGCTTCCCGAGATAAACCCCGAAAAGGCTAAACTGGTAAAAAAAGTATTGGAATTTAACAAAGCCGAAAGGCATATAAGAGGAGGAAGGGCGACGCGGAGGAAATACCTCAATGTTAATTAATTCCAAAGAAAAAGAAGGAGTTTTTATATAAATGTAGAATCTATACATTGCCATCTAATTTTTGACAGGAGGTTACAAAATTTTCATGGATATAGGCATAGACCTCGGAACAGCATCCGTCTTGATTTATGTGAAGGGCAAGGGTATCGTCCTCAGAGAACCCTCTGTTGTTGCATTGGACAAGAATACCGGTAAGGTCCTGGCGGTGGGCGAAAGGGCGCGGGACATGTTGGGCAGGACTCCGGGCAACATCGTGGCCATAAGACCTATGAAAGGAGGAGTAATAGCCGATTACACCATAACGGAAATAATGCTAAAATATTTCTTAAAGCAAATAGTAGAGCGCAAACTCTTTCGCCCCAGGGTAATGGTATGCGTGCCAGCCGTGATAACGGAAGTGGAAAAGAGGGCGATTATAGAAGCATGCACCGCGGCCGGCGCAAGGCAAACATTTCTAATAGAAGAACCCGTTGCGGCCGCCATCGGAGCGGGGCTTGACATTTCAAAACCGGTGGGCAATATGGTGGTGGACATCGGAGGAGGGACCACCGACATCGCCGTGCTTTCATTAGGAGGAATCGTTTGCGGTACATCACTGAAAGTGGCTGGAGACATGTTCGATGAAGCTATAATTAAATACGTAAAAAAAGAGTTTAACCTGGCTATAGGAGAGCGAACGGCGGAAGAAGTAAAAATTTCCATAGCCACGGTTTTCCCTGAAGAAGGTTTCGAGCAGTCCATCGAAATCAGGGGTAGAAGTTTGGTAAGCGGGTTGCCCAAAACGGTCACCATTACATCTACTCAGACCTGCGAAGCCCTTCAGGAGCCGGTAGAAAAGATAATAGAAGCTATATTCAGCGTTCTTGAAAAAACTCCTCCGGAACTTGCCGCTGACCTCACCGAAAGGGGAATGGTGCTGACAGGTGGCGGTTCTCTTTTGAGGGGTTTGGACAAGCTCATTGCCCACAAGACCAACATACCCGTCTACGTGGCGGAAGACGCCGTTTCGTGCGTCGCCATGGGTGCCGGCAAAGCTCTGGAATGCCTTGATGTGCTGGGGCAAAAGAACGTGTACAAAAAAATGTCCGAAAGGAGGTGGTCGACGTGATAAGAGGGCTTTACACTTCGGCTTCCGGCATGCTGGCGGAAATGGCAAGAACCGACGTTATATCAAACAACCTGGCTAACGTGAACACTTTTGGCTTTAAGAAAGACGGGGCGGTTTTCAGAGCTTTTCCGGAAATGGATATTCACCGTTTTGACGAATCGAGGGCGACGTTTATCGGAGTGCTGGGCACTGGCGCGAGGTTGGACCAAATCTACGTGGACTTTACTCAGGGCGAATTGCAGACCACTTCTAACCCTTTAGATTTAGCAATAAAGGATGAGGTGCCAGGCGAAAAGTCATTTTTTGAAGTACAGGCACCGAACGGGGAGCTCTTTTACACCAGGGACGGTAGTTTTACCGTCGATGGAGAAGGTTTTCTTGTTACGAAAGAAGGACATTACGTGATGGGTGAAAGCGGACCGGTAAATTTGGGCGGCGGCACCAAGATAGTCGTAAACACCGAAGGCGAGATTTATCTGGATGGCCGGATGGTAGACAGGCTAAGAGTAATTGCTTTTCCACAAAATGCGTTTTTTGAAAAAATAGGGGACAACCTTTTCAGGGTGCAAGGCCAGCCCTCGGAATCGAATGCGCAAATCATCCAGGGAGCTCTGGAACGCTCTAACGTTAACGCAGTATCGGAAATGGTAAACCTGATATCGGCGTTCAGGTCGTACGAAGCAAACCAGAGGATGATCACGGCTCACGACGAAACTTTGGCCAAAGCCGTTTCGGAGATCGCAAGGATATAAGAAATAAGGGCCGGACTGCTTGGCAGGGGCCCTCCGCTGCCGAATGACCGAGGCAGCAAAACAAGAAATAAGAAAAATTAAAAAACAAGGAGGGATTCCGGTATGATGCGGGCTTTGTGGAGTGCCGGGTCGGGTATGCTCGCCCAGCAGTTCAACGTGGACGTTATCGCGAACAACCTGGCCAACGTAAACACGACGGGTTTCAAAAAAAGCAGGGTAGAGTTTAAGGACCTGCTTTACGAGACGTTGAGGAGGCCCGATGTTTACGCACCCGGGCAGGGCAATCCGGTGGGACTTCAGGTGGGACACGGTGTGAGGCCCTCTTCAACTTCGAGGGTCTTTACAACGGGCAACCTTCAGCAGACTGGAAACACATTCGATTTGGCTATAGACGGGGAAGGTTTCTTTATGGTTGAGAGACCCGATGGGAGCCGGGTCTTTACCAGAGACGGTTCTTTTAAGCTGTCAATGGACGGCAACGACAGGTATCTGGTGACTTCGGAAGGGTATTACGTGCTCAGCACCGACGAAGATTATATTTCTATACCCCAAGATGTGACCGACATAAGTATATCGGCAGGAGGGACGATCACCGGAAAGGATGCGTCGGGAGCTATCCAGGAGATCGGTACGATAGCCGTTGCAAGGTTTTTAAATCCTGAAGGATTGCTGGCGATAGGAAACAACCTGTTTGAGCAGACCGAAGCTTCGGGGGAGTATATTTTAAAGCAAACACCGGAAGAGCCGGGGTTTGGGAATATACTCCAGGGCTTTCTGGAGCTATCCAACGTTCAGGTGGTTGAAGAAATGGTAAATTTGATAGTGGCGCAGAGAGCCTATGAAATAAATACCAAAGCCATTCAGGCTGCGGACGAGATGTTAGGCGAAGCAAATAACCTGAGAAGATAGGGAGGCTTTGAGGATTGAAAGTTGAAACTTTTAATTTTGCAGTTTCTACCGGCAATTCCGAAAGTCAAAAAGCTGAACTCAAAAAAGCATGCCAGCAGTTCGAGGCCATTTTTTTGAGATATCTTTTAAAAGAAATGCGAAAGACCGTTCCGAATGGTGGACTTTTTGGCAACAGTCTATCCTTCAATATATTCCAGTCATTGTACGACGATGCATTATCCGAAGAACTTTCGAGGAATAAGGGGATAGGAATTGCGGAAGAATTATACAGGCAGCTTTCTAAATACGTTTAAAAGCACTGATTTAAAAAATGGAGGTTTTTTATGCTCGGAATTGAAGAAATCCAAAAAATCATACCGCATAGATATCCCTTTTTGCTAGTAGATAGGATATTGGAGATGGAACCCGGGAAAAGGGCAAAAGGCATCAAAAACGTAACCGCCAACGAACCCTTTTTCCAGGGCCATTTTCCGGGCAAACCCATCATGCCCGGGGTTCTCATTGTCGAGGCTCTGGCGCAGGTGGGCGCCTGCGCCATACTTAGTTCCGAGGAAAATAAGGGGAAGCTTGCGCTTTTCGCCGGAATAGACGAAATGAGGTTCAAAAGGCAGGTAGTGCCGGGAGATGTGCTCACCCTGGAAGTAGAAGTTATTAAACTAAAAGGTCCCGTCGGAAAGGGAAGGGCAAGAGCCACGGTAAATGGTGAGACGGCGGCTGAAGGTATTCTCATGTTCGCTTTGGTATAAATAAAAAGCGGGCAGTGTGGGAAAAATACTCTTAAGGTGAGGAGAGGTGGTTTTGGTGAAACCTCCAAAAGCCTTAAGAGTATTTTTAATGTACACGTGCAAAGTTTTACTGCTTTTTATCATACTGGCTTTAATTGCGGGCTGCTCTAAAAGTTCAGCCAGGTCTTCGCCGGAAAGCTCCGGTCAGCAAAAAAAAGGGATGTTTGCACTTAAAAAACTTGAAGAAGACGTGGAAAAGCTGGTAAAAGAATTTGAAAAGGATTATATTGCAGTAAAGGCTCCTCCGGCAGGAGGCGCCGGTGGTCAGGGAGCGCAAAGCGGCGGGGAGGATCAGAGCAAACAGGGACAGAATAAGGGCCGGTCGGAAGGACAAAGTCAGCAAAGTAAGGGAGGACAGCAGGGTGCCGGCCAGCAGGGCGCAAGTCAGCAGAAAGGCTCAAGTCAGCAGCCCGACTGGGCAAAGTACGAAAAGATGGTATTTCTCATCCACGACGAATGGAATGAATTTAGGGAACAGGCCATGCAGCAAGGGGCACAAATGGATATGATAACAACCTTTAACGAAAAGCTAAATGAAGTCACAAAGATGCTGACGAAACAGGACCTTTACGGCGGCTTGTTGGCAGCCAATGACCTTTACTACAGGACCGTGGCTTTCGAAAGCCTTTTTGAATCGGGCCCTGCGGTGAGCGCCAAAAGAACCCTGTATTATCTGCGAGATGCGGCTTACAGGGCCCTAAGCGACCAAAACGAGGAAGCTTCAGCCTCCATGATGAAAGCCCAGGAAGAATGGAAGATGGGCAAAACCCGGCTGAAGGACGGAGTGACGGCAAATAAAGTAGAATTTTCCCTTAAAGAATTAAAAGAAGCTATTGAAGTCAAAGACCCCAACCTCATTAAGATGAAATACCAGATTGCTGAGAAAAACATAAAGGAAGCCGAAAAAAATTTCCAGAAAAAATAATCACGCGAGGGTCCCCAACCGGAAAACCGGTCGGAGACCCTTTATTTCCAGCCCCGCGGGAGCGGTAAAAACGACGCAGGTGGAAGGTCCCGCCGATTTTTCAGTATTTACCGGTAAAAACCTCTCCCAGCGCACCGAAAGACCCGATACCGCGGCGAGGTGTTCCACTTCGCCCTTTATTCCTCTTGAACCTACCGGAATTATGTCGTGGACTTCGGAAAAGGCCAAAAGCCGCTTTACGGCCATGGCATCGGCTATGTCGGGATCATCGAGGAACACTTCATTTCCCACTTTAGGAACGCCTAAGCAGTAAATTATGTCGCCGGATTTTGTTTTACCCATGCGCAGTTCCGCCTCGCTGGCGATTCCGATTGTTGTCACGCCCAGCGCGGTCTGGCATGTTGGGATATTCTTCTCGGTGCTCACGGCAAATGGAATGTCATCAAGCCCGCAGGCCGAAAGCTCATCCTTGATGCCCTTCAGGAGACCTTCTCCGGTGGGCGACGGTTCGCACGAAATGGTGGCCGTCAATGTCAGAGGCTTTGCGCCTATTGCCAAAAGTTCCATTAGCGCCACGCGGCATGTAAATCTTCCTGTAATGTAAGGGGAAACCTTCACCACATCGCGCTCCTTCTCACCGACGCCTCCAGCTGAGTCGCACGCCACGGCAAGAAACGTCCCCCCGTTAATTTTTATCAACACCACGTCTCTGTTCGGCAGAGCCTCATTTTTTATCGACATAGTTTTCCCCCTTTGCCTTTTTGACTAGCGAATAAATGAGTGCAGCTAACGAGAGGTTAAGAGCCGATGCTACAGTGAGTGGAAACACCATTGCCGCGAAAAAACCTTTACCAAAGCCGGGGAAAAGTAGCAAGCTTGCCGGAGCTAAAACGCCGTTTAATAAGGTGGTAGTAATTACCGCTAAAGTTAAACTCTTTTTCGCTGCAATGGCAAATGCCAGTGCAAAAAATGCCATTTCGACCGCAATTAGAAGGTGAATCGGGGGTGACAGAGGAAACCCTGCACTCATGCTGGTAAAGATGTGTCCCAGAGAAGACGTAAGAGCTCCGTAAGTGGGGCCCAGAAACAATGCTGCCATGTACCCGGGGGCCGAGTCAAAGGCCACAGTTCCCGTGGGGCTGGGCAACTTTATGCCGGCCCCCACGAAGCTCAGGGCTACAAAAATGGCACTTAGGGTGAGGGCTTTTGTTTTTTGATTTATCATGGATAATACCTCCTACCTGAAAATTATTATAAAACAAAAAAGTCCACAGTCTAATTGCAAATTAGACCGTGGACTTTGCCATCATCCCCGGACTGCTACCTTGCAAGGCAGGTCTCCTGGCTCCGGTTCATCGCCGCCTTATGCCTTCCCGGTTTCCCAGTGGCCTTTTTTAAGGCGGCTTCCCGTTACAGTGGCGGGTCCGCGCCGGACTTTCACCGGACTTCCCTATTCTCCCCTTAAAGGGGCACCTTGAAGGCGCACATTTTCAGTTTCAAAACAATTATAAATCTTGCGAAGGTGATTTGTCAAGTGCTTATATGCCGGGACCGAAAAATCTTCCCATCATGCCGTTACCAAAGCCGTGGCAAAAGCCGGGACCCATCCCAAAACCAAGTCCCCACAGTCCCCCAAGCTGCGAGAGCTGCTCCTCGGTCAGAACGCCTTTCATTTTTCCGTAATATTCCCATTTCAGGTCAAACATCTTGTTTCTGAGGTCGCTTAATTCCTTTAACTTTTCGTCTATGGCTTTCTGGTCGGGGTTTTTGGAGAAGTAAAGGTCCTGCAGCTCAAACCTAATTTTTGCCATATCGTTCCTCAGTTCCGTCATTTTCTGGAAGAATTCGGCCCGTATGTCCCTGAGTTTGCTGTACTGTTCATCGGTCAGATTGAGCTGCGAGGGCAACTCAAAATTGCCGCCGGTACTTGGCAGAATACCGGGCACCGCCGCTATAGCTACGGCCGCTGTTCCCAGGATTACCGCCGCAGCTATTCCAAAGGCCAGGATTTTCTTTGTCATGGTATCCCTCCTTATTAGGTTAAATGCCTTTCTAAGTCTATTATAGCCTTAAAATGTGAGGGATTTTTGAGGAGAATATAAAGAAATTCTGATTGTGCAAAAATAATCAGCGAAGGCAAAAAACTTTTGCGGTGATTATATGAGATATTGGGCTTTGAAATCGTTAATTCGACATGGCATGAGTTTTGCTTGCCTCGTTTACGGAAAAAATTTACGGAAAAAATAAGAGGGGAGGGTGTGATATGAAACGCATAAGGACCATAATAATGGGGGCTGCGGGAAGGGACTTTCACGTTTTTAACACCTATTTTAGAGACAACGACTTATATGAAGTGGTGGCCTTTACGGCAACCCAGATACCGAATATTGAGGGACGGAAATATCCTCCTGTCCTTGCAGGAAAGCTTTACCCCGATGGCATACCTATATACCCCGAAAGCCAGCTGGAATCGCTGATAAAGGAAAACAAAGTCGACCAGGTAGTCTTTGCCTACAGCGATGTTTCCCACGAAGAAGTGATGCACAAGGCTTCGAGGGTTCTGAGCTCAGGTGCAGATTTCAGACTCATGGGACCGAAGAGCACCATGCTAAAGTCCACAAAACCCGTGGTCTCGGTGTGTGCTGTCAGAACGGGCGTTGGAAAGAGTCAGACCACCAGAAGGGTTTGCGAGATTTTAAAGAAAATGGGGAAAAAAGTGGTGGCTATAAGGCATCCCATGCCCTACGGAGACCTGTCGGAGCAGATATGCCAGAGGTTTGCAACTTACGAAGACCTGGACCGCCATAAATGTACCATCGAAGAAAGGGAAGAATACGAGCCCCACATCGACATGGGAATAGTGGTTTACGCAGGGGTGGACTACGGCGTAATCCTGAAAGAGGCGGAAAAGGAAGCCGACGTAATAGTATGGGACGGCGGGAACAACGACTTTCCCTTCTACCATACCGACATGCACATCGTACTGGTGGACCCACACAGGCCAGGCCACGAAGTAAAATACCACCCGGGGGAGACCAACCTCAGGATGGCAGATGTGGTGGTGATAAACAAGATTGATACCGCTTCTCCCGAAGCAATCGATGCGGTGCGAAAGAGCATCGAAGAGGTTAACCCTAAGGCTCAGGTGATAGAAGCCGCATCGCCCATATTCGTCGACGAGCCGGCTAAGATAAAGGGCAAGAAAGTACTGGTGGTGGAGGACGGGCCGACGCTCACGCATGGCGAGATGACCTACGGTGCGGGATATGTGGCAGCCAAGAAGTACGGTGCTTCTTGCATCATCGACCCGAGGCCGTATGCGGTAGGGAGCATAAAGGAAACTTACGCCAAATACACCCATCTTTCGGTAATCCTGCCGGCCATGGGTTACGGTGAGGCCCAGATTAGGGAGCTGGAGGAAACCATCAACAGGGCCGAATGCGAGGCGGTGGTGGTTGGCACGCCCATTGATTTGGGAAGGGTTATGAAAATTGACAAACCTGCGGTGAGGGTTAGGTACAGGCTCCAGGAAATAGGCGCTCCGACCCTGGAAGATGTACTTCAGAAGTTTAGATAATAAAAAAAGGGCTGTTCTTTGCGGACAGCCCTTTTTGGCAAATTTAAAGTTAGTTAACTGTTAACTGAAGAGCTTCTTATCGATGCCGTACTTTCTCAGGCGGTACTGAAGGGCCTGTCTTTTAATGCCGAGTAACTGCGCAGCTTTGGTGATGTTTCCACCGGTGCTTTTTAAGGCATTTATTATCAAGTCCTTTTCGTATTCATCCACCCGGGATTTTACGGTAGATGGCCGTTCGGCCTTATGTTCAACGTAGTTTTTGAAACTTCCGAAGCTCAGATATTTAAGGTCCGAAAGAGAAATATAACCTTCGTCCACGTAATTCATTACGCCCTCTATCACGTGCTCCAGTTCCCTGACGTTGCCCGGCCAGGGATATTCCTTAAAAAGGCTGAGCACCTGCCGGTCCACGCCTTTTACGTTCTTTTTGAATTTTTCGTTGTATTTTTCGATAAAATGCATAACCAGATCCTCGATGTCCTCGAGTCGCTCCCTTAGTGGGGGAATTTCCACGTATATAACGCTTAATCGGTAAAAAAGGTCGTTTCTCAATCTGCCGCTTTTAAGTAATTCTGAGGGCCTTTCGTTGGTGGTGGCGATTATCCTCACATCCACCGGGATATCGTATGTTGCCCCTATGCGCCTCACCACCCCTTCCTGGAGCACCCGGAGCAGCTTGCTCTGCAGGGAAAGCCCCATGCAGTTGATTTCATCGAGGAGCAGCGTGCCGCCGTCGGCCTGCTCGAAAAGGCCGGGTTTGTCTTCGGCTCCGGTAAAGCTTCCCCTGGTGGTACCAAAGAGCAACGACTCCAGCAGGGTTTCGGGAAGAGCGGCGCAGTTTTGGGCGATGAATGGTTTGTTTCTGCGGGGGCTTTCGGAATGGATGCTCTGGGCGAAAAGTTCCTTGCCGGTCCCGGTCTCACCGTAGATTAGCACCGAAGAGGTTGTGCCGGCGACTTTTTTCAGAAGGCTCACAAGTTCCCGGATTTTTTGGCTCCTCCCGATTATGCTGTCGAAAGTGTATCGCAATCCAATGTTTGCCGAACGGGGCTTTCTTCCTATGAGTTTCTGCTGGAGTTCCAGCACCTTCTGCGAAAGGTCATACAATTCCGACACATCCCGGGAAATCTCCAGTGCCCCCAGCACCTGGCCGTTTTCTATTATAGGGATGGTGGAATTGACGGTTCTTATCTCCTTTCCTTTGTAGTTTAAATAAGTCTGATACCTGTTAAATATGGGCTTTGCGCTTTTAATAACCTGGTAAATTGTGCTTTCTTCCGGGGTAAGCGATGGAAAGACGTCGAGGAGCTTTTTGCCTATGACGCTATTAGACTCCAGGCCTTCAATGCGGGTCAGCGTCTTGTTGTAAAAAAGTATGTTATAATCCCGGTCCACGATAATGATGCCTTCGTCTAATGCGTCGAAGATTTGATTTACCGTTTCGTAAGAAAGAATCCTTTTGAGGCGCTCCTCCTGCTTTTTCATTTCCATCACCCCATTATTCTTTTCTACAAGGGCCGGGATATTCCTGCCGGTTGCTAAGAAAAACGCAAAAGAGGAATTTGACAAGCTGCGTCGAAATTGTTAAAGTCGAGTTTCGTTTGACTTCAAGTGACTGGGAGGGTGTTGCGTTGGAAAAAGATTTTATTTTGAAACTAGCGGTAGAGCTCACGGGGATAAAAAGCGTTGTAGCCAGTGAAGGAGAAGTCGAAATAGCAAAGTGGATTTACGATTTTTTCAAAACCCTGGATTACTACAAGGAAAATCCCAATTACCTTTTACTTTCCGACCTGAAAGGTGACGCTCTGAACAGGAAAAACGTTTTAGCGCTGCTGAAGGGACAAAAGGGAAATTCCAAAAAAACCGTGATTTTAATCGGACATATCGACACTGTGGGAGTGGAAGATTATGGAAATATAAAAGAGTATGCAACCTGCCCAGAAAAATTAAAGAGTGCTTTAAAGACGAAAGAGCTCGATGAAGATACGATAAAAGACCTGGAAAGCGGAAAGTGGCTGTTCGGTCGAGGAATCTTCGATATGAAATCCGGTGTTGCTATTAATATGGCTTTGATAAAATACTTTTCGGAAAAAATAGGTGAGATTGAAGGGAACGTGCTTTTCCTTGCCGTGCCTGATGAAGAGGGAAATTCGAAAGGTATGCTTTCGGCGGCGGAAGATCTGGTGCGCCTTGCAGAAATTCACGATTTAGAATACGTGGCTGCTGTCGATACCGATTATATGGCGCCCCGCTTTCCTGGCGATGATAAGAAATACATCTATATAGGGACGGTGGGGAAAATACTTCCCTGCTTTTACATCTACGGCAAGGAGACCCACGTGGGGCAGGCTTTCGAGGGTTTGGATGCAAACCTCCTGGCTTCGGAAATTTTAAAGGAGGTGGACCTTGCCTTTGACCTCTGTGACGTGGTCGAAGGTGAGGCGTCGACACCTCCCATAAGCCTGGGGCAGAGGGATTTAAAGTCCGAGTATTCCGTTCAAACCGTAAACGAAGCATACCTCTACTTCAATTACTCGACCCATAGCAGCAAGCCTGATGAGGTTCTTGAAAAACTTAAAGCTAAGGCACAAAAGGCCTTCGAAAACGTGCTAAAAAAACTAAACGATGATTATGTGCGCTATTGTCAGGCCTCCGGCATTCCCTATAAAAAGCTACCCTGGAAGCCTCAGGTGTTGACGTTTAAAGAACTTTACGATGCGGTGAAAGCAGAGACGAAGGGGAAAATTGTGGAGCATTTAAGAAATTTCAAGGAAAATCTTATGAAAGACAAACCCGATGACAGAATATACTGCCTTCAAATAGTGAGGGAACTGGCAAGACAATGGTCGAACAAGAATCCTGCTGTGATACTGTTCTTTGCGCCGCCGTATTACCCCCACATATATGTAAAAGGCCAAACCGAAAAGGAAAAAAATCTCATCACTGCGGTAAATTCGGCTGTTGCCGAAGCGGCGGCCCGTTTTCCGTATAAATTCGAAATAAAAAAATTTTATCCCTACATTTCGGACCTGAGCTACTTTTCGATACCCGAAGAAAGAGCCGTGGAGGCGCTGATAGATAACATGCCGGGATGGGGCGAGATTTACTCCCTGCCTGTCGATTATATAAGAAAATTGGACGTTCCGGTGGTAAACATAGGTCCTTACGGAAAAGATGCCCACAAGTTTACAGAGAGGGTTAACATCCCCTATTCTTTTGAAGTGGTGCCAGAGATTGTGGAAAAGACCGTAAGATTGTTGCTGGAGGGATAAAAGTGATTCATCTGAAAAACGCCCGGGTTTTTGCGCCGGAAGATATGGGAATCTGCGATGTGCTGATAGAAGCCGGGAAGATAGTTTATGTGGGGAAAAGCTGCGAAGTTTCAGGACCTTTTCCGATTGAAGTGGTTGAGCTGGGGGGTGCGTATCTCTGCCCCGGATTTATAGACCAGCACGTGCACATTACCGGCGGGGGAGGAGAGGGCGGTCCCGAAACCGCAACTCCGGAAATAAAGTTGAGCGATGTTACCAAAAGCGGAATTACCACGGTTATAGGCTGCCTGGGTACCGACGGCATTACCCGCTCCATGGCAAGACTGTACGGCAAGGCAAGGGCCTTGGAAATGGAGGGGATTTCCACCTACATTTTTACCGGAGCTTACCAGTTTCCGCTTCCGACGTTGACCGGCAGCATCCAGACCGACCTTATATTTATAGACAAAGTGGTGGGAGTGGGGGAGGTGGCTATTTCGGACCACCGGGCATCCCACGCTTCGGCGGCGGAACTTGCCCGCCTGGCGGGCGAAGCGCGGGTTGCGGCCATGATAGGAAAAAAGGGAGGCAAGGTGCACCTGCATGTGGGGGACGGTCCGAGGGGGCTTAAGGTCCTCTTTCGCGCATCAAACCTCACCGATGTTCCCCTTTCGCAATTTCAGCCTACCCACCTAAATCGGTGCCGCAGGCTTTTCGAGGAATCCATCGAGTTTGCAAAAGCCGGCGGTTACTGCGACTATACAGCGGGAGAGGATAAAAACGAGGATTCTGCGATTACAGCGGCTCGAGCCGTTTACGAGGCGTTGAAAGCCGGCGCTCCCATCGAAAACATAACTATAAGTTCTGACGGCAACGGCAGCATGCCCGTTTTCGATTCGAAAAAAAGACTGGTGGGATTGGGGATTGGCAGGGTTTCATCGCTCCTTGATAGTTTGAAGGCCATGGTATTGCGCTACGACATCCCCCTTGATACGGCCCTTTTGACGGTAACGAAGAATCCTGCAAAGATACACCGCCTGGAGGGCAAAGGGGCAATAAAAGAAGGATACGATGCGGACTTGGTTGTCATGGACGAAAACTTGAATGTAAAGGACGTCTTGGCAAAAGGCAAATGGATGGTAAGGGATGGGAAGACGGAGGTTTTCGGGACCTTTGAAGCCTGGCAATAGAAAAAGCCTGCATTTTCGATGCAGGCTCAATTTTTTATTTTATTCATAATGCCAGATAGCACAGTCCGTGCTAAAATCACAGAAATGATGCTATCCGCGAAGTGGTGGAGGAGAGTCCCGATTCCCACTAGAACCAGTGCTGTATATAAAGTAAAACCAAAAGGCAGTACTACAAGGGATTCTCCAAAGGCGTGCAGTGGGGCAGTAAGTAAAAGCGCTTTTTCAAAAGTATAACCTTTATTTATTAACTTTGCTCCCACATAACCGAATATTACATGGATGAAGGCTCTAGCAGCAATTACCGGTCCCAGCATAACCAAAAATCCAATCGTTGAACCGAGTCCTACCATTACCGCTACAAGCGGGTTTACCAAAAAGGCGAGCATGACGGGAACGTGAGAAGCTAAAGTCGCCGAAAAAGGGGGGATGTATATTCGAAGATAGCCGCCGAAGTATATTGGTATGACCAGGGCAAGAGCAGTAAGAAGCGCCCCTAGGACAAGGTTTTTTGCTTTCATAAAATTCCCCCTCAAAAACAGTTTTAAGTATATTCTAGTGTATATACACCTATATGTCAAGAACAATTTAAACTTTTTCCGAACAAGGCAAAAAACAAAAAAGGAAAGCCTTATAAATTCCGGCTTTCCGTTTTAACGTTCAGCTGAGCAGTATTCCCTTTTTCTTCAGAGCCTCGCAGGCCTTTTTTATGGAATCCTCATTTAGCGCCTGGACGGTATGAAGGTGGACTCCCTGCGTCAGCTCGGAAAGGAGCGAGGCGTTGTTTTCGGACATTTTCTTTATAAAGTCTTCCACGTCTCTGGAACTGTTGAGCATCAGCATTCCGTGGATTTCGCCGTATATGGGGTGCTCGACGATTACATCTAGGACCCTGCAGCCCGATTCGACGAAAATCATGAGCTCCTCCCGGGTTTCGCTCCTGCCGTGGCGGCATGCCACTTTTTTCGTGACCAAATTCAGAGGTTCCATAATGGTGTATCCCTGAGACGTGGCCAGAATTTCCTTTCCTGCGGCCCGAAGGATGGCGATATCCTGGACGATAATCTGGCGGGTGACGTTGAAGATTTTGGCAAGTTCGCTACCGGATATCGGCTTTTTTGCGGATTTTAATATCTCGACAATTTTTTCCCGTCTTTCTTCGGCGTTCATACATTTTCACCTCAATTTTAAGGCTGAATAAATTATATCAGATTTAAGCTTCCGGTGAAATTATTTGTCCTTTTTCGCAGATTACGATTTTTTACCGGCCTTGTTTTGAAAAAAAATATGGGATATAATGAGGTTACGAAACTTGGAGGGAGGTCTTATGAAGGTTGGAAAAACATTTATAGTCGTACTCGTGATCGTTGCCCTGGCTTTTTTCTTTATAAAAGGAAGGGAAGATAATAATAAGCAGGTAGTCGGTGGGGAAAGCCCTGGGATTGTTGAACAAAAGCCTTCCGGCGATGGTAAAAAGGCCGATGCGGAAATAGGAGAAGGTGAAGAAAAGAATAAAGAAAATGATGTATCTGTGGCATCAGGAGAGCTAAAAGGTGAAGCGGTATATATCGGTCAGATTGACATAAATTCCATAGAGGTCAAAGAAGGCGAAACTTACAGGGCTTACAGGCTTTCACCGCAGATAAAAGAAAGCTTTGACAAATTGAATTTGGAGGAAAACGACAGGATTGAATTTACCTACTACGTTGATGATAACGGTCAGAAGGTAATAACCGGGATACAAAAGAAGCCCTAGCTTACCGCAAGGTCGGTTTTTTTCGGAAAAGCTAGGCTTAGATTCCCGGCGACCATAGTTGTGCTTATTTTTTTGTGCAATTTTTTGTTGTAAAATAATATTCGATATTTAAAGAGCAGAGCGCCAGGATAATTTACTGGAAATTGGGGGTTTTCGAAATGTTGACACATATTGTTAAAAGGGATGGAAGCATCCAAAAATTCGACAGGACCAAGATAGAAAGCGCCATCTTTAAGGCCGCAAAAGCGGTGGGCGGAAGCGACAGGACCATCGCAAAGCGCCTGACCGATGAGGTCGTGAAAATTCTGGAAGAAAAATATATCGATTCGGTCCCAACGGTAGAAAACGTGCAGGACGTTGTTGAAAAGGTGCTCATAGAAAACGGCCACGCAAAGACGGCAAAGGCCTACATCCTCTACCGCAAGCAGCACCAGGACATGAGGGAATTCCGAAAAGTATTTTTGGACATAGAGGAAACCGTCGACAATTACATAGGAAGGAACGACTGGAGAATCAACGAAAACAGCAACATGGGGTTTTCGCTCCAGGGGCTCAACAACCACATATCCAGTGCGGTGATTTCCAAATACTGGCTGAGCAAAATCTATCCGGAAGAAGTGAGAAATGCCCACCTGACGGGAGATTTTCACATTCACGACCTGGGGCTTTTGTCGGTTTACTGCTGCGGATGGGACCTGAGAGACCTTTTGCTTTCCGGCTTTACAGGGGTAAAGGGGAAGGTGGCCAGCAAGCCCCCGAAGCACTTTAGGTCTGCCTTAGGACAGATAGTTAACTTCTTTTATACTTTGCAGGGTGAAGCCGCAGGCGCTCAGGCCCTGAGCAATTTCGATACCTATCTTGCGCCTTTCATATACTACGACGGCCTGAGCTACAGGGAAGTAAAACAGGCCATGCAGGAGTTCATATTTAACCTGAACGTGCCGACGAGGGTGGGTTTTCAGACGCCATTCGTAAATATCACTCTGGACCTGGTGCCCCCGGAGATTATTGCGAAGGAACCAGCCATAGTCGGCGGAAAGTTCATGGATAAAACCTACGGCGAATTTCAAAGGGAAATGGACATGCTAAACATGGCCTTTGCCGAAGTGATGATGGAGGGAGATGCCAACGGCCGGATTTTTACCTTTCCCATACCCACTTACAACATAACGAAGGAGTTCGACTGGGAGAGTCCCGTTGTTGACAAAATAATGGAGATGACGGCAAAATATGGACTTCCGTACTTTTCCAATTTCATAAACAGCGATATGAAGCCCGAAGATGTAAGGTCGATGTGCTGCCGTTTGAGACTGGACAACCGGGAGCTCAGAAAGCGCGGTGGCGGGCTTTTCGGGGCTAACCCCCTCACAGGGTCCATAGGCGTCGTCACCATCAACATGCCCCGCATAGGTTACCTTTCCAAATCTGAAGACGAATTTTTCGAGAGGCTTTCCCGGCTCATGGATATCGCAAAAACCAGCCTGGAGATAAAGCGAAAGGTATTAGAGCGCATGACCAGGGAGGGGCTTTATCCATACGCCAGGTTCTATCTGAGGGATGTGTACGAGAGATTCGGGGCGTACTGGCAGAACCACTTTAACACCATCGGCCTTGTGGGCATGAACGAGGCCCTGGAAAATTTCATGGGATGCGGCATCGAGGACCCGGAGGGAAGGAATTTTGCGCTGAAAGTTCTCGATTTTATGAGGGAAAAGCTCACGGAGTACCAGGAAGAGACTGGTGAACTTTACAACCTGGAAGCAACCCCTGCGGAGGGTGCCTCTTACAGGCTGGCCAAAAAGGACAGGGAGCTTTTCGGAGAAAAAATTATAACCTGCGGCAAAGACGAACCCTATTACACCAATTCTACCCAGCTTCCTGTGGATTTTACTGACGATGTTTTTGCGGCTTTGGACCATCAGGAAGAGCTGCAGTGTAAGTACACCGGCGGCACGGTATTTCACATGTTCCTGGGAGAAAAAATCGATAAGGCCACCTGCAAGGCTTTGGTGAAAAAAATTGCCGAGAATTACCGGATACCTTACTATACGCTGACACCCACGTTTTCCGTTTGCGAGGACCACGGTTATATCACCGGGGAGCATTTTGAGTGCCCGTCCTGCGGCAAGGAATGCGAGGTGTACAGCAGGATAGTCGGGTACTACAGGCCGGTACAGTGCTGGAACAACGGCAAGAAAGCTGAATTTGCGGATAGAAAGGAATACAAAATATATGCCGTTAATATATGATTTCATGCCGGTGTCCCTTTCAGATTACCCTGGAGTTGTAGCGTGCACCGTATTCCTGCCGGGATGCAATTTCAGGTGTCCCTACTGCCACAACGGCCCGCTGGTTATGCGAAATCCGGAGGGAAAAGTGGCCGAGGGTACTCTTTTTGAATATCTTGAAAAAAGGAAAAATCTCGTCGACGGAGTGTGCGTAACCGGTGGCGAGCCCACTTTATGGGGCGACCTTGGAGACTTTTTGGAAAAGCTAAAAAAAAGGGGATTGAAGGTCAAACTCGACACTAACGGTTCGCAGCCAGAGGTTATAAAAGAGCTTCTTCATAAGGGTCTCGTCGATTATGTGGCGGTGGATATAAAAGCGCCGCCGGAAAAGTATAGCCTCTTTACTAAATACAAAGAGCACGTTGATGGAGTTTTAGAGAGCGTGGAGCTTGTCAAAGCTTCTTCGGTGGATTATGAATTAAGGACGACCGTCCACGAAAGAGTCCTTTCGTTAGAAGATATAAAAGCTATTGCACGCTGGCTCTCAGGGGCAAAGATGTACGTACTGCAGGGGTACAGGTACTCTGAAGGGGTGCTTGACCCTGAATTTTGCGGTAAAAAACCATGCGATAAAGCTTTTCTTGAGAGAGCAAAAGAGGAGATATCAGAGCATTTCGGTGAGGTTGTTATCAGAAGTTAGGGGTGCATTAATGTGATTACGTGTCAGGTTTCCCTTTTTCCTTTGGGGAGGGAAGATTACGAGAAAGTAGTGCTGAAAGTCCTCGACCGGCTCAAAGGTTTTAACGTAGAAATGGAACTTACACCTTTGAGCACCGTAATCAGGGGCGATGACGAAGAAGTGTGGAAGGCGGTTCGGGACCTCTACGAAGAAGGCCGAAAAGAAGGTGGGAAGGTAATATTTACCGTTACGATGACAAACACTATGTATTCGCCCATTGAAGTAGGCAGTTGAAATGAAACTGCTTACTTCGATGGGCTTTTTTATGCTGGTAAAATTTCGATGTGTATGGTATAATAATATCAAACAGCTATATGCATAAAACATATAAAGGAGGAATGACAATATGTGCTACTGCCATAAAGGCCACCATTTTCACCACTCGAAAGAAGGTTGTCCGGGTTTCAGGATGGAAAAATTCATTCAACCCTGCATGTTGCTTTTGCTTTACGAAAGACCGGCCCACGGCTATGAGCTGATGGAGAGGCTCGCACAGTTGGGTTTTGTCGGGCATATCGACCCAGGAGCAGTATATAGGAATTTACGAAAAATGGAAGAAGATGGATTGGTTAAGTCCGAATGGGAAAGCGGAGAATCGGGCCCAGCCAAAAGGCGTTACGTCCTGACGCCCGAGGGAGAAGAGGCCATTCACGGCTGGGCCGTCCATGTGAGATACCAGATGGAGAGGTTAAAGGCCTTTCTCGATAAGTACGAAGAGTTTTTCAAGGATGGTGGAAATAAAAAAACGGATTAGGGAGGGGAAGTGCGTGTTTACAGCAGTTCTGTATGCTGTTACAATGATTTTTTTTCTATTTTCGCTGGCCAAAGACGCAAAAAAAACCAAAATGGCTTTAATTAAATCATGGAAGTCTTTTGCCAACATTTTGCCGCCTTTTTTGACGGTTCTCTCTCTCGTAGGATTAGCATTAACGGTGCTGAACCCCGATTTAATCTCAAGAATTATCGGAGCAAAGACCGGCATCAAAGGTATGCTTATTACGTCTGCTATAGGAGCCATAACTTTGATACCCGGCTTTGTGGCCTTCCCGCTGGCTGCTTCACTTTTGGAAAAGGGAGCGGGTATTATGCAGCTTGCGGTTTTTATTTCGACCCTTATGATGGTGGGGGTTGTCACCCTTCCCCTTGAAATCAGCTACTTCGGCCGCAAGGAAGCTTTTTTGCGAAACGGCCTTGCTTATATCTTCTCATTTTTTGTTGCCTTCATTATAGGGATGGTGGTATCGTGAAAAATCTAAAAGCATACGGCCCTTTTTTGGGCGTGCTTGCCGTAGACATGGTCATTGTCGCCCTGAACAGGGAACTTGGTCTAGAAATAATTGCCAATACCGGAAAGAATTTTTGGGAGATGCTAGGCGTCTTACCCCCTATATTTTTGCTTCTGGGGCTATTGGATGTATGGGTGCCCCGGGAGACGGTGGTAAAATTTATGGGAGAAAGGTCGGGCGTAAAAGGGGTGCTCCTCAGCATTTTTCTAGGGGCGGCTGCGGCAGGGCCCCTATACGGCGCCTTCCCCGTTGCCAGCGTGATGATAAAGAAAGGCGTGAAGCTAACAAATATACTGATATTCCTCGGGGCTTGGTCTACACTAAAAATACCTATGTTTCTCTTCGAGATATCTTCTCTAGGTTATGAATTTGCGGTAACCCGGTGGATAGTAAATCTGTTCGGTATAATTGCAATGGCGTACTTGATAGAAAGTGTACTGACCAGAGAAGAAATAGATGAAGTATATAAAAAACATGCTGTCGATTTTTGAAAGGATGTTATTCCATTACGGCTCCCTTGCTGGCAGAACTCACAAGCCTTGCGTATCTTTCCAGGTAATAGCCCTTCGGTGCTTTTACGGGCGGCTTTTTCCAGGAAGCGAGCCTCGCTCTTATCTCTTCGTCGCTGAGCTTTACATCAAGTTTCCTGGCAGGGATATCTATGCTTATAATATCCCCGTCGCGGACTACAGCTATCGGGCCTCCTTCCATGGCTTCCGGAGATACGTGGCCTATCGATGCACCCCTTGTGCCTCCTGAGAACCTGCCGTCGGTGATGAGGGCCACTTCCCTGTCGAGTCCCATGCCGGCAAGGGCCGCAGTTGGGCTCAGCATCTCGCGCATACCCGGTCCTCCTTTTGGACCTTCGTACCTTATTACTACCACATCTCCCGGCTTTATCATACCGCCTGTGATGGCCTTGAATGCTTCCTCTTCGGAGTCAAATACCCTGGCCGGGCCTTCGTGTCGCATCATCTCAGGTGCCACCGCCGACTGCTTGACTACCGCACCCTCGGGGGCGAGATTTCCGTAAAGCACCGCGATTCCACCTTCCGGAAGGTAGGGGTTTTCAAGGGGCCTTATGACGTTAGAATCGAGCACCTTTGCGGATGATGCGATTTCCCCTATGGTCCTTTCGGAGACGGTGATGCATTCAGTATTTAAAACACCTAGCTCCAAAAGCCTGTTTAATACTGCCGGAATCCCGCCGGCCTTGTCCAGGTCCTCCAGGTGGTGCTCGCCTGCGGGGCTTAATTTGCAGAGATTCGGGACTTTGCGGGATATCCTGTCGAAAGCGTCAAGCTGAAGCTGAACTCCCGCCGCATGGGCTATTGCCATGAGGTGAAGCACTGTGTTGCTCGAGCCACCTATGGCCATGTCAACGGCTATGGCGTTTTCGAAGGCTTGTAAAGTTAAAATATCCCGCGGCTTTACGTTTTTCTTCACCATCTGCATGAGCTTTCTTCCCGCGCGATTTGCAAGCTGCATGCGCCTTCCGGTCACGGCGGGTATAGTTCCGTTTCCCGGTAGTGCTAGACCCAGGACCTCCGCCATGCAGTTCATCGTGTTTGCGGTGAAAAGCCCCGCACAGGAACCGCAACCCGGACATGCGTTAAGTTCTATTTCTTCAAGCTCTTTGAGGCTTATTTTTCCGGCGGCGTAAGAACCGACACCTTCGAAAGGTCCGGATATCAGGTCTATTACCTTTCCGTTATACCATCCCGCCAGCATCGGACCTCCACTTACATAAACGGTGGGGATGTTCAACCGGGCCGCAGCCATGAGCATCCCCGGTACGATTTTGTCGCAGTTCCCTATGAGCAGCATCCCATCGAATCCATGGGCCAGCACCATGGCCTCGATGGAATCGGCGATTAGCTCTCTGGAGGCAAGGGGGTACTTCATGCCAAAATGGTTCATGGAAATGCCGTCGCATATGCCTATAACGGGGAATTCTATCGGAGTCCCTCCTTCTTCGAGAATCCCCCTCTTTGCGGCGTAAGCTACCTGGTCAAGATGATAATGCCCCGGCACCACTTCGTTATGGGCGTTTACCACTGCAATGAGGGGCCTTTGAAGTTCTTCCGGAGTATAGCCCATTGCATAAAACAGCGAACGGTGCGGTGCTCTTTCGGGACCTGACTTGACTCTATCGCTCAGCATTTTGAATTTCCTGGTCATCCAAACTGTGCAAAAGCGCACAAGTCTGGAAGGCTGGGCTATTTATAGTCCGCCCTTTCAGAGAGTGCTCATTCCCAGCAGGCGGTTTTTAAGCACTCCCATAGCCCCTGCCCCAAGAAGCAGGAACTCGCGCCCCTTACCCGGGTCTCCCCACTTGCCCTGAATGTAATACTCCCTTCAGGACAGAGATGTCTCTTAAGACTTTCTCAGGGGAGAGTGGCGTCACCACCGCTACCTTGAGAACTCGCCAGAGTTTATAGCTTTCGCTACAGGCAC
>NZ_LOED01000007.1 GCF_001562425.1 Fervidicola ferrireducens
GCCATCTGTAATATTCCCTCTTATCCGTATTGCCGCTTATAAGTTCGGGCATCGGAATTTTGCCGTGTCCTGCTAATTGCCCGTTCTCATCTGTTTCCGCCCATGCTATATGGTCCGGATATGCGTTGACGTCTATTCCTATAACCCCATTTTCTTTTGTTATCGCAACTTCCGGGAAGTTTTCTTCAATCGTAAAGTAAGCATATACCTTCCCATTTTTGAGCTTTAGCTCGACAGAATAAGGCTGTCCGCAAGTGCTTATTGCTTGTAGTAATTCCTCCCGGCTCTTCCCTTTTTTCCATCCCGGTTGCATCCTTGCATATGCATACCTTCTTTCACCTACGTTGATTCTAAGTACAGCACCATTTTCATCTATCTCGATTCTCGTATTCAGGTTCCCTTTCTTGGTCTTGTCTCCCCTAGAGTAGAGATTGCCTTTCCTTCTTTCTTGCCATTCATGTTGCAGCTTCTTATATGCATTTCCATTTATGTGTTGTTTCTTTAGCTTTTCAAACAAACTCCTGCCACCGAAAATAACTTTGCCTGGATTTTCGCCTCTTTCTTTACAAGACTCTAGAACGCTTTTTGCCTTCATTATCGCATCATCTACATACTTCGAATTTAAACTGAAAATCCCTTGAAGTTCTCTTTTGAGTTCATTTCTGCTATATCCTTCTAAAAGTCTGTTATATGCGAATCTTGTGCAGGATGACCATCTTCTCAAAAGGTCTAATACTTCCTGCTTATCTTCGTTGCTATCAAAAATCAGCTTTGCCTGAATTGTTATCATGCCTTTTAGCACCTCTTTGGCCATAAATCCTTGCTGTATCTATGAGGTTGTTTTCAATCCTTCCTTTTCCCGGTTTATTAGCATTCTTCTGTTGATGCCATATATCTCCTTGATTTTTTGCACACTTAGTAACATTCAACATCACCTAATCAAAATTATGCCTTTTTGCATTATTATTTTCAACTGTTGTATTAAAATTCAATTTTCTTGGCAAAAATCCGGCTGAATTCGCTCACCGCGCTGAGTTCTATATAATGGATCTTGCGGGAAAGTGCAAGTGCCCGCTCGTATTCTTTTTCGGATACAAGCGCAAGTTTTGCCCCGGTCCCGGCGGCATTACCCACGGGTTTAATCCTGCCTTCCAGTTCGGGCGGGATGAGTCCTATCTTACATGCGCTTTCGGGTTTCAGATAATTCCCGAAAGCCCCCGCCAGAAATACTTCCTTTATGTCCTTCACCTTAGCCCCGAAAGTATTTAACAGAATTTCGATTCCTGCGGCTATGGCTCCTTTTGCCAACTGCAGCTCCCTTATATCTTTCTGGTTTATATACACGGGCTGCCCGGTCGGCGTATTCTCCTCTATAATAAATGCCCTTATTCCGTTTATCTCTCTAATTCTGTCTTTGTAAATTTCCCCTTCCCCGGAAAGTTCCTCAGGCTTCAAGATTCTTCCTTTTTTGTCCACGACGCCCACTTTCAGAAGCTCCGCCACAATATCCAAAAGTCCCGACCCGCATATACCTACAGGCTCAACCCCGCCTATCACCGTGTACTTTATTTCTCCGTCTATTTTCGCATGATCTATAGCTCCGGTCGCCCCCCTCATGCCGCAGGCTATGTGAGCACCTTCGAAGGCAGGCCCTGCAGCGGTGGAACAGGCAAAGAGCCTTTCTTTAGTCCCCAGCACCATCTCTCCATTAGTGCCTATATCTATCAGCAGCCTGAGGTCATCGTACTTGTCCATCTCGCATGCCAGGGCCGCGCCAACCGTGTCGGCCCCGACAAACCCGGCAATGTTCGGCAGTGTAAAAACCTTGCCGTTCGGGTTGATGTTTATGCCAAGTTCAGCCGCATCCACGACCATCGGCTCTGAAAAAACGGGCACGTAGGGAGCTAAGGCCAGGTGTTTTGGCTGCACCTTTAAAAACAGGTGCTGCATGGTCGTATTGCCCACTATTGTAACTGCGTAAATGTCCTCGCGCTTAAAATCGGTGCCGCTCAGCGCCTTGTCGATTAAATTGTTGATTTCATTTATCACTTCTGCGTGAAGTTTTTCCAATCCATCCGGCGTCTCGGAAGCCAAATTTATTCTTGAAATAACATCGGCCCCGTACTTAGTCTGCGGATTAAGTGCAGATACCCTTGCTATTTCGCTGCCGGTGCTCAAATTTATAAGATAGCCTGCTATCGTCGTCGTGCCGATGTCGAAAGCCATCCCTAAAATTTCCCGTCTGGTATCCCCTTTTTCAACGGCCAGGACTTCATCTTCCCAGGTTACCACGGTGACTTTAAAGTTGCTTTCCCTAATCCTCTCGGGCAATTCCCTCAAAACTTTAAGGCTGGGCTTCAAGCCTATATTCCCTCTCAATCTATCCCAATCATCCCTGTTATCTTCCAGCGATGGCAGTGGCAGATCCAAGTACCGCTTCTTCACCAGCGGGTCCAACACTACCTTTCGTTCAACACCTTCCGATAAGATCTCGTACTTTTGCTCCTTTTTCGGAATTTCTACGATGACATCCTCAGTAACCTTGAACTGACACGCAAGGACTTCTTCACTAGAATTTCCTTTTACTATCTTAACCTTGCATTTTTTGCATTTCCCCATACCCCCGCACGGAAACTCGAATTTTATGCCGTTTTCGGTAAAAACTTTCTTCAATGTGGCATTTTCTTCCGCTGTTGCATGGATGTTTTCCGGGAGGATTGTAACCGTGTACGTTTCCATAAAAACACCACCTGCAAATAAAAAAAGTTTTTACTTATATTACCTTACCATAATACTGAGAAGAAAAAAAGATGTATTTAAAACTTTATACGTATAATAATAACACCGGTGGCGAAACCCACCGGTGTTATTAACTTTTCCTGCTTATTTACGCTTTTGCTCCTTCAGCTTCTGCTCTCCTCTGATTAATTTCATTTTGCAGCTGAATCAGTTTTTCTCTTGTTAACTTATAACCGAACGCAAGCACTAATGCAGAGGCCAAAGCAAAGATACCAGGAATGAATACAAACACATTTATTACCGCATTTTTCAGAGCTAGGGTGGCTGTAGCCGGATTAGCACCAGGCACAAACCCAGCAGTAGCTAGAACAAAGGGGATTATAGTTCCTCTCGAAATAATTGCGGTTTTCAAAGATAGGTTCATCAATCCCATAACGAAGGGAGATGCATCTTCTCCCGTTTTCCATTGGGCATAAATCGACACATCTGAATACAGACTTACCATAACCGATGCCAAAAGTCCGAGAAATACTCTGGCTATCAAAACAAACACAAAAAACATCGTTATATTCATTCCTACGAATTTGCATATAATTAGCGAAACTGCCAATCCGAATAAACCTACGATAGAAGCATTCCTAGTCGAAAGACTTTTAGATAGGCTACCTGCTATATAGGCTCCTATTACCTGGGCTATGCCGCCGAGTAACAGATAGGTAGGGTAAAGAGCCATATTCTGTGCTACATAGGTAAAGTAGTAAGCGGCTGCTGCTGTCATGATAAAGTTAACCATATACCTGAGAAAATCGGATATAAGAAGCACTATAAGAGGGGGATTTTGTATAAGGCTGTTAATCATAGCTCTAATTGTTACAGTAGAACCTTTTGATGGACCCTGCACTTGACCAGTAGGTTCATAACCTTCAGTTATCTTGAAAACAAACCAGTAACATATCATCATCAGGAATGCCATTATTCCCGCAAGAAGTGTATAACCCAAAATTTCATTGTTAGTAACCTTTCCTAAATATACAGCTAAAGGAGGTCCTGTATAAGAGAAGACTACACCAGCCAGCGATGTGTAGGTAGCACGTCTTGAGGCCAGAAAAGCTCTCTCTTCCGGATTATTAGCCAAAACGGGAATAAGCGAAACGTTAGCTACCCATGGTATATTCCACGCTATATGGCTCAAAATAAACCCCAAACATACGATAATTGCCGCTATTGTTTCACTAGGCCCTATCTTAGTGTACTGAAACATATAAAGGATTACTACTATCGGTGGAGCAATTAACATCCACGAACGGTTTCTTCCCCATTTCATCGGCTTGGTTCCACTAATAATCGCACCGTAAAAAGGAGATAGCAGAGCATCAACTACACTCGTAACCGTACCTATTAGTGCCACCATAGGGAGCGAGAATTTTGCTACGTTTGTCAAGAAGAATACAAACAAGTACAATTCCACACTAGTCATCATGGAAAAACCGAAATCGCCAATGCCGTAAAAAGTTTTTATAGCTTTGCTAAGAGGCTTTTTCATTTTCCCCCTCCTCTTTAATTTCAATACCCGGCCCCGGCTTAAACGCCAGGGCCGGTGCATCTTCTAACCGTATTTTTCTACCGCTTCGATTAAAGCAGTAATATTCTCGGTGGGGGTTTCCCTAGGAGCCGTACCTATGTTAGCGCTGAGTATAAATCCGCCACCCGGCTTTACCTGTTCTAATAAATTCTTTACGTATTCTTCAATTTTCTCCGGGGTTCCGCCCACTATTAAGCTCATCGGAATTCCGCCCATAACGCAAGTATGTCCTTCCAAAACTTTCTTTGCCTTCACGACATCGGTCTTTTCAAAGTATGCAATGCCCCATCCCTTGGGAAGCTCTAATATGGTCTCAAGGTGCGCATCATGGCGTCCCTCGAAAAACACCTGTGCTTTCATACCTTCATCGGCCAGTCTCAGAATCACTTCCTTCAAAGTTGGCCAATAAAATTCTTTGTACAGCTTGGGGGATAGATACTCGTTCAAATGCAGAGGTATCATAACCCACTTTAATCCTCTCTGTTTATAGGAAAGTGCATACTTCACAATTGGTTCAACCAAAGCTTCTGCCGCTTTTTTAACCTTATCCGGATATCTTCTGATGTCCAAAAGTACGTTTTCAATCCCCCTCAAAAAGTCTCCTATTATATCTAGCGGCGCATAAGCCCCGCCCATGGGTATAGACGGGTATCCCAACTTTGCGGTTATTGCCCCAATTTCGCGGCCTGCTGCTCCGTACCTTGCAAATTCAACCCCTAGCCTTACCATTGTAGCCATGGCCTGCCGCGGTGTCTCTAAATTGCGGCATGCCCTAGGCAGCACAGTTTCAGCAACAAATTTGACTGGGTCTTCTATCAATTGGTCATATTCGTCGGCTTCCATGAAGGTTCCACCAATAAATTGTGGAGATGCGTCTTCCGATATCTCCCTTCCCGGATACCGATAATACTTGTCTCCTAACACATCATGCATCGGTCCGGTTATAAAAGTAGTATTCGCCGCAATATCAGGATATTCCGAAAACGCCACACTAAATACGCGTCCATCTAAGCCCGTTATTCCCGAACTGGCCCAATCAAACTGAAAATCGGTCAAGAATTTTTCAATGGCTTTTATAGCCTTTTCATAATCATAGCAAAATTCGTGCTGTGTTATGCCGGAATAAGCCGGAATTATATCTCCGCCAAATCCTCTAAGAGGAACCCTATCCGGTTCTTCAAGATTAATCGCCGCCATAATACGAGCATACCGCTTTTCAGCAAGCTCCTGTGCATTGCTCACCATACCGAATCACACCTCCATCCCCAGAAGTTGTTTGCAGAGCCTTACTCCTTTCGCCGCATCGTCAGCCCAAGCATCCGCTCCGGCGTATTCCTTGACGCTCTCGTCTACCCTGCCTCCACCTATTATTATCTTTATGCCGTCCCTCAACCCCGCTTCCTTCAATTTGTCCACCGTCTTCTTCATCGAGGTCACTCCTGCAGTTATAAGACACGACATGCCTACTATGTCCGGCTTGTGCTCCTTCACCGCTTCCACAAACTTCTCCTCCGGCGTGTCTATCCCTATGTCTATCACTTCAAATCCCGAAGCTTCGGCAAATACCTTGAATATGTCCTTGCCTATGTTGTGCACGTCTTCTTTTACCGTCCCTAATACAATCTTGCCTAACTTCTTCTCGCTTCCACCTTTAATCTTGGGCAGCGTGAATTCCATTATTTCTTTAAAAATCTCGCCACCTAGAATGAGTTCGGACAGGAAGTATTCGCCCTTTTCAAACCTCTCGCCTATTTTTCCCATGGCATCCCTACAAACTTCCAAGAGCTTCTGTGCATCCCCTCCGCCTTCTAGGTACTCCTTGGCTTTATTTACCGCCTCTTCTTCCTCCATTTCGACTATGCTCTTTAAAACATCCTCCAGCACGCTCTAACCTCCTTATAAAAATTCTAAATTATTATAGCGTGTTATACTTGTATATGTTTTATCTTATATTTCATCTTTTGTCAATTTTATGATTTTTTAAATGGCAAAAGCTCTCCATCCCGCACTTTAGTGAGTAAGGCAGGACAGAGAGATTTAATGACTTTTAACAAATATGGTCCAAAAAAGCATCCCATCACAACACTAATAAAGACATAAATATGCGGATGTGACGCTCCAAAAGTCGGGTGCTTTATTAACCTGCTTTTGAAACCGAAGGCGACTTCCTCGCCCCCGTTAATGCGTATATCAATGCACTTATAAAATACGCCACCATTGCGATAAATATAGGAAAACGTATATAACTATTTATCCTCAAAAGAAGCGCTATATAATATGTCGAAATAAATCCTCCAAGGTTCATAAAAGCCATCAGCGTACCGGACGCCGATGCAAAGGCCGCTGGCGGAACAATAGATCCTATTATCATCATCACAGCAGGCATTAAAACGCTAAATCCCAACCCCACGAGGGTGGAACCTACCGTCAGCATCATTAAGCTATTAGCGTAATACACACACCCCATGCCAGCCGATATAACAAGCAAGCTCAATGTAATAGCGTGAAGTTTTAAGTATTGATGTAGTTTTCCGAAAATCGCTCCTCCAATCATTCCTCCGACGGTGAACATTGAGAGCACGACTCCCGCCGAGGCCGCATCCCCCAGATTCCCGGTAATAATTATCGTTGACATATTAACTAGCATAGGGTAATTCAACATCGTAGCAGTACCAAAAAGCGCCGCGATTAAATAAACCGCGCCCGGCATTTTAACCTTAGCCGCTGCGCCTGCTGCAGTTTCTTCCTTCTTCTTTTCGGGTTCGGGGAGCATAAAAAGCACCATGAAGAAGGTTATAAGTGCTAATAAGTGCGGCAAAAAGGCATGTTTCCAACTTATCGTGCACAAAATCGCACCTAACATTTGAAGCACTATACCGCCTAGGTTCATAATTACACCCGAAAGCCCAAGCATATTGGCCCTCTGCTGTCCTTCAAATAGCCCCAAAATTAGTGCAGTTCCAAGGGGGGATATTATACCAAGGCCTATTCCAAATAATGCCCTAGCCACCAGTATAACGGTGAAATCATTCATGACAAAAGGCGCAGCTCCTGCTACAGCAAAAAGAAGGGTACCTATCAATAATAGAGGTCTGTATCCAACCCTGTTTCCTGCAACCATACCGGACCAGGCGGTTGCCGGTATAAGAAAAAGCGATGGCAAAGTAGATGCCAATAAAATAGTGCTGAAGGGAAGTTCCGGGAAGGCTTCCGCTATGTTTTGCAGCGCCGGTGTTATAGTCCCTATACCCATCGCGATAAAAAATACCGACATTACCGCAACAACTGTCGCAGTATTACTTTTTCCCACCACTCCCACCCTTTCTTAAAAAAGTGTAATTGTACAATTTATATTCTTATTAAATTTATTTTATTTCTGATATTTTACTTTACTATCGTGCTTTTAAGTTTGTGCCGATCGCCGGCTTCACCGGCGATCGGCAATTAATTTAACCGTACTTCTCCACAGCCTCTATAAGCGCCTTTATGTTCTCGACCGGTGTCTCTCTCGGGGCAGTCCCAACGCCGGGGGCCAGGATAAATCCGCCGCCGGGTTTTACTTTCTCGAGCAGATTTTTAACGTACTCGTCGATTTGAGCCGGCGTTCCTCCAACTATAAGTCCCATGGGAATTCCGCCCATTACGCAAGTATGACCTTTCAAGACTTCCTTTGCTTTTACAACGTCGGTCTTCTCAAAATATGCTACTCCCCACCCTTTTGGCAACTCTAAAATTGTCTCGAGATGTGCATCGTGCCTTCCTTCGAAGAATACCATTACTTTAAAGCCTTCGTTTACAAGCCTTACGATGACTTCCTTCAGCGTGGGCCAGTAGAATTCTTTATAAAGCTTGGGCGAGAGGTATTCATTCAGGTGGAGTGGTATAAAGGCCAAAGTAGCGCCTATATTCTTGTGAGCCAGTGCATAATTCATTATCGGCTCTACCAATGCTTCGGTCGCTGCTTTTACCTTGTCAGGATACCTCCTGATGTCTAACAGTAGATTCTCCACGCCTCTCAAAAAGTCACCTATCAGGTCCAGCGGCGCATAGGCACCTCCAAGAGCCATTGCGGGATAGCCCAACTCCTGCATCAAACCGACAGTCTGCATCATCATAGCATTAAATTTGGATATTTCGGTGCCGAGCCTAACCATCGTCGCCATAGCCTTGCGGGGTGTTTCCAAGTTGCGGCAGGCCCTGGGTAGCACCGTTTCGGCTATGAACTTTACGGGATCTTCTATAAGTTTGTCGTATTCATCGGCTTCCATAAAAGACCCGCCGATAAACTGAGGGGATGAATCCTCCGAAATTTCCCTGCCCGGATACCTGTAGTATTTGTCCCCCAATGCATCGTGCATCGGCCCGGTTATGAAGGTGAGGTTTATGGAAATATCCGGAAATTCCGAAAACGCTACGTTGAACACACGCCCGTCCAAACCGCTCACGGAAGCTGCAAAAGGCCAGTCACAGGGGAAGTCTTTTAAAAACTTCTCCATCGCCTTCAGAGCTTTTTCGCTGTCATAGCAATATTCGTACATGCTCAGGCCGGAATAAGCTGGAACTATGTCACCACCCACACCTGCAAGGGGAACTTTGTCGGGTTCCTCAAGGTTCATTGCCGCCATTAAACGGGCTAATCTTTTTTCGGCAAGTTCTTTCGCATTGCTAACCATTTTTTAACCCTCCACACCTATAAGTTGTTTGCAAAGCCTCACGCCTTTTGCGGCATCGTCCGCCCACGCGTCGGCTCCCGTGAATTCCTTCACGCTCTCGTCTACCCTGCCTCCTCCAATTATTATCTTTATGCTGTCCCTCAACCCAGCTTCCTTCAATTTGTCCACCGTCTTCTTCATCGAAGTTACTCCAGCAGTTATAAGACACGACATGCCTACTATGTCCGGCTTGTGCTCCTTCACCGCTTCCACAAACTTCTCCTCCGGCGTGTCTATCCCTATGTCTATCACTTCAAATCCCGAAGCTTCGGCAAATACCTTGAATATGTCCTTGCCTATGTTGTGCACGTCTTCCTTCACAGTCCCGAGAACTATCTTGCCTATCTTCTTGACCGAACCGCTCTTTATCTTCGGCAACGTAAATTCCATTATCTGCTTGAATATCTCGCCGCCCAAGATAAGTTCGGACAGGAAGTATTCTCCCTTCTCAAACCTGGCTCCTACTTCGCCCATCGCGTCCCGGCATACTTCTAGAAGCTTCTGCGGGTCCCCTCCACCGTCTAAGTATTCCTTCGCCTTCTTTATAGCCTCCTCTTCTTCCATCTCGACTATGCTCTTTAAAATTTCATCAAGCATCAGTAAAACCTCCTTTGAAAAATTTTTTCAATACCTGCCGTACTTTTCGACAGCTTCAATTAAAGCCCTAATATTTTCTACCGGGGTTTCTCTCGGAGCAATCCCCACGCTGGTCGCGAGTATGTATCCTCCACCGGGTTTAACTTCGTCCAACAGTTCCTTAACGTAGGCATCGATTTTTTCGGTCGTCCCGCCGACTATCAAACTAATCGGCACCCCGCCCATCACGCACGTATGTCCCTTCAAAATTTCCTTTGCTTTCCTGACATCGGTTTTTTCAAAGTAGGCTATGCCCCATCCTTTCGGGAGGTCGAGGATGGTTTCTAAATGCGCATCGTGTCTGCCTTCGAAAAACACGAATGACTTTATGCCTTCCTTTGCAAAGCCCAGTATTACCTCTTTCAGATAAGGCCAGTAGAATTCATTGTAAAGCTCCGGTGATAGGTATTCGTTCAAATGCAGCGGTATAAAAGCATATTTGACTCCCAAAGGCTTTAAAGCCAATCCTGCTTTTAAAATTGGTTCTACCAGCGCTTCGCATGCTTTTTTTACTTTGTCCGGATACCTGCGAAGGTCAAGTATCAAATTGAGTTCATCCCTCAGGCCATCTCCTATGAGATCTAAGGGGGTGTACCCCAAGGTTATGGGGATAGCCGGGTAACCTAATTGGGCCAGTTCTTTTCCAACTTCAATGGTAAAATTCTTTATTTTTTCGGCCTCCATTCCCAGCCTTATCATGGCAGCCATCGCTTTGCGCGGAGTATTCATATTGCGGCAAATCCTCGGAATTATCGTTTCCGCTATGAACTTGACCGGATCTTCTATTAAATCGTCGTACTCTTCCGGTTCCATAAATTTCCCGCCGATGAACTGCGGCGAACAATTCTTTTCGATTTCCCTGCCGGGATACCTGGTGCATGTATCATCTATTATGTCATGTATCGTACCAAACATCGCCATTCCGACCGTCGCCGAAACATCCGGATCATCGGCAAAAGCGTATGTAAACGGTGGCACCCCGACTCCCACAAAACCCGCCGCAAAAGTCCAGTCACAGGGGAAATCTCTGTTGAATTTGACAATCGCTTCTTTAGCCTTGTCATAATCGAAACAAAATTCTTCCTGCGTTATGCCCGCATAAGCTGCTATCACATCGCCACCAACGCCGCTGAAGGGCACCCGGTCAGGTTCTTCCAGGTTTACCGCCGCCTCGATCCGCGCAAGTCTTTCCTTCGCTAATTCTTCCGGACTTTTCATTTTTTACACCTCTTTTTTAAAAATTGTGGAACCGCTACTTGCATATCACCTCCTCATAAGTCTTTTCTAAAGAGGTTTACAATTTTTTCAGCACTTCATCATAAGCTTCATCCGCCAGAGCGTCCGCTTCTTTGCAAATTTTTTCTACGTATTTTCCTGTATTCTCCACGAATTCTCTGTCGTCGATTCCGCCTAGGTTTATGAGTACATTCAGTTTCCCTCCGTGCACCGCTGCTTTTAAAAGGAGCGCACCGACTCCCACGTCGCTTATGGCAAGTTTTGAGCCTATCTCGGCCAACCTTTTTTGAAGTTTCAGGGCTTCGAGCGAATATTCCATTATCTTTAACGGCACCTGGCACGCGTTCTTCAAAGCCCTATTTAAGGCTTCCTTTTTCTTTTGCTTTTCTTCCTCGGTATTTTTAGGAAGCTTGTATGCGGCCGCTACTTCTTTGAAAACCTCGGCGTCCTCATCAACCAACAAAAGCAATTTCCTTTGAAGTTCCCTGGTCTTCTCCAGTATATCCTTTACTTCCGGCTCTACATCCTTGTATTTTTCCTTTCCTATAGTCAGATTGCAGACCATCCCCCCTAGCGCATTTCCCAGCGCCCCAGCAAGCGCTGCAGCGCCTCCTCCACCAGGAACCGGTTCCTTGGACGAAAGCACTTCCACAAAATCTTCTAAACTGCTCTTTATAAACATACGTTAAATCTCCGTCCTTCCTCAATTAGTCGTATTGCAAATGACTTACATTTTTAAATCGCTATTTCTCGCCTCACCAAAATACGCGAGGAAGTACACTAACGGAACTATTAATGCCCCTCCTATCATATTCCCCAAAGTGACGGGGATCAAGTTCCTTGCGAATATTTCTCCCCAGCTTATATCCAATCCCCCGAACTTTGCCAGGGGAAGGAAAAACATATTCGCCACACTGTGCTCATAGCCCGAAAGCACGAAAAGCATTATGGGAAACCAGCACGAAAATATCTTGGAAATTATGTCCTGCGATGAAGTTGCCATCATCACTGCAAGGACCACCAGGATGTTGCACAGTATCCCTCTCACCAAGGGCACCGCAAAATTCGAAAACATCTTGTTTTGTCCAATGGAGAGGGCCAGGTCTTTAACACTGCCTTGTAAATATCCGCCACTTGCAATAAGATATGCGAGAAGTACGGAACCTATAAAGTTAGCCGCATATACTGTAATCCAATTTCTACACAGCGCTGCTCCATCAATTTCCCTTCTCAAAACCGAAAATACCATCAAATTATTCCCCGTAAAAAGCTCGGCGCCGCAAATCACTACAAGCATGAGGCCAACCGGAAAGACCATGGCACCGGCAAATTTCATAAGACCGGCATCGATATTCTTTAATGTCTGCATTATCGTAATAGAGGCGAATCCACCGAAACCTATATAGATTCCAGCCATCAATCCCAAAAGGATCATTTGCAAAAGGGAAAGTTCTGCCTTCTTTTTCCCTATTGCGATAGTAGACTCAATTATTTCCCGCGGCGCTAAAAACCTCTTTTCCATTTTTGACTCCTTCCCCACTATTGTCATAAATATTAACATGTATATACATCTTAAGAATATCACAGAATTATTAAATTGTCAATATTTTTTAATTGTATTTGCATTTTGTGATTTTTCGCAAGCCAAAGTTTTTTAATGCTATATTTTCTTACTTCTATAAAATTTGTTATAATAACAGAAAAATAAACAAAAAGTAATTGTATTATGTCCTCGAAAGTAATAAACGGCAGTATTTCCTCTAAAAGCGAACAAACGGGCGCCAAGGACTTAAGCAGCACAACAATGAACATTTTAGTGATATAGCGGCTAAGTCTCAAATATTAGGTATCAACGCAGCAATAGAAGCCGCCAGGGCAGCTCAGACAGGACACGGATTTGGAGTAATAGCCACAGAGATAAGGAAGATGGCTGAAACCAGTAAAAAATCAATAGAAGAAGTAAAAGCTTTGACTTTGAATGAGAGAGAGGATATCAGAAATAAACGAGGACATCAAAGTTACATTCGAATTTTCCCGCAATCAGGCTGCAGCTTCCCAAGAAATCTCTAAGGCCATTCAGGGGTTGATAGAACACATTGAAAAGCTCGAGAAAATATCAAAATTGTTATAAAAAAATAAAAGGGGTGTTCTGGCCCTTTTTATTTTTAACGTTTTTTAAAATAATTATTTCCTTAAAGTAGCTACGATTCTTTTGGTATTTAAAAACAATTCCAAGGCATCTTCTGGAGAAGTAACAACTATATCGGAGTTCATCAAGGCACCAAAAAAAGCCCCTTCTTTACCTATAACCGCAACTCTCAACCTGGATACCTGGAACATTTTTACATCGTTTTTTCCATTTCCTACAGCCGCAACATATTCTCCACCTAATTTTTCTACGAAATTTTTTTTATCCTCACCTCCATTTAAAGGGTCTACTCTTTGAAACTTCACGGGGAGGCCTTTTATCTCTTCATAAGCACATCCGTAAGTATCAGCTGTGAGCACGTAAATCTCCATCACATTAGAAATATTTTTGATCAATTCCTTTACTCTCTCAGAACACTTCCCGTCCGCTGCCAATGTGCCGTTGTAATCCAACACTAAATACTTTAGTTCTGCGATGCCTTCACCTGGAATTTCTATTTTTAACATAATTTACCTCCCTTGTGCAATTTCAATTTTTTTTATTCACCCCTAGCAAACAAAAGTAATTAATTTTAAAATCGTCTTTTTCATTCAGCTCAACAAAATCCTTCTTCAATGCCCTTAAAATTGCTCTATATTCGAATTTCTCTCCGTTGAACCTACAAGTATTCGCTCGTGTAATATACCCTGGGCCTTTTCATTACTCTTGAAATTCCTTGGATTTAAAAGTAGCGTCTTTATTGCTTCGCCAGTTACAATTTCGCCATTTTTGGTCCTTGAAAAGCCAGGAATAAAGCATCTTTTTTCATTTAACTCCGGCTCGTTTTTTTAATAATTCCTTTAAATAAGCGATTTCCAAGTCTTTATCAACAATTATTGAGCATAGCATAACGTTTTCTTTTCTGAGTTTTAAGTTCATCTTCGGGATAATTTTCAGTGTTCAGGAGATGTTTTTTCCAGTAATCTAAGGTGCTCTTTGATATGCCATACTTCCTACATACAGCAATTTTGGTAGTAGAAGAGCTTTCATCCTCGGCAAGGACAGCAAGTTTTTCTTCGAGGGTAAAGTTTTTACGTGCTGCCATTGAGTTTGACTCCCCCAAGAGAAATTTTAGCATGTTGTGCGTTTTAGTCCAATTCTCTTGAGGGGCCAGCAATTAATGAAAAAATCGTGGCCGGAGGCATCAGTTTCAATCCCACTATGGTTCGATTAAAACTTATTTAGGAGGTAAATTTTTTTTGTTTTGAATTGAATCGTTTCAATCCCACTATGGTTCGATTAAAACGAAATCGTAGGCCAGCTTAAGCAGGACATATCAGAAGCAGTTTCAATCCCACTATGGTTCGATTAAAACAACGAGAAAACGATTTTTCAATCCGTTATAGCAGTCGGGTTTCAATCCCACTATGGTTCGATTAAAACTTCTGGAGATTTTGGAATAAGTTGTTTTGATTAACGCCCGTTTCAATCCCACTATGGTTCGATTAAAACGATTACCAACACAAAACTAAATCATGCCCTGTTCTCGTTTCAATCCCACTATGGTTCGATTAAAACGCTCGTAACTTACAACAACATGGTTAAGATGCTTGAGTTTCAATCCCACTATGGTTCGATTAAAACTTAATACTTCTGCCCTCAAATTTTGCGGGCCCGGATATGCGTTTCAATCCCACTATGGTTCGATTAAAACAATCTCTTGTTCAAAGTCATTAAGTTCTTCAAAATTGTTTCAATCCCACTATGGTTCGATTAAAACACTATTGTAGTTTATTGCCGTAGCCGTTAGATTCTGGTTTCAATCCCACTATGGTTCGATTAAAACCCGTCAAACCGCAGTAAGTACGTTGTCCACTCATCCACGTTTCAATCCCACTATGGTTCGATTAAAACTCAGAGTGGCCAGTTTGACGGAATGCAGGTTACGCGTTTCAATCCCACTATGGTTCGATTAAAACTCATATTCCGGCTCCCATTCCCATGAAGGAATATCAGTTTCAATCCCACTATGGTTCGATTAAAACTGTGACAGCATGAATGAAGAAGCACTTATCCTTCGCAGTTTCAATCCCACTATGGTTCGATTAAAACTACTAAAACCGGGTGCGGAAAAGTTGTGCGAGCTATAGTTTCAATCCCACTATGGTTCGATTAAAACTGAAGCTAAAGATGATTTTAATGAGCGAATGTTGCGGTTTCAATCCCACTATGGTTCGATTAAAACCAAGCAAAAAAACTAGACTTTATAAGGCTTTGCAGCCTTGGATATGCCGTCGACCTCCGGTACTTGAAAAACCCCAGGGGGTCGACGGCAGTTTTTGTATTAGTCAATAAAAACAAAGCTATTACTTTTTTCTTGGCTTGGTGGCATTAATCCGAATTCAGAACTATATTCCAATGTAGTTTGAATGCAATTAAGGTCTTCTATAAATGTAAAGTATTCGCTCTGTCGTAACCAATATATCGGCACGGGGACCAGCAGCTCCGGTAATCTCCAGAATTCCTCTTTTTGCTTTAGCTCATAAGCCTCCTGCACATAGCCCGAAGGAATCACATCTACCGACAAATGGCCCCTCCGCGCAGTAAAACGTTCCCGCATTTCTTCATCTGACAGATTTATTGTGTAACATCCCAAAATTCGTTGAACCTCATCAAGGGTATTTCGCCCTTCTAAAAATTCTTTTTTCCAATCATCTGAAGAAAAGACTTGTTCATAGAGTGTATGAGTAAGTTCGGTTAAATCGCGATCTGTTGGGATTTCCGATATTTTTTCTAAAAGCTGCAAACTTAATTCCAGCACATCCTTACCGTAAATCCGCTCCGACCCTTTGCTCCATTGCTTAAAAATAAATACCGGAGAATGTAATTTTTCCCCACGGCGATTTACCCGTCCTAAGCGTTGAACCAAAGCATCAATAGGTGCAATTTCTGTTATCAGAACATCATACGAAATATCCAAACTTACTTCAACCACTTGGGTGGAAATGAAGATCGTCCCTTTGGGGGGATTCCCCACCATTTCTTCTTTCAATTGCCTGTCGCGGAAAATAAAACGTGAATGAAGCAGATAGCAGTTTTCCCACTCATATTCTTCCTTCAGTTTTTTATAAAGCGACTGCACATCGCTAATCGTATTGGCTACTACTAGGACATTTTCTCCCTTTTGAGCATAATCCATTGCCAGGGATAAGCCGCCTTCTAGCGAACCATTTTGAAGCTTCAATCTATGCCTTTTGCGTTCCCAAAGATTATCTTCAGCTTCAATTAATTCTCCTTTTGGGAATAAATTTAACAGTGCAGGCGGCAATGTTGCGCTTGCTAATGCCAGCCGATACGGTTTTTCTCTTTCTAATGCTTCCACCAATAACCCAAGCGTATAAGGCTCGTATGCGTGGATCTCATCTAATATAACTGTTGCTTGTTTTGAAAAACTCCGGCGCTCTTCCCAGTGTCGGCCATTCAGATGGGCCAATATGTATTGATCGATAGTTGCCACCGTAACAGGTTTTGCGAAGACCGAACCGAACAAACGGGTATCCAGAGGATCTTCATCTAGATTCAAATCTTTGCGCATAATGTAATTTGCACGGCCATGAGCGAGTGCTACCGATTTGTCGTCAAAAATCTTGCGCATTCGCTTCCACATAGCATTTACCGTAGCCTGAGTCGGCAAAAGATATATGAGTCGCTCTGCGTCACCGGCCCAAAGAAGTAGTGCTTCGGTTTTCCCCGATCCAGTCGGAGCCCTGAGCCAAATTACATCGGAACCGCTGTTTGCCGCACGCTGCTGAAAGCCGCGCAGTATGAAACCCTCTTCTTTTTCACGCCGACGAACGTTTGATTCAACCTTCGACCTTCCACCATCCAAAAAAATCATAGAAGAACTGAATTCACCTGATGAAACCAGCCAATCCGATATATGCAAAATTGCTTTAATCTGGGCAAATTCCTGCGGTATAAGATCTTTAAAAATACCTCTCAACGTTTTATTTTGAATAACCCTTTCATCATCGAGCATTGCAGCGGGCGAATCCTTTATCAAATTTTGTATAATCCACAAAAATTCTTCATCTGCGGGAATCCCATCCATGCCAGCATTTCTGAGCATCTCCAAGATAACCTTAATAATTTGAGAAAGTTGCGGATGAAAATTGGGAACGGCATCAAAACCTTTGTAAAGCCCGGGACTTAACGGAGAATGATGCGTCAACACCGCAGCGGTGGCGTAAAGATCGAACTGATTCCATTTTAATTTCTGTCCTAAAAGGCTTTCCGCCACCATTATGAAAGGCATTGAAGCTAAAGCATGGGGATAAGCTTTTTTACGCTTGCCTCTTATATAATCCTGAAAATCCACGGTAGCTTTGCCGATATCATGGAATGCGCAGGCGAGTAAAACTTTCATCTGCAAGCGCTCATCCAATTTCATGCGTTTTGCGATCTCATTCCCCACATGCAAAACACTCCGCAAATGGTCTTCGAGGGCAACATCTGGTTTCGCTAGGAGTTCATCCACGTGAAGTTCCTCCCCCGGTATTGCAAAGCGGGTATCGAAGGCACTTCTACTTCATACTCCATCCCTAAAGGAAGGAAGCTCAGAATTACCGGATTATGCGGATGGCGGATTCTTCTTCTTTCATCTATGACGAAACTCAACGGCAATATTTCAACTACCGGCGGCTCTGCACTAACCCCAGGGCTTAATACGGGTTTGATTCTCATTTTCCGGATGTCTCCGGGAATTACAGTTCCGTTAAAATGCGGATTTCCTTCATTAACGCCTTCTATAGAAATTTCATCTATAATAATCAGTTCGTCCTCTCTCCCCAGAGAAAGGGGGAACACAGGATCAACAAAAGCTCTTTTTAACTGCTCAAGTAAGGTTTCTTCCCCGCCGTAAAATATAGTGTAATACCCAAAGAACAGTAGCTCTCTCATGTACGGCGATCTTTCCATTTTATTCCCTTTTATTTTTAATAAAGTCCACATATCCCGCGAACGCCCCGGGTAATTATCCATCAAAACAGCTACTTTTAAATTTTTCAAAGGACTATTTTCGCCCCAAAGTTCATAATCAGGAAGCCCTAAGGCCGCACCCGCCAGACCTATTAAAGTCGTCGGCGGAGGCATCGGCAGGGTTCTCTGGTAATTGTGATCCAGAGGACGCCTGAAAGATACAACGGGCGCCTTCGCCGCTATTCTGAGGATTCTTTCCATAATCCCGACACATCTCCTTTGGCTTCGGCAATGGCTTCATGTACGGCAAGTATCTTCCCGTAGCCCGATAATTCGCTATGAATTTGATCTTCATTGCCGAAAATACCAGGTTCTAATCCTAATATTATATTTTCAGAATATTCGACGAATTTATCAAGAGCATTCTTCAACGGTTCAATCTCCAGTATGTACTTGCCGTCCTCGTAACGAGCTGCGAAGGCCTCTAAGAATATCGGATGCTTTACTTTAAGTCGTGCGTAAGCAAAAAATTTTGGTGATAAATCAGCTAACATCCTGGCCGTACGTCCACCACCCCAAAGAAGATTCAGAGCATCTAAAAGAGCCTGCAAACGTTTCCTGCGCTCTTCTGCGGAAAGGATTTTTTCATTATCTTCACTTATTTCCATCGGCTTAAATATGCCTACTCGATCTAACTCCACCAGAACTGTTCCTTTAAAAAGGTTGGAATATATCTCCGTTTCAAACATATTTCCTCCGGCAGACATAGCCTGCCCGAAACGCTCGAAAGAACGGGTGCCCAGGTCTCTGTCCCCTTGGAAAGGAAACATACCTATCGCCGCAGAAACTCTTACGGGCGATGTCCGGCGCCGTCCGCCTGAAGGATCCATATATCCGAATAAATCTTCATCAATAAATTCCCAGGGTCGCACCGGCGGCGTTACTTCCTGTCCTTTGACCTCTGAAAAAGGTTCTGATAGTTGGTAACCCAATTCTTCAAGTCTATCGCGTAACATCCGCCGTATAGCCTGCCCTGAAATATATGGAATGGTAGTCCCATCCGCTAGCGTTATCTTCTTGGTAACGACTACATTGCCCTCAGTATGAGAGGCATTTACATTCCCCGCCGAAACTTTAGCAAGATAACCAATAGCGATTGCCTTACTCATTGTCTAGGCCTCCTTCTTGTATTTCTGAATTTTCATTAATCGCTTTTGTCTTTCGCAAATAAGCGTTCATCGAATAAATAGAAAGTAGTGTTTTTACCCGTACCCAAGGGACTCCAGCAATGCGTTCGCCTTTTTCAATTTTGAGGAGCGCTTCCGGAACCGTTATTCCTAGCCGAAATTGTGCATCGTTTAGCATCCGGTAAAAATCTTCAGGATTTTTGGCATTCCTCAGGGCATATAAAAGTCCCATTTCATTATGTTGCTGCGCCGCCTCACCAAGGCTGTGACCAAATCCCGATAAAACGCGTTGAAATTGCTCATCCATATTGAGCACCTCCAATAAATATTGATTGAATAAATCTAAGCTCCCTGCTATAAGCGGGCGTTTGTTTTCTTCCTTAGCCCGCACTTCAAATAGGAATTGCTCTACATAAGGCAATGGATCAGAAAATTCCAATATAGCCCAGCAAATTTTGTCTCTCCAAATTGATTCATGCTTATTGCCCTGGTACGTTTCAAACTGCCTTAAAATTTCCACTATATGACGATGGGAATTGTAAAATTGTCGTTTTTCCCTAATAACGTTCAGCCAGCTCTCATAGAGGCGATATAACTTCTGCAACTTTGTAAACTCTCGTAAAATTTTCATGTTGAATGCCTTCCCCGGCTCACCGCTCACGGCATATAGAGTAAAGGAAGGAGGCGGGGCATCTGACGGAATAGCACCCAAGAGCCTCGCCAAATATAATCGCCCTTCTTCGGAAAGTCCATCCGACTGGTGGACGTGAACGAAAAGTTCCAGCAATAGACCTAGCATGGTTTCATGAATATAAGGGCCGTAAAAGGCAGGGTGGAAATTTCCGCTTTTTTCACCTTCAACGTTTAACGGTTTAATTACAAGTCGATGAAACCGTTCCATTTCCCGCAATTCCGAATAGAATATGAAGAAATGAAAAGCATCCCTCCCCTGTGCTTTCCAGAGCCACCCAAAGTAACCGGCAAGTCCTGCTAGTGCACACAGGGCGCATAATTTTAAGCCTCGCTTTGCTCCCGAATAGAAATTCCCAAATTTATTAGGGTCTACTATAAAAGGAAACATCCACATTTTTGCATCGGTAACTGTAACTTTTTCACCGCACATATCGCATACTTCCGATTTTTTGCCGAGGTCAAGTTTCAGTTCAAATTTGGGTGGCTGAGTTGGATACACATCTTCATTTACTTTTACTTTTTTGCCGGAAGTACCCGAAACCTTTATAAAAAGGTTGATAGGATAAACCCAATTTTCCTTTTCGTATTCACAAAGCTGCCCCGTCGCTTCATCAAAGTAAACTCCCTTATTCCCCGTTTTTTGAACAAGCTTTTCTAACAGCCGCTGGAGGACTTCTTCTACTTCATACTCGCCTTCCCCAAATTCTTCTGCCAGTACCACCATCCCGGTATCAATCCAAAAATTCCCCGTTGGCCTGGAAAGGTCAATTCTCACCTTCGCGTCCTTGGCCAATACCAATTCACCCCCTATCCACTCTTTACAAACCTTAACATCCCGAACCCCTGGCTGTTTCTTTCGCCAATCCCTGCCTCATACGCCAATTGAATCAAATTTTTATCACCTTCAATCACAAACCGCCCTTCATAACCCTTTACGTTGGTCCCCTGAACGGTGAAAAGCCTTGAACGCCACTTCCCAACAGGCTCAAAGTTTATGTTCAACGCATGATCAAACGAAATCCCAAGTGCTTTCGCTTTCCGCAAAAGATTGACCTCAATCACCCGCCGGAAATCCGTCTCATCGGGCGAGAGGAATCGCTTTACAAGCCTTCCCTCCTCTTTAATCCCCGTTGAAGCCACCACCGGCGAAATCGTCTCGCATAACATTCTTTCAGAAATATCGGGAATGCCTTCAACCTCCACCTTCTCAACATAAAGGCGGATATTCCCGAGGCGAACCTCGCCTTCCAAAAGCATGGTTTTAACGAGGGCTTCTATGGGTGCATTAAGCGGCGACGAAAACCACCAGGTGAGAGGAGGGGTTACTTTTAATCCCCCGGGTAAAGCTCTAGATTCTCTCGAAAAAATCTTGGAAAACACCAACATTTTATACCTGTGATTTCCCTCAACGAATCCCTGTTCGTGTAGAAAACTGCCAAATTCGGGGTTGGCCCTGGCTATCGCCCCGTACAAATAACCGTGCAGGAGGTGCGGATAATTCCACGGCAAAACGACCGGTTCTTCTCCCTGAAAAACGACGCGAACGCGCATAAACCATCCCTCAATCCAAAAATTGCTCCAGGTTTGCCTTTTTTTGTCCTATAACTTCCTTATGAAGGTACCTTTCCTGCGGCAACCTGTATATGTATATGCTGTCGCAATCGGGGTCTACGATTTTTTTCAAGCCTGATTTGAGCTTTTCCAGCTGCGCTTCAGTAATTTCTCCTTCAAAGGCGCTGTTTTGCACCCAGTGAAGGTAGCGCCTCAGATATTTGCAGACTTTTGCCACCCTTGCCTGTTCCACATCGTATACAACAATCACGTACATTTCCCCTACCACCAGGCCCGAAGCGACCTATATGCTTCCATCCCAATGAGGTGCCGGACGATTTTATAAGCCTCCAGGCGGATAAGGTGGCGATAAGATACGTTTCGCTTGAGTTTCCGGTGATATACGGTGGTCTGCAAGGTTTCTTCGAATTCCTTCAATACTCTTTTTCTCGCATCTTCTTTTAGATAAATAGCTGGTTCGTCCCCAATTCCTTCAAAATCTTCCCTGTCTATTATGCGGCGGTTCAGCAACCTAAAAATTATTTTGTCACCTATAAGAGGCTTAAAGATTTCCGAAACATCAAGGGCCAACGAAAAGCGTCGCTCGGAGGGTTCATGCAGGTAGCTGATGGTCGGATTGAGCTGGGTTACGTATATCTCGGAAAGCACGGCTGTGTAAATGAGTGTGTTTATAAATGAGATGAGTGCGTTTAACATATTGTCCGGCGGTCTGCGCACCCTTTTTTCAAAAGGCTCATCAAGCTCCAGAATTTCATTGAAAGCGGAATAGTACGCCATTCTGGCCTGGCCTTCTTCGCGCATAAGCTCCGGAATGGTTTTGCAGTCCTTTAGGCGCTGCATGGAAGTCTCTACCGCAGTTATAGCCTCTTCTAATGACTTCCCCCTGTTGCTGTAATAATTCAAATTGCGGCTTATATGGTAGAGGGCCCCTTCTATGAACTCCCTTGCCAGAAAAAGCCTTGAGTTCCCATCGAGATAATGCTGTACCTGCCTTACTAGGAGGTCCCCGCTTACATTCGTTTCCCGCGGATAAAAGCTTCCGGTATAGAAGCCGTAATAATTAAAAAAAATGCCGTTGGTATACAATTCCTCATATTGCTGCTCGTCCACAGAAGACACCTTTCCTACCATCAATAACCAGTAAAAATTTGTTCGCGTTTATTTATTTCTATAAATTTTCAGAAAATCCTCCCTGTACAATAAAAATATTTCGACAAAACAAAATACGCCGCTCCTAAAAGAGCAGCGCCCTTACGCTTTCCTCCACCATCTTGCTCACTTCGCCGAGCCATTCTTCATCCGCCGAGCTTATTCTGTCCTTCTTGCCCACCGAGATGGGTTCCCCCACTTTGAGCTCGATCCTTCCCCTTTTCGGAAAATACCTCCCCACCGGCAGCACATCAGTTGTACCTTTTACCGCCACGGGCAGCACCGCGGCTCCCGATTTCAAAGCAAGATACGCAAAGCCCTGCTTGAAGGGACGAAGCTTACCATCGGGGCTCACGCCGCCTTCCGGGAAAAGGGCTACCGCCCCGCCGCCTTTTAATATACGAAGGGCCTTCTTCAGGGACGAGATATCGCCCCGTTCGGTGTCGTTTACCGGAATCGCCCCGTAAAGTCTCAACAAAATATTGAGTCCTGGAATCTTAAAAAGATAGGCAGCTGCAAGAAATCGCAGCTTCCTGGGAATATAAGCCATGATTACAAGGGGATCGAGGATGCTCTGGTGGTTGGAAACTACTATGAGCGGGCCCTCCTTCGGCACATTGGAAAGCCCTCTTGCCTTTACCCCTCCGGTCAGGGAAAAAAAGCACCTCAGTAAAAGCTTTGTGAGAAAATAAAGCACCTTACCACCAGCTTTGATTTAAATTAACCCGTGAATCTGTGAATGGTCACGTAAATCCTTCCCTTTTTGCTGCTTCCCCCTATTTCGACCACCTTGGCCCTTCCAAGGCGCGCAGCGGAGATGACATCCCCTTCCTTCACCTCCGCAGAAGGGTCCTTCACGGTCCTGAAATTCACCCGCACGTTTTCGCCTTTTATGTAGGGCGCCATTTTGGACCTCGATATGCCGAAGGCGAGGCTCGCGACGGCATCGAGCCGGAGCGAGGCGACGGTGCCTTTTATCTCCTTATACCGCCTTTCGGGGCGGGCCACCTCTTTTAGCGATATCTCCTCGACCTCCACCGGGATTTTGCCGACTTTGGCAAGGTTGAGCCCCACGTACTCGGCCACTTCCTCTTTCAACAAGATATCTGCCCCTTCGGGGCGTATTACTATATCCCCCACCTTATCCCGCGATATGCCGAGGCCCAGCACGGCTCCCAGGTAGTCTCGGTGTCCCGGACGTTCTTCCCGATCCTTCGGCGTCACCCTTACGGCCTTTACGGGTAAAGAAAAGAACTCCTCTCTTAAATATTCGGGGAATACCACCAGTATCTTTCTTTCAGCCTCCTCAAACCCTCCGTCGAAGAAATAGCCAGCGCCTGGAAAATCGCGGGATATCTCTTCTGCTAATTTTTGCTGCGCGGGGTCGAGAAAATTGCTCGCCTTTTTTTCCCCGTTTCTGAGTGCTGTTGAAAACAAATCTCTTATTTTAGCTTCTGCTATCTTTTCATCTTGTTCCCTCAAGCCAAACCCTCCAGCTTTATAACTTTATGTTAATTTCGCCTTTTTATTGCCATTTTTATTACTTTATATTATACCACCAAAAAATAAAGCCCGGGAATCCCGGGAAATTCATCTTACATCTTTCTGTCTTGCGGCACTGCCTGTGGCTGCGATTATGCCATAAAGGACCGAAGTGGCCACCGTATTGATGGCAGCCGTCGGAATCACTATTGTGGTAAACAAAACCGGAAACGCTGCGGGGAGCGTGCCCGTTACCAGCATGGCAACGAGCAAAAAATTCGTACCGCTCATAATAGTGCCTATAAAACCGACCACCGGCACCATTATCTTTTGATTCACGTTCTTCCCTTTTCTAATTAACGCTGCCATTACCTGGGAGGTTATAAGTTCATCCACTATATTGGCTATCTGTCCACCTGGGAAGCTTGTGGTAAGCGCTGCGAATATACCTCCCAACATCCCCGCCAATAAGGCATTTCTGGGAGTAGGATTTATAAAGAGGGAAACAAACAACATCACCAATAGAAAATTGGGCCTCATCCCCGCGACTATAGGCGGTGTGACCTGATGGAGCACCAGGCCTATCGCCATCAAAAGAGAAGTCAGGACCATATCCCTTAATTTCATACAAAAATACCTCCTTAAAATTTTTTATTTTAACTAAACCCCTTCTCAATTAAGGGCTTTGAGGGTTTCTTGTATCTCTTCTTCTGAAAGACTCGAATCCCTCAACGTTCCTGAAAGATATGCATCGTAGGCACTCATATCAAAGTGGCCGTGTCCGCTGAGGCAAAATAGTATTGTTTTATCTTCTCCAGCTTCTCTTGCCATTAATGCCTCATCTATTGCCGCCTTTATCGCATGAGAAGATTCGGGAGCGGGAATTATTCCTTCTGTCCTTGCAAAAAGCTTGGCGGCTTCAAATACGTCCAATTGCCCATAAGCTTTCGCCTCAATCAATCCGTCGTGCAAAAGCTGGCTTTGTATCGGCGATGCTCCGTGGTACCTGAGGCCTCCTGCATGTATACCCGGCGGTATGAAGCTGCTTCCCAAAGTGTACATCATCATCTTTGGAGTAAGCTGTGCCACATCGCCGTAATCGTAAGTAAACTTCCCTTTTGTAAGGCTGGGGCAGGCTGTTGGTTCCACAGCTATTATTCGGGTCTTTTTCCCCTCTTTTATCTTTTCTCTCACGAAAGGCAGAGCTATCCCGCAAAAATTGCTGCCTCCACCCGAACAAGCTATAACTACATCAGGGTAATGCCCGGCTTTTTCCATCTGTTTCATAGCTTCCTGCCCTATCACCGTCTGATGGAGCACTACATGATTTAAGACGCTTCCCAATGCATAGTTAGTATCATCATTTTTTATCGCATCTTCCACCGCCTCGCTTATGGCTATCCCCAAACTCCCGGGAGAATCTGGGTCCTTTTCTAAAATTGCCCTTCCCGCTTCGGTCCTGTCGCTGGGGCTTGGTATCACTTGTGCTCCAAACAGCTGCATAAGGGATCTTCGATAAGGCTTTTGCTGGTAGCTTATTTTTACCATGTAAACCGTGCAATCCAAACCAAAAAAGCTGCAGGCCATGGCTAACGCACTACCCCACTGTCCAGCCCCAGTTTCGGTAGCAAGCCTCTTAATGCCAGCCTTTTTGTTGTAATATGCCTGAGGCACGGCAGTGTTAAGCTTATGGCTACCGGCAGGGCTTACACCTTCGTGCTTAAAATAGATCTTTGCAGGAGTACCAAGTTCTCTTTCCAATCTTTTCGCCCTAAATACAGGAGTAGGCCTCCACAATCGGTAAATTTCCTTTACTTCATCTGGGATTTATATATATCTCTCTTGTGTTATCTCCTGCTTCAACAATTCCTCTGGAAAGATTTTCTTTAGTTCCTCAATTGAGATTACTTCCCCCGTCTTTGGATTTATAGGCGGTTTTAAAGGATTAGGCAAATCGGCTTGGATGTTGTACCAATAATCAGGTGTTTCCCTTTCCGAAAGTAAAATCTTAACCTCCTCCATTGTCCATCACTCCTTTAAAAAATGTTTAAAATATCGGAATAAAAAAAGCACCCATCCCCGAAGGGACGGATGCTTTTCATCCGCGGTGCCACCCAACTTAGCCCGTAAGTAACAAAAAAAGCATTTCACCCACGGGGATGAAATGCTTTTTTGCCACCCTGTACAGGCTCTCTTTTAGGGTACGGCCTTATGGCGATACCCCGCCCTTATGTTAACGGAGGGCTTTCCGGGTGCAGCTACTTGCCTTCGCCGCACCTTCTCCGGGGCCCATTCACCCAACTTCCGGTACCGCGCTCCCACCTACCGCGGCTCTCTTTGACCTTACAGCCGGGTTACTCTTCCCCGTCATCGAATTTGAATATTTGCGACTTTGGTAATATAATATACCAAATTAAATAAAAAAATGCAACCCTTATTTAGAAAAATTTTTTATGCCCTATATTGAAATCCTCAGCACAATTACCTGTTCACCTTCAAAACCTCATCCTTTCCGAAGACAAAATGCCCGGACTCGTATCCCTTACCTTCCACATTTAATATGACGCCTTCTACTCCAAAGTTTTTGCCGTAGGTGTTTACTATGCTGTCTATCAGCAGCGCCTCATATCCCGAACCGGCATTCATTTCGGTGATGAGTTCTTTAGAAAAATTCAGCCTCAGGACGCTTTCTTCCCTTTTCATATCCAAAAGTCAGGTGTTTTTGCTCAGCACCCTGTACTTTTCGTCTTTTAAAAGTTCGGTTATCCTCTCCGCAAGAGTTTCGCCGGTTTTAAACTTCTCTACTACCCTATCTTCCAGCAATTTATCCACGTTTTTCGAAGGATAATAAATTGCCAGCTCTTTTTCGGGCAGGCAGTTGTCTTTTTCGGCATCGCCAAATTTAGAAAGGTTCTCTTCAACGACGTTATCATTAAACACAAATTTCTGCTTGACAAGGCCCACGCCTTTTGCGAAATACCTTTCTACCACCGAATCTCCGGATTTTCCCACTACCTTGATGCATGTAAATTCTCCCGCTGGCACCTTTACCTTTTCCTCCAGGCTCTCGATGGTCCACGTGGTATCGCCGTCCTGCCAGCTAGCTTTTTCTTTCAGAGGCGATTTTAAATAATACCTTTCCTGGGCAGGCTCTTTTGCAAGATAATTTATCCTGTAATAACTTTCTTCGATAGAATTGACCAGTTTCACCCCTTCGTCGCTCACTTCAAATACTTTAGCCACAACGGTGCCCCCATTGTTTTGGGCAAGCTGGACCCTGTTTCCTTCGATAAATTCCGTATCCACCCTGCCCCCCGCGAACTCATTGCCAATGCCTTCGTATTCCCAATAAAGATTTTTCGAAACCGGAAAGTAATCAGCAGCGCTTTGATTTTTCCTAGTGCAGCCCGTAAAAACTACCGACAAAACCAGCACTATCGCGACGGCGAGAAAAGTCCTTTTCACCCTCAAAACCTCTTTTCTTGATTATTTTTTCAAACCAGAACCCTCACAATCCCTGCAAAATCCGTATACCACGAATTCATGTTCAACGGGCAGAAATCCTTTCTTTTTCACCTCTTCCCCCATAAAATTCATCGGGCAGTATTCTATTACGACGGATTTCCCGCACCCCTTGCAAATGAAATGGTGGTGGTGTTCTTCTTCCACCCGAAGGCCGTAAGAGGGTATCCTCTCGCCTCTTATCACTGTACATAGTATACCCCTTTTTTTCATAAGCTCAACGTTCCTGTATATCGTGGAGAAATTCACGCCAGGGAGGATTTCCTTAACTCTTTCGAATATCTCCGTCGCCGTCAGCATCGAACTCGAACTTTCAAGTACCTTCATTATGGCGAGTCTCTGGCTGGTGACCTTAAGTCCTTTCTTTCTCAAAAATTCCTCAAACTCCACGGTAGCTATACCTCCTTTTCACGAGAAGCACCACAAATAGCACTGCAGAAGCTATGAGCACTATCGTGCCGCCCGGTGCCAGATCGAAATAAAAGGAAAGGTAAAGGCCCGTTATCACCGAAAAAGCGGCCACCATATTTGATATGAAAATCGCCGAATTGAAACTCCTGGCAAGCTGAAGGCTCACGGCAGCGGGGATGACTATGAGCGCCGAGACAAGCAGCGTACCCACTATTCTGACCGATATAGCCACCGTAAGGGCGGTAAGTATTGAAAAGAGCACATTCACCGTATTGACGGGTATCCCGGAAAGTCTGGCCGTTTCCTCGTCGAAGGCTATGGAAAAAAGCTGCCTGCGCAAAAGATAAAGAGCAGCCATGACGAAAATTCCCAGGATTATTATCAATTTGATGTCTTCTTCCGTTACCGCCATCAGGCTGCCGAAAAGGTACGAGAAAAGGTCCGCATTAAACGACCTGCCCAGGCTTATCATCACCACGGCCGCTCCCATGCTCGCCGACATTACAACCGCCAGGGCTACCTCGGCGTACCTTTTAAAAGTAACCCTGACCATCTCAACGAGCAAAGCGGCCAGGACCGAAAACGCCACGGCGCCGTAAAAGGGATAAAAACCAAAGAACATCCCGGCCGCTACCCCCGCCAGAGATGCATGAGACAGGCTGTCGCCCACCATCGACATGCGGCGCAGCACCACAAACACCCCTATGGAGGAAGTAACCAAGGCGGAGGCGATTCCGGCCGCAAAGGCCCTGACCATAAAGGAATACTGAAATATCTCCATGGTAATTCCTTCCTTCATCTTTCAGTCTGGCGTCTGTTTTTCATGCTGTAGCCCATTATTTCGGCTATGTGGTCTTCGGTTACATCCTTCGTATTTTCGTGGACGTCCACTTTGCCGCTTTTCACGCACCCGATTTTATTCGCCATGCCGCAAGCCATGCCTATATCGTGGGTTATCATCACCACCGTTAAGCCCTGCTCCTTATTGAGATGCTCTAAAAGGCCGTAAAATTCCTCCTGGGATTCGGCGTCGATACCGGTCGTGGGCTCATCCAGAAAGAGCGCTTCCGGATTTCCGACGAGGCTGCGGGCCAGAAACACTTTTTGCCGCTGTCCCCCTGAAAGTTCCCCTATAAGTCTTGCCGCAAGGGGTTCTATGCCAACCGTAGCCATGGCCTTTCTCACAGCTTCATCCACCGATTTGCCCTTCAAAGATCCTGCCTTTCCAAAAAGCCCCGACGCCACAATCTCCCTGACCGTCGCCGGAAAGGATAGATTTATTTGCCCTCCATGCTGGGGAACGTAGGCGATTTTTTGCCACTGCCGGAAACTGCGCACGTTTTTGCCGAAGAGCTTTACCTCGCCTTCATCGGGCACGACAAGGCCCACCATGATTTTCATAAGCGTTGTTTTTGCGGCGCCGTTGGGCCCAATCAGTGCGAAAAAATCGCCCTTTTCCACTTTCATGTTCACCTTTTCCAGCACTCTGGGACCTCCGTATGAAAAACTAACATCCTTCAGCTCCACCACCGGAGTGTCCATGTCTCTCTCCTCCTATTCATTGAGGGCCCTTTTTAGATTCTCCAAATTTTCCAGCATGATAGAAAAGTAATCCTTGCCGGCCTTCATATCTTCCTCGGTTAAATTCTCCAGAGGATGCAGGACCAAAACCTTAGTGCCCGTCTCTCTTGCAAGTACGTCGGCCAGTTTAGAGCTCGAAGCAGCCTCGACCATTATATACCTTATATCCTTTTCCTTGCATAACTTCGAAAGCTCAGCGAGTTTTTTAGGCGAAGGTTCCTGCTGGGGAGAAAGGCCGCTTATGGCGATCTGGTTCAGATTATATCGCCTTGCCAGGTAGCCGAAAGCCGCATGGTTTACCACAAAATCCCTTTTTTTGGCCGGCAAAAGGGAATTCCTGTATTTTTCATCAAGGTCATCCAGGCGCTTTTTCAGTTCTTCGAGGTTTTTCCGGTAATAGGCGGCGTTTTCCCCGTCTTTTGCAGCTATAGCTCCGGCAATCCTTTCAGCCATGGTCTTTGCAACTACAGGATCGAGCCACACATGGGGATCTTCATCACCATGAAACTCCTCCTGGAAAAGGCCTTCTCCTGCTTTTACTACCGTTACGCCCTCCTTTAAAAGCTGCTCAGCCAGCTTTTCGGCCCACGGGTCTATCGAGCCTCCCAAATAGACGAACACATCCGCTTCATAAATTCCGGCCACAAGCTTGGGCGACGGCTCGAAGTCGTGAACTTCCACCCCCGCCGGTACCACCTTTTCCACCGCGGCCCTGTCGCCCGCTATTTTGGCAGCAAAGTCATAAAGAGGATATATGGTGGTATATATTTTTATTTTCCCGCGCTCCTGAGGTGCCGGACGGCTTACCCCAGACGAACAGCCGGTTATTAGAAAAATGGCGGCCACGAGTATCGCAAGTAAAGAGTATAATCCTTTCCTTTTCAAAGCGGCCACCTCCTAAATGCAAATTATTTGCATTAAGACTCAAAAATATATTATACCCTAAGGTAGTTTTTGTCAACATGAAAAAAAAATAACCGCCTTTTATGAGGCGGCTTTTTGAAAAACCGTTTTAAAGTCCGAGTTCCGAAACTATTTCGTTTTTCGGCCTGAAACCTATCATCTTTTTGGCCGGCTGGCCGTCCTTGAAGAGTATGAGCGTGGGAATGCTCATTATTCCGAAAGCACCCGCACTGTTCGGGTTCTCGTCGACGTTCAGCTTTCCTACTTTTATCCTGCCTTCGTATTCGGCAGCCAACTCGTCGATGACCGGCGCCATCATGCGGCACGGGCCGCACCAGGGAGCCCAGAAGTCCACCAGCACCGGTATATCGGAATTGAGTACTTCCTGCTCGAAATTATCATCGGTAAGGGTAATGGGTTTCATTTTATTTCCTCCTCCATGAAAAATATTATTTTCTCTTATTATAACCGACTTTAAAAAGGAATCCCAATTTATTTTTTTCGATTATTTTGTTATACTATAATCAAATCTTAGTATGACTAAAACGAGGTGAAATTCGTTGATTTGCGGCAAAACTATCCGCGAATTTCGCAAAAAGAGAAACATGTCGTTAAAGGAACTTGCCGAAAAGGCAAACCTTTCCGTATCTTACCTTTGTGAAATAGAGCGCGGCAAGAAACAGCCATCGCTCGAGGTGATCGAAAAACTAGCAGCCGCTTTAAATATATCGAAAGATGCCCTCTTCGATGAACATTCTCCAAAAGGCAGCGGCACAACTTCACCGGGCGAAAGGATAAGCATCCTGCGCCGCGAAAGGGGTCTTTCCCTTTCGGAACTTGCGCAAAAGGCGGGCATTTCGGCTACGTATCTTTGTCAGATTGAAAACGGGAACGTACTTCCTTCTTTAGCCACATTGAAAGCCATCGCCCGGGCTCTAAACGTCAGTCCCCAGGATTTTCTGTCCTCGTCCCACGTAGGTTACAAAATCAGGAAAATTCGCCAGGAGCGCGGCATTACTCAGGCAGAGCTGGCCAAAAAAGCAGGGGTTTCAACAGGACTCATAGGACAAATCGAAAGCGGCAAGGTAGAACCTTCCATCAAGACTCTTGAAAAAATAGCCAGCGCCCTTTCTCTTTCGCCCTGCTACTTCGTAAGCGACGATGACGACATAACTTCCCTTTTAAGGCCAATGAATCCGGAGCTCAAGCAGCTTTTGGTCGACCCGAAAGTGAAGTCCTTTTTGGAAATGGTAGCCGACTGCACCCCGGAAGAATTCATGTTCATCATGAAATTTGTCCAGCTTTATAAGGAGCATCGAAACAAGGGCTAATATCCGCTGGCTACGGCCAGGTTTTTAAACATACCAAAACCGGAAAGGTAAATTTTCAGGCCATCTCTTGTATCCACAAAGGGGCTGACGTATACCTTTATCCCGTCGACCTCGTATACTTCGTATTCGTTGGCGTCCGAGGGCGCGCCTACGTACACGGTAGGCAGATACCTGCAGCCCGCTCATCCTCCACCGTAGCGCTCCAGTTTTACCGTTACGGCATCGGCATTTTTCTGTCGAATGAAGTTTTTGGCCTTTTCATCTATCTGTATTTTGACCATCTTTTTCACCTCCAACCCAGTTTTATTATATTAAATAATTTTTTCGCTGTCAATGAGTATTTTTAAATTTTTCAAATCGCCTTCAAAAGCAGTATCCCCCACAGCCGGCTTTTGTATAATCTGCAATTAAAAAAAGCACCCCTTTTGAATTTCACTAAAGGAGTGCTTTTTTTGACATTCTGAGCTTTATTTAATTTTTATAAAATATCCCTTTATAATCCCGCATAATGGATTTTCTTCCGATATACCGCACACCTTTTTCAGAACCTGATCTATCCCTTCCTCTTTAATCATTCTCTGCAGCTTGCGGGCTTCTTCGTCTTCTTCGTGGTCGAATTTAAGCGCTGCAGCTATCCCCCGCGATAGATTGAGCGGAGTTATCCCGAGCTCCTGGGCTTTAAGTGCGGGGTAAACTAGGCGGTCTTTAGGCCCCAATTTTCTTAAGGGGTTTCGCCCCACGCGAACTACCGGGTCTTTCAGAGCCGGGTTGAGAAAGCGCCTCAGCGTATTTTCGATGTAATTGCCGTGCTCCTTTTTATCAAATCCAAAGCGGGTCGTCAAGTAAGCTCCCGACTCTTCCATGGCTCCCCTTACCGTCTCAAGTATACTTCCGTCCTGCAGTGCCTCGAGAATGGTGTCGTAACCTTTTTCGTAACCGAGGTAAGCCGCTACGGCATGCCCGGTGTTCAGCGTGTAAATTTTTCGCTCCACGTAAGCCCGCAGGTTATTAACGGATTTCATCCCCGGGATTGGCGGTATTTCGCCAGCAAAGCCGCCGGCATCCACGACCCATTCGAAGTAAGGTTCTACCGCGACGTCAAGGAGAAAGGTCCCTTGCTGGGGGGGAATTATCCTGTCCACCGCGGCGTCAGGAAATCCCACCTTTTTTATCGCGTCCTGCCTTTCCGCCGGCGAAAGATGTTCCATGACCTTTTCTTTCAAAAAAGTAGATGCACCCACCATGTTTTCGCAGGCGATAACGTTTAGCGGTTCCGATGAACGCTTTAACCTGCGGGAAATACCCGATGCTATAACGGGGGCTATAGCCTTCAAGACACCCGGTCCCACCGCCGTTGTGACCATCTGAGCCTCACTTATCTTTTCAGCGACCATTTCTTCGTCTGTTGCCAGGATGCCCTCCACGCCTTCGACCAGGTGGACCTTCAGCTCATCGCCCTTTTCCACAACCCTGTAAGAACCGCTTTTATTGAGCGCTTCTACCAAATCGGCGTTTATATCGACAAAGACCACGTGGTATCCGGCCCTTGCCAACAAAAACCCTATAAATCCCCGCCCAATATTACCTGCACCAAAATGAACAGCCGTCTTCATCTTGAAAACCCTTCTTTCAGCAACTTGATGATTTCCTTCGGATCCTTAGTTTCTATGAGTTTATTAACCCTCTTTTCATCTTCGCAAGTCGCCGCAATATTGGAGAGAATTTCAAGGTGTTCGTCGCCCTTTGCTGCTATTCCTATGACTATATACGCTTTGTTTCCATCGCCGAAATCGACTCCTTCAGGAAACTGGGCCACTGCAAGCCCGCTCTTTTTGATCTTTTCTTTTGCTTCGCTTCCCCCGTGGGGAATGGCGATTCCGTTCCCTATATACGTGGATAAAAGTTCCTCTCTCTTTTTCATTTCATCTATATAAGAACGTTCCACACGCCCTTCTCTGACCAGCAACTCACCCACTATTTCTATAGCTTCATATTTATCTTTAGCCTTTGCACCCACTGCAACGGCCTTTTCGCTAAGCACTTCATCTTTTTTTCTGAAAAAAGCAAATGCCAACTTCACTACCCCCTCATTTTAAAATTCTAATAAATGACCTTATCACTTCCACATCAGCGCCGAATTTAAGCAATTCGACGAAGCCTTCTTCTTCTATCAGGGCTGCGCTTATACGTCCCATTATCTCCATCTCTTTCGGCGAAGATTTTTTAGGAAGGAGCATTAAAAGACATGCCTTGACATCCTCTATTTCACCATCCATATTTTTCATCTTAAGAGGTCTTTCCAGGCGAAAAAGCCCCAAAAAAGGCTTTTCCACCCCAGCGGTCCTGGCGTGAAGCACCGAGATTCCCGCCCCGGGCACGGCAGTCCCCGACTTCAATTCTCTTTCATGAATATCCTTTTTTACTTCTGATGCAGAAATGATTCCTGGCTTTGCCCTTATCTTCTCCTCTATGGCATCCAAGAGCTCCTCAAAGCTTTCCGCACTTACTGTTTCTACCAAAAAATATTCCAAGAGTTCAAATACCATATTCCCGCCGGCCTTTTGCCTTTCGCAGCTTTTTTTATCCGAAAAAGTCCTCTTCCTGATAAAAGCCCTGATATTTTCCACATCCTCGGAGGACAAAAGCGGCGATACCACGATTACCGGCAACCGGTCTTCTTCTAAAGGCACGGTAGATATTACAGCCTCCGTTTCGGGGTGTCTTTCCAGAGTCCTTTCCAAATCCAGCAGCGATACCACATCGATGATTTCCAAATCCGGCAGTTCCTTTCTTATGCGGCTTGCCAGCATCCTGGCGCTTCCGATGCCGCTCGGGCATACCAGCACCACCCCGGCCCTTTCCCTTTCCCTCTCCCTCTCCAGGGCAGCACCTATGTGCATGGCGATGTAGCCTATTTCCTCTTCCGGAACCCGAACGCCGAACTTTTTTTCCAAAACCCGAGCTGCCTTTTCAGCCACCAATATGAGGTCCGGGTATGCGTCTTTTATCTGGGAAAGAATGGGGTTTCTGATTTCCATTCCCATCTTCATCCTTACAAGCGCGGGCTTCAGGTGCATGGCCAGGTCTTCGACGACCCGTGCATCCCTCACCAGGTCCCGTTTCAGTTCCCTGCCCGCTTCTTTCAAAATTTCTAATGAAGCTTCCATCGCTTCCCGGTGGTCCATTGCAAAAAGTTCCCTGGAGTCATCGTACCCCGCGCGGAGCTTGGCCCCCAAAAGGTGCATGGTTATATAGCCGAGTTCCTCTTCGGGAATTTTTACTCCAAAGGCTGATTCCAGCTTACCCGCGAGCCGGGCTGCCAGTTCAAACTCCTTTGTCCCTTTCAATGTAGAAAGGAGGGCGCCGTCCATGGATATAACCTCACCGTTTTTCAACCTTTCCAGGGCAAGGGCTATGTGAACCAGCAATCCGGCATAAGCACTGTCCGCCAGGTTCATTCCGTTTTCTTCCATGGTCTTTTTCAAAATGCCTTCTATGCTTTCGAGCCAATTTTTCTCTATAAAACCAAAAAACCTGTTTTTTATCCTTTCCATCCAATCTTCGCTCTTCACGGCGCCCTGCAGATTATCTTTTATGAGCCTCACCAGCCGGGCTTCGTCGAAGTACTTGTAAAAAAGCTCGGTTATGAGGTGCCTTATGTTTTTTTCGGGGCCTTTGATCCAGACCCCCATTCCCGGTCTGCGCATGAGCTTTAATCCGTACCCGGAGAGCACCTCTTCAACTTTGTCCAGATCGTTGCTTATCGTGGCTTCCGTAACTCCAAACTCCCTTGCCAGGCTGTATAGTTTTTGAGGCCCCTTGTTCTCCAGCAAAAACAGAATGATAAGCTTCTGCCTCTCGCCCGGAGTTATCCTTTCATCTTCGGAATCTTTCTCTATCTCCCGCTTCAGACTTTCCAGCGAATCGCTTTCGCCTTCCAGGCTGATGCCCTTCCCTGATTTTCTGTTGAGTTTTATCCCAAAGGGTTTCAATTTCTCGGAAAGCCCGGGTAAGTCCCTGAGAATCGTTCGCCTGCTCACTCTCAGAATGTTCGAGAGCTTCTCGGCAGTGGCCTGCCCTTCGAGCAGCACCTTTATTATTTGCCTTTCCCGCCTTGTAAAATCCACGTTCATCACCATCTTGAAAAAATGAGAGTAACAGCTTTGAGCTGTTACTCCATATTATTTCCTTTTTTCGTTATTTTTTCAACCTCTTGACCAGTTCATCGTATATCGGGTTGTTCACGAAAGTTTCGATGGATACGTGCTCTGCACCGGGGGCTTTTGCTTTAGCCCTCGCAGTGAGTTCTCTGTGCGTAATCACGATATCGGCGTCATCCGGTATTTCGTTTATGGCGGTGTGCACTACTTCTATATCCAAACCGGCTTCCTTGATTTTCCTTCTCAAGACCGAAGCACCCATGGCCGAAGAACCCATGCCGCCATCGCAGGCAAACACTATCTTTCTTATTTTTGTCCCTTTTGCGGCATCATGTACCTTGCCGCCTTTAAGCTGGCTTACCATCTGCTTTGCGGCCTCCAGGTCTTCTTCGTCCTGACCGAAACGCTTGAGAAGCAGCGAAGACACCAGGAAGGACACCAGAGCCGAAAACGCGATACCTGCCAGCACCGGAATGAGGCCGCCTTTGGGGGCCATGGCTATTTCCGCGAAGATGCTTCCCGGCGACGGAGTCGCCACAAGTCCCGCACCAAGGGCGGCAAAGGTGAATACGCCGGTAGCCCCGCCCAAAATCACGGCGATTACCAGTATCGGATTCATGAGTACGTAGGGGAAGTAAATTTCATGGATTCCGCCAAAAAAGTGTATAATTATCGCTCCGGGCGCAGACTGCTTAGCCATCCCCTTGCCCACGAGCCAGTAGGCCAGGAGCACTCCCAAACCGGGTCCCGGGTTAGTCTCGAGTAAGAAGAAAATGGACTTGCCTTTCTGGGCGACTTCCGCCACTCCCAGTGGTCCCAAAATCCCGTGGTTAATGGCGTTGTTTAAAAACAGTATTTTGCCGGGCTCTATGAATATAGAAGCAAGAGGTAAAAGTCCCATGTTTACTATGGCCTGAACTCCTGCAGCCAGGACCTTGTTGAGACCTAAAACCACCGGGCCTATGGCAGAATATGCCAGCAGCGTGACTATCATGCCCACGATTCCTGCAGAAAAGTTGTTCACCAGCATTTCGAATCCGGCCGGTATTCTGTCCTTCAGTGCTTCGTCCACCTTTTTTATGACGTATCCGCCCAGTGGCCCCATTATCATCGCACCCATGAACATAGGTATGTCAGAGCCCACGATTACGCCCATGGTAGCCACAGCGCCGACCACGCCGCCCCTCACATCATGCACCATCTTTCCGCCCGTATAGCCTATGAGCAGGGGAAGCAGGTAAGTGATCATGGGTCCTACCAATTTGCCCAGGTGTTCATTGGGAATCCAACCCGTGGGTATGAAGAACGCGGTAATAAGACCCCACGCTATGAAGGCGCCGATGTTGGGCATGACCATGCCGCTTAAAAATCTTCCGAAAGCTTGAATTTTAGCCCTCATCATCCACCCTCCTCTTAAATTTTGTCACCGACTCTTGGTGACATTATTTTATGAATTTCTTATATTTTCTGACTTTATTATATCCCCACATTCCCCATAGCGCAATAAAAAGATGTTGAAATCGTGTCCTCATAAGACGGTGACAATTTTAAAAGCCGGCGTTTTTCCGCCGGCTTTATCATGCTACAGCTCTCGCCCTCCTAAACTTTATGTCTGCTTTGTTTAAATATGCCACGCCTATAGCGCTATCCGCCCCTGCATAGTACACGTATATGTCGTCGCCCTTTACAGCATGTCCGCAACTGAAGACTACATTCGGGACATACCCTTCTTTTTCCCATGGAAGCTGCGGCTCCATAATGGGTTCTTCCTGCCTTGCTAAAACTTTCGAAGGATCTTCGAGGTCCAAAAGGGCCGCTCCCAGCCTGTACGTGTTTTTTGAGTCGGCCGCATGGTATATCAAAAACCAGCCGTCTTCAGTCTTTATGGGAGGGCCGGCTATGCCTACTCTGGCGCTCTGCCACGTGCCCTTGATGGGCTCCAATATGGGTCTATGGTCGTGCCACGCTTTCAAATCTTCGGAGAAAGCTATCCATATATTCGGGTATCTGCGGTGAAGCATGACGAACTTTCCGTTTATTTTTTCCGGGAATAGCGAGGCGTTTTTATTGGGCTCGTCGAGCACTATTCCGTGTTTTTCCCACTTAATGAGGTTTTTGGAAGTCGCAAGGCAAATGCGCCAGTCGCCGTCGAATCTTCCGCCGAATGCTACGTACATCATGTAATAGGTATCGCCAATCTTGACTACCCGTGGGTCCTCACAGCCCCTCTGTTCGTGAGGCTGGTCGTTGGTGATTATTGGAGCCCTCAGCCTGTTGAAATTCAGGCCGTCGGTGCTTACCGCGTAACCCAACCTCGAAATGTACCGCCCGTATTTCTCGTGAGGGCCTATGTTCGAGGCCCTGTAAATCAGGTGGAAAAGGCCGTTGTCGTAAATGGCAGCACAGTTGAACACCGCCGCCCTCTCCCATTCGCTCTCCGCTTCCCCGTTTCGTTTTGGCTCAAGAATCGGTTTTTCGGTAAGCCTCTCTAACCTTATCATGTCCCTCTCCCTCTGGAAGTTGTTTAAACCAAAATACAGTATTTTATTATAACAGGGGATGTGGTTTAATTCCAGGTAACTGTATGCCTTTTATAACAATATATGGTTTAAGGTGTAAATCCGTTATACCGGTTCATGGCCTCTTCCACTCCCTCCCTCACTATGGTGAGGGCAGCTTCAGCCGCAGCTTCTATTGCGGATTCCACAGCTTGCTTCTCCTCGGGTCCGAAACTTCCCAGCACGTGGTCCACCACATCGCCTTTCGGCCTTCCGATACCCACCCTTACTCTAGGGAAATCCTCGCTGGATATGCGGGATATTATGGATTCCATGCCCTTGTGTCCACCCGAGCTGCCCTTTCGCCTTATCCTGAGCTTCCCAACCGGCAGGTCCATGTCGTCGTAAATTACAATGAGGTTTTCTGAAGGGACTTTATAAAACCTCAGCGCCTCCTCTACGCTTTCGCCAGAAAGGTTCATGAAAGTCATGGGTTTCAGCAGGAGGACTTTCTCTCCTCCCCAAATACCTTCCCCGAAGAGTCCCTTGAACTTAATCCTGTCCACCTTTACTCCGAGTTTTTCCGAAATTTTCTCAAGGACCATAAAACCCACGTTGTGCCTGGTATTCTCGTATTCTTTGCCGGGATTCCCCAGTCCAACTATCAAAAACAACACTTTCCACCTCCGGTAAAAGAAAAGCGCAACGTTTGTTGCGCCAAAATCACTCCTCTTTCTTTTCCTTGCCCTTGCTCACTACTTCCGGCTCCGCAGATTCTCCGGCGGGCGCTTCCTCTTCTTCCATGGCCGGTGCGAGCACCGTGACGACCACTTCTTCCGGGTCATCGAGGACCGTTATCTTGTCGCTCAGCTTGATGTCCTTAACCATCAAAACATCGCCTATCTTAAGGTGAGAAATGTCCACTTCGATGAATTCGGGTATGTCGGCCGGTAAGGCTTCTATAGTCAGTTCATGCAGCTGGTGCTGCAGCACGCCGCCGGCCTTGACGCCCTCCGGCTCGCCTTTCAGAATAATGGGCAAGTCCACCTCGATTTTGTCCGTCATGGACACCCGGTAAAAGTCTATGTGGGTAATAACGCCCTTTAAGTGGTCCCTCTGGATTTCTTTAATGATAACCGGGTATTTTTCCTCACCCAGTATTAAATCGATAAGCACGCCTTCGCCGTGAGTCTTGAATAATTTATTTATTTCTTTGGCGTCCACGGCGACAGCTTTTGTCTCTATGTTCTTTCCGTAAAGCACCCCGGGTATTTTGCCGCTTTTCCTGAGTTCGTTCAAATGGCCTTTTCCAGCAAGCTTTCGCTCCTCGGCCGCAAGACTTACCTGAGCCATCATCCTTCCTCCTTTCTTAATTACGAACATTAGTATAACCTTTTTGTCGTCATAAATCAATATCAATCAAAAAGAGTGCTCACCGATTCGTTGTTGTGGATGCGTTTTATGGCTTCTGCAAATATCTGGGCTACCGACAAAACCTTGATTTTCTCTATCTTCTGGTGTTCTCTCAAGGGTATGGTGTTAGTCACCACCACTTCCTTTATCGGCGATGCGGAAAGCCTCTCGATGGCCGGCCCCGACAGCACCGGATGGGTACAGCAGGCATAAATTTCCCTTGCCCCGTGTTCCAGCAGCGCCTGGGCCCCCAGCGTTATAGTGCCCGCCGTATCTATGATGTCGTCTATCATTATGACGGTCTTGCCCTTCACCTTTCCTATTACGTTCATTACCTCCGCCATGTTGGGTTCGGGCCTTCGCTTATCTATTATGGCGATGGACGCCCCCAGCCTCGTGGCCAATTCCCTCGCCCTGGTCACTCCGCCCACGTCGGGCGACACCACCACCGGTTCTTCTATTCCCTTTTTCTTGAAGTAGTCGGCCAGTATCGGCACCGCCATCAAGTGGTCCACGGGAAAATTGAAAAATCCCTGGATTTGGCCCGCATGCAGGTCCATAGTCAATACCCTGTGGGCACCCGCAGTTGAGATGAGGTCTGCCACCAGCTTTGCGGTTATGGGGTCGCGCGCCCTTATTTTCCGGTCCTGCCTCGCATAACCGTAATACGGTATTACGGCCGTGATGCGCCATGCCGAAGCCCTTTTAAAAGCATCCAACATTATTAAAAGTTCCATCAAATGGTCGTTCACGGGATAGCTCAATGGCTGAATTACAAAGACGTCGGCACCCCTTACGCTTTCGTTAATCTTGACCTGTATTTCCCCATCGCTGAAGGTGTTTACCACCGCATCCCCTACCTCTATCCCCAGGTTCCGGGCTATCTCCCGTGCAAGTTCCACATTGGCGTTGCCCGTAAAAATTTCAAGCCTGTTTTCCATCGCTTTTATCTCCTCCTTCGCGTTCTTTGCGTTTCCTCACCCATCCGGGTTTGTTTTCCTGCCGCGACCTGGCTATTGCCAGGGCGCCTTCCTCCACATCCCTGGTGACCGTAGAGCCGGCGGCTATATAGGAGCCATGCCCGATCCTCACCGGGGCAATCAGATTGGAGTTGCACCCTATGAAAGCCTCGTCTTCCACCACGGTTCTGTGCTTTTTAAAGCCGTCGTAGTTTACGAAAATCACTCCCGCGCCGATGTTGACATTGTTCCCTATATCGGCATCTCCCACGTAAGAAAGGTGCGGCACTTTTGAGTTTTCGCCAACCTTGCTGTTTTTAATCTCCACGAAATCGCCCACCTTGACCCCCGGCATCAAATGGGTCCCCGGACGCAGATTGGCAAAGGGCCCGATTTTCACTCCATCTTCGATTACGCTTTCTCTTATATGGCACATGGTAATCTCCACATTGTTACCTATGCTGGAGTCTATTATCCGGCTGTAGCCCACGATAGTGCAACATTCTCCTATCCTGGTGTTCCCCTCCAGGATGACGCCCGGGTAAATGATGGTATCCCTTCCGATTTCAACTCCGGCATCCACAAGACAAGAGTCGGGGTTCAAAAAGGTGACTCCCCGCGCCATCAGGCGATGAATTATCCTCTTTTGCATTACAGCCTGCGCCTGCGCCAGCTGATTTCTGTCGTTTACCCCCTGCACCTCGCTCGGGTCTTGAACTTCATAGGCTAAAACCTTTTCTCTCTGCCGGTTCAGTATCTCCACCACATCCGTTAGGTAGTATTCGCCTTGCACGTTGTTATTATTTACCTGCCGGAGCGCGTCAAAAACCTTTTCCCTACTGAAGCAGTAAATCCCAGAATTTATTTCGTCGATGGCCTTTTCCTCCGGCGAGGCATCCTTTTCTTCTTTTATGGCGAGCACCCTATTCCCTTCCCTTATAATCCGCCCATAACCCGCAGGGTCCTTCACCCTCGCCGTCATCACCGTCGCCGCGGCCAGGTTCCGGCTGTGAAATTCGACCATGGACCTTAAGGTTTCGCTGGTAACAAGCGGCATGTCTCCGTAAAGCACAAGGAGGGTGTCTTCCCCTTTTACGGCATCTTTTGTTTGCTGCAGGGCATGGCCCGTGCCTTTTTGTTCGGCCTGCAGGACAAATTCCACGCTTTGCCCTTCAAAAGCCCTTTTTACCTCCTCGGCACCCCTACCCACCACCACAATTATTCTTTTTGCCCCGGCCTCTCTGGCCTGAGAAATCACGTGTCCCAGCATTGGAACACCGCATACTTTGTGGAGCACCTTAGGTATGCCGGACTTCATTCGCGTTCCTTCGCCGGCTGCCAGAATAACCGCAGTAAAATCCACAGCCCGTTTCCCCCCATATCGTTCATTCCAAAACACAAACCTTCTCGTACTTCGACATTTTTCGTAAAAATCCTTTCTGGTTTCAAAAAGAAAAATATAGGACAGGAACTGCCCTATATTATTTTCCACCATCATCTTCATATTGTTTTAAAATGGCCCGCTCAATCTTGGCCCTCGAAGCTTTATTTATGGGATGGGCCACATCTTTGAAACGGCCGCTTGCGGTTTTGCGGCTGGGCATGGCGATGAAAAGGCCTTTTTCCCCTTCTATAATCCTTATATCGTGGACCACAAACTCGTTGTCGAACGTCACCGAAACTATGGCCTTCATCCTGCCCTCATTTTCTACCTTCCTTATACGGACGTCGGTTACCTCCAAGGCCCCGCCCTCCCTGACCCCGTTTTTTTAGTAGTTCTATAAAAATTATCAAATTCCTTCTTCGTTTGCCGGAAATTTGACGGGTTTTAAGTTTATTTGGCCCAGTTCAGCATCGATTTTTTCAAGCACCATGAGCGAGATATAGTTTTTCACCAGTTTTTCCGCCGGCAGGGCCGTCGTCACCAATACCGCCACTCCCACCACTTCCGCCCCGAACTGCCTTACAAGCTCCATCATGCCTCGGGCGGTACCTCCGCCCTTCATAAAGTCGTCGACGATCAGCACCCTGGCATTTTTTGACAGGGCCCTGGTGGGTAACGCCATATTTTGAATCCTCTGGCTGGAACCCGAGACATAGCTAATGTTCACCGAAGGTCCTTCGGTAACCCTGCTGTCCCTTCTCGCCACCACCAGAGGCACTCCCAGGGCTTTTGCCGTCATCAAAGCCAGAGGTATGCCTTTAGTCTCCACGGTAAGGACGCAGGATGGTTCTTCTTCCACGAAAATTTGGGCGAAAATCTCGCCTATCCTGGAAGAATACTCCGGCGAAAATATTATATCCGTCATATAAAGGTAACCCCCGGGGATTATCCTGGACCGGTCGGATAAAACGCTGCACAGTTCGGAAAGAAAATTTTCGATTTCTTTTTGTGGTCTTTTAATGCGAAATCTGACGCCACCCGCCGCGCAGGGAATGGTCTCCAACACGCCTTCTCCGCCTTCGTAAAAGGCATCCTTGATTATGTTCAAATCTTCGCTTATGGAAGATTTGGCCGCATCGTACTTTTCGCCGAAAAATTTCAATGTGAAGATGCGGTTGGGATTATCGCTCAGGAATTTGGATAAAAGCACTAGCCTTTTGCTCCGCCTCATGGAACAACCTCCCGCGCCAATACTCTCCTGGCAAGCTCCAGGTCGCTTTCCTTGTCGACATCGCTGCCTATCTCGGGAAACCTGCTTATTACAGCCCGGGCGTTTATGCCAAAGAGTTCGAAAACCCTCTTTTCGATTTCGGAAATGGTAAGCCGTCCCAGTAAGAATTTCAGCACTATGGGAATTCCCAAAATACCGGCAAGTTTCCACGGACTTTTCCTGTAAAGGAAAAATTCCCTCGCTCTGTCAAGGCAGCGCTTCGCACTGCCAACTCTGACTAAAACCGCGTTGCCACCGGTAAAGGTCCCCTCTTTAACCCTGACGTAAGTCCTCTTCACCCCCGGATACTTTTTCTCCGTATCCTCCTTCGGAATTATGGGGTATGCAAAATCGGCATTTAATTCTTTTGCCCTTTTTATGAAATCATCCAGGGCTTCCGGGGTTATCATCGGAATGTCGGAAGTTATAATTAAGACTTCGTCTTCATCAGAAAAACACTCCAGCCCTTTCATCACGTTATCTATGAGTTCGGCCCCTTCCTCCACCACGTCAACATCGAAATTTTTAAGTACCGATCTCAGCTTTTTTTCGGGTCCCACCACTACGATTTTTTCGATGTAATCAAGCTTTTGCAGGGCATCTATGATGTAAAGAATCATCTCGCGCCCGTTGATTTTAATCAAGGCCTTCGGGCTTTCTTCTTTCTCTTTCAACTTGTCGCTCTTCCCGCTTCCGGCCAAAATAAAGGCCTTCAGCATGGCAGTTCATCCTCCATATTCAACTGTTTTCTCAATATGTTCATCACGTTGTTCTCCACCTTTTCTATGTGCTCTTCCGCCAATTTTTTGGCAAGTTCCACGTTCCTTTCGGTTATGGCCTCCACTATCTTTTTGTGCTCATCCATCAGACTCTTTATTCTCGCTTTGTTGGCGAAGGACTGAACCCTGAAGCGGTCTATCTGTTCTTTCAGGTTATTTATTATCTGCACCAGCCTGTCGTTGCGGGTTGCCTTGAATAATACCTGGTGAAACTCCGCGTCTTTTTTTATCACCATATCCACATCTTCTTTTTCCGCCGCCTCGTTGATTTCCACCAGAATTTTTTCGAGGCTGTCTATTTCTTCCTCGGTTATTCGCTCCGCTGCCAGCGCGGCGGCAAGGCCTTCCAGAGCCTGCCTTATCTCGAATACATCGGCGGCATCCTTCAGGGACAGTCCCGCAACGTACGCCCCCTTTCTGGGGATCATCACCACCAGGCCTTCCAGTTCCAGCTTGCGTATGGCTTCCCTCACGGGCGTCCTGGAAACGCCCATTTCTTCGGCGAGCTGAACTTCCATCAGCCTCTCTCCGGGTTTTAAATCCCCCGAGATTATGGCCTGTCTCAAGACCTCGAACACGATTTCCCTCAAGGGCTTGTAATTGTCCAGCCTGATTGACCTGAACTTCCCGACCATTTTTCTCCCTCCTAACCCATGCAGGATATTAAAATTCTGCACCCCGGAAGCGACAACGAATCGGCCGCTTTTTCGGCATCCTTTTTTGCCTCAAAAATACCGTATACAGCAGGGCCGCTGCCTGACATAAGACTTCCAAAAGCCCCCCTCGCCTTTAGCATCTCCTTAAACTTTTCGAGTTCCGGATGTTTTGCAAAGGTAACCTCCTCCAGCACGTTGCACAGGCCTCTCGAGATTCCCTCCAGATCTCCTTTTTTTATGCTTTCTATTACGGCCTGGGTGTCGGGTCTTTTTCTAATAGAATTAATTTTCAGTCTATTATACACCTCTCTGGTGGAGACGGAATAGGGAGGCTTAATCAAAACCAGGCTTGCAGGCGGAACGGCAGGGAGGCGGGTTAGCTCTTCCCCTTTACCGCAGGCAAGAGCCGTACCTCCCATGACGCAAAACGGCACATCAGCACCAAGCTTTTCCCCGAATCGCATCAGGTCTTCCGTCGTAAGACCCAGATCAAAAAGCTCGTTCATGCCTTTTAAAACCGCTGCCGCATCGGCGCTTCCTCCGGCGAGCCCTGCCGCAACGGGAATCTCCTTAAAGATTTTTATTTCAACCCCCGCATCGAGGTCAAATTCGTCCATAAGCAGTTTGGCGGCCTTGAAGGCAAGGTTCGCCTCACCGTCAGGGATGGCTTTAGAATTGCTCACAATCCTTATATCCTTCCCGGGCAGAAGGGAAACAACCAGGTGATCCTTCAGGGAAATCTCCTGCATTATCATTTCTACCTGGTGGTAACCATCGGGCCTTTTGTAGAGCACATCCAGCGTCAGATTTATCTTGGCCTTTGCCTCCAGCTCAACCGTGTGCAAATCCTCTCCCTCACTTTAAAAAAGCTCTATTATATATTTCAGGGAAAAATATCAAAATCCTGCTCTTTTTAAAAAAAATAATTATACTATGCCTGCCACAGCAGGGCTCTCCATGCGGCTTCTGAGCGCTTCCCTTATGGTTTTCACGGCGGTTTCGTATTTTTCATAAAAAATAACCACCAGGTCGCCTTCCCGGGCGTTTTCAAGCGCAAAAGCTATGGCCTCGCTCTCTTTTAAGATAACATCAATCTGTTCTTTTTTCAATCCGGCGCTCAAAGCTCCCCGCACGAGCAGCGATGCCACCTCGCCGGGCCTCCGGCCCCGCAGGTCTTCATCCTCTTTTACAACCAGTCGCTGAAAACCCCGTCCCGCCACTTGCCCCAGCATTACGATAGCATCGTCCATCCTGTCCCCCGGACTTGCTATAACCCCTATCATGCGTGCAGGATTCATGGCTTTGGCGGTTGCTATAACTGCTTCCAGCGCGGCAGGGTTGTGACCGTAATCGAGGATTATTCTCACGCGGCCGCCATCTATTATATTCAAGCGTCCGGGGTTATTGTTTTCGTCGCATTTGAAAGCCAAAAGGGCCTTTTTTATGGTTTCGAAAGGCACGTCCAAAGCCCAGCCCGCGGCCACCGCAGCCAGCGCATTTTGAGCATTGTGCTTTGCTTTTCCGCCCAACGTTGCCGGTATTTCGGCCACTTTCATCAAGGGTAAAAAGTCCTTTTCGGAGTGCAAAACGATGACGCCGTCCTTTACGTAAACGCCCCGCCCTCCTTCGCAAAGGTGTTTCCGGAGTACGAGATTGTCCTCCTCGAGGCTGAAAAAGATTACGTTACCCTTTAGCCTCTTTCTCACCTCCACCGAAGCGATGTCGTCGGCATTGAGCACCGCATACCCTTGGGGTTTTACCTGTTCTGCCACCAGCGACTTTACGAAAATCAGGTCCTCGAGGGTATGAACTCCATCCTGTCCCAGATGGTCACCGGTTATGTTCGTGATTATGCCCACGTCGGCTTTGTCGTATGAAAGTCCGCCGCGTATTAGGCCTCCCCTTGCGATTTCCAGGACTGCCGCTTCCACCGAAGGATCCAAAAGCACCATCCTGGCGCTTTCAGGCCCGCTGCAGTCGCCCTTTTTTACGCATAGTTCTCCGATATAAACGCCATCGGTGCAGGTCATACCAACTTTCAAACCGTGATGCGCCAAAATGCCGGCTATCATCCGGACGGTCGTGGTCTTCCCGTTGGTGCCGGTAACCGCCACCAGTGGAAATTTCGGGGGGGTCCCCGGGAAAAGCATGTCAACTATAGCTTTTGCCGCAGGCCTGGACTCCCCTTCGGAAGGATAAAGGTGCATTCTGATTCGCGGCGCCGCATTGACCTCTATCACCGCACCCCCGCTTTTTTCGATGGGCACCGATATATCCTCTGTTGTCACATCTATTCCGGCCACATCCAGTCCCACCATGGCCGCAGCCCTTTCGGCCAGGGTTTTGTTTTCCGGGCACACCAGATCCGTCACATCTCTGGCAGTGCCGCCGGTGCTGAGATTGCAGTTTTCCCTGAGGAAAACGACTTGTCCGTTTTCGGGGATCGAATCGAGGGTATAGCCGTGCTTTGACAGGACCCGCAGCACCACAGGGTCGATTTTTATTTTGGTGAGGGGTTTCTCGTGCCCTTCGCCCCTCCTGGGATCGCTATTCACTATTTCTATCAGTTCCCTTATGCTGTGGATTCCGTCCCCCACCACATGGGCCGGTATTCTCTCGGCGGCGCAGACGAATTTTCCGTCCACCACGAGCAGCCGGTAATGCCTGCCCCGGATGTAGTTTTCCACCAGGACTTTAGGGCTGTACCCGGATGCTATACGGAAAGCTTCCCTCACTTCTTTCTCGTTTTTTAAATTCAGGCTCACACCTTTGCCCTGATTTCCGTCCACGGGTTTCACCACCACCGGATAACCAATTTCTTCGGCGGCCTTTACTGCTTCTTCCTCGGTGTAAACCGGGATACCATCCGGAACGGGAATTCCCGCCAGTGAAAGCATTTTTTTAGTCAAAATTTTGTCGCAGGCTATATCCACTGCAACCGAGCTCGTCCGGTTCGTCAGGGTAGCCTCCACCCTTTTTTGAAAGGCCCCGTAGCCTAAGATGAGGAGGCTCCCGTCACCAATCCTGGTAACGGGTATGCCGCGGCTTTTTGCTTCGTTTTCTATGGCCGAGGTGCTTGGGCCCAATTCCATTTCCGCCGAGTAACGCTCTATCTTCGAAAGCTCCCCCGGAAGGTCCACATCCTTTCCGCAAATGAGGTCCTCGACTAACCGCACGGCAAGCTTTCCGGCCTCAAGGGCCGCATATTTCCCCTCATAGCCGAACACTACGCTGTAGATGGTTTTTTCCCACCACCTGGCCCTGCCGAATTTTACGTCCTGGCCCAGGAGGTTTAAAAGCTCCAAGGCCACGTGCTCTATAACGTGGGGAAGGTACGTCCCTTCCTCAAGTCTTATCAGAAAGCCGCCGGGTCTATCAAAGCAGCAATGGTGCAGGGCAAGGCCGGGGAGTTTTTCTAGAAGCCTCTCTTTAAATCCTCCCAAATCTTTTGTGGAAACGTCATCCCACTTTCCTACGTCCACCAGCATCCTTACGACCGGTTTCGGGCTGTAAATGTTGGGCCCTTCAAGGGCCCTTATGTCGACTATCCTCATCCATTTTCCTCCTTCTAAAACTTACAGCAACTCTCAGAAATATACTATCCATTTCTCAAACGTATATGCATTTTTTGCCTTTCACTCAAGCAACGGTTTCCTCTTTTTCATGTCAAAGCCCAATCCCGGCGATAGGACATGTAGTGCGGCGTTGCACATGGCCAGGGGTTCACCGGGCCTGAGCTCCGATACATTCGTAAAGCTGACGCAGCTTCCGTCCAATACGGTCACGGTATTAGAACCTATCACCCAAAAATTCCCGTCGGGGTGGACGATTATCGCCGTGTCCTCGTCTATGCCCACCCCCAGAATAAATGGGTTCTGGGCAACAGCCAGCAAAAGTCGGGCCATCCTGCCCCTCTGAGCAAAATGCTGGTCAATTACCACTTCTTCCAGCAGCCCAAGGCCCGGCGCCATGCTGACGGTGTTTCCTTTCGGCGCCTCGTCCCCTGCTCCTCCTATTATCATGGTATCGCTCATGGCCGCAGCCCCCGCACTGGTCCCCGCAATAATAACACCCTGCCGGTAGGCTCTCTCGAGCGCATGGTAGGCTTTGGTACCGCCCAGGATGCTGGTAATGCGAAGCTGGTCACCGCCCGTAAAAAATATCCCCGTGGAACTCGCGATGCGCTCTGCGACCGATTCCTTGTTGGCATCACTCCGGCTTTTGATGTAGAGGGCTTCCACATGCCCTATCCCCAGCTGCGAAAAAATTTCGACGTACATTTCTCCGACCCCTTTCGGGTCCTGGGATGCGACGGTAATCACCGTAACGTTCGCTTTGCCTTGCCCCGAAATTTCGGCGAACTTTTTCAATATCTCTTTGTCGCCGCTCCGGTCTTCCGCCCCTCCTATAATCATCAAATATCCCCTGACTTTTTCTCCCAAAAAAATCACCCCGGCGTTATTTTTCCCACAAAAAGAAAATAATAAAATTCCCGCATTCTGCGGGAATTTTTTCAATACATCTGCCTCGGGATGATTAGCCTCTGTCCGGGGTATATCAAGTCAGGATTCGTAATGTTGTTCGCCTTTATTATTGCGTCCAAAGTGACGTTGTACCGTTTTGCTATTTTCCACAGAGTGTCGCCCTTCTGCACGATGTATATGGTCATGTAAGGTTTATCTTTATATTCTTCCTTTTTCTCCCCTTTTTTCTCTTCCTCTGCCGCTTCTTCCACGTCTACAACTACATCCAGCTGCACCATTCTGGTAACCTTCGACACGAGCTTCAATACCACCCTTACCTCATACCTGCGAGCATCATTGGGGTCAACTTTGGAAGATACGTGCTCCACTTCAACTTCAAAGTCAAGCGTCATGTCTTCTTTTGCTCCGGGAATTTCCACGAAAATGGTAAACGGGGTCTCATTTTCAACAAAATGAACCGGCTGCTGCGGGGAACAGTATGGAGCTTCGGCTACATACAGGGTCTCCAGCTTCAGGACGCCTTCCACCACGACTTTATCCTCGATGATTCGAGTTTCCGTAACTTTCGCTCTGGCTTCGGTCTTGAAAACCTGCTCAATGGGCGGCTTTTCCAGGGGTACTTTAAAGGCTTCCTTGACGATTACCTGGTTTTCACCCTCGCCAATAACTTTATCTACTTTTATTTTTGTTTTCTTCACATCCAGCTTTTTCGACGGGCTGAAAAGGTCTTCCACAACTTCTATAGTCTTGGGCTCCAGCACCTTTGCTTTTATGTCAAGGACTGCTTCCACCGCCATGCTTCTTTCGTCTTTTTTTCGGGCCCTTATGTGCTCCACGCGCACCTTGACCGTTTTAGACATGTCCTGCCTGCAATCCGGTACTTCCACGAACTCCGTGAACGGTATTTCGGCTTCCATGAAATGAACCGGCTGCTGGGGAACGCCCTCAGGGACATCCCCCACATAGAGGATGTCGACCTCCAAAACGCCTTCTATTACAACCTTGTCGTCAAGAGCCTTCGTTTCCGTGGTCCTGACTTTACCTTCGGCCTTTAATATCTCGAGGATGTCCGGTTTTTTGGGCGGCACGTCGACTTCGCTCTTTACTATCTTCTGGGCCCTTCCCTCGCCGACCACGTGGTCCACCCTGATGCTTTCTTTTAGGACCTGGAGGTCTGAGGGACCTTTAGCGTCGACCACTATCTCAAGCTGCACCCTCTTTGTTACTTTCACGAAAAATTCCACTATAATCCTCACGTCTATTTCGCGGGGCCTTGCGTCGTTGTGGGAAAATTGCACGTGTTCAACCCGGGCTTTTACCTTGACGTCCATGTTTTTCCTGGCACCGGGGATTTTAACGAAGATGCTGAAATCCACCGTCCCTTCTACGAAATGGACCGGCTGGGATTCGGCGGGAACCTTGCCCACATAAAGTGCTTCAACGTCGATAGCACCTTCAATTACAACCTTGTCGTCTATCACGTTTATATCCAGGTTTTCGGTATTCACTTCTGCTTCGACCGAGAGAACCCTCTCTATGTCGGGCTTGCCGTAAGGGAGCACTATCAAACCTTCGACGACGGTTTGCGCCTTATCTTCTCCGACCACCTGGTCCACTTTGACCAATTCTTTTTCCAACCTGACCCCCATAGATTACCCTCCCTTTTGTAAAAAATGGGTCTTCCTGAGTTTTCTCTATTACTCCTAATAATATATATGTATGGCCGGATAAATATGTTCCACCGAAAAACAAAGACGGACATCCTTCGACATCCGTCTTTTATAAACATTTACTCCTCCCACGGTTTTTTGTGTTCTTTTTGTTCTTCTGGCTACTTTATTTCCTCTTTTTCAGATAGCTTTGCCGTATCCTCATTATTTTGTTCCGGTATTTCGGGAAGCTTTATGTCTTCGCCCTCAGGAAATTTGGGAATGGGGTCTTGCAATTTGTCTTTAAAAGTTTCTTTACTGCAATCCTTTTGACTAAAAGCCCTCCTGAAATAAAGGTAAACCACTACGGCGACAATCCCAAAAACCACCCCGAATAAAAGCCATGCCAATCGGCTCACCTTCTTTCATCGGATTGGTAATAACAGTATATGAATTGAGAGGGAAAACTGAAAATAAAAAAACCCGCCTAATTTTAAGCGGGTGAAATCCAAAAAATTACTCACAATATCCACATGTTATCCACAGGAAATGCACACCTGTGAAAAACTCTATTCCGTCCCGATGAAAAGCTGGGTAAACATCTTGCCGTACGGCCCGCCTTCAACGACCCCTATACCTATGCGGTTATAGTTGGGACTCAAAATATTGGCCCGGTGGCCCGGACTGTTCATCAAGCCCTCGTGGGCTTTCTGTACGGTGGGGGCCCCTGCCAGGTTTTCTCCGGCATACCTGTACGTTATGCCCGCCGACTTCATCATCTCAAACGGCGTTCCGTAGACAGGGGATGTGTGGCCGAAGTAATTGTTCTGTATCATGTCCCTGCTTTTCTTCCTTGCAAGGTCCACCAATCTCATGTCGATTTGCAGGGGCTTTAATCCCGCTTTAATTCTTTCGGCGTTTACCAAATCCAGCATTTGTTTTTCATCGGCCGTTAATCCCTGGGCTGGAGTAGTTACTGGCTTGTCGTTCGCTGTGCTGGATTCGCTTTGGGGCTTCGGCTCGAAAAGCTTAGAAACATTCAAGATGAACGTGTACCTGCCGCTTTTTAACAAACTTTCAAGGGGAATGCGAAAAGTCTTTACGGTGCCATTATAAGTGATCTTAATGTTTACCCATCCGGAAGCGAAGGCGATTCCGGGCAGCGTCGCCAGAACGGCGATCAAAAAAAGCACCGCAAAATTTCTCAAGGCTTTTTTCATTCATCCCGCCTCCCAAGCCAGATTTGTCACTTATTATATCTTTTTATCCTTCATTGAACAAACCGCCGATATCCCCCTAAAAATAGAACAAGGGGAATGTCCATCCCCTTATTTCTCTAAAATCGCCCCGGCGCCGGATATCCCGCCAATGGATTATATGTCCTTCACTGGCATATTTTAAAAGGTAACCCTCAAGAGTTTCAGCACCAGCGATATGGGATTGATCAAGGTCGCCACTTCGGACCCGGCAAATAGCAGGCCCACCGCTTCCATCCTCTCATTTACCACGAGAGAACCGCTGTCTCCCGGTTGCGCCATCGGACCCGCAAGCAGCTGGTCGTGGAAGGTGGCTTCTTCTCCAGGGCTCATTATCACCCTTATCCTTACGCTCAGAGCTTTTATCTCGCTTTTGGATACACCGCTGGTGCGGCCGCTTTTTATTAAAGTCATCCCTATGCTGGGCTCTGCTATGCCCTTGATCTCGCCCAGCTCCATAATCTCGGCTTTGATGTAATCGGGATTTATCGGCTTTGCTACCGCCGCATCCACCAGATTATAGGCGGGATTTTGTTTCAGGAGCGCAACCCGGTAGTCCGGTTTCAGGAACTTTAGAAAAAAATTTATAAAATTCTCACCCCTCCTTGCTACGGAGCACCTGCTGGGAGCTAAATCCTTTTCAACGGGAACAAACCTGTAAAGGCGGGCTATGACGTCCTCCGGCCCCCCTCCGTCATAAGGGCCGGGCTGCAGTATGGGGTCTCCTATGGAGGCTCTGCCGTCCTTGCCGTTGCTGGCATTGGCAAGCACGTGGTTGTTGGACAAAATTAACGGTTCCCCCGTGATCTCGTCTTTCACCACCGCACCGAAAGTGCCTGCCGTGACCTTATAATGCCCTATGCTCACACCCGGCATCGCCGGCCTTGATTTTTGCGTCCTGACATCGAGGAATCTCACCTCGCCGACTTCTATCACGTCGGTCATCACATTTTCCAGCTTTTTGGGCAGAATTTGACTTCTCGGCAGCTCTCTTTCGGGTTTTTTCTTCTTCACGAGGATAATTACGGCAGGCTCGTTAGTGGTCCTGCCCTCGATTATCTTGTAGCCAAGGCCGGTCCCCACCACATTTTCTACCGAAAAAAGCTTTTTTTCGTAGCGCCTGAGTATTCTTTCAGCCCGTAACACAAAGACCCCCCTTTGCCTGATGAAGGCAACTTTAGTATATAATTATTCAGCAAAGGGAGGTTTTGTTTTAAACAAAAAAAAAGTCCTTTGAAGGACTAATTGGCACTTTTTTCTTTTGGACAGGGCATAAGCTGGACGGTTTCGGTAAGTATATCCGAATAGCTGTACGATATGCGCCTTATTGAGTCGGGCGCCTCCTCCACTCTGACCACGAAGATGCTGGGATATACCTTTTCCAATATGCCCTCCTGTTCGAAAATTTTCTTTCGCCCCCGATTGGCTTTGATCTTTACCCTCTTCCCAACATAGGGTTCAATGCTTTTTTTTATTTTGAGGAGAGTGTTCTCGGTGGCCATAAACCTCACCTCACAGAAAATACAAAATACGTATTAAAATTATATCATTTATTTCCCCCGATGTCAAATGTTATACTATTTTAGCAGCCATTATATCTTTTGTCAACTGCTACATTCCAAAAAAATAAGACCTTTTAACCAAAATGGCCCTGATAATAAGCCTTTATCCCGGCTAATATAGCGTTAGCCGCCCTTTCTCTAAATTCTCTTTCGGAAAGCAATCTCTCTTCTTCCGGATTGCTCAAACAGGCTACGTTAATCAAGGTCGAAGGGATTCGGGTCTCCCTCAAGAGATAAAGGTCCGCTTCTTTCACCCCTAAATCCGCCAGCTTCAATTCCGAAATCAGCTTCTTATGAATGCAAAACGAAAGCCTCCTGCCCTTTTCGTCTCCCGGTAAATAGAATAGTTCCGTTCCGCCGCTTTTTTCGTCGTCCCAAAAATTTTGATGGATGATTACGGCGATATCCGCATTGCTTTCGTTTATCACCTGGGCCCTCTCCGGAAGACTTTTGTATTCATTTTTATCCCTGGTCATTACCACCCGGGCTCCTTCTTTTTTCAGCAAGGATTCAAGGCTTCTTGCTATCTCAAGGTTTACGTATCCTTCAGACAATCCCATGGGCCCGCAGTGGTTGACTTCTCCGCCCCTTCCCGGATCAATGGCTATTACTTTGCCGGAAAGCGGTTTTGCCATGGTCGGTTTTTCCAATTCCGACAATTCCACGCCGGTAAAGTAGAATTTCAAAATTTCATCCAACGGAAATCCCATAAGCGCCATAGTGCGGGCGCCGTGCTGGCACATCCCCAACCCATGGCCCTTCCCCATAATCTCAAAAGTTATTGCGGATATTTTCCAGCTTATCTTCGTCGAGTTAAATCCCAGCAGTTTCTTGACATCGGCACCGTCGAAAGCCATATCCCCTATTTTTATCTTCTTGATTCTACCGGATGGAGTACTTTGAACGTTGTCTATAAGGCCCGGAACACGACTTTTATCAAAGCGGTCTTCATCCAAAGCTATTCCGAGCTTATTTTTTAGCTGCCTTGCGGAAAAAGTCCTTACCGTCCGCCATGCGGGGGAATTTTTGCAATAATCGCACTCCACCCTTCTCAGATAGCTTACGCTGTTGCCCCAGACGTTTTCCGAATCCTCGGTACATCCCCCGCACGCCCGGTGATACACGGCCTCGATGGGCTTGCCGTTATAAGTCAGGATTATACCCGCTGTATCCGTAACCGCCTTTTCGACTTTACTGTTATACTCCTCAAACCTCGTGCCCCAGAGCTTTTTTCTTTCTTCTTCATCTAAAAAACCCTGACAATGCTCCGGGTCGGTGCAGACTTCAAAGCCTGGGTACCTGCGGCATCCGCTGCCGCCGAAAACCGTCATCCTTCTTACCGCTATGGTCCTCGAACATACAGCCTGAGCTTTTAAGGCTTCTAAAGGAAACTCCGCCGGCATGGCGTAGGCCACGGCACCTTCCACGTACTTTTCCATATCGAGTACAATTTCTTTTTTTGCCCCCACATCGAAAATTTTAATCTTTACATTTATTTCTTCTCCCTCCATTATGCGCACCACCTCGTTATTCGTAAGGAGAACGGGGCAATCCCTGCCGCAGTTTACCCCTCGTCTTGACCCCGCCTATGCCTTTAATACCTGTTATAGTGGCGTCTATCACATCCTGTACCGAGACGACCTGGTCAAAAGGCGTATACGCTATTTTTTCGATTACAAAAACGGGGTCAAGGGCGTGAATAAATACCCGGTGAGGGGAACTTGCAAAATTGGCCCCCGCCTTTATGAGCTCTTCGTAGTGGGATTGGCAGGCACCGGCGAATATCACCAGGTCGTCCAGCGAAGGCTGGTATTTCCTGACCTCCCTGACGGCCTCTATGAAATATTTGGAATTCCTGTAGGCATCCACGTTTTTAAAGTCGCTCCTGTTTTTCAAAAGGCCGTCGTGACCTGTTATCACCAGAATATCGGGATTGTACTCCATCACCAGCTCTTTTATTTTTTTAGGCTGGTCCTTTTCGGCCAGGTTCACGCCGTAGGCCTCTATTTCCAGCTGTTTGTAAGTGGAAAGGCAAAATTCCAGATAGTCCTGGTCACCGTCTACATGGAGCACTCTCCCAGGTATATAAAAAAAATCGTTTTCTTCAGAATTCCCCCGCTTTAACCTGCTGATCTCCAGTTCCCGGCGGTAAAAAATTCTCTCCATGCATTCATTTGCCTTTTTAATATAATCCTTCCTGTACTCACGCACTTCCGCTGGGGAAGGGTGAACGAGGTCATCCAAAGGGGCATCGGCAATTATCCTGACGTTTATGCCTTTCAATACGGCGATTTTTTTCTCTTCCCTTATTTCGATCACCTTAAAAAACACATCTTTCCCGTAGGAAATCCTAGCCACCACATCCCCAACCCTCACCATCCGGTTTTCCACCTCTTTTCGCCTGCCCCTGATGAAATCTTTAAGCTGTTAATACATAATATGTTAGGAGGAACAGCCGTGTTAACGACAAGGGTGGTGAGCTATATTGAATATAGCGGTGGTGCCTGCTAAGGATGAAAAGGGAAGAATTTCAAAAGTTTTGGATACCTTGTCAAAGGCGCCGGTGGACCGGATTTTAGTCGTCTTAAACGGCAGCAGTGACGGAACACTGCAAGAAATTAAAGAAAAAAACATCCCCACCGTGGATTTATTAATTTTCGAAGAACCTTTAGGATATGACATCCCCAGGGCAGTCGGTGTCTTCTACGCCCTCAAAAATAACGCCGACTGCGTGATTTTCGTCGACGGCGATATGACAGGCGACCTTGCGCCGGTGATTAATAAACTCGCGGAATCCATACTTTCAAAGAATGCGGACCTGGCCCTCACGCTCTGCATTCCTGACAAAATCCGGGAAAACAAAATAGCAAAGGAGCTTTACTGTTTCCGAAAGCTTTTTAATGCGCGCCTCGGGATTTACGAAAAAATCAATGTTGCCATCCCCTCCCATGGACCCTGCGCCGTCTCAAGAAATCTCATGAATCTGGCCGACATAAGGGATTTCGCAGTCCCCCCTGTGATATCAGCTCTTGCCGTAAAAAACTCACTGGACATAGAAGCCCCCGTAACAATTCAAAGCAGGGCGCTCGGTTCGAAAGAACGGGGTTTTTTTCACGCAAAAAAAATCGCCGATACGATTATCGGCGATATAATCGAAGCCATGAATTATTTTGAAGGGAAGCCCAGGACCCGCACCCTGGGTTCGAAAGAATACCAGGGATTCAACCCCTTACGGCGTTTCGACCTTCTGGAAAACTTCATAAAGACTTTCACTTAGTATATTTATCCGCAACCTTCGTGGCCCCGAAGGCCTGGGGCTTTATCTTGACTTTATAACCGCTGCTCATAACCCAGCCCACCACTTCGCGAATAAGCTCCTTGGTGTCGCCGTTTTGGCCTATATCTACGTGGATTTCCACGTCCATATTCCGGTAGCTGGTCTTTGAAAGCTCTCTTTCCAGCAAATTCACGACTTCCAGGGAAAGCGAAGTCTCGGTATATACTTTGTGCCGCAGGCTTTTTACCTGCGACATAAATTTCTTCCGGTAATAGTACCTGGCCCCCTTCCCCACACGGTGTATTATTATGGCCGTTACAAAGCAGACCGTATCCCGGGCCTGGGAGTCGGTGCCGATAATCAATTTGTAAGCGGCGTTGGGCTCCTCTTCCATAAAGGCGATGATATCCTCTACTACTTCTTTTAATGTGATTTTTCCTTTAGTAGGGCTTATGAAGTACACGTCGATCACGTCCTCAAAACAGTTTAAGGTTGGATATGTACAAAGCCCCACCGTAAAAACATAGCAAGCTACTCAATATTTTTTATTATTATTTTTGCAATCTCCCTCGACAATGCCGCAAATTCCTCTATCTTTAACGTTTCGGCCCGGCGATTTTCGTCTATCCCCGCCTTTTTCAAAGCCTCTCTTATTTCATCGGAAGGAAGGGAAAGCCTGCTCTTTAACGAATTTTTCACCGTCTTTCGCCTTTCGCCGAATGCGGCCTCCACGACCCTGAAAAACATCTTTTCGTCTTCGATGTTGACGGAGGGGAGTTCCCTCAACTTAAGCCTCACCACGGCCGATTCCACTTTCGGAGGAGGAAGGAAGGCCGACCTCCCCACCTGGCAAATCAAATCCACGTCTGCGTAAAGCTGCACCGCAATGGAAAGTATGCCGTAATCTCTTGTGCCGGGTCTTGCCGATAGGCGCTCGGCCACTTCTTTTTGTACCATAATAACCGCCATTTCTATTAAATGGCGGTTCTCCACTATTTTCATGAGAATGGGACTGGTTATATAGTAAGGGAGGTTTGCCACCACTTTGAACTTGCCATCGAAATGTTCCTTTGCAACTTTCTCTAAATCCAATTTTAGCACATCTTCGTTTAATAAACAAATATTTTTATACTTTCCCGTCAATTTCTCTAGGACGGGAAAGAGAGCCGGGTCTTTTTCTACAGCCACCACTTTTCTAACAAGGCGACCGAGTTTTAGGGTTAAAACACCGAGGCCCGGCCCTATTTCGAGAACCCCGTCGTCATCCTTCAATTCCGCAGCCTCTATCATGGCCGCAAGCGGACTTTCGTCTATAAGAAAATGCTGTCCCAGGCGCTTGCTCGGCCGAATTCCAAACTCCCTCATCATTGCTTTCACGTTCAAGCTTATTCCCCATCCCCACCTTCAAAGTGCCTTACCCTGAATTCCACTCCGAGTTCCTCTGCTATTTTGCGGCACTTTTCCACGTCGACTCCCGGCACGTCCACCACCGTGAGGACCACCCTCGGCACGTGGTTTTTGCATTTCCTCGCGAATTCCAGCATGGAATAAAAGGCGTCTTCCCCGTAATCGGAATTGCAAATCTCCTGATATTTTTTGGCGTTTTCCGCATTCAGGCTTATGGATACTGTATCTATAAGTCCCCTGAAATAAGGCGTTATGTCCTCCCCGTTTATTAAGTTCCCCAATCCGTTGGTATTTATCCTGATAGGCACGCCCGGGTAGTTTTTCTTTATGTGGCGGGCCACATCCAGCACCACCTGAAGGCGCATCAGCGGCTCTCCGAACCCGCAAAATACCACTTCTTTGTACTTTGTAGGGTCCCCTATGGCTTCGATAATCTCTTTCGTGGTGGGCTCCTTTTCCAGCCAGAGGTTATATCCGTCTATGCCGTCGCTGAATTGTCTTATGCAAAAAGAGCAATGGTTGGGACAGCGGTTTGTTATGTTGAGGTATAGGGAATCCCCCAAAGGATATGCTATCATTTCGTTACACCGTCCATTTTCCTAAATTTTATGCGAACGCTGTTATTTTAACACAAAAGCTAAAAATTGAAAATACACCTTCTCTTAGCATTCGATGCCGAAAAGCTCTTTTGCGTTGTTCTTCGTGATTTCTCCCACTTCTCCCTCGGAAATCCCCCAAATATCCGCGAGGGCGCGAATGATGTACACAAGGCGGGTGGGGTCGTTTCTCTTACCCCTGAACGGTTCCGGCGAAAGATAAGGGCAGTCGGTCTCTATTAGCACCCTCCCTTTCGGAAGGCCGGCCGCCACTTTCCTCACATCTTCCGCCTTTTTAAAAGTCAAGACGCCCCCGAAGGAAAAATAAAAGCCCAAATCCAAAAAATCCCGAGCCTCATCAAGGCTTCCGGAATAGCAGTGCATGAGGCCTTTTTTTACGCCCGACTTTTTCAGGATTTCCAGGGTGTCGCCCAGGGCCTCCCGGCTGTGGACCACCACCGGCAGGCCCATCTCCTTTGCAAGAGAAAGTTGTGCTTCGAATACTTTTTTCTGTACCTCTCTGGGAGAAAAATTGTAGTGATAGTCGAGTCCGATTTCACCGACAGCCACCACTTTCGGGTGCTTTGCCAATTCTCGCAACCCATCGATGTAGTCGGGACTAACCTTTGAAGCCTCGTGGGGATGAACCCCCGCGCAGGCGTATACAAAATCGTAATTTCGGGCAAGTTCCAAAGACATGCGGCTGCTCTCAAGGTCGGAGCCGGCGTTAATGACAATTATCCCCTGTTCCTTTATGTGCTTTAAAAGTTCCTCCCTGTCACCGTCGAAGGCCGCATCATCTAGGTGTGCGTGAGCGTCGACCAGCACCGAACCGCCCATCATTTGACCTTAGCCCCCGCCTCGATATCTTCGTCCACGGTAACGAGCACTACTTTTTCTTTAGACGAAGCCGCAAGCAGCATCCCCTGGGACTCCACTCCCCGCAGCTTTGTCGGCTTTAAGTTAGCGACAACCACTATCTTTTTCCCGATTAATTGTTCGGGGCTGTAGTGCTTTGCTATTCCCGCCACTATCTGACGCGTTTCTTCTCCTATCCTCACCTTCAGTTTGAGCAGCTTATCCGCCCCCTCGATTCGGGAAGCTTCAAGAACTTCGGCCACCCTCAGGTCCACTTTTGCAAAATCATCTATGGTTATGAGTTGTTGCCCTTTGGATTTTTCCTCCGCGGTTTTTATTTCAACGGGCCCTTCTATCCTCGGGAAAATTATCTTTTTATCCCCGACATTCAGCCCCGCCGGGAGAACTCCAAAACGCCTTACGCTTTCCCAGCTTGTGAGGTTTTCGTCGTTGATACCCAGCTGCTCCCTGATTTTAGCCGGAATACCGGGCATGGCCGGCTCTATGTGAACCGATATGATCCTGAGCGCTTCAGCGAGGTTATAAATCACCGTCGCAAGGCGCTCCTTTTTTGCGGGGTCTTTGGCCAGAGCCCAGGGAGCCGTTTCATCGATGTACTTGTTCGCCCTGCCTATGAATTTCCATATTGCTTTCAAAGCCTCGGAAAGTTCCATCCGCCTAATTAAAGACTCCACCGCATCCGGCAGCTTTTCGGCCTCTGAAATGAGCTCGTGGTCTGGCCCTTCGGCCGGTCCGGGGGACGGTATGTATCCTCCGAAGAATTTTTCAATCATGGTGACCGTGCGCGAGAGCAAATTGCCCAGGTCGTTGGCAAGGTCGGCATTGTATCTTTCAACAAGCGCCGCCTCTCCCACGGAGCCATCAAGGCCATAAGGCAGGTCTCTGAGGAGGTAGTACCTCACCACATCCGGGCCGTACCTGTCCGCCAGAGCGAAGGGGTCCACAACGTTGCCCAGGCTCTTTGACATTTTTCTACCGTCGGGGCCGAGTAAAAATCCTCCCACATTCAAGCAGCGGTATATGGGTATGCCGGCGGATTTCAACATGGTTGGCCAGAATACGGCGTGGGGCTTCAATATGTCCTTGCCGATGAGATGCCAGGCATGCTCCCAGTAGCGCCGGTATTTTTCCCCATCCGGATAACCCAGGGCGGAAACGTAATTCAAGAGCGCATCGAACCAAACGTAAGTCACGTGCTCCTCATCCCAGGGCAGCGGAATTCCCCAGGGGACGCGCCGCCTGGGCCGGGATATGGAAAGGTCCCCCACGGGCTCGGAAAGCATGGAGAGCACTTCGTTCCTGTAACCTTCGGGGCGGATGAAATCTGGATTTTCCTCGATGTAGCTTTTCAGCCAGAGCCTGTATTTTTCCATCCGGAAGAAGTAATTGCCTTCCTTTCTCCTTTCAGGCACGGTGCCGTGGTCCGGACACCGGCCGTCCACCAGTTCCTTTTCGGTCAAAAAGCGCTCGCACCCCACGCAGTAAAGGCCTTCGTACTCGCCGTAATATATATCCCCCGCGTCGTATACCTTTTGGAGCACTTGCTGCACTACGTTTTTGTGCCTCGGTTCCGTCGTCCTTATGAAATCGTCGTATTTTATGTTCAGTTTTTTCCACGCCTGCCTAAAACGGGCGCTCATCCTGTCCACAAAAGCCTGCGGTTCTTCGTCGCTGGCCCTGGCCGCCTGGGCTATTTTTTCGCCGTGTTCGTCGGTGCCGGTGAGAAAATAGGTGTCGTACCCGGCAAGGCGGTGCCAGCGCGCAAGAAAATCGGCCACTATGGTAGTGTACGCATGTCCTATATGGGGCTCCGCGTTGACGTAGTAAATGGGCGTCGTCACGTAAAATACCTTTTCTCTCATTGAATTCCCTCCTTGAATTTTTTCGTCTTCCACAAATAAAAAAGCCGCCCCGGAAAGGGGCGGGCACGTATCCCGCGGTACCACCCTAATTCGCCTTAAAAGGCCTCTTGGCTTTAACGGGCCTTCCCGTCACCGCCTACTTTTATTCAGCGGAGCAAGCTCGGGGACCATGTTCGGCAGGGCCTTCGGTGCCGGCTTCCACCTATCCCGGCTCTCTGGGACCTCTTCCCTACCTACTCTTCCCGTCATAGCCTTTTTGTTTGCATTATATGATACCACGGCCGGAATTTATTGTCAAGTTTACTGGTGGTGGTACATGGCTCCGAAAGGCGTATCCGTCTTTTGGAGCTTTCCGCTTTTGACCAGGGTTTCCAGGCTTTCCTTCAAGGTCCTTACTTCCAGTTTCAAATCCGGCGCCTCTGCATTCAAGGCCTGAATCACTTTCAGGAGATTCGTCTCGTATATCGGTAGGTGAGTTTCTAATAGGTCAAGCAGCCTCTCTTCCGCCTTTTGCCTGTAATTTTTTATCTCATCGAAGGGGTTTAAAGTGTGCGGGCTTTTCGTATAGGGAAGCCTAACCCTTATTGCCACGGTCCTGCCGAAAAGCGGCGACGATACAAAGGCATCGCCGGAAGGAAGGTATGGGAGCCTTTTTGCCTCTTCCGCCCCTATGTCGGTCTCTTCCGTAATGGTGGCTATATCGTGCCCCCTGACGGTCCTGAAGATTATCTTGGTGTTGAGCTGGGCGGTCACCGTTTCATCGAGCAGCGTGGGCCTCTGGGTTGCCAACACCAGAAATACGCCGTATTTTCTGCCTTCCTGGGCAATTTCGGTGATAATTCCCTTGCTAGGAGCGTCATACCCTTTGGGAGCGAAATTGTGGGCTTCATCGGTGGCTATCACGAAGGGCGGAAAATACTCGCCTTTGGCGTTTCCCTTGAGCTCCCCATCCTTGTAATCCCTGCGCGCCCGGTAGAGGTTGGCAAGAAGGTAGGTGGAAAACACCTGCAGTAGCCATATGGGGCCCTGTATCACCGCCAGCTTCCCCTGCAAAAGGGCTTCTTTTACCGGTTTTATGTTGTGATTGAAAAGTCCAGAAGCCTGAAGTCTTCTCAGCCTCCAGGCGATGCCCTGCACTGACACCAGCGGTATGTTGGGGTACTCCTCCAAAAGCTCCTTCATTTTTTTATATTTTTCTCTTTCCTGGGGTTCCATATCCTGCTGCAGTATCTTTTCTATCCGGATTCTGCCCAATTCCAGGGCCTCGGCCAAAAGTTCCAACCGCGAAGAAAAGCTTAAAAGAGTGTCTCCCCGGCGGTGAAGGATTTCCACGGCGCTGCTCATGGCTTCGGTCAAGGGCTTTACCGCGGATAGCAGATCCAAAAGGTCCCTTTTCCCGAGGGCAAGGAATTCGACACCTATATCCTCGCCTATCTGAAACTTTTTAAAAGCGCTTTTAAAATCCGGTGTACCTTCCAAGCCTTCCTCCTTTGTCGAGAAATCCATCTCGTAATGGGGGTCCAGGATAATCGCCGGGATTTCTTTCAGCATCAGTTCCTCCATTATGACCCTGAGCCCGTAGGATTTGCCCGAACCCGAACCGCCGAAGATGCCTATGTGGGGGTACTGCTGAAAGGACTTCAAGTCCAGCAAAAACGGCACGTTTTTAGTCTTTTTCTTTTCCCCCTTGGTGTATACGTAAAAGAGCCCCTTCAAATTTTCGTCCATGGTGTCTGCCGTCTCTTCAGTATTTTTTATCTCCCCTAATGCAAGCCCCTCCTGCGGGGTTGACCTTACAAGAAGGTCTTTAACTTCCGAAAACTCCGGAAGGTGCGCTTTTGCGCCCGTGGTTACCGGGAAGCTCGCTTCGTTTCTGAGTTTTACCCTGGCTATATTAATTTCGTCTTCGCTAATAGAATACCCCAGACGCTCTAGGGACTCAATCACCCGGGCGTCCACAAAGTCGTGGTTTATCGAAAGCGGAATGAAGCGGTTGTAAGAATTGGCTTCCACCACTTCGCCTATGAGCGAGCCCTGGTGCGGATCTTCTATCACCAGAATCTCGTTTATCCTGAATTTCCTCTCCCTGGAAGCCACAAAAACTTCCTGAGGAGTGGTAAGACCCACCACTTGCATAATTACTTTCTCCTTTCGTGGATATGTTTAAATATGGCTACCAAATCTCTACGGACTCCGTTTTGCCCTTTTCGGAGTGAGGAATTCAGAAAAATCCTCGCCCAAGTACGCCTTTAAAAGCCCCTCTAAAAGAGCATCGCTGATTTTGACTTTTTTGTCAACAAGGTCAAGCCAAAGAGGTATTCCCCGGCCGTCCTGGGGAGTAAGGGTAAAAACCAGGTTTTCTACCTGCTCCATATATTCGTACTGCTCCTCGAGGAGGTCGATACCTATGGGTTTGGGGTCAAGGGACGTCCTCATAAACACCGTGCGAAATCCTTCCTTAAGGCCGGTCGGTACAACCTCCAGCCCCTCCCCCACGTCCAACGCCCCAAAAAGCAGTTCCCAATCGCAGGCTCCTTTCATCGCCTCCGGCAGGGATTCCTTTAAAGCGGCACTTATTATCTTCGTAGTAATGCCTTCGACCACCCCAACAAGCAAAATCCCCTTGTCGATAGCGGCTTTTTTCAAATCCCCCCAGAGGCTTTTAGCTTCAATTTTTAGCCGGACCAGGGAACCATCGACCAGGATCACCGCGGGTTTTAATTTTTCCACCGCTTCGATGGCGGCCATTGCTTCCAAAGATGCAAGGCTGGATTTTGTAAGCTCAAGGTATTCTGCCTCATCCATGTCTTCCTGCATGAAAAGGGGGCACAAAACCCTGGAATAATATATTTCTTCTTGAACTGCCGTGCTCTTTGCCAGAGATTGCTGTACGGTTATGACGTAGGGGAAGGAACCGGCGGTACTGTTGGTGGAGCCGTCCACCCCCACTATGCCGCCTTTTTCAGACAAAGACTTAAGCTCATCGTTCGTCATCCTTCGACTTCTCTTGAATCTCCCAAGGCCGCTTTTTTCAATCAAATCCCGCAGGTTTTCCCTGTCGGGCCGCTCTTTCAACCTCTTTCTTAAGGCCGATGCTGCGATGGAAAATTCCGTTTTGAGATTTTCGTTCAGCCTTTCCAAACCCGTCACTCCTTTCTTAAAAAATACTACTTTTTTACAAAATGTTGACTTTTATTGGCAGCTCTGGTATTATCTACTTAAGAAATATTGTCGAAAAAAGTAAAAAAGAGGGGGCATTTCTTTATGAAATCGACGGGGGTCGTCAGAAAAGTCGACGAATTGGGTCGGGTGGTCATACCCATTGAACTGAGGCGAACACTAGATATAAACGAAAAAGACGCCCTGGAAATTTACGTGGACACCGACCGGATCATCCTGAAAAAATACCAGCCCGGATGCATATTCTGCGGCAGCGCGGAAAACATCATCACCTTCAAGGGCAAAAATATATGCGAGGACTGCGCTTCCGAATTGAAAAAGGTGAAAAAAAATTAAAGAAGAGACTCGGGTCTCTTCTTTTTCTTTGTGCTCTATAATCTATGGTACAAAAAATTTAAATAATTGTCAAGAATTTCCGGAAACTCCGCTCTCCTTTCTCATTTCCACCGACCTTCGAGCGGCACTTTTAACCGCTTGCACTATGGCATTTACGAAACCCATTTTTTCGAGGGTTTCTATCCCGGCCATAGTGGTGCCACCTGGCGAGGTGACTTTCTTTCTCAAGGTCACGGGCTCTTCGCCCGTTTCAAGCACCATTTTTGCCGCACCGAATACCGTCTGCACGGCGAGCTCGTAAGATACCTTTTCAGGCAGACCCGCCCTTACCCCGGCTTCGGTCAAAGCTTCCATCATGAGATACACGTAGGCGGGCCCGCTGCCGGAAAGGGCGGTTACCGCATCGAGCCATTTTTCGTCCACCAAAATGACCTTGCCGACCGAAGAAAAGATTTCAGAGGCTTTTTTAAGCTCGCACTCCCCTGAGTGACACCCAGCTGCTATTGCGGTGGCCGATTCTTTTATCTGGCAAGAAATATTGGGCATGGCCCTTATTACCTTCAACTTTTTCGAAGAAAACCCCTCTATGAAAGAGGTGGTTATCCCGGCCGCCACGGATATAACGAGGTGCCCTTCTTTCAGATGGTCCTTTATCTTTTCCATCACCTCCGCCACGTCTTTTGGCTTTACAAGCAGCATCAAAATCGAGCATTTTCTCGCAATCTCCGAGTAATCCCTGGTCACCTTCACCCCGTAGACTTTTTTGATATATTCCAGCCTTTCGTCGTTTTTCTTATTTATTACGAATATATCTTCGGCCCTGAAGACCCCGGCGCCGAGCAATCCCTTAAGCAGAGCTTCGGCCATGGAACCTGCCCCAAAAAAACCGACTTTTTCCATACCAACCACCTCCTTAAAATTTTCCGCAAGACAGTGCATAAAAAACAAAAAACCTTTCGCCACAAAGGGCGAAAGGTTTTATTCCGCGGTACCACCTTTATTGGCCGCACGGCCCACTCATTACAGGTACGCCCCAATCGAAAACGGGGTTATACCCTCCCTCGGTTAACGGCAGGGATTGCCGGCAAGGCTCATCGCCTTCGGCTCCGGGACGGGTTTCGGAACACCTGGCGCGGGAAACCTTCCAGCCCGCGGGTTTCCCTCTCTGGGCGCAGGTTTCGTTCCTACTTTTTCCCTTCAAAGCCTTGAGCTTTTTGGGTTTTGTTATATATTTTACACCATTTTGAATCAAAGTCAACACGATTTTTTAAAAAAATGTGACAAGGGCGAAATTCTGTAGTATAATAATTAGAAATGTTTTATACTACATATCTTCGGGAGGCAAAAAGATGGACAGGCAAAAAGCCCTAGAAATCCTTCATCAATACCTGCACACCGAAAATCTCGTAAAGCATAGCTTCGCGGTGGAGGCCGTGATGAAAACCTTAGCCGAAAGATTGGAGCCCGATAAAGTCGAAGAATGGAGCATAGCGGGTCTTTTGCACGACCTTGACGCGGATCTGGTGGACTACAGGAATCACCCCGAGCTTCACGGCCCCAAAACCATAGAAATATTAAGAGGTCTCAACTTCGGAACTGAGGATATGTATCACGCCATACTTGCCCACAACCAGGCTACTGGAACGAAAATAGAAAGCAAGTTCGACCAGGCGCTGTATGCCGCAGACCCCATCACGGGATTTATAACGGCAGTGGCCCTGGTTTATCCCGACAAAAAGCTCTCCAGCGTAAAGGTCAAATCAATAATAAAGAGGATGAACGAATTGAGATTCGCAGCAGGGGCGGACAGGAATGCCATGCGCTCCATAGAACTGCTGGGGATACCCTTCGAGGAGTTCGCAGAACTCTCGCTAAAGGCGATGACAGAAATCGCAGACGTCCTGGGGTTGTAAATTTCAATCGCGCATTTTTTCGGACCCGATGGGGCCATAAAAGTAACACAGTCTTTCGAAAATTAATATGCTCTAATAGACCGAAGAGCAGGTTGTAAAGATGTCAAAACAGGGCCTCATCGGAAACTTAAAATCCTTTTTTAAAAAGTTGATTAAGAAAAAACGGCCCCTTCAGTCGGACGAGGTGGAATTAATCCTCCCGGGGCTTACCATAAGGATGAAAAGAAACCTCAGCATAAAGGACCCCCATGAAGTCACGGTGGTAGTCCCGAGGGCGGAATTCAGAAAAAAGTTAGATAAAAACTATGAAGCCGTGGAGTACGAGGTTATACTGAACAGCATAACTGTGGTTCACGCCCCGAGACACCCTCCCACGGAACCCCATTCATGAGCAAAATCCTCTAAGGCCTGTCGTCGCTTCCCTCTTCCAATAAAATTTTATATACCTGCCTCTTCGGTATGGAAAATTCCCTTGCCACGGCTTTCATTGCCTCTTTTTTGTCCATCCCGCTTTTCATCTTCTTTTCGACTTCCTGCAGAATTATTTTATTTATGCCTTCCCGTTCGCTTAACTCCACCTTTCTTGTTCCGCCGGTCTCGAACCCCGCCCCTTCGATTACCAGGACGATTTCTCCCTTTGGCGGGGTGCTTTCAAATTTTTCGATGGCTTCGCTCACCGTTCCCCTGAAAAATTCCTCGTGGAGCTTCGTCATCTCCCTTGCCACCGCGATTTTCCTTTCGCCCAGAATGTCCCTGATGTCCGACAGGCACTTTAAAAGCCGGTGCGGTGCTTCATAAACCACTATGGTCCGCTTTTCGTCCCGGAGTTTTTCGAGCTGCTTTCTCCTTTCTGCAGATTTTTGCGGGAGAAAGCCCTCGAACGCGAACTTCGAAGTGCTCAAGCCCGACGCCGAAACGGCACAAATCACCGCCGAAGGTCCCGGAAGCGGCACCACCGGGACTCCGGCATCTACTGCCTTTTTCACCAGGTCCTCTCCCGGGTCGGAAATTCCCGGCGTTCCCGCATCCGAAACAAGGGCTACGCTTTTCCCCTCAAGAATGTCTTCCACGATTTTTCTCCCCATCTGCTCCTTGTTGTGTTCCCGGTAGCTGACAAGCGGTGTCTTTATACCGTAATGATTAAGGAGCCTCTTCGTCACCCTAGTATCCTCCGCCGCTATATAGTCTGCTTCTTTCAATATCCTCAATGCCCTGAGCGTTATGTCCTCCAGGTTACCTATGGGCGTCGGGCAAAGATATAGGACGCCAGGTGCGCTCTTTTCCATTAGGAATTCCCTCTCTTCGCCACCCGAAGTCAACGGAAGTTTACATCCGGCCTCAATACCCTCGCTCCCCTAAGGTATATGTGCTTCATTTCCTCCTGACTTTTATCCGTGTTTACGGCCATAAGCGCGCGTATGCAGTTTTTCAAAGCTCCTTCGACCTTCATCTGGGAAAAATCCAAAAGTGGAACGTATTTCATCCCCAGCTCCCTTGCCGCCTGAGCGGGGAAGGCCGCATCGATATCTTCCGTCGCACTAAAAAGTATAAAACATATATCATCGATTGTCACTTGGTTTTTATCTATCATCTCTTTTAAAAGTTCCTTCGTCGCACTTATAACTTCTTCCTTCGTATTTGAATCGACCGTAATCGCCCCCCTGATGCCCCGCACTTTCATTTTTATCTTCCCCCCTTATCCGGCCTTTATTTTATTGAGCTCCACCAGATAGTCGATGGCGTAAAGGTAGCCGCGGTAACCCAACCCCGCTATGACACCGTCGACCACCGGGCTTATTACTGATTTGTGCCTAAATTTTTCTCTGTTGAAAGTATTTGAAATATGCACCTCTACAGTGGGCAGGGAAACGGCACAAAGGGCATCCCTTATGGCGATGCTGTAATGAGTATAGGCCCCGGCGTTTATGACTATGCCCTCAGCCCAATTTTTCGCCCGGTGTATTTCGTCTATAATTTCGCCTTCCGAAGAATGCTGGACAATTTTCACCGTTGCATTTTGCTGTGCCGCCCTCTCTACAATCAACCGGTTTATCTCATCCAGCGTCATATCGCCGTAGATATGAGTCTCCCTGCTCCCTAAAAGGTTCAAATTCGGGCCATGTATAACCAGAATTCTCATTTCGCATCACCTCCCATCATTTTATCAAACGTTCTAATTCTTCAGGCAGGCACTCTACCACCCTGACATCTCCAACACTAAAAGGCAGTGCAAACCTGAACTTCCCGAAGGCGGCTTTCTTGTCGGACCTCATATATTTTATGAGGTCGCGAGTTTCTAGATCGAATCCGATTTCCTCTAGGGACACAGGTAAGCCGAAAGACTCGAGGAGTTTTACAATCCTTTGTTTTGTCCGCGCATCCGCGTGGCCCATCCTATGCGAAAGCTCGGTCTCCAGCACCATCCCGGCGGAAACTGCCCTTCCGTGACTTATTCGGTATCCCAAGGCTGCCTCGATGGCATGGCCGAAGGTATGTCCCAGGTTGAGCAACATCCGCATCCCTTTGTCGTGCTCATCTTCTTTCACAATTCGGCTTTTCAGTTTAACGCACGAAGACACCGCAGAGAGGATGGCTTTTGGGTCTCTCTCAATTATTTTCGATGCATTTTCTTCCAAAAAATTAAACAAATCTCCTTCAATTACGGCCGATTTAACTACTTCGGCCAAGCCGCCTATATATATTTCGTCGGGAAGTACATCTAAAAATCCTACATCCGTAACTGCAAGGCTTGGCTGATGAAAGGCTCCCAACAGATTCTTACGCTGCCCGTGGTTTACCGCCACCTTGCCTCCGATGCTCGCGTCCACCTGAGCGAGCAATGTAGTCGGAACGTAAATCCACCTTATCCCCCTCATGTATATGGCGGCAGCCAAACCCGCAGTATCTCCCACAACCCCTCCGCCTACGGCTACCACTACCGACTCCCTGTCGAGACCTAAAGAAGCAAACTTATCAAGGATTTCCAGCAGAGTATCAGGGTTTTTCTTTTCCTCTTCGTCCTGAATTAAAACTGCTTCCACGTCCAAGCCTTCCTTTTTCGCCAGTTGCAAAAACCCCTCGCATGCTAATTGATTCAAGAGGGGATTTGTCACTATCACAGCTTTTGAAACGGATTGGGTTTTAAAAAACTCCATTAAAGGCCTTTCGAAGAACCTGTAGCCCATCCTCACGCAATAATTCCGGGATGGCGCCTCAACGAACATGCTTTCTTCCTTTAAGTCCGCATCCCTTTTCTTAATTCCACGCCGGTAAAGTTCCCTCAATATTTCTTCAGCTACCGCCTTGGGGGTATCATCCGCATTTACCACGAGGTCAGCAGCTTGCCGGTAAAGATCGTACCTGTCGCGGTAAAGCGATTGAAGCTTTTTTCTTTTTTCTTCCAGACTCGACGAAGCCAGCAGTGGCCGTGAAGTATCATCTGTTAGGCGGGACAAAAGCACATCGGGTGAAGCATCCAAGAAAACGATGAGACCGTTTTCTTTTAAGAAATTTACGTTCGCCTTTTTGGTCACAGCTCCTCCACCGATAGATATCACCGCGTTTTTGAGTTTAGAGACCTTCTTTATGGCGGCGGTCTCCATTTCCCTAAAACCTTCTTCACCGTAAATATCGAATATCCTTGGAATATCCATCTTTACCGAATCCTCGAGCATCCTGTCGGTATCTACGAAAAACCGCGAAAGTTCCCTTGCCAAAATCTTTCCGACGGTAGTCTTGCCGCTTCCGGAAAGGCCGCTCAACACTACATTTTTCCCTACCACCGGTCGCCACCCCTCATTTCTAAAAGCGCATCGGCCATCACCAGGGCTACCATTGACTCCGCAACCACCGCCGCAGAGCCTACAGCGCAAACATCCGAGCGCTCTACATGGGCCGAGCGCTCCTCTTTCGTCCTGACATCTACGGATTGAAGCGGCAACTGCAGCGTCGGTATCGGCTTCATGGCAGCTCTTATGAAAATAATCTCGCCGTTACTGACCCCGCCTTCGATACCTCCCGCCCTGTTCGACGGCCGTTTCGGCAATGTAACAGGGTCATGGGCTTCGCTACCCACCATTTCCGAAAGCCCGAAACCCATACCGAATTCGACTCCTTTTATACCCTGAATACTCATGACCGCCGCAGCCAGGCGGGCATCGAGTTTTCTGTCCCACTGGACGTAACTTCCAAGTCCCACCGGAACTCCAATCACCGCTACTTCAAAAATCCCTCCCAGGGTATCTCCTCTTTCTCTCGCCTCGTCGATAAGCTTTTTCATCCGCTCGGTAGCTTCCAAATCCGGACAACGAAGCTCAGAACATTCGGCCAGCTCAAAGAGCCTTTCCGAAACTTCTTTTTTGCTCATCCTTTCGTCCAAAGGCGGAAGTTCGGCTGAAATCGACCCGATCCTTACAACCCAACTCACCACTTTTATGTTTTCTTTTTCAAGAAGCTTTTTGGCAAAATATCCGCACGCTACCCTTGCAGCGGTTTCCCGAGCACTAGCCCTTTCAGCCACCGGGCGGCAGTCGTCAAACCCGTACTTTACCATGCCCGCAAAGTCCGCGTGACCGGGACGTGGAGCCAGTATCGGCACGTATTTCCCCTTCCAGTTCTCGTAGTCATTGTTAGGGATAATGACGCATATCGGCGCCCCCATAGTCTTCCCCTTAATCACTCCCGAGGCTATCAAAACTCGGTCATCTTCGATGTTCGCTCTTGCCCCCCTGCCGTACCCCTTTCTCCTCCGAAAAAGTTCAGCTGAAAGCTCCTCTTCGCTTACGTCGACGCCAGCCGGCATTCCGTCTAAGACGGCTGCAATCCCCCAGCCGTGGGACTCTCCTGCCGTTAAAAACCTCAGCACGCCAACCACCAACTTCCTATCTTTTCTACGAGCGCATTTTTCATGCTCTCCACAGGACATTCGACTCCGGTAAAAATCTCAAAGGCGTACGCACCTTGCCAAACCAATATTTCTATACCGCTAACCATCGTGTAGCCCGCTTTTTCGGCCCTTAAATAGAGCCTGCCTGGCTTTTCTCCGTAGGAGAAATCGCAGAAAATCCTGTCCTTCCCAGCTTCCACTAAGAAATCTTCCAATGAAGCTGCTCCTTCATCGGGTATGCAGTTTACCACAAGTTCTGCTTCCTTTAGCGCCTCGAGAATTTGTTCTCTTTTTAGCTCAATTGCCACTATTTCGGAGGTCTTGAATTTTCTGCGAAAACTTTCAGCAAGGTCTTCTGCTTTTTTTAGCGTCCTATTTGCTATATAAATTCGACTGGTTCCGGAAGCCAGAAGGGCCGCTATGCCTCCAGCAGCTGCCCCACCAGCACCTAAAAACAATGCCGAGCCTATGGTTTTCTTTGCCCTTTCGCGAAGGGCCCTCATCAGCCCGGGGCCGTCGGTATTGTAACCGAAAATTTTTATCTTGCCTTCTATCTGCCTGAACACCACCGTATTTACCGCACCGCATATATTTGCAAAATCGTCCTTTTTATCGCAAAGCTCGTAAGCCCTGTACTTATGGGGCATGGTGACGTTAAACCCCTTCATTGTCTTCGAAGCCTTGAAGAAGAATTTATCAACTTCATCGGGCGGTACAGGGATCGCCTCGTACCTCCACGTTATGCCCAAACTTTTCAGAGCGGCATTTTGGATGATGGGCGAAAAGGTCTTTTGAAGAGGCCAGCCTATCACCGCCAGCTCCGGCAGGACCTTTTCCATTTCCTGCATGGTAAGCCCTCCTTTTAAAAAGGTTCGCTTATTCTGTTTAGAGTCTCAAAAAAACTCGGAAAGGATATATCGACGCATTCAGCATTTTTTATTCTGGACTGTCCCGGGATCGACATGGCCGCCACTGCCATGGCCATCGCAATCCTGTGGTCGCCAAAGCTTTCCATGTCAGAGGGCCTAAGTTTCCTTCCACCCCTGATTAAAAGTCCGTCTTCAAACTCCTCTACTTCGGTCCCCAGCTTTTTCAAATTCCACACTATAGACTTTATCCTGTCGCTTTCCTTCACCCTGAGTTCCCCCGCATCTTTTATCACCGTCTCCCCCTGGGCAAAGGCCGCAGCAACGGCTATCGCCGGAATTTCGTCGATGAGCCTCGGCATGATTTTGCCGTCTATCACGACTCCGCAAAGGCCGTTTCCCCTAACCAAAACATCTCCCACTTTTTCCCCGCTTATGGTCTTCTCGTTTTGTATTTCCACGGTGCACCCCATCTCCCGCAGCACATCTATAATGCCGGTGCGGGTGGGATTGAGCCCTACATCCTTTATCAGAAGCTCTGAATTTTCGCCTATCGCCGCGGCCACCATAAAAAATGCCGCCGAAGAAATATCTCCAGGAACCACAACCTTCCGGGCAAAGAGCTTTTCAACGGGAGTAACCCGCACCAGGCCATCATTGGAGGAAATCTTGCCGCCGAACTCCTTTAGCATTATTTCAGTATGGTCGCGGGTTTTTTGCCTTTCCACAACTACCGTTTCCCCTTCGGCATAGAGTCCTGCCAGCAGCAGGGCAGACTTAACCTGGGCGCTGGCGACTGGAAGCTCGTAATGAATTCCCTTTAAGCGCCCACCCCTTATGGTGAGCGGTGCAAACCTGCCACCATCCCTGCCTTCGATGCGGGCTCCCATCAACCTGAGGGGCTCCACCACCCTCCCCATCGGCCTTTTCGAAAGCGATTCATCGCCGCTTACTACCGCTTCAAAATCCTGTCCGGCGAGGATCCCCGCAAGAAGCCTCATGGTCGTACCGGAATTGCCTGCATAAAGTTCTCCTTCCGGTTTTCTCAGTCCCCTTAGGCCCTTCCCCTTCACAGTCACGCTATCGTGACCCTTAAATTCAATTTCTATTCCCATTTTTCGAAAGCAATCAACTGTCCTCAAGCAGTCGTCAGCGAATAAAAAGCGCTCCACTTCGGTGGTGCCTTCGGCAATCGCCCCTATCATCACGCTCCTGTGGGAAATGGATTTGTCAGGAGGCGGTACAACCTCCCCCTTAATTCTCCTTTTGCCCTCTATGACCACCTCCACAATTTTCACCCCTCTCTACGCACCTTTTTGCCTCGTAGAATATCTTTTTTATGCGACCTTCGTCTTTCGATTCTATGGCCTCGGCCAGCTCCTCAAGCTTTTTCTCGTAGAGGCGGATCATTTTTATAATTTCGTCACCGTTGGTGATAAACACGTCCCTCCATATTTTAAACGACGATGCCGCTATCCTGGTGGTGTCTTTGAATCCCCTCCCGGCAAGCTTCAACCACTCTCCACCTTCATCAAGTTCTCCTATCGCCGCCGCCAGGCTTGTGGCGACCACTTGGGGCAGATGGCTGACGGCGGCTATTATCCTGTCGTGTTCTTCAGCTGCCACCACATAAGGAATAGCACCGATTTTTGAGACAACTTTTTTCAAGGTCTCAACGGATGTTTTTGTGTTTTCCGGGGTTGGTGTCAATATATACGGGGCGTTTAAAAAAAGATCTTCTCTGCTATGGTCGTACCCGCTTTTTTCAGAGCCCGCCATAGGATGACCTCCTATAAATTCGACACCTTCGGGGAGCTCAAAATTGATAGAATTTACCAGGAATCTCTTTGTGCCGCCTGTGTCCGTTACAACGGCGTCCTTTTTGAAAAAAGGCGCGAGTCTCCTCATCACAGGCACGATGTCCATGACGGGTATTGCCAAAAACACCACATCGGCTTTTTTAAGCGGCTCGAAGTATTTCTCATCACCCTCATTGATATTGAAACTGTCATGAGAAATAACACCGTCTTTTCTTGCCTTCAATAGAGTCTCGTCATCCATATCTATTCCCATAACCTCTATACCGGCCGCATTCAACGCCTTGGCCAGCGATCCCCCGATTACGCCAAGTCCCACCACCGCCGCTTTTTCTACATTCACTCAAATCTCCTCCCGACAATAGGGGCTATTTTTCTCAGGTCCTCGCACAGTTCAGCGAATTTTTCCGGCTTGAGGGACTGGGGCCCATCTGACAAGGCCTCTTCCGGATCAGGATGGACTTCTATTATCAGGCCATCGGCTCCCGCGGCCAAAGCCGCCCTGCTCATCGGCGCAACCCACCGCCAGTTTCCGGTGCTGTGGCTGGGGTCGACCAAGACGGGAAGGTGGCTCAAGTGCTTTATTACTGCTACCGCACTGAGGTCCAGAGTGTTCCTCGTTTTCTGCTCGAAAGTCCTTATTCCCCTTTCGCAAAGAATCACCTGAAAATTACCTTCATTCATGATGTACTCGGCGGCATTCAGCCATTCCTCAATGGTGGCCGCCATTCCCCTTTTTAAGAGCACCGGTTTTCCCGATTTGCCCGCTGCCTTCAGAAGCTCGAAATTCTGCATATTCCGGGCTCCTATCTGAAGTATATCGGCGTATTCGGCAACTCTTTTGACATCCTCTGGACTTACCACCTCGGTCACTACTGGGAGCCCGGTCCTCTCCCGGGCCTCGGCGAGGATTTTCAAACCCTCTTCGCCAAGCCCCTGGAAGGAATAAGGCGAGGTTCTGGGTTTAAAAGCTCCTCCCCGGAGCACCTTGGCACCGCATCTTTTCACAATTTCCGCCGTCTCAAAAAGCTGCTCTTTGCTTTCTACGGCGCAGGGTCCTGCCATGATTACGAATTCGTCCCCGCCGATTGCTACATCCCCTACTTTTACAACGGTGGGCTCCGGATGAAAGGTGCGGCTTGCAAGCTTATACGGTTCCATTATGGGCACAATTTTTTCCACGCCGTCCATGAGCTCTATAGGCTTATCGTCAAGCTTTCGGCGGTCTCCTATGACCCCCACTATGATGACATCAGAGCCCCTGGAAATGTGAACCCCAAGCCCCGCGCTTTCAACCATATTGCAGACTTTCTTTATACTTTCCTCGGTGGCATCTTTGCGCATCACTATGATCATGGAATCCCTCCGTCCTGGTTTTAATTTGATATCCTAAGCCTTTCTTTCATAGCTTTGCAGCTATCCCCCCTCAAGGGGGGATAGCCCTCCTGCCACCGGGGATACGACCCCAGGATTTTAAAATACGTCGTATTTTTTTCCACTTCCGCCAGCACCTTTTTTAGGACCTCATCCTGCCGATGTCCCTCGACCTCCAGCAAAAACACGTACTCTCCCAGTGCCTTTCGCGAAGGCCTGGATTCTATTTTCGTCAGGTTCAGGTTTTCCCGGGCAAAAAAGCCGAGGACTTTGTAAAGGCTGCCTGGTTTGTTTTCGGTCGCAAAGACCACAGAGGTTCTATCAAAACCCGTAGGGGCGCAGTCTTCCATGGATAGAATTATAAACCGCGTCACATTGTTCTTGTAATCCTGAATATTTTCAGCGATGAGTAAAAGACCGTAAAGTTCCCCAAGGCGACTATGGCCTATTGCCGCCCACGGCTTTTCGCACCCAGCAACTATTTGAGCTGCTTCGGCGGTGCTCGCTGTTTCTATCCATAATGCTTTTGGCATTCTTTCATGTAAAAACTTACGGCACTGGTAAAGGGCCTGGGGATGGGAGTAAACTACCTCGATTTCGTCGAGGGAATACAGTTTTCTTACAAACAGGTTTTGATTTACAGGAAGCACAAGCTCTCTCTTTATCATTGCCCTGGATTCGTGAATCAAAAGGTCCAACGTAACATTGACCGAACCTTCTATGGAGTTTTCAAAAGGCACAACCGCCTCGTCTATTTTCGTTCCAATAGCGTAAATCATCTCGGGAATTGAAGAAAATTCAACCTTCGTGTAAATTTCCCGTCCAGCCGTGTATACGTGCATAGCTTCTTCGGTGAATGTTCCGCCAGGCCCCAGATAACCTACCCTTACAGTCACGCTTATACCTGGTTACTCAAACTGTGCAAAATTGAACAGTTTGAGCAGCTGGGCTATTTGTAGTCCGCCCTTTCAGAGAGTGCTCATTCCCAGCAGGCGGTTTTTAAGCACTCCCATAGCCCCTGCCCCAAGAAGCAGGAACTCGCGCCCTTACGGGTCTCCCCACTTGCCCTGAATGCAATACTCCCTTCAGGACAGAGATGTCTCGCAAGACCTTCTCAGGGGAGAGTGGCGTTACCACCGCTACCTTGAGAACTCGCCAGAGATTGCAGCTTTCGCTGCAGGCACCAAGACTTGTTCCATCCAGAGGCCCTGATGCCTTCCCAGTCCCACTCTCAAGGCTTTGTATTAGCTTTATTGCTTTGTCTAATTCCTTTAGCTGCCTTTTCTTTAGTTGTTTGTTGTTAACTGTTTTTCTTACGTGCTCTTTTAGTTCCTCCAGTTCGTCAGCGTCTAATTCCTTTAGAATTGTCATATATCCTTCGGGAATTTGTTCTTTTAACCCAAGTCCTCTTCTTGCTATGACATACGCTGCTGCCACGTCCTTGCTTATCATATACTGCGGTGCATATTTTAGCATCCCTATCACTGATGTGTAGGCGGGATTGACCTCTATTACTTGTATGCCTTTTCTCTTCGATAAAACTTTGATTTTCTCTATAAGCGACCTGTAGCTGAAGCTGTGCCTTATCCTCCTCGATTTTCTCCCCGAAAAGTCCCCTCTTTTTCCTTTGTCCTTTATGTCCAATCTCTCGATTGCTATTGCTTTCTTCTTTTCTTCTGCCAGCCTTACTATCTCATGGGCATACTGCCATCTGTAATATTCCCTTTTATCTGAACTGCCGTTTACAAGTTCAGGCATCGGTATCTTGCCGTAACTTGCAAGGTTGCCGTTTTCATCGGTTTCCGACCACGCTATGTGGTCCGGATATGCGTTGATGTCTATTCCTATGATTCCATTTTCCTTTGTTATCAGAACTTCCGGGAAGTTTTCTTCAATCGTAAAGTAGGCATATATCTTGCCGTTTTTTAGTTTTAGCTCGACGGAATAGGCTTCCTGGCAGGTGCTTATTGCCTCTAGTAATTCTTCACGGCTTTTTCCTTTTTTGCATCCTGCTTGTATCCTTGCATAAACATACTTTCTTTCTCCTACGTTGATTCTGAGTACAGCACCATTTTCATCTATCTCGATTCTCGTGTTGAGATTCCCTTTCTTGCTCTTATCTCCTCTTGAGTAGAGATTGCCTTTCCTTCTTTCTTGCCATTCTTGTTGAAGCTTTTTATATTCATTCCCATTTATGTGCCGTTTCTTGAGTTTTTCAAATAAATTCCTGCCGCCGAAAATAACTTTGCCCGGATTTTCTTCTCTTTCTTTGCACGACTCAAGAACGCTTTTTGCCTTCATTATCGCATCATCTACATACCTCGAATTCAGGTTGAAAACTCCTTGAAGGTCTCTTTTTAGTTCGTTTCTGCTTTTGCCTTCTAAAAGCCTGTTGTATGCGAATCTTACGCAGGATGACCATCTCCTCATCAGATCCGCTACTGCCTGTTCATCTTCCTTGCTTTGAAAACCAAGTTTAGCCTGTATTGTTATCACGTTCTTTCCCACCTCTTTGCCCGTAAATCCTAGCTCCTTATTTTTTCCAGTTTATAAGTGTTCTTCGACTGATTGAGTATATTTCCTTTACTTTTTGCATACTTAATAACATCTATTATCACTCAATCGAAATCACATTATTTTGCACCACTATCTTCAATTGTTGCAGCCTCCCGGAAAATTATAAAAAAAAACTCGCCCCAAAAAGGGGCGAGGATTTCCCGCGGTACCACCCTAGTTGATTTACCACGGCAAGTTCCGTGATAAATCCACTCTTCTCCTTTAACGCGGAGGAGCGGCTCAGCCTACTCGGTGCATTTTCCCTTTCAGCCTGCGGCTCTGGGAATGTACTTCACCGCAGCCCCAGCCGGTTCGCACCACCCACCGGCTCTCTTAATGGCAGATGCGGCTACTCTTTCCCTCATCGCCTTTAGCTTTATTATTTTGAAATTATAATATCAATTTTCGGGATTGTCAATACCTTAAGTTTTTTCGGCAGTGTAAAATTTAAGTAGGTAGGAAAAGAAGGGAAAAGGCATAGAAACGTAGAAAAAAAGACCTCGCCACCCCAAACAACACCAAATCATAAAA
>NZ_LOED01000008.1 GCF_001562425.1 Fervidicola ferrireducens
CAAAAAATGGCAAGAAATCCAGCCTGCCCAAATTTGACCGGATAGTTCCGGTAATGGTGCGGCAGGACTGCTATTCAATACATCAGCTGCCGTCAGGCACATGGGTCATTAAGTTCCCCGTCTCCTCCGGCAGGAGTCAGATAGCAGTGCCCATTGCCACTTCCGAATACCATACAAAAAGGCTCCAGGACCTGGCAGGAGGTTCCTGCCGACAAGGGTCCATGGAGATATGGCATGGTAAAGACGGAGAGTGGTATGCTGCTATATCATTAATATACGAGACTCACTTAAACGAGCCGTGCGGCGTAATCGGGGTCGACTTCGGCATAGTAAAGCTTGCCGTGCTGTCCAACAACATCTTTTTTGATGGCCGCCAGGTCAGATGGCGCAAGGAAAGGTGGGCAGCAAGGAGGGCTGCACTTCAGCAGGCGGGCAGGCTTTCCCGAGTCAAGAAGGAAGCCGGCCGCGAAACAAGGTGGATGCGGTATATCAACCACTGCATCTCAAAGCGCATAGTTGAAATAGCGAAAAAAGAAGGCAAGGCCATCGCACTGGAGAACCTGCTGGGTATCCGCGAGCGAACCAAAGGGTCAAAGAAGTTCAACCGGATGATGTCCGGGTGGAATTTCAGAGAACTGGCTTCATTTATCGAATACAAGGCAGCCCTTGCCGGAGTGCCCGTAATCTACGTCGACCCCAAGGAGACCTCCAAGACCTGTCCAAAGTGCGGGAATGCTTCCCGGTATAACCGGAAGACCCAAGGCTGGTTTAGATGCATAAAATGTGGCTACCAATCTGATGCGGACAGGGTGGGGGCAATAAACATAGCCGCGAAAGCGCTCGATGCTCTTGGGGCATGACCCTGGGAGAAAGGGGAGTGTGACACCCCTTAAGGCCAAGGCGATGAAGGCAGGAAAACTGCCTGAGTGCTGGCTAACCTGCGGCTTAAAGCCGCCGTCCCACGTTGGGATGCCCCCTAATTCATTAGGGGGAGGATGTCGCTATGTAATCTACAGCCTTTTTTTTCGTCTTGCAGCATACTGCCGTAAAACCATTTTCTTCAGGGATTCTACTGCTTTAGACATTTTTGCTCGTAGGTCCAATCAAGAATTTCCTTAGGTGTAGCCACATAAAACACTTCCTTGTAGTTTCAGCTTAATTAGCAACTATGATTGTATTTTTATGCGGTTTTTACACATAAAATATAACCCCTCCAGGAACACCAGACTCTTCTGGTGATTTCTGGAAGGGGCAGTCCTCGGCAAGCCTTGTGTGATGGGCATTTTAAAAATGGTGCGCCTAGGAGGATTCGAACCCCCGCAAACCCGGCTCCGGAGGCCGGTGCTCTATCCCCTGAGCTATAGGCGCACACCAAGAAGTTTATATACATTTTGCAGAAATAATTATAGCATAAGGGGGCGGATAAAACAACAACAAAATCAGAGCGACGGGGATTCATTTAAGAGGGTTTCTGGGTGTGTATTTTCAAGGATTTCCCTGACAATGGGAGAAAGTTTTTCGAAATCCACCAGAAAAGCATCGTGACCCTGATAAGATTCTATTTCCCTGTATTCCCCGTAGCCGCCTGCGGTATTCAGCCGTTTAATAAAATTTCGTAGCTCATCGGGCGGATAAAGCATATCAGTATTTATACCGACCATAAAGACCTTTGCCTTTATCCGCCGCAAGGCTTTTTCAAGCGAACCGTAGGGCTCAGCTATGTTATGTCTGTTCATAGCCTTTACAAGGCAAAGGTAAGTGTTTGCGTCGAAGCGGTTTACGAAGGTTTCTCCCTGGTGTTCTAGGTAGCTTTCTGCAAGAAATAGCCCTTTGTCTGAATCCATATTTCTAGAAAACCTCCGCTTGAAAAGTTCATGGCTCTTGTAGGTAAGGGTACCGATCATCCTGGCGAGAGAAAGCCCTCTCACCGGCTGGCCTATTGAATAATAATTTCCGTTTCTCCATGAGGGATCGTTTTCTATAGCCTTTATACCTGCATAATTGAACGCAATGGCCAAGGGGGAAAGCTCGTGAGTCGCGGCTATTGCCACAACAGTCTCCACGGAATCGGGGAAAGTAACGGCCCATTCAAGGGCCTGCATACCTCCCATGGACCCGCCTATGGCCATCCTCAATTTGTTTATTCCCAGGTGTTCCAGCAAAATTTTTTGCAATCTCACCATATCCCGTATGTTTATCGGAGGAAAATCAGTACCGTAAGGAGTTCCGGTTTTCGGATTGATGGATGTCGGACCGGTAGTCCCGTAGCAGCTTCCCAGTACGTTTGAGCATATAATGAAATATTTATTCGTGTCCAGGGCCTTGCCGGGGCCGATCATCGGGTCCCACCAGCCGGGCTTTGGGTCCCGGCTGGTATAAACCCCGGCTGCGTGGGCATCTCCGGTTAAGGCGTGCAGCACTAAAATGGCGTTGTCCTTTTTCCGGTTCAAGCTACCATAAGTTTCGTAAGCCACCTGAATTGCGTCGAAAGTGTATCCACTTTCAGTGGAGAATTGAATTTCTCCTTTTGTAAAGCGAAAAAAGCGTTTTTTGACGAACATGACCATCCCCTCGGTTAAATTATACGGCTTCAAGGCCCCTTTCCAGGTCTTCCAGTATATCTTCGATATCCTCTATACCAATTGACACCCTTATCATATCTGGTGTGACTCCGGCTGCTTCCTGTTCTTCGGGACTCAACTGCTGGTGGGTAGTGCTGGCCGGGTGTATTATCAAAGACTTTGCGTCCCCTACGTTAGCAAGGTGAGAAAAGAGCTTTACGTTTTCTATGAATTTTTTCCCGGCTTCGTAACCACCTTTTAGCCCGAAGGTAAATATTGCTCCAGGACCCTTTGGCATATATTTTTTAGCAAGGGCGTGATAGGGCGAATCGGGCAGGCCGGGATAGTTTACCCAGGCCACTTTTGGGTGGTTTTTAAGAAATTCCGCTGCCCTTTGGGCATTTTCTACATGGCGCTGCATCCTGAGGTGCAACGTCTCCAGCCCCTGTAACAGCAGAAATGCATTAAAAGGACTAATGCAGGCGCCCAAATCCCTCAGGAGCATGCATCGTACCTTGGCGATATAGGCGGCCTTTCCGAAAGTTTCTGTAAACGAGACTCCGTGGTAAGCGGGGTCAGGTTCGGCAAGCTCTGGGAAGTTGCCGTTTGTCCAGTCGAATTTGCCCGAATCGACGATTATTCCGCCCAGAGTTGTACCGTGTCCTCCTATGAATTTGGTTGCGGAATGGACTACAATATCGGCGCCAAATTCAAAAGGCCTGCAAAGATACGGAGTGGCGAAAGTATTATCCACTATGAAAGGAATTCCGGCATCATGGGCTATTCTGGCAACCTCCTCCAAGTCCAGAATATCTATCTTGGGATTTCCAATAATTTCTCCGTAAATGGCTCTTGTGCGGGAAGTTATGGCCTTTTTGAAATTCTGTGGGTCACCAGGGTCTACAAATTTTACTTCTATTCCGAATCGCTTTATTGTGGTGGAAAAAAGGTTGAAAGTTCCTCCATAGAGGGTGCTTGAAGATACTATTTCATCGCCGGCCTTTGCTATGTTCATTATTGCATAAGCTACTGCTGCCTGCCCGGAGGCGAGGGCCAGCGCGCCCACCCCACCCTCTAATGCTGCAATGCGTTTTTCAAGCACATCCTGGGTGGGATTCGACATTCGGCTGTAAATGTGTCCTTCCTCTTTTAATGAAAACAAATTAGCGGCATGTTCGGTATTTTTGAAGACAAAGGAAGTAGTCTGGTAAATGGGAACTGCCATCGAACCCGTGGTGGGATCGGGTTCCTGGCCAGCGTGAACTGCCAGGGTGTTAAATCTGAAACCTGCCATAACCAATTCCTCCTTTATGTTTTTATGTAAAAAAAACCCTCTTCGATAAGAAGAGGGTTTTTTTCAACCTTCCTCTTATCTCTCAAAACGCCTTTAGCGTTTTGCAGGAATTGGCACCTTTGCGCCTTTTTAGCTAAAAAGACGCAGGTTGCCGGGCTTCATAGGGCCAGTCCCTCCGCCACTCTTGATAAGAGGCCGCTTTTTAATTTTTACGTTAAAGCAATTATACCAGCATGCTATGGATTATGTCAATATATTTTATTCGTAACAAGGTAGACTAAACCGGTTATGTTTTGATATCATAAAGGAGAAATAAAAATATGCCTTGAGAGGTGGACCATGAAGCTTCTGGAAAAATTTAAAGAGGCGGAGAGACTCCTTGAATTTGCAAAGGACTGTGAGGGTGTAAGCCGGGTTGAACTCATATCGGCCCGCGATGTGGTGGTGGACGAACGAGTGCGATTTCAATGCAGCCATTCGGGCTGCAGGGAATACGGGAAAAGGTTCATGTGCCCTCCCTACGTGCCGGAAGTAGAAGAATTTAAAAAATTACTCTCCAAATATTTAATGGCGATCATCCTCCAGGTCGAAGGCCAAACTGCGGGCGAAACGGCCGATGAAGAAGCAAAAAGGCTTGCCCTGCTTTTGCACGAGGCGGTGTACCGCACGGAAAAGCAGGCCTTTTCTTCGGGCTTTCCCTTTGCTGCCGGGTTCATAGGGGGTCCGTGTATCTTATGCGAGAAATGTCCAGCAGGGGACGGACATAAGTACTGCTTGCGGAGGGAAAAGGCAAGGCCTTCGATGGAAGCGATGGGTATAGATGTATTAAAGACTTGCGAAAAAGCCGGTTTAAAAATTGCTTTTATGCCGGGGAAGGTGATCTGGACCGGAATGGTATTGCTGGACTGAAAAGGGGGTTGCACATTGTGAGGAATATCCGAAAAATAGCTGTTCTTTTTTTGGTTGGAGTATTTTTACTGTCGATGGTGCCGCCTTTTGAAGTCTACGGTGCGGGAACTATAAAAATTTTCCTGAACGGCAAAGAAATAAAACCTGATGTGCCTCCAGTGATGAAATCTAACAGGGTGCTTGTCCCGTTCAGGTTCTTGAGTGAAAATTTGGGTGCGGGCGTCCACTGGGATGAAAGGACGAGGACGATTACGGCGGAAAAAGGTGGTACCGAGATAATCCTCAAGATAGGGAATCCCGTCGCTTACATAAACGGAAAGCCCGTCAAACTCGATGTTCCGGCCTTGATTGTGAACGGGAGGACCCTGGTGCCGATACGTTTTTTTAGTGAGGCTTTCGGCGCTCAAGTTGGCTGGGACGGCGCTAAAATGGCTGTATTTATAACTATAAAAGAAGGACTTGCCAAATATGTACTGGGTTATTATTATTCGCAGTCCTACGATGATTTTGTAAAAAACGCGGACAAGCTGTCCTCCATCGCTGCCAAGTGGTACACCCTTGACCAAAATTCAAATCTGACAAGCTACGACAATTCCCGCTGGATTATGAAACCGGAGGAACACGGTTCCGTCCTCGAGACGGCACGGCAAAATGGCGTTAAGGTTTTTGCCCTGATTTTTGAAAACGACCGCGCGCGGTTGAGTCAGGCCCTGGGTACCCCAGAAAAAAGGAAAGCTTTGGTGGACCAGATTGTAAATGAGGTGGAAAAGGAGAACTACGACGGCGTCAATATCGACTTTGAGTATATAAAACCGGAGGATGGAGAAAATTTCAGCAATTTTATACTCGAACTGTATAATGCGTTAAAATCGAAAAACAAGACTCTAAGCCTTTCCCTGCCCGCCAAGACCGAAAAGCATGACTGGTGGCCGGCGTACGACTATGAAATTTTAGGCAGGTACAGCGATTTTGCCGTGGTTATGGCTTACGACAGAAACCCCGGCACACCGGGGCCGCAGGCAGGCGTGGATTGGACAAGGGAAGTAGTGGATTACGCCATAGCGAGAATACCTGCCCAAAAGGTGGTTTTGGGAATAGGTTACTACGGCTATGCCTGGGCGGAAAGTGGAAGGTACACAGTGCTGGAAGAGAAGAATCAAATGACCTACTCAAGAATACTCTTTTTGGATGAATTAAAAAGCAAATACGGCTTAAAAATGAACCTCGACGGAAGTTCGCTTATGGCATACGGCAGCTTTAAAGACGAGAAAGGTGCGACGTATCAAATCTGGATGGAAAATAGAGCATCGGTGGATGCCAAATGCAAATTGGTCATTGAAAAGGGCCTTAAAGGAATAGCGGTCTGGAGGCTGGGTTATACCACAGCGAACTTCTGGCAGGCCGTAAACGATAATTTTAAACCTGCAAAGTAATATTTGCCAAAGCACCCTCGGAAGAACACAAACTGAGGGTGTTTTATGTAAATAGTCATGTTAATAATTTCACAAGCATCTTTATGTCCCTGTACTGTTGTGATAATATAAAAAGTGTAGAACTTGAAGCAGGAGTTGATAGTTTGGAAGTAATCGCTTTTGTCGGCAAAAGCGGTACCGGAAAAAGCCACCGGGCTCATCTGGTGGCAAGACAGCAGGGTGCCGAACTTATAATAGACGATGGGCTTTTGATACACGGAAATAGGGTGGTAGCCGGTTATTCGGCCAAGCGGGAAGAAACGAGGGTGGGTGCCATAAGGCGGGCGCTTTTTCAGGAGCCGCTTCACGCCGAGGAAGTCAGGGAAAAGTTAAAGGAAATTGCCGCGGAGAAAGTTCTCGTTATAGGCACTTCGGAAAAAATGGTGAGGTCCATATGCAAAACTTTAGAACTCCCGGAGCCGGCGAAAGTGGTATATATAGAGGATGTGTCGACTCCCAGGGAAATAGAAGAAGCAAGAAAGGTGAGGATGGTAGATGGAAAGCATGTCATACCCGTACCTACGCTCGAAATAAAAAAGTATTTTTCGGGGTATCTTCTGGACCCGCTCAAAATTTTTTACCGGCGAGGGAAGCAGGAAATTATTACGGAAAAGTCGGTGGTAAGGCCTACTTACAGCTATCTCGGACGGTATACGGTTGCCGATACAGTAATCACCCAGATTGCTTTACATGCTGCAAGGAGCGTAGAAGGTATAGGGGTCGGGGGTAGGGCTATTGTTGAAAACCACGGCTCGGGAGTTACAATAAGTTTGGAACTTTCGGTGGAATACGGAGTGCCGATTCCGTCGCTGATGGAGAAAGTCCAGCAGGAAGTGAAGGAAAAAGTGGAGTACATGACGGCTTTAAATGTGTTAAGGGTCGATATCAAGGTAAAAAGACTCTTTTTCAAGAAGGAAAAAAAGGAGCGGTGATAGAATAATCTATAAGTTATGCATTCCGATACTGATGCGAATTCTGTGAAAGGGAGGAAAAATTATATGGGTTGCTGTGAAGGCAAAGAATCGGGCCTTGAAGCCAGATTTCCAGACGAAGAAGTCGACCTTGCTCTCCTGGAAGGGGTGCTCGAAAAGTACAGGGGGAATCCTAGCAGCCTCATAACGGTGCTTCAGAAGGCCCAGGATATTTACGGATACCTGCCGAGAAAAGTGCTCTACCATATCGCCCGGGAAATAAGAGTAAAACCCGCGAAAGTATTTGGGGTTGCCACATTCTACGCTCAGTTTAGATTAAGACCCATTGGCAAGCACCTTATTATGGTATGCCACGGCACTGCCTGTCATGTAAACGGGGCTGAACTGATTACCAGTGCCCTCTGCGATGAACTGAAAATTAATGAAGGAGAGACTACAAAAGACGGACTTTTTACCCTTCAAAACGTGGCCTGCCTCGGGTGCTGCAGCCTTGCTCCGGTGATGATGATAGACGGTGAAGCTTACGGCAAGCTTACCCCAGATAAAGCCCGAAGTATAATAAGGGAAATTTTGAAGAAAGAAACGGAAAAAGAGGGGGTGTAGGAAAATGAAAGTAATAGTTGGGCTTGGAAGCTGCGGGATTGCCGCAGGGGGAAACAAAGTGCTTCAAGCGGTGGAAGATGAGGTAAAAAAGAGAAATTTGGACGTGGAAGTTAAAAAAGCTGGATGCATAGGAATGTGCTACCTCGAGCCGCTGGTGGAAGTGGTGGACGACGAAGGCAAAAGCACGATGTACGTGAAGGTGACGCCAGAGATAGTGAGGGATATTTTCGAAAATCACATTGAAAAGGGAATGGTGGTGAGCGAACACGCCCTTTCCGCCGAAGACCGTTCCTATATAGAAGGGCAGCTGAGAATCGCACTCCGAAACTGCGGGAAGATTGATCCCGAGTGCATAGATGAGTATATCGAAAAGGGAGGGTATAAAGCCTTAGAAAAAGCCATAAAGGAGATGACACCGGAAAGGGTAATAGAGGAAATTAAAATTTCAGGCCTGAGAGGAAGGGGAGGCGCCGGCTTTCCCACCTGGTTTAAATGGAATGCCACGAGGACCGCGCCTGGAACGCCAAAATACGTGGTATGCAATGCCGATGAAGGGGACCCGGGGGCCTTCATGGACAGGAGCGTTTTGGAAGGCGACCCCCACTCGGTGCTCGAAGGTATGGCCATCGCCGCCTACGCCATAGGAGCCGAAGCCGGCTACATCTATGTCCGGGCCGAGTACCCCTTGGCTATAAAAAGGTTGGAAATAGCCATAGCTCAGGCCCGCGAAAGGGGCTTTTTGGGGAAAAACATTATGGGCACGGGCTTTTCCTTCGATATAAATATAAAGGCCGGAGCGGGAGCATTCGTGTGCGGTGAAGAGACGGCCTTAATTGCATCCCTTGAAGGGGAAAGGGGTATGCCCAGGCTGAAGCCGCCTTTTCCGGCCCAAAAGGGTTACATGGGCAAACCCACCAACATCAACAACGTTGAGACCTTCGCCAACGTGCCTTGGATTATACAAAACGGCGGGCAGGCCTTCGCTTCCGTCGGCACCGAAAAGAGCAAAGGGACCAAGGTCTTTGCCCTGGCAGGGAAGGTAAAGAGAGGAGGCCTTGTGGAAGTCCCTATGGGGGTGCCGCTTCGGGAGGTAATTTTCAGTATAGGCGGAGGTATAATAGGCGACAGGAAGATAAAAGCTGTGCAGCTGGGAGGACCTTCCGGTGGCTGCATACCGGAATCCCTTTTGGATACGCCGGTGGACTATGAATCCATCGTAAAAACCGGTGCCATCATGGGCTCCGGCGGTATGATCGTAATGGATGAGACCACCTGCATGGTGGACATGGCAAGGTTCTTTTTGGATTTTACCCAGAAGGAGTCCTGTGGAAAGTGCACCCACTGCCGAATAGGTACCAAGAGGATGCTGGAAATCCTTGAAAGAATCTGTCAGGGCGAGGGCAAGGAAGAAGATCTGGAGATATTGGAAGAACTTGCCATGAACGTTAAGGAAGGGTCGCTTTGCGGACTGGGGCAAACGGCGCCTAACCCGGTGCTTACCACGCTCAAGTACTTCCGGCACGAGTACGAAGCCCACATAAGGGACAGAAAATGCCCGGCCAAGCAGTGCAAGGCCCTTATAACTTATAGAATTGACCCGGCAAAATGCAAAAGCTGTGGCCTCTGTGCCCGTAAATGCCCGGTAAATACTATAAAGGGCTCAAAAGGCCAACCGTACGAGATAATTCAGGAAAACTGCACCAAGTGCGGCACCTGTATGGAAGTCTGCCGCTTTGGAGCAGTCTTTGTAGAATAAGGTGAGGGAGGGGAAAACGTGGAGAAGATAAGTCTCAATATAAACGGTAGAGAAGTAAAGGGCTACAAAGGACAGACCATCCTGGAAGTTGCAAGGGAAAACGGGATAGACATCCCCACCCTGTGTTATGACGAGAGGGTAAAGATATATGGTTCCTGCGGCCTTTGCCTTGTGGAAGTTCAGGGGGCTCCCAAACTCCTGCGGGCGTGTGCTACGGAAATCAGCGAGGGAATGGTGGTCTACACCGATACCGGGAAGGTACGGAAAGCAAGGAAAATGGCCCTGGAACTTCTTTTATCGAATCACGTCGGCGACTGCAGGCCTCCCTGCCGGCAGGCATGTCCGGCTCACACCGACTGTCAGGGTTACGTAGGGTTGATAGCTAACGGTCAGTACCACGAAGCGGTAAAACTCATAAAGGAAAACCTGCCGCTGCCGGCCAGCATCGGAAGGATATGTCCGCATCCTTGCGAGGATGCGTGCAGGAGAAAGCTAGTGGAAGAGCCCGTTGCCATCGCATGGCTGAAAAGCTTCGTAGGAGATGTTGATTTAGCTTCCGAGCATCCATATATGCCAGAGATAAAACCGCCAACTGGCAAATCGGTGGCTATTGTGGGAAGCGGGCCCGCAGGGCTTACTGCGGCGTACTATCTTGCCAAGGAAGGCCACAAGGTCGTGGTATACGAAGCTATGGAAAAACCCGGCGGCATGCTGAGATACGGCATACCCCAGTACAGGCTGCCGAAAGAAGTCCTTGACCGGGAAATTGAACTGATAGAAAAAATGGGCGTGGAATTTGTGACGGGCTGCAAGGTAGGAAAAGACGTGAGCCTGGAGTATCTCAGGTCCAAATACGATGCGGTGTTTTTGGCAATAGGTGCGTGGAAAAGTTCCAAATTGCGCTGCCCAGGCGAGGAACTTCCGGGTGTCATGGGAGGTATCGACTTTTTAAGAGCGGTGGCTAAGGGCGAGCCAGTGGATATGGGCAAGAAAGTGGCGGTGGTGGGCGGAGGAAACACTGCCATGGACGCCTGCCGCACGGCGGTCCGCCTTGGAGCAGAGGAAGTTTACGTCTTATACCGCCGGACCAGAAACGAAATGCCGGCCAACGAAGTCGAAATAAAAGAGGCCGAGGAAGAAGGGGTAAAGTTCATCTTCCTCGTGGCGCCGCTGGAAATAATTGAAAGGAACGGGCGTGCTGGGGCTATAAGGCTTCAGAAGATGAGGCTGGGAGAGCCCGATGCTTCGGGCAGGAGAAAGCCGGAACCCATCCCAGGCGAGGAGATAGTCCTAGAAGTGGATACCGTCATCGCAGCCATAGGACAGGAAGTGGACGCGTCGGGCTTTGACGGCGTAAATCTCACAAAGAAAGGTACCATTTCCGCTGCCGAGGGGACCTTTGCCACTAATCTTCCAGGGGTTTTCGCCGGCGGCGATGCCATAAACGAAGGTCCGGGAATAGCCATAGAAGCCGTGGCTGACGGCAAACGGGCAGCTGAGGTGATAATAAGCTACCTCGAGGGCGACATTATACCGTATGAGGAACCGTACCTGGTGCGACGCGATGACCTGACGGAGGAAGATTTCGCCGACAGGGAAAAAATTCCTAGAGTTCCAATGGCGCACCTTACCCCTGAAGAAAGGAAGACCAATTTCCGGGAGATAGTTCTCGGGTACAGCGAAGAGGAAGCCAGAAAAGAAGCGATGCGCTGTCTGGAGTGCGGCTGCAAGGACTACTTCGAGTGCAGGCTAATAAAATACGCCAACGAATACGGTGTAAGTCCGGAAAAATTCGCCGGAGAGGTGAACAGGTACGATTACAAGGATGACCACCCGTTCATCGTCAGGGACCCGCAAAAGTGCATCCTCTGCGGGCTGTGCGTGAGGGTATGCGACGAGGTGATGGGCGTTACGGCTCTGGGGCTTGTGAACAGGGGTTTTGTGACGGTTGTAAAGCCGGAGTTCGAGCTTCCGTTAAAGGAAACCCGCTGCATTTCCTGCGGACAGTGCGTGGCCGTATGTCCCACAGGAGCCCTGCAGGAAAGGCCGCCTGTGGCAAAACCCGTGCCTCTTAAGACCGAGCAAAAAAGGACGGTGTGTTCCTTCTGCGGCGTGGGCTGCAGCCTCAACCTCGATACCAGGGGAGATATGATCTTGAGGGCATTGCCAGACAAGGAAAGCCCCGTAGACGGGGGACACCTGTGCGCCAAAGGCCGGTTCGGATTCGGTGCGCTTTCCATGAAAGAAAGACTAACCGTGCCCATGGTTAAGAAAAACGGTAAGTTAGACAAGGCCGCATACGAGGAAGCGGTGCTCTACGCGGCAAGAAAGGCAAGGGGGTTAAGTGCGCTTTACGGGCCGGAAAGCCTTGCGGTGTTCGTATCTCCGGGACTTACCAATGAAGAAATTTTCACCGCTGTAGAATTTGCGAAGGGTCTTGGAACTCCTTACATCTCTTCTTTCGGCAATACAACTAGCGGCCTGAAAGACGTATTGGGTTATGACGCTTCTACAAATTCTTTAGAAGAACTTTGCTTTGCCGATGTAGTGATTCTCATAGGTTGCCGAGCGATGGAAGATTACGCCGTCGCAGGTTTGAAGATAAGGGAGGCATTGAAGAAAGGAGCAAAACTGGTCGTCATAAACCCCGAGCCGTCTTACCTGGATGAAGAGGCTTTTAAAGTGGTAAGGCCAGAAAACAGCGTAGAGTTCCTGAAAGCCCTGCTTAAGGCCCTTATAGAGGAAGGATTTACGGCGGGAGCCGCAAAGGCCGAAGGTTTCGAGCAAATGAAAGAATCACTTGCTGGCGTAACCGTCCCCGAAGACATCCGGGAAATAGCCTGCATCTATGGGCAGGCAAAAAACGCCCTGGTGGTTTTCGACCACGAAAGGATGACGAAGGATGCCGAAAGGCTGATAGCTTCTATTGCCGTGGTGTCGGGACACATAGGGAGGCCAAGAAACGGCATAATCATGCTGAGGGGTAAAAATAACGCCCAAGGCCTGGTGGACATGGGAGTTTCGGTCCAAGCCGAAGAAGTCGTGAACTTGATAGAGCAGGGGAAAGTAAAGGGGGCGTTCATCTTCGGGGAAGACCCTGCAGGCGCAGAGCCCGCCCTGGCCGAAGCACTGAAGAAACTCGAGTTTTTGGCTGTGCAGGACCTTTTCCTGACCGACACCGCACGCCTTGCCGACGTGGTCCTGCCGCTTGCGGCATTTTCAGAATCCAGGGGTTCCTACACCAGCTGTGAGCGCAGGGTGCAGTGGTTCGAAAGGGCGATTCCGCCGCTGTTTGCCAAGGAAAACTGGCAAGTGATGAAAGACCTGGGCGGTGCCATAGGGTACACCCTTGGGTTTGATTCGGCGGAGGATGTGCTGGAGGCCGTATCCCGAAACGTTCCGGAGTACCGCGGCATAAAGAGGGAATATATAGGGAAAGACGGCGTATTCTGGCCGGCCGGCTCCAAAGATGCCTTCGGAACACCCGTGCTTTATCTCGAGGGATTTAACTTCGAAGGTAAAAAGGCGAAACTGCCGGAAAAAGCCGAAGGACCGGCTTTTAGAACACCCAAGATGTCCGCGGTTCTCGACAGGACCTTTGCAACGAAAATGAAAGAGGAAGGTGTGGCAAGGTAAATATGGGGCCTGCATCCCGGCGATGCAGGTCCTCCTTATTTCGCATTTTTTACAGCAGGAATTTTATGCTAGGCGTTGAATTATATATTAATTTGACAATAAATGAAGGAGAGACCCTGATTGAAAATAGGAGTGCCGAGAGCCCTGGCTTACTACGCGTATTATCCTTTTATAAACACCTTCTTCCAAGAGCTGGGCCTGGAAGTGGTCGTTTCCGACCCCACTTCGAAGGAAATCATCGACGCAGGAGTTGAGGATGCTGTGGCCGATGCCTGCGTGCCTGTTAAACTGTTTCACGGCCACGTGAAAAACCTGATGGGCAGGGTGGATTGCATATTTGTCCCAAGGCTCGTGAGGATAAACAAGGAAGCTACCTTTTGCCCCAAATTTCTTGGTCTTCCTGATATGCTGGCATGTTCTTTGGAAAACTTAAACAACATGCTGGAAGTGAGAATCGACGTCGGAAAGAGCAAAAGACAGCTTTTTTCACTTTGCCTTTCGGTGGCGAGAAAGTTTAACAGGGGTTTTTTTAAAGCCTGGAACGCTTATAGGAAAGCCAAAGAGAGTTTGAAAAACTACAAGCTGGAATTTCTAAGAGGGGCCATTCCTCCCCTTGGAATTAGTGTTCAGGAAAATAAGGCCGAAGTAAGGCTGGGAGTAGTGGGATATCCGTATTTGCTTTACGACCCTTACGTCAGCCTGGACGTTATCAATAAGTTGATAAAAATGGGCGCTTACGTTATAACCCCCGAGATGGTGCCGGAAGGGGAAAAAAGGAAGTACGCCGAAAAGCTGAAAAAAACCCTGTTTTGGACCTTCAGCAACAACGTCCTAAGGACGGCTTTTCATTTTATGGAAACAAAAATGGTAGACGGCATAATCCACGTGACCGCTTTCGGATGCGGCCCCGACTTCATCGTAGATAAGATAATGGAACTGGAAGCGAAAGAAAGGAACGTGCCCTTTTTGACCGTCGCCTTTGACGAGCACACCGGTCAGGAGGGCGTGAACACCCGGCTCGAGGCTTTCATAGATATGCTGAAAAGAAGAAAGATAAAAGAGGCGATAGTGGTATGAGAAAAGTGTCCTTCCCGTATGTCGGGAACGCCACCATAACGTTCAAAAAGCTGATGAACGCCTTCGGAAACGAGGTGGTGCTGCCGCGACGCCCCACGGAGGAGACGCTGAGCCTCGGTACAAAATATGCTCCGGAATTTGCGTGCCTGCCTTTTAAAATAGTCCTGGGAACGTATATAGAGGCCTTAGAAGCGGGGGCCGACACCCTGGTTTCCACCGGCGGTGTAGGGCCGTGCAGGGCGGGGCTTTACACCACGTTGCACGAAAAGATTTTAAAAAGTTTAGGCTACGAATTCGAGATGATAACCTTAGAACCCCCGGGCAGGCACCTTAAGGAGCTTATTGCCAGCATAAAAAAGCTGGTAAACCGCAGGCTCACCTTTGCCGACTATTACAGAATCATACGGTTTGTGTGGAAGGAACTCCAGCTTCTGGACAAGGCGGAAAAGCTTTCCCACAAGATAAGGCCCCTTGAGGTCAAAAAAGGTGAAACCACGAAGACGTACAGAAAATGTGCGGAGCTTATAGCCCAGGCGAAAGATTACAAGGACCTTCTAGAAATTGAAAGGGAAATAGAACTACTTTATGAGAAGATAGAAAAAAAGGACTATGACCCACTGAAAATAGGCATCGTCGGAGAAGTATACGTGGTGATAGAACCGGCGGCCAACCTGGAAATAGAAGAAATGCTGGGAGACCTCGGAGTATATGCGGAACGGTCCATGTTTTTGGCCTCCTACACTTTTTACAACGCCGTTATGGACCTTTTTAGAATGCCGGGCGAGCGCGACGTAAAAAAGCTCGCCTCTCCGTACTTCAAGGAAATGTGCGGAGGACACGGACGGGAATCGGTGGGGAACGCCATCCTTTTTGCCAAAAGAGGTTTTGACGGAGTAATACAGCTTTCGCCGTTTACCTGCATTCCCGAAATTGTGGCAAAAAGCATCCTGCCGAAAGTCTGCGCCGAGTACGACATAGGATTTTTGCCGGTAACTTTAGACGAGCAGACGGGAAAAGAGGGCCTTAGGACCCGCATAGAGGCCTTCGTGGACCTGCTAGCAGCTAAGAGAAAACACAAAGCAATGAACAAAAAAGGAGATGTAGTTTATGGCACATTACTTGGGCATTGACGTGGGGTCGGTGAGTACAAACTTGGTAATTCTGGATGAATATGGGGATATAAAGGAGGCCATATATCTCCGGACCCAGGGCCAGCCTATAAAAGCAATTCAGGAAGGGCTTAAAATTTTGTCGAAAAACGCGAAAAACTGGGACATAAGGGGAGTCGGGACCACGGGGAGCGGAAGGCAGCTGGCGGCGGTAATAGCGGGTGCGGACGTGGTCAAAAACGAGATAACCGCCCACGCGGTGGCGGCAATGAAAGAGATTCCGGACGTGCGCACGGTGATAGAAATAGGCGGGCAGGACTCTAAAATAATCATCCTGCGAGACGGAGTGGTTACCGATTTTGCCATGAACACCGTATGCGCCGCAGGAACCGGGTCTTTTCTGGACCAGCAGGCCAACAGGCTGGGGATACCCATAGAGGAGTTCGGCTATTACGCCCTCAGGTCCAGGAATCCCGTGCGCATTGCGGGAAGGTGTGCGGTTTTCGCCGAATCCGATATGATTCACAAGCAGCAGCTGGGGTACAAGGTGGAAGATATAATCAGGGGGCTGTGCCAGGCCCTTGTTCGAAATTACCTCAACAACGTGGGGAAGGGCAAGGAAATCCTGCCGAGGGTAGTGTTTCAGGGGGGAGTGGCGGCCAATGTGGGGATGAAGGCCGCCTTCGAGGAAGCGCTGGGAATGGAAGTGTACGTTCCCAAATACCACAACGTCATGGGTGCTATAGGCGCGGCGCTGCTTGCCAAAGAGGCCAATGTCGAAAGAACGAAATTCAGGGGGTTTGACGCCAGCGAAATAGAATTTACCGCCGACAGCTTCGAATGTAAGGGTTGCTCCAACCACTGCGAGGTGGTGAACATCAGAATGGAGGGGAAGGTAATAGCCCGGTGGGGGGACAGGTGCAACAGGTGGAAAGTCATCGACGACTAGCCCATTTTAATATGTCCGAAAAATCGTTGTAAGCGAAAGCAGAGATGCCGTTTTGGCGAAGATGTGAAAGGAGAACTCCTTTTGCAAAAATCACGTCCGCCTTTTTGGCTGCGCATATATCGGAGTATCCATCCCCTACGTAAATCGATAAGGCGTTTTCGGGCTTCAGTTTTTCTACGAGTTCGGCTTTGCACGTGCCGCACTGCGCACAGGTACTCGATGAATAGGTGCACTCGATGTCAAATCTTCTCCCGTCAATTATGAGCCTGTTCGCAAAGTAGGGTATCCCCCTTATGCCGTATTTTTCAAGGATGGTTTCGATGTTAAAATCATAGCCGTCGCTTAATATGTAAATTTCATGCCCCTTTTGGCGGCAAAACTCCGCAAAGGTGATGAAATGGTCGTCGATTTTTATATTATCCAGCAAAAATTTTTTCAATTCCTGTTCGCTCGCGTAGAAAAGTTTAAATATCTCCCGGGCGCATTCTTCGGTGGATATTTCCCCCTTTTGCCATTTGAGCTCTAGCTCCTGCCAGTTGCCACGGGCGAAGGTCTCGGTCATGGCGACACAGGTGTCCCTTTCAGTGACGGTGCCGTCAAAGTCTATAAAAAATACCATCTTTGTCATTTTTAATCTCCTTTTTTAAAATCTCATTTATTAAAGGAATTAGACTAAAAAAATTATACCATACGGACAAATATGAAAAAAAGCCTGCAGGTGACTAACTATCGATACCCATTGGGATACGGTACCTCGCTAGCCACCTGCAGGCATTCTTATTTTTTCCCGAAAAACCCGCGGTATTACTATATATTCTTGGAAGCATTGGAAGGGATAACATGCCTTCTGACGTGGAACATTATAACGGGAGGTGAAAGGATGCGAGCTTTATGGAGGGGCTCGATAAGTTTCGGACTTGTCAACGTGCCGGTAAAAATGTACGCCGCGACGGAACGAAAAAGTTTGAGCTTCAGGCAAATCCATAAGACCTGCGGCACGCCGATACGCTATGAAAAAGTTTGCCCTTTTTGCAACCGGAAGGTTGAAGACGACGAGATTGCGCGGGGTTACGAATACGAAAAGGGGAAATTTGTGGTAATAGAAGAAAAAGACCTCGAATCCATACCGGATGAAACCACCCGCACCATTGATATAGTGGACTTCGTGGACCTCGCAGAAATAGACCCGGTTTATTTCGACCGCTCGTATTTCCTAGGGCCCGAGGAAACGGGACAAAAAGCGTATCTTTTGCTTTTTGAAGCACTTAAAAAAACGGGGAAAATCGCCATAGCTAAGGTGATGATAAGGTCAAAGCAGCACCTTGCCTGCGTTCGGCCTTACGGTGAAAACCGACTCGTGATGGAAACCATGTTTTACCCCGATGAAGTGCGGGATGCCGGCGAGATACCGATTTCTCCGGGCGTAAAGCTTCATGAAAACGAGATCAAAATGGCAGTGCAGCTAATTGATTCCCTTTCCGCCGACTTCAGACCCGAAAAATACACCGACGAGTACAGAAAGGCGATGCTGGACATCATAAGGGCTAAAGTCGAGGGAGAAGAGATAAAAGTACCTCCCGGCAGGGAAGAGAAGGTGGTCGACCTGATGGAGGCGTTGAAGGCCAGCCTCGAAATGGTGGAAAAGGAAAAAAGGAAGGGCCCTGGTGTCAAAAGGAAAAAAGCTGCAACATCATAAAATCTACAGAATACCCCGGAGGACGGGGTGCCTCAGAAATCCCTCGCTGGTGTACTCTAAAAATTCTACTTCTACGGCTATGCGAGGCAAAACCCATACGGGTTTTTCCTTTTTTGAAAGGGGCGGCAACACGGAAAAGGGGCATTCTTCGATTACAAGTCTAGAAAGAACGTCGTAAAGGAGAACACTTTTTTCCTCGTCAAGGCCGCTGGAAGCCCTCCCGATGTATATCAAGTACCCTTCTACCAGCCGGCCGAGAAAAACAGACCTTACCCTCTTCCCTTCGCCCAGAAATCCGCCCACCAGTGCGGTTATCGTGCGGCGGTTTTTGATCTTGAGCCATTTTTGCTCTTTTTCCCGATTTCGTAACGGCTGTCGAGTTTTTTTGCCACTATGCCTTCAAGACCCTTTTCCTTGACAGCTTCGAAAAGGGCGATTCCTGTGCCGGGGAAGGTATCCGTGACCACTACCGGGTCGGAGGATGAAAGGCAACCCCTCAGTATGCCGTAGCGTTCGGAGAATGGGAGGTCGACGAGGCACTTTCCGTTAAGGTAAAGGATGTCGAAGACCACATAAGTTACCGGTATTTTTGCGGCGAGGTATTTTACGGTGGCCTCCTCCGTCGCCATGTCCCGCCTCATGAGGTTTTGAAAATCGGGTTTTCCGCCGCATAGGGCTATCATCTCGCCGTCGAGCACCGCGCTTTTGTGCGAGAAAAACCGGGAAAGGGCATCGACCACTTCGGGGTAATGTTTTGTTCGCCTTTTCATCTTTCTGTTGAAAAGCTCCACCGCGTCATCTATGTGAGCTAAAATTCTGGTCCCGTCCCACTTTACCTGAAAGCCGAAACTTTCGTCGTCGAAAGCTTCGGGATAGGATGTGGGTTCCATTGGGATAAAGGGAATACCGGGCTTAATCATGACAACCACCCTATATATTTTCTCCGTTTTAAAAAAATTTTTGCATAAAAGGGAAATCGGCCGACAAAGTCTAATATAAAAATAAAGGGAAAGGTGCGGAAGAATGACGCTTGTGATGGTGGAAGGCGAAAAGCTAAAGCTCAGCAACCTTTCGAAATTGATGTGGCCCGAAGATGGCATAACAAAGGCGGATTTTATAAACTACTTTGTTCAGATAGCCCCCTATTTGCTGCCTCACTTAAAAGACCGTCCCGTGGTTTTTACGCGTTACCCCGAAGGTATACACGGTGAAAGTTTTTACCAGAAAAATGCGCCAGATTATGCACCCGATTGGCTGAACACCTATACCGTTGTAAGTTTTTCAGGCGGGCAAAAAAAGGAAATACGCTACGTACTGATTAACGATTTAAAAAGCCTTGTTTGGGCTGCAAATCAGGCCAGCCTCGAAATACACCCGTGGCTTTCCCGAATAGGCAGCATAGACTATCCCGATTTTGCAGTATTCGATCTTGACCCGATGGAAAACACCGATTTTGAAGATGCGAGGTTCCTTGCCCTCGCCTTGAAAAGACTGCTTGAAATGGAGGGACTGAAAGGTTTTCCCAAGACCTCCGGAGCTACCGGAATTCAGGTTTACGTTCCGCTCGAATCCCGTTATACCTACAGGCAGGTAAGGACCTTTGCGGAATTTTTCTGCAGGGTTCTGGAAAAGACATTTCCCGAAAAGGCGACTATTGAGAGGAACGTAAAAAAAAGAAAGGGCAGGGTGTACCTGGACTACCTGCAAAATGTAAAGGGAAAGACGTTAATAGCTCCTTACAGTCCGAGACCTTTTAAAGGTGCCCCCGTTTCCGCGCCGGTTACGTGGGATGAACTGGAACGCGGCGTTGTTCCTTCAATGTTCACCGTGAAAAACATGCCCGAAAGGCTGAAGAAAACGGGCGATCTCTTTAAGGGCGTCCTGGAAGAAAGGCAAAAAATTGACCGGTGGCTTTAAAGGACAAAAATTTGGGGAGGGAGAGATGGCTTTGGCAAGAGTGCTTGTCGTAGGTGGCGGGCCGGCCGGCCTTTCGGCGGCGATAAATGCCGCCCGAGTGGGTCACCAAGTAAGGCTCGTTGAGAAAGACAGGATTGGCGAAAACATTAGGTGCGCCGAAGGATTCTTCGATCCTCTGAAGAAACTAGGGAAACCGTCGGCGGGGGTTAAATTTAAAGTTGAAAAACTCATCGTAAGTATAAAAAACACTTATGAGATAGATGTAAGAAAGTTGAACCTCTGGAGGCTCGATAGAAGGGAGTGGCAAAAAAGCCTGGCTGCGGAGGCTTTGGAAGAAGGAGTGGTCATCGAGGAAAACTGTCCGGTTTTTCCAAAAGACCTTGAGGTTTTAAAAAAGGATTACGACTTCATAATAGATGCCAGCGGAGCACCTTCCGTAACCTCGAGAGCTTACGGTTTTTCGGACTTTTACAAACAAAACTGCGGGAAAACGGTGCAGTTCGTCATGGAGGGGGATTTTTCTCACATCGGGAACAATTTTAAAGTAGGTTTGCTCCCTGGATTGTTCGGCTATTACTGGATATTTCCGAAAGACCGGAATTCAGCCAATGTGGGAGTGGGCAATTTCGGAAGGGAACCCGTGAAACTATGGAATTTACTGGAACAGGTGCTAGAGAGGGAAGGGCTTTCGGGATACCGCGTGGTAAGGGAGCTCGGGGGTATATGCCCCGTCAGGATGCTTCCCCGGCTTACCTACGACAATATACTGCTTGTGGGGGATGCCGCGGGGCTCACGTCGCCGCTTCATGGCGGAGGCATAGACATGGCCCTTTTAAGCGGTATATACGCCGCAAAGAGCATTGTTATGGGCGGAAAATTTTATGAAAAAAATCTTCGAAAACTGCTTTTACCAAGGCTTGAAATTGAATTGGCCGCATCGCGGATGTGGGAAAAATTGGGCTTTGATAAAATGGAAGAGCTGGTAAACAAACTGGTGAAGACAGGGCTTTACAGGCTGCTTTTAAACCCTACGGGCCTCAATATTTTGTTGTTCAGAACCTTTGCCAGAATCTTACATTATTATCCCTGAGAGTTTGGTATTTTTTTATTGTGTTATAATATACTAGAGGTGGTTTTTAGTGTATGAGCTTCTGGCTCAGGTCATGAAATTTCTGCTAATCGGGCTTATATATTATTTTCTTTATAACTTTCTAAAGTTGATGGTCCTCGACCTTTACGAGGAAAGAAGGTCGTCGGATGAGACCGACTATTGCTTAAGGTGCGAAGATGGGAGGGAATTTCCTATCCGGAGGGTGACCACCATAGGTAGGGCAAAGGACTCGGATATTGTGATAGACGACCCCTACCTTTCCAGCAAGCACGCCATGATTTACAGGAGAGGAAAAAGACTTATAATTCAGGACCTGAAGAGCACCAACGGCACGTATATCAACGGCCGGCGGATTAAAAAACCGGTGGCGCTAAAGGAGAAGGATGTGATAACGATGGGCAGCCGGAAATTTACCTTTTTGAGGAGGGAGGCCCGTGGACTCGAGAGAGGAAGCGATTTATAACAGGTCGCTTGCCGCCATGGCCCTGGTGGGTTTTTTATCTTTTTTGCTTCTTTCCGCATACAGGAAGCCCCTGGACTTTTTGCCCTTTTACGGAGCTATAGCGTTTTTGACCGTGGTATTTGTCGGGTATTTTTTCACGGGGTGGATATTAGCCAATTCTGACAAATTTTTGTTACTGCTTTCTTCTTTTTTGGCCCAGCTTGGACTTATCATGCTGTGCCGGATTAACCCGGAGCTTTTTAAAAGGCAGGTCATCTTTTTTGCAATAGGCGTGGCATTTTTTATTTTGGTTAGTTTCTTTACGAAATATTTGCTCAGGCTTGAACTTGCGCCTTTTTTTTACTGGGTGGCGACCGCGGCTTTGCTCATTCTTCCCCTCTTATTTGGAGTGGAAAAAGGAGGGGCTAAAAACTGGCTTGTATTCGACGGATTTACCTTTCAGCCCTCTGAGCTTGCGAAAATCACCTTTGCCTTTTACCTGGCAGGCGCTTTAAAAAACGGAAGGATAACTTCACTGCCTAGGATGGCAACGGAAATCCTTGCAGTTGTGGGACTTTTGGCCCTATCCAAGGATTTGGGAGGAGCGATGCTGTTTTATTTCACCGCCCTGATTGTAATTTTTGTGGCGACTTCAAGGGCGGACATATTGGCCGTTGGAGGGGGCCTTTCCGCAATTCTTGGGGTTCTTGGATACTACCTTTTCGACCATGTAAAGGTGAGGATAGAGGCCTGGCTCAATCCCTGGCAGGATGTGCCCGGCAGGGGTTATCAGATAGCGCAGTCGCTCTTTGCCATAGCCGAAGGGGGATATTTCGGTACCGGCCTGGGCTTGGGAAGGCCGGACTTCATCCCCGCGGTGGCGACGGATTTTATTTTTTCCGCCTTTGCCGAAGAGTTCGGCTTTCTGGGAGCTGCCGCGGTGGTGCTGATGTACTTTCTGCTCGTGTACAGGGGCATCAGGATTGCACTGAGACTCCAAAAAAACTTCGATATTCTGCTGGCGGTAGGACATACGGTGATGTTCGGGATGCAGATTTTTACCATAATAGGCGGGGTGATAAAGCTCATACCGGTGACCGGCGTTACGCTTCCTTTCATGAGTTACGGAGGAAGTTCAATGGTCATGAGTTTTGCATCCCTCGGAGTATTAAACGGGTTGTGGCAGAGGGCCCTGGAGGATGAAGACGATGACGAGGCTTAAAAGAAATGTGAGACTAGTATTTATAATGTTTTGCGGACTTTTCTTAAGCCTTCTCGGGTACCTCACCTACTTTCAGGTGTACGAGCGCCAAAAGCTCATCGAAAGTTCGTATAATCGCAGGCTTTGGGAGCAGGAAGAAACTGTAACGAGGGGCACCATATACGATGCAAAGGGCAGGGTGCTTGCCAAGACCGTAGAGGAAAACGGAGCAAAAAAGCGGGTTTATCCCGAAGGTGAAGCCTTCGGGCCGATCATCGGGTATTCCAACAAGAAACTGGGAAGGGCCAATTTGGAACAGGCATTGAACGGAGAACTTTTGGGGATTTCCCAGCAAGACCCCATGATGGTTTTGCGGCAAAAAGTGTTGGGGGTTTCAAAGGGAAACGATGTGTATTTGACGATAGACTCGGAGCTGCAAAATAAAGCCTACCAGCTCTTCAGAGGAAGGCGGGGAGCTTTGGTCGCCCTTGACCCGAACACCGGTGCCGTACTAGCCCTGGTGAGCTCGCCCGGTTACGACCCCGATTTTATCGAACAAATGTGGGAGTCGCTCTCGAAGGATGAGAATAGTCCCCTCCTCAACCGGGCTGTTCAGGGGCTCTATCCGCCGGGGTCCACGTTTAAAATAGTGACCCTCGCAGCAGCCCTGGAGAGCATCCCCGATATAGAAAGCAGAACTTACGAGACGCCGGGACATGTGGAGGTAAACGGCAGGGTCATAAGGGATTATGAAGGTTTCAGGCCGGGTAATTATGACATAAAAAGAGCTTTCAGCCTTTCGAGCAACTCGGTTTTCGTAAAAGTGGGTCTAGAGGTAGGGAAGGAGAGGCTTATCGACAAGGCGATAGATTTCGGATTTAACGATAAGATTTCCTTCGAACTTCCCGTGGCGGCCAGCCGATTTCCGCGATTTTCTATGATAGGGGATGACGTGGAGCTTGCCGAGGCTTCCATAGGTCAGGGAAAAATCCTTACAACCCCCTTTCAGATGGCCGTGGTGGCTTCGGCAGTAGCCAACGGCGGGCGGATTATAAAGCCTTACATCGTTCAGAAAGTTGTTACCCCTTTAGGCGAGGTTAAAAATTTTTCCAATCCCTCAGTTTTAAAAGAGGCGATCGATGTGGTGACAGCGAATAAGATAAGGGAATATATGGTGGATGTGGTCGAGCACGGGACAGGCCGGGCAGCCGGGATAAAAGGTATAAAGGTGGCCGGCAAGACCGGTAGTGCCGAAAACCCCCACGGAAAGCCTCACGCCTGGTTTGTAGGATTTGCGCCGGCCGACAACCCTAAAATCGCGGTGGCGGTCGTGGTAGAAAATGCCGGCTCTGGAGGGACGAACGCCGCTCCGATAGCCAGGGACGTAATTCGGTATTTCTTGATGAATGGCAAGTAGAAATATAAAATCGAATTGTGGTGGAGGTAAAATTTATGAAAATCAAAAAGAGCCTTTTGGCTGACGGGGCCTTGCTCCTTGTGACCATGGCCTGGGGGCTCAATTTCGTGGTGATGAAAAACGCCCTTCAGAGGATAACGCCTTTTATGTACCTTGCCGTGAGATTCATGCTGGCATTTCTCATCCTCGCGGCCATCTTTAAAGAAAATCTGAAGACGATGGACAAAGAGGATATCGTAGGGGGCACCGTCATAGGTTTTTTTCTCTTTTTGGGCTTTGCGACCCAGGCGCTAGGGCTTATATATACGACTCCTGCCAAATCTGGTTTCATAACCGGGAGCAATGTGGTTATGGTGCCGTTCTTGGCGTACTTTGTAAACAAAAAGTTCCCCGGCTGGTACCAGGTGCTAGGGGCTATCGTCACTTTCGCAGGGCTTGGAGTCATTTCCCTGGAAGGTGGATTTACGATAAATATAGGGGATTTTCTTACCCTGCTTTGCGCTGTGTTTTTTGCCCTGCAGATAGTTACCACCGAATACTACGCCAGGCAGGGGAATCCCGTTAACCTTGCAATCCTTGAAACGGGTGTGACGGGCATGCTATCGCTCATAACAGGTGCTTTGACGGAACCGGAGCCCACAACCCTTGATTTTTCGATGTGGGCTGCTATCTTGTATGCGGTGGTATTCTGTACTGCGGGTGCTTTTCTCGTCCAAAACGTGGCGCAAAAATACACCACTTCCACCCATGCGGCGGTTATCATGTGCATGGAAGCCGTGTTTGCCGCGGTGTTCTCGTTCCTATTCTGGGGCGAGGCTTTGACCTTAAGGGCCTTGATAGGATATGCACTGATACTCGCCGGTGTGCTGATAACAGAACTTTCTCCATCATATGCAGTAAAGGCGGAATCTTTCTTAGAGTCCATCGATAATTAAATCCCACCTTAAAAAATACATGGGAGGTAGCAGTATGTCGAAGCTTTTTTCAAAAATAAGGATAAAAGACATGGAAGTGAGAAACCGAATCGTCATGCCGCCGATGTGCATGTACAGCTCCGATGATACAGGCTATCCAAACTCTTGGCATTTTATACATTACGCCACCAGGGCCATCGGCGGGGTTGGCCTGATTATCATGGAGGCCACGGCAGTAGAAAAAAGAGGAAGGATATCCGCAAGGGACCTCGGTATATGGGATGACTCCCATGTAGAAGGGCTCGCGAGAATAGTGGCCGAAGTTAAAAAACACGGCGCTAAAATAGGCGTACAGCTGGCCCACGCTGGAAGAAAATGCACCGCGCCGGACGAAGATTTAATTGCCCCGAGCCCCATAGCCTTCGACGAAACCTATGGCGTACCCCGTGAGATGACAAAAGAGGATATAAAAGAGGTGGTAAGCGCGTTTAAGGCGGGAGCTTATAGGGCTTTAAGTGCGGGATTCGATATAATAGAAATCCACGCTGCTCACGGCTATCTCATAAATGAATTTCTCTCTCCGCTTACAAATAAGCGGACCGATGAGTACGGCGGGAATATCGAAAACAGGGCGAGATTTTTAAAAGAGGTCATAAAGGCGGTAAGGGAAGTGTGGCCCGAGGAAAAACCGCTCATGGTCAGGGTTTCCGCGGAGGAGTACGCCGAAGGCGGGAATCACGACGTGGATTTGGCGCAGATTATAAACCTGGTGAAAGAAGAAGGCGTGGATGTAATCGATGTCAGTTCCGGGGCGGTGGTCCCGGCAAAGATTAACGTATACCCCGGATACCAGGTAAGGTTTGCCGAGACCATTAAAAAGATGACCGGACTTTTTGTCATAGCTGGAGGGCTGATTACCGCGCCCGAAATGGCTGAAGAAATCCTGCAAAACGAGAGGGCTGACATGGTATACTTAGGCAGAGAGCTTCTTAGAAACCCCTACTGGCCCTTGGCTGCGGCGAAGGAACTTGGAGATGATATCAAATGGCCGGAGCAGTACGAAAGGAGCAGGAAATGAGCGGGGTTAAGAAAATTTTGCGATTCCAAAAAAATGACGAGGTGCTGCAGGCACTTTCGAAGGCCGACGAAAAAATTAATTATCTTATTCAGTTGATTGGAGATTATACGTTGGAGCTGGAGAGGGATTTCTTCAAAGCCCTTGTCCAGTCCATTGTGGGACAGCAGCTTTCCATAAAAGCGGCTGAGACTATCTTCGCAAGGCTCGAAAACCTTTGCGGCCAGGTAACACCGGAGAGGATCTTAAGTTTAAGTGAAAACGAACTAAAGAGTGCCGGGCTTTCAAAGAAAAAAATAGAATATATAAAGGACCTATCGGAAAAAGTGATCTCAGGAGCAGTAGACCTTGAAAAATTGGATTCTATGAATGATGAAGAAGTGATTAGGACTCTAGTTCAAGTCAAAGGTATCGGGCGATGGACCGCCGAAATGTTCCTGATTTTTTCGCTGGGAAGACCCGATATTTTTTCACTTCTGGACTTTGGACTGCAGCTAGCCGTAAAAGGGCTCTACGGACTTTCTGATTGGCCGGATAAAAAAACGCTTGATTCTATAAGTCAGCGCTGGAAGCCATACAGAACCGCTGCCTCGCTCTATCTTTGGGAGGCAAAAAACCGGGGCTATATAAATTTGACATAGCTTGTATATTATACCTTTCCATTGTAAAATAAATAAAAAATAAAATACAGGATGGGATGGGGAAATATGACTGGCAAAAAAAGGATATTCAGCGGTGCACAGCCTTCGGGCTCCGTAACCCTGGGAAACTATCTCGGAGCTATAAAAAACTGGGTTGAACTTCAGGATGAATACGATTGCATATACTGCATCGTGGACCTTCATGCGCTTACGGTAAGGCAGGACCCGAAAGTTTTTAGGGAAAGATGCTATTCCTTTTTAGCCCAGTACCTGGCGTGCGGGCTGGACCCGGAGAAAAGCGTAATATATTTCCAGTCCCACGTCAGCGCCCACGCCGAACTGGCGTGGATTTTGAACTGTTACACTTACGTTGGAGAACTGAGTAGGATGACCCAGTTTAAAGAAAAGGCAAAAAAGCACAGGGACAACATAAACGCAGGGCTTTTCACCTATCCCGTGCTGATGGCGGCGGATATCCTGCTTTTCAAGACGGACCTAGTGCCCGTAGGAGAGGACCAAAAACAGCACATCGAGCTCACCCGGGACATCGCCGTCAGGTTCAACAACCTCTATGGAGAAGTGTTTAAAATACCCGAGGCCTACATTCCGAAAGTCGGTGCCAGGATAATGAGCCTGCAGGATCCGACAAAAAAGATGTCAAAGAGCGATGAAAACGAAAACAGCTATATCCTGGTGCTCGATTCCCCCGATTTGATAATGAAAAAATTTAAAAAGGCGGTTACTGATTCCGAAGCCGTCGTGCGTTACGATGAAGTGGCGAAGCCCGGCATAAGCAACCTGATGAACATATACGCGGCCATGACCGGGCGGTCTTTCGAGGAAATCGAGCGGGAGTTTGACGGTCAGGGTTATGGGGCATTTAAAAAAGCCGTGGCCGAAGCCGTCATAGAAGGCTTAAAGCCCATCAGGGAAAAATACGAAGAGCTTATGGCAGATAAGGGTTACCTTGAAAGCGTAATAAAAAACGGAGCTGCTAGGGCGGAAAATATTGCTTCAGAGACCTTAAAAGAGGTGTACGATAGGATAGGACTGGTACCACTGCCCCGCAGATAATTTATTAGAAAAATTTTTAAAACGCCGTTGACTTTTGCGCTTGATGGTGTAAAATGGAATGTGAAGACTTTCTCAACCTGACGCAAGGGTAGTCCTGAGCGAAGGGGGAATTTTTGATGAAAAAAGATACAAGATTTTTAACCAGGACGGCTATTTTACTGGGTATAACGTTGATTGTGCAGTACATGAAAATGCCCCAGCTCCTGACCGGCTCGCTGGTAAACGCAATGCTGATTATCGCCGGGGGAACTGTGGGTACGCTTTCCGGCATAACCATAGGCCTCTTAACTCCTGTTATTGCCTTTTTGGTGGGCATACTCAAGTTCCCGCCGATGGTTCCCTTCATAATGGCGGGAAATGCCCTTTACGTCTACCTTTATTCCACACAAAGGAACGCGATATTAAGGATAGCACTGCCGTCCTTGGCGAAGTACGCCTGGCTTTCGGTTTCGGTCCTCTACATTTTAAAGGGGTTCGGCATAAAAGTGCCGCCGCCGGTCGTCAAGACCTTTACTTTGCCGCAGCTTATCACAGCCCTAATCGGTGCAGCGATAGGCATAGCTGTGACGTCCGTTTTGTGGCGAAGTTTTTCAAATGAGAAAATGTAAATTTATGCAAATTAAAACGAGCCCAGGGGGCTCTTTTTTGTGTACATGATACACATTATACAAAGAGAAGAGGAAATAAAATTCCGTTGACGTCACAGAATGTTATGTTTATAATAAAAGTATCGCGCATTTTGTCGGGAACGGCATAAAGTAGATTAAATATGAATAATAGTTCATATTTATGAATAAGTTACTTTCTCGATCTTAACGGTTAACGAATCCCGCTGTGGGAGGATATCAATTCAAAAGGGAGGCGAAAGAAGAGAGGGTTCGATTATCGAAAAATTTATAATTATAAAAATAAGGGAGGTACGACAATGCTGAAAAAGGTTGCTGTATTAATCCTTTCGGTCCTTCTCATAACAGCTTTTGCCACTGGATGCGGACAAAAGAACCAGGGCGCGGCCGGCGATGTGGTTAAAGTCGGCTGGATAGGCTCTCTCACCGGGGATCAGGCCGTATGGGGCCAGAGCGAACTTAATACTCTAAAGATGCTAGCCGAGGAACTCAACAATTCAGGCGGCCTCCTGGGCAAGAAAATAGAAATTGTGGGATACGACACCCGCGGCGATGCCACTGAAGCCGTAAACGCTGTAAAGAGGCTGATTTCCCAGGATAAGGTAATCGCCATCATAGGTCCCAACACCAGCAGCTCGGCGATGGCCATTTCGGGAATATTGGAAGAGTTTAAGGTGCCCGACATAGCCACCGTTGCCACCAATCCGAAGGTAACGGTTTTGGACGGGAAGGTGAAGCCTTTCAACTTCAGGGTATGCTTTATAGACCCGTATCAGGGTGCCGTTGCAGCCGGTTACGCCTACGATGTATTGGGATTTAAGAAAGCGGCAGTCCTTTACGATGTAACAGATGAGTACTCCCAGGGTCTTGCCGAGTTCTTCATAAAGACCTTCGAGGAAAAGGGCGGAAAGATAGTGGCAAAGGAAGCCTTCAAGAGCGGAGATACCGATTTCAGACCGCAGCTTTCAAAAATCAAAGCCGCCAACCCTGACGTAATCTTCATGCCTTACTTCTTCAAGGAGGTGGCCCTCAGCGCAAAGCAGGCCAGGGACCTCGGCATAAATAGCGTGCTGATGGGCGGCGACGGATGGCCTTCGGATACATTGCTTGAAATGGCGGCCGACGCTGTCGAAGGGAGCTACTTTGTAAACCACCTGGATTTCGACGACCCTGCAGTGCAGGAATTTAAACAGAAGTACAAGGCAAAGTACGGCAAAATGCCCGAGCTAAACGGATACCTCGCCCATGACGCTTTCTTCATGCTGGTGGATGCCATAAAGCGCGCCAACAGCTTCGACCCGGTGGCCATAAGGGATGCATTAGAGACGGTGGATATCCAGGGTATTACCGGCAGGATAAAGATAGGTAAGGATACCCACAATCCCGAAGGGAAGGAAGCAGCCATAATCAAAATAGAAGGCGGCAAGTACAAGTTCCAGCAGAAGTACGCTGTAACTGAGTAAAAAAAATAGGGGTCCTGCGCTTTTTTGGCGCAGGACCACCGCAAATAAGGGGGATTCTATGAACCAGATTTTGCAACAGCTGATTAACGGCCTTTCAATAGGCAGTGTATACGCCCTCATGGCGGTGGGTTATTCGTTGGTCTACAGCATTATGAATTTCAGCAATTTCGCCCATGGCGGGGTGATAATGCTGGGGGCGTATTTCGGCTTTTTCTTCGTGACCCTTTACGGGATGCCGTTTTGGGTGGCTTTTTTAGGGGCCGGGGTATGTTCCATGCTCGTTGCGGTGCTGGTGGAGCGGGTGGCCTATAAACCTCTAAGGGCAAGGAATGCGCCCTTTTTATATTTCATGATTTCCGCGATGGGGGCTTCGATGTTCATGGAAAACTTTGTGATAGCCACCATCGGCCCGACCTTCCGGACCTATCCCCAGATTTTTCCATCACAGCCCTTTAATCTGGGCGGGATATACGTGGGACGACTCGATATGGTGATGTTCCTTATTTCCTGCACCAGCCTCATGGCTCTGGTCTATTTTATCGAGTTTACCAAACTGGGCAAGGCCATCCAGGCCACCGCCTTCAATCCGAGGGCTAGTGCCCTAATGGGAATAAACACCGATTTTGTAATAATTGTGGTTTTCGCTCTTGGCGGGTTTCTAGCAGGGATTGCCGGCGTACTTTTCGGCATGAAATACACCGTTTACCCCCAGATAGGCTCGATAACGATAAAATCGTTCATAGCAGCAGTTTTCGGCGGGCTCGGCAGCCTCACGGGAGCGGTGATAGGCTCCTTCATCCTGGGCATACTTGAGACGCTGGTGTCGGGCTATATGATGTCCCAGTACAGGGATCTGATATCTTTCAGCCTGCTGATACTAATCCTGGTCTTCAAACCCATGGGCCTCATGGGTAAATCCTCCGAAGAGAAGGCGTAAGGAGGGATTGTATGGACTGGTTTTATATCGAAGGAGTGCTGATTCTCGCTGGAATAAACATCATAGCGGTTTTGGGCCTTTCCCTCCTAACCGGCTTTACGGGACTTTTTTCCTTCGGCCATGCAGGCTTCATGGCCGTCGGAGCCTATACTTCCGTATACTTCGGAGAAAGGATGGGGCTGCCCTTTCTGGTTGCCATCATCGCCGGGGGCCTATCAGCGGGCCTCATGAGCCTTTTCATAGGCAGGCTGACACTCAAACTAAAAGGCGACTACTTTTGCATTGCAACTTTGGGATTTGGAGAGGCCATACGCCTATTGCTAGATAACCTTCAGGTATTCGGCGGAGCCAGGGGCTGGCCGGGAATACCCCCGAAGGTGGACCTGACGACGGTAGTTATATTTAGTTTGCTCGGAATCATATTTTTGGTATTTTTGATAAATTCCAGACACGGCCGCGCGATGATAGCGGTAAGGGAAGAGGAACTGGCTGCGAAGGTTATGGGGATTGACGTCTACAGGTATAAGGTTATTTCCCTTTTTATCAGCGCCGTATATGCCGGCGTGGCGGGAGGGCTTCTGGGTTATTACCTGACCTTCCTCCAGCCCAAGCTGTTCGGCTTGCAAAAGTCCACCGAGTACACCATAATGGTCATATTCGGCGGTATCGGAAGCATTTCGGGTAGCGTGCTTGCTGCCTTCCTTTTAACGGTGCTGCCCGAAATCCTGAGGTCCTTTGCAGTGTGGAGATTCGTGATATACGGCGCTGCCGTGATATTCATAATGATAGCAAGGCCGCAAGGTCTTATGGGCGGTAAGGAGATAACGCTGAAAGGCGTAACTTCGATTTTGGGAATTCCGGGCAAAAATAGAAGGACTGCCCGAAGCGGGGAGGTATAGGATGGAACTATTAAGAATTGAAAACCTTACCAAAACCTTTGGAGGCCTTACCGCCGTGAAAGATGTGAGCTTTGCCGTCAGAGAAGGGTCCATATCGGGGCTCATAGGACCGAATGGTGCGGGCAAGACGACCGTTTTCAACCTTATAACGGGAATTTACAAGGTTACAAGCGGCTCCATATATTTTCAGAATACCCCAATCCATGACAAAGAGCCCCACGTAATTGCCAGAATGGGAATTACAAGGACCTTTCAGAACATCAGACTCTTCAAAAACCTTACAGTTTACCAGAACGTGTTGACCGCCTGCCATAACAACGCCGATTACGGCATATTTGACGCAGCTTTGAGGCTAAAAAAGTTCTGGCGGCAAGAAAGGGAACTAAAAGAATTTACCGAGCGGCTGCTGGAGCTCATGGAGCTTTCCGACTGGAAGGACAAGGTGGCCAATTCCCTTCCGTACGGACTCCAGCGGAGGCTGGAAATCGCAAGGGCCCTGGCGCTGAAGCCCAAGCTACTATTACTGGATGAGCCCGCTGCGGGCATGAACCCCGACGAAACGCTGCAGCTCATGAACCTCATCCGGAGGATAAGGGACGAGTTCAGCTGCACCATACTCGTCATAGAGCACCACATGGACTTGATAATGGGGATCTGCGAAAACATCGTAGTGCTCAACTTCGGCGAGAAACTGGCGGAAGGGCCTCCGGAAAAAATACAACAGGACCCGAAAGTGATAGAGGCGTACCTGGGCGAAGGGGGAATGCCGGTTGCTTGAAATCAAAGGCCTACACGTATATTACGGCGGCATACACGCCCTTAAAGGCGTCAGCATATCAGTGGAAAAGGGTGAAATAGTCACAATAATAGGCGCAAACGGTGCGGGAAAATCCACGCTTTTGAACGCAATATCGGGAATCGTCAAGTACAGGGAAGGAAGTATATCGTTTAAGGGAGAACCACTCCCAAAATTGCCACACCTCATCGTCAAGAGGGGTATCGTCCAGGTGCCCGAGGGAAGGTTGATTTTCGCAAATCTTACGGTGAAGGACAATCTCATGCTGGGTGCCTACCTGAGGAATAACGTTGAAGGGATAAAGCGCGACCTGGAAATGGTGTACGAACTCTTTCCCCGCCTTAAAGAAAGGGAAAAGCAGATGGCGGGGACTCTCTCGGGCGGGGAACAGCAGATGCTGGCTATAGGGCGGGGACTCATGAGCAATCCGGAACTTGTGCTCCTGGATGAGCCTTCTTTAGGTCTTGCGCCCATGATGGTGGAGACCATTTTCAGGGTTATAAAGGACATCAAGAGCATGGGCAAGACCATCCTGTTGGTGGAGCAAAACGCCTACAAAGCCCTGGCCACCGCAGACAGAGCGTATGTGCTCGAACAGGGCAGGATAGTAAAAAGCGGCAGGGCTCAGGACCTCCTCAATGATCCGGCAATAAAGGAATCATACCTTGGAGTGAATAATCGCAGTTAAAGCGAAAGCCCTCTTTTGAGGGCTTTATGTATTACTATATTTTCTGAAGATTAAATTGACTAATTTCCAATTCTGATATAAATTGTTGACAGAAACTTATTTGTAAAGGAGGTAAACCTATGGTTTCTGTTACCTTTCACGGTCATGCGTGCTTTACAATAAGCTCTTCTAAGTTCAATCTCATCATAGACCCGTGGCTTAAGGATAACCCTCTTTCCGATATTAAGCCCGAACAGGTGAAGGCAGACTACATACTCGTGACCCACGGCCACGGAGACCACCTGGGGGATGCTTTGGAAATAGCAAAGGAAAGTGGCGCCACCATAATCGCACCCTACGAGCTTGCAGTCTACTGCCAGTTGAAAGGTGCTAAGGTCCACCCAATGCACATAGGCGGAGATTATACCTTTGATTTCGGCTGGCTGCAGCTTACCCCGGCGATGCACGGCTCCGGCGGAGTTTTCGGCGAGCAGATCGTCTACCTCGGGAACCCCTGTGGATTTCTCCTAGAGATCGAGGGCAAGACCTTATACCATGCAGGGGATACCGGCCTTTTCGGGGACATGAAGCTCATAGGGGAAAAGGTTTCGCTGGACGTTGCGATGCTGCCCATCGGTGGAAATTTCGTCATGGGGATAGACGACGCCGTGAAGGCCGTGGAGTTTTTAAAGCCGAGGACGGTTATCCCCATGCACTACAACACTTTCGACGTAATAAAAAAGGATCCGCAGGAATTTAAAGAAAAGGTGGAGGAAAAAATCGGCGCTAGAGTCGTCATACTCGAACCGGGCGAGACGATTACCCTTTAAATACAGCGGCGAATGGCCTACGGGCCAATGAATAAGGCCCTGGGCAATGTCTACTTGCAGTCCCAGGGCCTGATGAGCGGTGAACCGTCGGATGCAGACCTGCGTGTCCGGTGGTGTGTGTGAGAAGACGAATATTTTTATATTGACGGTATCTCACCTAATCTCACGGTTGATGTCACCAAGATATCGACTTTTAGAACCACTTTCTGCAAGAGCTGCGTCTCGCTCAGCAGCTCAGGTATAACGCTTTCAATGGTGGGGACTGAGGTGCAGTTCATGCCCGGAGCGGCACCTGTTAAGTCCACGAAAAAGCTGAAATTTACGTCTTCTCCCTGTTCATATTCGATGTTGTCGGTGCCGATGTAAAAGATCTGCTTGTGGATGGTACCCTGGATAATGACTTTATTGGTGATTACCTGGCAAGAAATATCAGTTACGGTAGCATCAATATTTCTTATCTTCTGGGTAGGCCTTTCCATTGTAACGATATCCTGGAGGAGCGTTTGCCCGGTAGCCTCGCCTACGACTTCCTCCACCAATATGGTCTTACCAGTGATGGGGAGTAAATTGAGCTTTGTATTTTGCGTCACTGTTACGGAAAATTGGATTACCACCTTTTGCTGCAGTGTGGTCTCATTTTCTAGAGTATAGTTTATGCTTTCTATAACGGGTTGGACCTGCACGTTCATCCCCGGTGCGGCTCCGGTGGTATCTACAAAAAGACTGAAGGGCACGTCTTCCGCCTGGTGGTACTCTACATTATCGGTGCCTACATAGAATATCTGCTTGTGGAGCACTCCCTGAATTACTACCTTGTCGGTAATGACATCAGTAGTTATATCCTTTACCGTTGCTGTGATTTCATCCACTTTTTGAGCGGGATTGGTAAGCTGAACCGTAGTTTCCACTATGAGCTGCTGGGAGCCCTGCCCTGCCACCTGTGGCACATAATATAGCGGAGTTCCGACGCCCGGTAGTACATTAAGTACTTGAGTATCAGTCACCACGGCATTAAACACCAGTATTACTTTCTGGTGTAAAGTGTTCTGGTCCAAAAGAGTGTAAGCGATGTGTTCTATCGTTGGAGTCACAGTTACGTTCATGCCCGGTGCGGCTCCAGAGATATCCATGAAGTAGCTAACTGGAATGATCTCTGTCTGATGGTGGATCACAGCATCGGTACCCACATAAAATATCTGTTTGTGAAGCATCCCCTGGATGATCACCTTATCCTGGATAACTTCCGTCCTTAAGTCATCAACTCGAGCCCTGATTTCCCGAACCTTAACCGCAGGGTTTGCCAGGGTTACAGTGGATTCAACCATTTTCTGGATGGAACCTTCCCCGACCAAAACGGGGACTTGAATCAATGGATCCATTATATCCTCCCCTTTTTGTTTTTTTTCAAAAATATCAGTTAACCCCTTTTCCTCTTCCTGTTGGATTTCGTTATCTTCTATTGGTTCCCGATAGTATTCCTCCCCTTCGGAATCCTCCTCATCCTCTCTTTTAACTTCCTGCCCTCTTTCGCAAGCTGCCTGTATTTCACTTTTCCCTTCCAGCGTTTGATCCTGTTTTTCCTGACCCTTCTCCTCCAGTTTTTCGGTTGTCACATGGCTACAGACCCCCTCTTTGTTGCTTCTGCAGACTTCCATTATGGACTCAGCATCATTTGTCTTATCGGTTTCTTGTTGGGCGAAAAACGATTTTTCTGTGTTGTTCGGGGCTCTTAATCGGTCTTTCATACGCAGTCTTACGATAAAAAGAGAGCAGGCCACAATAACGACAATTATTGCGGCGAATGCAATTAGTTCGGCCATTATCTCTCCTCCTCTATAATATGGCGTCATGCCTTTTGTTGTTACACCCGTTGCTATTTTTTTGTGCCAAGAGGATTTCATAAAATGTTTTTATTTTAATTTTTTAATTTTATAGTATGAGTGATTTTTTTCAGAGGTTACCTACAACTTTTGCTGCGGGATGACAATCTGCAGGGTCCGTAGGTTCTCCGGACAAAAAAATAAAAAAAAGAGGTTTTTGCCTCTTTCCCTTTTCCGTAAGATTTTTCCTTATCTTTTCCTACTATCCCTTGCTTGCCAACTTTTTTAAAATCGGTGATAAGATTTTGTATATAGGATCAATGATCTGGCTTATCCTGCTACATGCCACAGCCTTTTCGCTGTTGGATACTACCGGCATTCCGGTTTCCTGTTTTGAGCTTGAAGCCGGTTTCAAAGGTCCACTTGGGAGTTTCACCACATCCTTTATATACGGCTTTTTACGGTAGTAGGCTTTTACCGAAAGGTCGCTACCCAGGATTACCTGGTACTCTCCGTCAGGTAGCCTGCAAAGCGCATTTGCGCCGTTGGGCCCAAGCTGCACGTCGATCACTTCCACTTCAACTTGCGAAAAATCCTTAAAGAAAGCCGCTATCTTTCCGGCAATGTCCTGCATCAATGTTTCCCTCCCTGCCTTACAACGTTTTTAGATAATAATTTTTAATAGATATCTCAAACTCACCTTCCAGCATCTCACCTCCAGCTACCAGGACGACCTTTTTAGGCCTCGCCGATAAGCTTACCCTGCTTGTGTCCAAACCTTCTTTGCCCTTAATGAAGAACTTAAATTCCAGCTCGTCGATGTCATGATGGACAAGGTGATCCCTGCCCACATAAGCCGCATTTACCCGGAGTTTGCCCCCTATCCAAAAACCTGCTTCATCCACTTCTACCCATTTTTCTGTCACCTCAGGGAATATGTCTTTCGCAAAGAGTGCTGGTGCTGTAAGGGGCATTATATAGGAAAGGCGGCGCAGCCTCTCTTCCACATAAACCTGCCGGTACCGCCGGTTTTGGAGGACCGTAGGACCGGTCACAAGATAGAGGTCCTGCTGGCAGGTTGCCTCAATGTCAAAGCTCAATAAAAAAATAGTGTCTAACCTGGTAAGGGTTTTAATTTCCGTAGAAACCTCTGATATCCTGGCATCTACCCGGACGTGCATATCCTTTCGGCCGCCTTTCACGTCCCCCAGCACGCCGAAAGGAAATAGATTTTTTTGGCAGCGAATGATACCGTCGACTCCCGCATAATAAATGTGAACTGACAGCCCGCCCTGGATCAAAAATCTGTAGTCCAGGACTGTTACATTTAAGTTTTCTACCTCGCCCTTTATGTCCTCTACAAGCTTTACTGGATAATCTAGGATTATCTCATTTTTTTCGATAAGTTCGATGGTTTTTGCCTCCAGGATCTTTTCAACCCGGAAAAGTTCCCTTTCTATACCTTCGCGGGGAATGATATCCACCACAACAGGGGTGGCTCTGCGGCAAACTGCTGTATATTCTATTTCCACGAGTGACGTTATCTTTATACTGCCATCTTTTAAAACCCCCGAGAGGTGAAGTATTCTGGGTTTCAGTTCGTACGACACCTGCGTTTGTACGGTTCCTACCGGGTGGCTCCTGCTGAAGTTTATTTCAATATACCGGTACGCCGAAAGAAGGTTTTCATCTATGTAAAAAACTTCAACGCCAATCGCACCCTGAGCTACCAGCAGTCCCCCGTTCACCTCGTAAGAAACCCTTTCCACCCTTCCATACAAATCCACCAGGTTCTTTCCCTTTAAGGGATAACTTTCCGCGACAAAAAAAGAAAACGCTCCCTCGTCCAACACTTCTTTTAACTGCAGCTCTTCTTTTACTGTCTGATACCCCTCGTGTTTGAAATCGGTTACCACCTGGCTTTCCTCTTTTTTCAACACCTTTACATCCAGCCGCAAGACCATCATAATGCCGTAATTCCCTGCCTTATGAGACGGCCGAAAGTGAACTTCCGAAAAAGCAGCCGTCACCCTGGCAAGGTGTTCCGGCTCCGCTTCGTTGCACGAAATCACCCTTTCAAGAGGGACTGCTACCTGGCTGTGTCTTTCTAAGCCAGAGCCATCTACATAAAAAACGTCCGCAGAAATCTCGCCTTCTACGGCTACAAGACCTTTGAATACTTTTGTTTCTACCTTGGCCAAATGGGGCTTTACGGTTATAATCCTCCGGCAATCGGGTTTTTCAAAAAAAAACCTTATACCGGCCACATCCTTTTCTTCCTTAATAACCCGGAAGGTTGCTATCCTCTCTGTTTTTGCTTCCAGAGTCTTTGCAAAAACAGCGGGCCTTTCGATTACGGCTTCAAGATTGAAGTTCAATAAAAAATCCACGGAAAGAGTATCTTCGGCCAAATGATAATTATGAGTTTCCGGGGTGCAGTCGATTCGCACTTCCATCCCGTCGAGGACTTTTTCCGGGCAAAAAACGTACCTGACCGGCTGCAGGACTTCAATATAGCGGAGGGTACCTTCCCTGCTCAGAAAATACACTCCCGCCGTAAGGGTTGCGGAAAATATTACCGCACCTTTTTGAATACGGTGGTCTACATCCTGAACTCTCGGCACAACACCGGTTACTTTCACGGGGTAAGGTTTCAGCTTTATATCCTGCTTCAATTCCTTTGTATAAACCTTCTGCCACAGGATTTCTTCAGTTCTGAAGAGTTTCACGGCTACCCCCTCCACTTATAATCTTTATGAAAAAAATTCCCCTTTTATGAAAAATAAGGCCCGGGAAATGTTCAGGTTCCTGTAACAGTTTTAAATTTCACTGAATATGATTTCAACAGGAGGTGAAAGAAATGGCTCTTACCTTTACCGCCAGTTCAACCGGAAGCACGCTGCAAACTGCCAACGTGTCCATCGTGGTATCGCCGACCAGCGGTGTGCTTTCCGCTACGAATATGCTGCCCAGGGATACCGTAACCGCTGTAATCAACGTCTCGAATACCGGAGATGTAGATGAATACTATTTTGTGACAGCTGACTGGAAACCTTCGGGTTCCACAACCGCATCGCTCGCGGCATTGCTGGCCGATAATTTAAACGTCAGCGTTTCCGCCAGCCCCGGCTCCACCATATACACCGGTAAGCTCAGCGGTTTGATAGACCAGCCTGCAAGTCCCGGCCACGCCCTGGCCCTCAGCACCGGAAACCAAGATGTGACTTTTACTTTTCACCTGCCGAGCACCGTGGGCAATGCGGTTCAAAATATAGATATCACGCTGGACTTCGTATTTGTGGCCACAGCATAAACTCAACCTAGTGAGAAAATAGGGCCTTCCGAAAGGAAGGCTCTATTACAAGGAGAGATCATCATGAGGAAAAAGAGCGGGAATCGCATAGTGGCGATGATGCCCGTAAAAAATGAATCCGGCCGCTATCTGTCCCGGGTTCTGGAACACCTTTCGCTCTGGGTCGATAAAATCGTGGTAATCGATGACGCCTCCGAGGATGATACGTATGAAGTTGTAAAGAGCTTCGATAAAGTTATAGCTTACAGGAACGAACGGCCACTTTTCCTCGGAAATGAAGCGGCACTGCGATCAAAGCTCTGGGACCTTACGGTAGAGCAGAATCCCGACTGGATAGTCGCCCTCGATGCCGATGAGATGTTCGAAGATAGAATTATTGATGAGGCGGAATTTCTCATAAACCAGGACTATTATGATGCCGTATACTTCAGAGTATTTGATTTCTGGGCGTCCAATACCCATTACAGAATCGACGGCGGTTGGAATCCATGGGTTAAATTCCAGCCTTTCCTGGTGCGTTATAACCCGAACCTCAATTACATTTGGCCCCAAAGGGAAATCCACTGCGGTCGCTTTCCAAGTCCATGCCAGGATTTTATACCCTATTATTCTGACATAAGGCTCAAGCATTTCGGTTGGGCCGATGAAAAAGAACACCACAAAAAGTACCTTTTTTACCGAGAGAAAGATTTAAAGCTTCACGGCAAGGTCCTTCCCCACACCCAGAGCATTATAATATCACCGAAGCTAAACGATCTGGAAGAATGGCGTGACTCAAAGCGGCTTTATTTCCTGAAGGAGGGGATGCTGGATGGGAAAGAAAGTCGGGATATTGACCACTAATTTTTTCAGCCCCGATGGGACGAGAATGGTATACGGCGGAGCTGAACGCTACGGACTGGAACTTACAAAGCTCCTTTTGGAACTGGGTTATGAAGTAGTGTGGTGGCAGATAGGAAGCGGGTGGGAAAAAGAGATACTGCCGGGTGTCAAAATATACACAATCCCGGAGACGAAAAATGAGTTCATGACATTTCCCAATGTCAATCAGCATTTTTACGAACAGGCGGTTGAAATGGATTACGCCATCTATTTTGTCACCTTCCTGGCGTACCCCCAGGCTTTGGAAAAAAGCATATCCATTTCCCACGGCATATTCTGGGATTTTCCCGGCTTTGACCGTCAACTTGCTACCGAAGCTGACCGCAAAGAGTGGCTCCGGCGGCTTCACATAGCCTTGAGTGGGGTGCAAAAGGTGGTATCGGTGGATACTAATACCATAAATTGGATAAACGCCACATGGCCGGGGCTTTATCACAAATTAGAATACATTCCTAATTTTGTGGATCTGGGAAATTGAAGACCTCGGGTAGAACATCCGGGCAAGGTAAGAGTCATATTTCCACGGCGCCTCACTTCGGTGCGGGGTGTAAACGAAGCGGCCAGGGCCGCGAAAGTATTGACAGCAAAATACCCTGGTAAGGTGGAATTTCATTTCGTAGGGAGAGGGCACTCAGACCAGCTGGAGGCCGAAGCATTGAAATGGGCATCGGAAAATGAAAACATATATTATTACTGGCAGCCGCCCCATATGATGCAGGAGATTTTTCGCCACATGGACATAGCTATAATACCCACTAAAGCGGCGGAAGGAACCTCTCTTTCCTGCTTGGAAGCCATGGCCGCCGGCTGCGCCGTGATAGCCTCACCCGTCGGCGGGCTCACGGATATTGTTATAGACGGCTATAACGGGTTGCTGGTAAAGCCCACATCAAATAATCTGATAGAAGCCCTGGATTACTTAATATGTAATGAGGATGAAAGGAGAAGGCTTGGAGAAAACGCCGCGAAGGTGGCCGAAGCCTTCAGTTTAACGCGCTGGAAAGAAAAATGGCAAAAAGTGATTTCCGAAGTTTTTCGCTAGGAAGTGGTAATGTGTACACCCATGTGGCAAAATGCACTGGGAATTTTATAAGAGTTCCACCAGCTCCTGAACCTCTGGAAGTCCGGCTTCCGGTCGTTGTAGCAAAAAAAGAGGCCTCATTTCTTTTTGCGCAAGAAAAAAACCTGCCGGAAATTCCCGAGGGTATAAAGAAGATCGAAACATCTCTTCAGAGCTCTAAATTTGTTGTTATAAAAGGTTATGTTATCTTCGAAATAACGGCCTCTCAGGACGTTTATTATATTTTCAGGGATATGGTAAAGCTTTTCACAGCTCCTTGCTTTTTCACAGGCAGCGTTCCAGTCCCCGAAGCAAGGGAAGGAATGGAGGTCATCCCCCGGATTTCCGTAGGGATTTATTACACTAACTCTGGAGCCAGGATTTCGGAGCAGGTGCTGATAAGTATAGGGCTGCAGTGCATCGAATACCGCAATGTCTTTATTTGATGAGCAATTGGATGGAATATGACAGTTGGTAAGTCCGCTGAATATAATAAATTAACAGGTTATATAAGAGGGGGGTGCAGCATGGCTTTAGGATCAGCCCTTTTTTTGACCAGAGAGCTACCGGTGGTCGCCAGGAAGATTAAAAAGGTCACCGGAAGAATAAACGCCCTGAATTATATAATGCTGACTGATAAAATAATCGTTCAGGGCGTATTTCACAAACAGGTGTTTTTTGTCGGAACCGATGACATCGTCCACCACCTATCTGGAGACATACCTTTTAAGACCATGCTCTATGTCCCCGGTGCAAGGCCCGGCATGACCGCTAGTATTTCTGCTGAGGTAGAGAAAATAAGGACCACGCTTTCGCCCGGCGGTGATAGCGTTCTTACCGAGGCCATTGTAAAAGTAGCGACTACGGTGGAAGATGTAGCTTTTGTAAACCTGGCACCTGGCACCGATGAGACGATACTGGCAGAATTGGCGATTGGTGAAGGTTCGGCCCAGGTGCTGGTGGAAGACACCTTTATCTTGGAGAATCCGGCCCAGAAGATAACCGAAGTGAATTCTGAAGTTGTTATGCAAAATACAGAATTGATCGAAGGTAAAGTTCTGGTTCAGGCGGTTCTCCACCACCAGGTGTATTACGTGGGAGAAGATGACGTGTCCTATTACCAGGCCTTTGACATGCCCGTGAGCGAAATTGTAAACGTACCCGGCATTCAGCCAGGAATGAAGGCCTACGTGGAGCCGGTTGTTGAGATGAGTGAAGCCTATTTGGTTTCTTCTCGGGAACTTTTTTTGAAAGCGGTAGTTGGCTGGAATGTGGTGGTAGTAAATGAAACCCTTACAGATATAGGAGTTTCAACGTCAGACCCAAATTACAGGGTAAATGTATTGGTAGGTCAGCCGGTTACTCACCAGCACATGGTGGAGTCCAGGGTTTTGCTGGAAAATGAGGCGTCGAAAGTCAGAGAAATAAGTGCCACTGTCAGCGAGTTATCTGCAGTGCTTGTGCCGGACAAGGTGATAATCCAGGGGGTGCTGCACAAGCAAATTTATTACGTGGGAATCGATGAAGTAAATCGTCACCAGGCTGAAGATGTACCTTTTTCTACTTTCGTGGATTACGAAGGCGCCATGCCAGGACAAGTGGCCAGAGTGAACGCTGGGGTAGAATACTCCGCGTTTACGCTTTTAAGCCCCAGGGAGGTTTTACAAAAAAATATAATTGCCTTTAACGTGATGATACTGGAACCCCGGAATCTGCCCGTGATACTGGGGGCGGGCCCGGTGGTGCGGATTCCCAGGATTGTAGAAGAGACGACAGGCCAGGTTGTGGTAAGCGATACGGAGCCAACGGTAGTGGAAGGGCTTACCGTCACAAAAGCACCGATTGTAGTATCCGAAGAACAAGCAGGGTCAAGACAAACCCAGGTAATTCATACCGTTGATGTATTTCCACTGGCCATTGGCCTCGGCGAAACTCGATGTGAGGTCAAAAACGTAAGGGTAACGCCGCTGGAAAACCAGGTGTTGGTGGAAGGTGATGTAAGCTGTGACATTTCGTATATAGGCCCTGATGATGTGGTCTATCACATTAGAGTCGATGACAGGTTTTCGGTCTTGGTGCCCCTCGAAGGATGTTTGCCTTCGCATGTGGTAGAAGCCAGTGCGGAAATTGAACATGCGGACTTTGAAATATTGCCCGGGGGAAATCAAATAAGGTTGACTATAACCTTAAGGGCGACAGCGCGCTGCATAAAGGAAGAGACGGTGTACGTGGTCACCGACGTAACGGGCCCCGGCGTGACAACTGATAAGCTCTTGGTTAGGGTTAAGGTTCCCTCCGGGGAAACCGTCGATCTTTACGTGGTTACGGAGATCTACGGCGCCGGTATTACCGTCACAAAGAAAACTTTCATTTTATATGTAGTGGGTGAAGGTCCAAGACCGGTGGATATAGTCGTGGATGTGTCTAGAAATTGAGATTTGCTATGCGGCCAGCTCTCTCAGGGAGCGGGCTGCGACCACCGACGAAAACACCAGTACCGCCGTTATGACGAACAGGTGGACGTAGGACAGAAATTGGATGATGACCCCGCCGAGGAGCGGCAAAAAGGTGGTGGGGGCTGTAAGGGTGTTTAGAAGGCCTATGTAAAGGGGCCTTTTTTCTTCCGGAGCTATTTTTAAGAGGTAGTTGAAGATTCCGACCCACACTCCGCTGTAAGTGGCTCCTACGAGGGTGAATATGAGGGCGTAAAGCCAAAAAAACGGCAAACGCATCCTGTAAAGGAAAAAGCATATCAACGCCAGAACCGGCTGAAGGGCAGTAAGTTCCGCGGTAAAAATGACGACCTTCCTGCTTCCGTATAAATCGATGGCCTTTCCGAAAAATATGCCGGCCAGTATGGAGCCGAGCATCTGTGCCGAAACGAAAATGCCTATGTTTTCCTGGGGAACGCTCAAAACCTCCCGGGCAAATACGGCGTAAAACGGCAGCGGCAGAAAAAACGACCTCAAGAGAGTGTTTACGATTATAATAAGTCGAAAACTGCCATCCTCTTTGAGAATTCTCGGAATTCCCATAAGGTATTTTACCAGACTTTCGTATCGGCGGGGAGTTCCATCTTCCACTTCCTTGAGCCTGAGGAAGGACAAAAAGGATAGAGTGGAAAATATAAACCCCAGGAAGAATATGATGGTGTAGTTGTAAGGGAAGGCTAGGGTTTTAAGGCCGAGAACTGCCTTTACAACAAATCCCGCCGCAAATGCCAGGAGTCCCCCTAAGGCCTGAGTCTTGGCATAATAGGCTCCCCTGCGCTCCTGGGGGATGGATTTGGCAAAAAGGTCTATCCAGGGCACCCCGCTTACGCCGTCGGAGAAGGAAAGGATTACGAAAAAAGTATAAAAGAGAAAAAGGGAAAGTACGGGATTTTTGCCCGCGATTAAGGACGAGAGAACCATCATGCCGGCGGATATCCTCAAAAGTCCCCCGGCCAGCACCACGAGAGGTTTTTTTCGAGGCAAAGCTTCGGCTAACCGGGCGACCAAAAGTTGTGGCAGGAACCACCCGCAGTTTCTTATGGTCGTGGTAAGGCCTATCAGCACCGGCGAGCTGGTAAGGTTGCTCACAAAGGATGACACCACCGTGCCGGGCTCCAAAAAGCCATTGGATGCCGCAAAAAATATGGCATCATAGCTCAAGGCGTTGAAGTTGGTATAAAAGTCCTTTTCTTGTAAAGTTTTTTGATTTTCCACGCGATACCCTCCATTCATAAATTCTTTATGTTCGACAAAGACGCTCGCATTCCTTTTTTTATAAAGAAAAAATTTTGATGGAGGGAGGAATTGCAGGAGTCTGTATAGAACATATTAAAACAAAAAGACATTTTTGAGAAATTAAAGGAGAATCGTCACATGCAGCTTTTTGAGGCCTTGAAGATCGATGAAGCCTTAAAAGTCCTAAAAGAAAATTTAATAAATGTTCGGGCGAGAAGCGAAGAAGTTGAGCTGTTAGATGCGCTTAACCGGGTGCTGGCGGAGGACGTCTATTCGCCCGAAGACATCCCGCCGTTTAACCGTTCTACCGTCGACGGCTATGCGGTTATAGCGAGCGATACGTTTGGCGCCAGCGAATCGCTGCCTGCCATATTGAAGGTGGCAGGGGAAATAAAAATGGGGGAAAAGCCGGCATTTTCTCTGAAAGCGGGGGAAGCCGCCAGGATTTCCACCGGAGGGATGCTGCCTGAGGGTTCCGATGCGGTCGTTATGCTTGAATATACACAACCCCTTGAGGACGGAACCCTTTTGGTGGAAAGGCCCGTCGCTCCGGGAGAAAACGTCATTCTGAAAGGAGAGGATGTGAAAAAGGGAGACCTGGTGCTCAAAAAAGGACACACCTTAAGGCCCCAGGACTTGGCGGTGCTGGCAGGCATGGGCTTTCAAAAAGTGAGGGTGGCAGTTTCACCGAAAGTTTCCGTGATTTCCACCGGCGACGAGATAAAACCCCCCGGTGTCGAAATAAGAGAGGGTGAGATTCGCGATATGAACAGTTTCTCGGTTGCGGGCCTGGTGTTGAAATGGGGGGGAATACCTGAAGTATTCGGTGTTGTGCGGGACGATTTCGACGAAATAAAAAAAGCGGTGTCGGAAGCCCTGAAAATAAGCGACCTCGTCGTGATTTCCGGCGGAAGCTCGGTCGGAACCAGGGACCTTACGGTGAAGGTTTTAGAAAGTTTGGGAAAGCCCGGCGTGATCGCCCACGGCCTTGCGGTGAAGCCAGGGAAGCCGACGATAATCGCGGTGGTGGAGGAAAAACCAGTGGTGGGACTTCCCGGACACCCGGTATCCGCCATGGTCATCTTTGAGCAGGTGGTAAGGCCCATCATTTCCTGGTTTCTGGGAAGGCCGGAAGATTACGGCGGATTAAAAGTTAAAGCGAAAATCGCCCGCAACATTTCGTCAGCGGCGGGAAGGGAGGACTTCATCCGGGTAAGACTTGAGCAAAAGGAAGGCGAACTCTGGGCTGTGCCGGTTCTGGGTAAATCCGGCCTTATTTCCACCATGGTGGAATCCCACGGCCTTGCGAGGATTGCGCCGGAAAAACTGGGAGTAAAAGAAGGAGAGTACGTCGATGTGGAGCTTTATTGAAGGAGGGATACGGTTGAAGGAAAGGGAAGTTTACCTGGACAATCCGGCTTTAGGCGAAGCTTTGGAAAAATACTTTAAGGAACTTGAAGAAGCGGGGGCCTTAAAGCCAACAGGTGCGGAGGTGGTAGATGTAAGGGAGGCTCTTGGGCGCGTCACATCCGAGCCGGTTTTCGCCCGGATTTCTTCGCCTCACTACAACGCTGCCGCCATGGACGGGATAGCGGTTAGCGCGAAGGACACCTTCGGCGCTTCCGAAAAAAATCCCGTAAGGCTGAAAGAAGGGGTGAATTTCTGGCCCGTTGATACCGGCGACCCTTTACCTTCCGGCTGCGATGCGGTAATTATGATCGAGGAAGTGCATCCTCTGGGAGGTGGAGAGGTCGAAATAGTATCGCCCTGCTCGCCCTGGGACAACGTGAGGAGCATCGGCGAAGATGTGGCAGCAACGGAGCTTATCGTGCCGGAAAACCACAGGCTCCGCCCGCAGGATTTGAGTGCAGTACTTGCCGCCGGCCATACCGCCGTAAAGGTGAGGAAAAAGCCGAAGGTCGCCATAATCCCGACCGGCAGCGAGCTTGTAGACCCCGGAACGCCCTTGAAACCCGGCGACATAATTGAGTCCAATTCCGCGATGCTCGCAGGGCTTGTGGAGGAATGGGGCGGAAAGGCAATAGTGATGGAAAAGGTAAAGGACGATTTCGAGCTTATAAGACACAGCGTCCAAAAGGCCGTGGAACTTGCCGACGTGGTGCTGATAAACGCCGGTTCTTCGGCGGGGACGGAGGACTACACTTCAAGCTGCATAAAAGCGCTGGGGAAGCTCTCCGTTCACGGTGTCGCCATCAAGCCCGGAAAGCCGGTGGTGCTGGGGCATATCGCGGGGAAACCCGTGATAGGCGTGCCCGGGTATCCGGTGTCCGCCTACATTGCCATGGAGCTTTTCGTAAAACCGGTACTTTACCGGATGCAGGGCCTCCCGGTGCCGGGCAGGGAAAAGATAAAGGCCAGGCTCTCGCGGCGGGTGGTTTCCTCGATAGGGACTTTGGAGTTTTTGAGGGTGAAGGTGGGCAGGATGGGCGGCGAATACATAGCGTCGCCGCTTTCAAGAGGTGCCGGAGTGATAATGTCGGTTGTCAGGGCTGACGGGATGGTAAGAATACCCGAGGCTAAAGAAGGCATAGAGGCCGGAGAATATGTGGAGGTGGAGCTTTTAAAAAGCCAAGAAGAAATAGAAAACTCGGTTCTGATGATAGGTAGCCACGACGTTACCATCGATATCCTCGCTAGCGAAGTAAAGCGGCTTTATCCGGAAATCACCCTTTCTTCAGCGCACGTGGGAAGCATGGGAGGCATAATGGCCCTGATGAGGGGCGAGGCCCACATGGCCGGAATTCACCTTTTGGACCCCGAGACCGGTGAGTACAACGTCCCCTATATAAAAAAATACCTCCCCAATCGCAGGGTTTTTCTGGTCAATCTGGCCTACCGCCAGCAGGGACTGATGGTGAAAAAGGGAAATCCCAAAGGCATAAAGGGCATCGAAGACCTGATGCGCGAAGATATTACCTTCGTAAACCGCCAGAAAGGAGCGGGAACGAGAATTCTCCTCGACTTAAAGCTAAAGGAGCTCGGCATCGACCCGGGGCGCATCAAAGGTTACGGCAAGGAGGAGTATACGCACCTTGCTGTGGCAGCTGCGGTAGCCGGAGGCGGGGCCGATGCGGGCCTCGGGATAATGGCGGCTGCCAGGGCTTTTGACCTGGATTTCATACCGGTGGCCCTTGAGAGGTACGACATAGCGATTCCCGAAGAATTTTATCGTACGGATTTAATGCAGAAGATATTGAAAATCATAAGGTCCGATGAATTTAAGAAAAAAATAGAATCCCTGGGAGGGTACGACACGTCCATGACCGGGGAATTGATTGGGGGCGATTAAGTGAAGGACCGTTTCGGAAGAGGGATTAACTATATAAGGGTTTCGGTCACCGATCGGTGCAATTTCAGGTGCATCTACTGCATGCCCGAAGAGGGCGTTTTGCCGAAAAGGTGCGGTGACATCCTGCGCTTTGAGGAAATCGCGCGCTTTTTGAAAGTGATAGCGCCCCTCGGAGTTTCGGCGGTGAGGATAACCGGCGGCGAGCCGCTGGTGCGAAAGGGTATTGTGGACTTTATAAAGATGTTGCGGGAGATTCCGGAAATAAGGGATATTTCCATGACCACCAACGGTTCGCTGCTTTCGGGAATTGCAGCGGAATTGAAAAAAGCCGGCCTTGACAGAGTTAATATAAGCCTCGACAGTTTAAATCCCGAAAAGTTTCGGCGGATGACCCGGGGCGGGAATTTAAAGGACGTGCTCGATGGAATAAAAGCGGCTCTGGAAAACGACCTTTCCCCCGTTAAAATAAACTGCGTGGTGGTGAAGGGGTTTAACGACGACGAAGTAGCAGATTTTGCAAGGCTCACCATCGACAATCCCCTGACCGTCCGGTTTATAGAGCTCATGCCGGTAGGCGAGGCGGCAAAAGAGAAAATGGAAATGGTTTCCCAGGACCGCATAACACGCCTTCTAGGGATGAAGCTCGAGTCGGTGAAATATGAAGAAAAAGGTGAAGGACCCGCCGCGTATTTCAAAATACCCGGTGCAAAGGGATATGTGGGCTTCATTTCGTCCATCAGCCATCACTTTTGCGCCCGGTGCAACCGGCTGAGGCTTACCGCCGACGGAAAGCTGAAGCCCTGCCTCGATTCGGAAGACGAGATAGACGTAAAGACGCTATTGCGGAGGAGGGCTGCCGATGAAGAACTGAGGCGGATTTTCATCGAAGCCCTCGCCAAAAAACCGGCGGGGCACAAAATGAACGTGGTGCCTTTCGAAAGAACAAAGAGGAATATGTGTCAGATAGGGGGATGAAGATGGAGCTTACCCACATTGACAAAAGCGGAAGGCCGAAAATGGTGGATGTAAGCGGAAAGCCTGACACGGTGCGAAGTGCCGTGGCAAAAGGATACGTGGTGATGAAGCCGGAAACCCTGCAAATGATAAAAGAGGGCCGGATGAAGAAGGGCGACGTGCTTTCGGTGGCGCAGGTAGCGGGCATAATGGCGGCCAAGAGAACGCCGGAAATAGTCCCCATGTGCCACAATATAAATCTTACCGGGGTGGAGATGGACTTTCGGGTTTTAGAGGACAAAAATGCGGTGGCCGTTCAGGCCGTCGTGCGCTCCGTAGGAAAAACGGGCGTTGAAATGGAGGCCCTTACGGCGGTATCGGCTGCGTGCCTTGCCATTTACGATATGTGCAAGGCGGTGGATAAAAGCATGGTGATAAAAAATATCCAGCTTGTTGAAAAAACCGGGGGCAAAAGCGGAGATTTTAAGAGGGAGGAGGAAGTGCCGTGGGAAGGGTAGTGGCGGTTTCGATAAGCGAGAAAAAGGGAGAAAAAAAGCAAAACGTGGGTAAAGCCCGCCTTATAGAGAATTTCGGCCTTGAAGGCGACGCCCACGCGGGCTCATGGCACAGGCAGGTGAGCCTCCTCGCAAAAGAGAGCATAGAGAAGATGAAGAAAATGGGCCTTGCGGTGGGACCGGGGGATTTTGCGGAAAACATAACCACCGAGGGAATCGACCTTGCCCGCTTGCCTGTAGGAACTAGACTCGAGATAGGTGATGCCCTGCTTGAAGTAACCCAGATAGGAAAGGAGTGCCACAGCGGATGTGCCATCTTTAAACAGGTCGGACAGTGCATCATGCCAAGGGAAGGCATTTTCGCCAGGGTTCTACGGGGAGGCGTTGTTTCGGAAGGCGACGAGATTAAGGTGATTCCTTTAATCAGGGTGGGGATACTGACTGCCAGCGACCGGGGGGCTAGGGGGGAGAGGGAAGATAAAAGCGCCAAGGTTATAGAGGAGTTGATTACGACTGTAAACGGAAGGGTAGAGGAGTACGTCCTGGTCCCCGATGACTTGGATGCGATAAAGGAATCCCTGATGGCCATGTGCGAAAAGGGATTGGACCTGATTTTGACTACGGGGGGGACCGGATTTTCTCCCCGGGACAATACGCCGGAGGCTACCCTTGCTGTGATAGAAAAGGAAGTGCCCGGGATTCCGGAAGCCATGAGGCAAAAGAGCCTAGAAAAGACCCCCCACGCCATGCTCTCCCGCGCCGTAGCCGGCATCCGGGGCAGAACTCTTATCATCAACCTGCCGGGAAGCCCAAGAGCCGTTCGGCAAAATCTGGAAGTGGTGCTGCCCGCCCTGCCTCACGCTGTGGAACTTTTAAAGGGCGGGGTGAGGGATTGCGGGAGGATGGAAGGTTAACGTATATTTTACAGTACATGGAGCAAAATATAATTAGCAAATACACAAAAAAGATTGACCTTGAATTAGAGAGAATTAAGGAAAAATAGCCTAAAAACGCGGTGTTAAAAGATTTTTTTAGTTGTTTTGAGCCGTGATTTAAAATTGATTTTACAATTTTGATAAGATATGATATAAATTGCTATTAGCACTCACCAATTGAGAGTGCTAATAATAAATGCGATTAAGAATATAAAAAAGGGAGGGTTAACATGAACATAAAGCCATTAGGTGATCGCGTGGTTATCAAAGTTTTGGACAAAGAAGAAAAGACCAAAGGCGGTATAGTGTTGCCTGACACCGCAAAGGAAAAACCTCAGAAAGGTGAAGTAATCGCCGTAGGAACTGGCGAAATCATCGATGGCAAGAAAGTGCCGCTTGAGGTAAAGGTGGGCGACAAGGTTATTTTCTCGAAATATGCGGGAACCGAAGTAAAGCTCGACGACGAGGAATACCTCATCCTCAGGCAAAGCGACATCCTTGCCATCTTGGAATAAATTAAAGGGGGAGGTATGTAAGGATGGCAAAACAGATTAAATTCAACGAAGAAGCGAGAAGAGCCCTTTTGAGGGGTATCGATAAGCTGGCAAATACCGTAAAAGTAACGTTAGGACCCAAAGGCCGCAACGTGGTTCTCGACAAGAAATTCGGGACCCCGACGATCACCAATGACGGCGTTACCATTGCAAGGGAAATCGAGCTGGAAGACCCCTTCGAGAATATGGGAGCCCAGCTGATTAAAGAAGTGGCCACCAAGACCCAGGATGTGGCAGGAGACGGTACGACTACCGCTACTTTGCTGGCACAGGCCATAATCCATGAAGGAATGAAGAACGTGGTCGCCGGTGCCAACCCGATGCTCATCAAGAGGGGTATCGAAAAAGCTGTAAAGGCCGTTGTGGAAGAACTGAAGACCTTCAGCAAACCCGTGGAGACCAGAGAGGCCATAGCTCAGGTTGCGTCCATTTCGGCGGCTGACGAGGAAATCGGAAACCTGATTGCCGAAGCCATGGAGAAGGTCGGAAAAGACGGTGTAATCACCGTTGAAGAGTCCAAGACCATGGGAACCACCCTGGAAGTTGTCGAAGGTATGGAATTTGACAGGGGTTACATATCCCCGTACATGGTAACCGACCCCGAGAAGATGGAAGCCGTTTTGGACGACCCATACATCCTGATTACCGACAAGAAGCTCTCCAATGTGCAGGACCTGCTGCCTATTCTTGAAAAGGTAGTGCAGGCCGGCGGAAAACTCCTCATCATAGCCGAAGATGTTGAAGGCGAAGCTCTGGCGACGCTGGTAGTGAATAAACTCCGCGGCACTCTCATGAGCGTAGCCGTGAAGGCACCTGGATTCGGCGATCGCCGGAAGGCCATGCTCCAGGATATAGCAATCCTCACCGGTGGTCAGGTAATTTCTGAAGAACTCGGCATCGACATCAAGTCCGCAACCTTAGATATGCTTGGAAGGGCAAGACAGGTCAAGGTCAATAAAGAAAAGACCATCATCGTGGACGGCGCCGGCAGCAAGGAAGAAATCAAAAAGCGCATCAACTCCATCAAAGCTCAAATCGAAGAGACGACCTCCGACTTCGACAGGGAAAAACTGCAGGAACGCCTGGCGAAACTGGCCGGCGGCGTAGCGGTCATCAAGGTCGGTGCGGCTACCGAAACTGAACTCAAAGAGAAGAAACACCGCATCGAGGATGCGCTCTCTGCTACCAAAGCTGCGGTTGAAGAGGGTATCGTGCCCGGTGGCGGAACGGCATTCATCAACGCCTTACCTGCGCTCGACAGAGTCAACGCTGAAGGCGATGAGAAAATAGGCGTAGACATAATAAGAAGGGCTTTAGAGGAACCCGTAAGACAGATTGCATACAACGCTGGCTTGGACGGCTCCGTAATCGTAGAGAAACTGAAGACCATGGAAAAAGGCATCGGTTTCGATGCTCTGCGCGGCGAATTCGGCGACATGTTCAAGAAAGGTATTGTAGACCCGACGAAGGTAACCCGCTCTACGCTCCAGAATGCTGCAAGCCTTGCCGCTATGGTGCTTACCACCGAAGCTGTTGTCGCGGAAATTCCCGAAAAAGAAAAGAACCAGCCCATGCCCAACCCCGACATGTATTAATCGAAAAAATCCCGCCGAAATTTTCGGCGGGATTTTTTTTGCCTGTTGAAAGTTTTGAGATAGTGCTATATACTTAGATATGAAAACATTTGTTCGATTTAAATTTTTGGGTCATAGATGACAAGTGATATGCATAAAAGTTTTATATGGACAGATTTTGTCCAATTATCAGCTTCGAAAGGTGAGGAGGGGAAAAATAATGAATTCGGTGGTGTTCGAAATAAAGCGAAGGCTTGCCAAGGCCCCCAGGCCTGCGTTCGTAGCGGCCTTGTTAAGGGATGACGGCACGGTTATCGACATTATACCGGCAATAGACAACAGGTCCATAGAAGCGACAGCGAGAAGGCGAAGGGCCAGGAAAGCGGTTATAGTTGCGTTTCTTGAAAGCATATCGCAGGAAAAATTGAAGGAAATAGTTATGAGGTATAACGGCCTGATGCTGGAAACAGAATTCTATGCGATTGTACAGGATAGGCCGACATATTACACCGTGGCCTGGCTTAAAAAGAAAGCGGTGTGAAATGCCTTTATTTCCCGAGTCAGCCATGGCAATATGCAGTGGCTTATATCGGCTATGGCACCGTCACAAGACGATCTTCACTTCTAAAGTTTTTTATCATACACCGGCACGCAGTCAATCACGTCCTGCTGCAGGCAGTAATCAATATCCCTCTCAAAGCCAAGGTTGAGAAGCTTTTTGTAGTGGGCGGCATGGGATATGAGTGCTTTCAGGTCGTCTTGGTGTTTTAGGTAAAGTTCCCTGCAGGCGAAGGCCAGGTCTGAAAGCTCCGGTGGTTCTTTTTTCCTTTCTATGTTCCTAACCAGGCTATCTACGATAAGGCCGGCACAGGCGGCATCGTCAAGCGAGAATTCCCCCAGCGTTCCGGCGCACACCAAGGCCACACAGGAGGTTTCAGAGGACAAAGCAAACCGGAGGGCTTTTTCGGCCACCGCCGATGCGTTCAGAAAACACCCTATAAGTATGTGTTCGGCGCTTTCCGAGGCCTTTATGGCCCTCGTGCCATTGCTGGTGGTGAGGATGACCGCTTTCCCCGCCATCAGCTCTTTTTTGTATTCTAGGGGTGAATTTCCCAGGTCAAAGCCGGGAATTTTTACCGCACCCCGCTCGCCGCCGAGAAGGGCATTACCTTTAAATTCCCTTGCAAGATTCAACGCCTCATCCACTGAAGGCACGGGGATGACCCTTTCCGCGCCGTTAAAAAGAGCCGTGGTTATGACGCTGGTAGCCCTGAGCACGTCTATTACTATTGCGGTTTTCCCGCTCAGGTCTTTTACGCTGTCGCAAGTGGGATACACTTCAATTTGCATTTTTCTCTCCCCATTCTGTAAAGTTAATTAAGCCCTTTTATGTTTTTTTAAATGCTTCCTCAACGGTTTTAAGAACAAACTCCGCATCTTTAATGGCCATTTCGGCATCTTCAGGCCCGTACTCTTCGGTGGGAATGAAATCCTCGGCGCCGTAGAAGCTAAGTTCCCTTTCCTTTCGCAGGCGTTTCGAAATGCTTTTTATTTTGTCGAGGTGTTCCTGCAGGATTTGAGGAAGCGATTCCTTATGTTTTTCGAGTACACGCCCTACATCGTGTATTTTAGGCACTTCAACGCCAATTGCTCTCAAAACAGCTTTCAATAACAGTTCTACCATTTCTTGGGCTTCCCGGACCACATCTGAGTAAGCTCCATTTTCGTAAAAAAAACCCAGGGCTTTGAATCGAACTTTTGCTTTTTCAAGATAGGCTGAAGTTAACGCGTCTATTTTCATAGTTCGGTACCTCCTAAAAATTTTCCGCTTTCAATTTTCCACTCCCAAAAGTTGCCTAACTCTGACTTCTTTGCACCGTACTCTTTCATTAAACTTTTTGTGGACTTTATTATGCGGGATATAATGCCTTCGGGGTCGAACAAGATTTTATTGTGTTCGGTAAGGTCAAAATAAATGGGGTGGAACTTCAGGGCTTCTTCTTTTTCGAGAATATACGGGGAAAGTTCGCACAGGATATCCTCGTTTTCATATAGCTGCTGGCCCAAGGGTTCGAGCGCAAGTTCCACGTTTTCGACAAACTCTCTTATTCTCCCGCTCAAGCTTTGAGCTTCTTTTAAAATGATCAAAAGGTCTAGGTCTGAATTTTTCCGGTTTTCCCCCCTAGCGTAGGAACCGAAAATTGCAAGGCCTAAGAGAGAATTTGCGTAGTATTCGATTATGCGCTCGAGCGCGCAAAGGATGTATTTCCTGTGAAGGGGGGAAAAAGTCTTCAGCTCCGATACACATTTTTCTATCACGAAAATCACCCTTCGGTTCATCAATTCTCAAACAAATTATATCAATCAGAAAAAACATCATCAACCTTTTCGGGTGCGTTATAAAAAAATTGACAAACCTTTCGAAAAATGTTATATCTTTATTTAAAGGAAAAATTGAATAGACGGGATACAGGTTCCGGCAAAATGCCGGCTAAGAGGGAAGTCCGGTGAAAATCCGGCGCGGTCCCGCCACTGTGATGGGGAGCCGCCTTATAAAATGCCACTGGGAAACCGGGAAGGCATAAGGCGGCGGTGAACCAGAGCCAGGAGACCTGCCTGTATCTTTTATACACTTACCTACGGGTGATAGGGGGTGTATAGAGGATGGACTTTAAAAAAACCTCTTAACACTTCGTAGTTAAGAGGTTTTTTATTTTCAAAAAACTGAAAGGGGTTTTTAAAATGAGAACAGCTATTTTAATCATAGCTTTAATTTTACTTTTCTTTTACCATGCCGAGGCTTATGCGATGCACATAATGGAAGGGTTCCTGCCGCTTTTTTGGTGCCTTTTCTGGTACGCCGCCTACATCCCGTTTCTACTATTGGGACTTTCGCACATAAGGAAAAAAATCATGTCCGATGCTTCGGGCAAGGTAGTTCTGGGTTTCGCAGGGGCCTTTGCCTTCGTGCTTTCGGCCTTGAAACTTCCCTCGGTTACAGGCAGCTGCTCCCATCCCACGGGTGTGGGCCTCGGGGCCATCTTATTCGGGCCCCTTCCGATGGCGGTGATCGGTGGCATAGTGCTGCTTTTCCAGGCCTTGCTCCTCGCCCACGGCGGGCTGAGTACCCTAGGGGCTAATTCCTTTTCTATGGCTGTTGCCGGTCACTTTATTTCCTATTGGGTGTATCGGGCGGCGAGGAGGGCCGGAGTTTCCCGCAATGTTTCAGTATTTCTCGGAGCTGCTTTGGGGGACCTTGCAACTTATGCCGTGACTTCACTGCAGCTTGCCTTGGCATTTCCCGACAAGATCGGAGGTTTTTTCCTTTCGTTTTTGAAATTTGCCGGAATTTTTGCCGTGACTCAGGTACCCCTTGCGATAGCAGAGGGAATTATCACGGTGATTGTCCTCGATTTGCTTGAGCAGAGGGCAAAAGGTGCCGTGGAAACCCTTATAGAAGAGGAGGGTTTGCGTTGAAAGATAGACGGCTTTTGAGACTTTCCCTTGTCCTTGTGATTACCCTTTTGTTGTTGCTTTTCTTATCATTTGGACTGGACCTTGGATTTGAAGGCTCCGACGATAGGGCAGTGGAGCTCATCTTAAATACTAATCCAGATTATACGCCCTGGCTTTCGAACCTGTGGGAGCCCGGAAGCGACTTTATGGAAAAGTTGCTTTTTGGCCTGCAGGTGACCCTGGGGTTGGCGCTTGGAGTATATTTTTACATAAAACTGAAGGCGGTACAGGATGTTTCTAGATAGGTATGCTTACACCAACCGTTTAAAAGACGTGAGCCCCCTCATAAAAATGGCCTTTGCATTCTTGATGATGGCCTGGGGATTCGCTGGAGGAGTTTGGATTCACGCTTTAATCTTCTTTATAATGGCGATTGCAACAGTTTTTATAGCAGGCATCGACCTTAAGGTCTATTTAGGGCTAGTGTCAGGAGCGCTATTTTTTCTGCTCCCCGGTGTTTTTGTGGTCTTTCTTTCCTGTGATTCGCTGATGAGGGCGGCGTTGCTTTTCAGCCGCTCCCTTGCCATGGTTTCGTGTTTTTATTTTCTTTGTCTCACCACACCGGCACTGGAAGTAGTGGTAGCTCTAAAGGGTTTAGGTGTGCCCCGGCTTTTCGTGGAACTTTCATTTCTGACTTACAGACAGATTTTTACCCTAGCCGACTATGCTGGGATGATATACAACGCCCAGACGGCGAGGCTCGGATATGTGAGTTTTGCATCTTCGCTTCGCTCCACGGGCTTTCTGGTCGCGGGGCTTTTTGCAAAGGCCATGGAAGGCTCCAATAAGCTTCAGATGGCATTGGATGCCAGAGGGTATGACGGTGGAGAGCTAAAAGTGCTAGATATTCGTCCAACTGACAATAAAAAAGAAAATGATAATAGTCATTTCGGCAATAATTCTGTCGGCGATTTATTCACTAATAAAATGGGGTAAGGGATAAAATGGGAGAATGCTGGATGGAATTGAAAGATGTTTATTACCAATATCCTGGCGGCGAATGGGCTTTGAAAGGGATAAACCTTAGGCTTGAGAAAGGAAAAAAAGTTGCGATATTAGGACCAAATGGCGCGGGAAAGTCTACTTTGCTTCTTCACTTGATAGGGATATTAAAGCCGAAGAAAGGCGCTGTTTATTTTGACGGCTCAAGGGTGGAGTATACAAAGGCTTTCTTGAAGAGGCTGCGGCAAAAGGTAGGGTTGGTCTTCCAGGACCCGGACACCCAGATGTTTGCAGGTAGCGTATTTCAAGAGGTCGCCTTCGGCCCTTTGAATCTCGGCCTCGAAGAACAGGAGGTAAGAAATAGGGTCCTAAAGGCCCTTGAGGTCATGGGAATAGAGGACTTAAAGCATAGACCGGCACACTTCCTGAGCTATGGGCAAAAAAAGAAAGTCACCATAGCGTCGGTGCTGGCAATGAGCCCGGAGGTGCTGGTATTCGATGAGCCGACGGCGTACTTAGACCCGAAGTCTTCGGCGGAGCTAGTGGAAATCATGGAAAAACTATATCTCTCGGGAAAACAAATCGTAATATCGACCCATGACGTAGACTTGGCCTTCAGCTTTGCGGATTGGATTGTGGTAATGAAAGACGGCAGGGTCCTGGCGCAGGGAAGCCCCGTCGAAATTTTCACCGACAAAGATATTATATCGGAATCGGGTCTAGAAATGCCGCTTATAGTCAAAATCAGCACCCTTCTTAAAAAGAAAGGGTTACTTAAAGGCACTTTCCCCAGAAACTTTGAACAGCTGGCCTCAAAGCTGGAAAATGACGGAGGGGATTGACTTGGCAAAAGGGTTCATGATTGCAGGAACCCACAGCGGTTCCGGCAAGACCACGCTGGCCCTTGGAATAATGGGGGCACTTGCCGAAAGGGGAGAAGTAGCGGCCTTCAAAGTCGGGCCGGACTACATAGATACAGCCTACCATAAGTTCGTTACAAAGGCACCGTCGTACAACCTGGACGTGTTTATGCAAGGAGAAGAAAAACTCAAGGATTTATACCTAAAAAAGTCAGAGGGTCGATTTGTCTCGGTCGTAGAAGGAGTCATGGGGCTTTTCGACGGATTGGACGATACCGGCTATGCCAGCAGCGCCCACGTGGCGAAATTGCTGTCCCTCCCCGTTATACTAATAGCGGATGCGTCGGGGATGGCAAGGAGTATAAGCGCTATGGTTAAGGGTTACAAGGAGTTCGACGAAGGCCTTAATGTAAAAGGGGTAATATTAAACAGGGTAAGCGGGGAAGGCCACTTTTCACTTTTAAAGCGATGTCTAAAGCAGGATTTAAAACTTCCCGCTTTAGGATATTTGCCCTACGACGCTGAACTTTCTCTTCCGGAAAGACACTTAGGGCTTTTGCCCGTGTGGGAGATGAAAAATCTCGAGGAGAAATTCGAAAAACTCTTTGAGAAAGTAAAAAAACACGTCGATTTAGAGGAGCTCCTTAGCATCGCCTCTTCGGCCAAAATCGTTGAAAATCCCTATTATGATAAAAAATCCTCAATAAGTGAAGCTGCGGTGAAAATCGGCGTTGCCATGGACGAAGCCTTCAACTTTTACTACGCGCAAAGCCTGGAGACCCTGAGAGATCTGGGGGCAGAACTTGTATTTTTCAGCCCCCTTAGGGATTCTTCTCTTCCGGAGGGAATATCAGGGCTCATAATAGGTGGTGGTTTTCCGGAAATTTTCGCTGAAAAGTTGAGCTCTAATAACGATATGATGAAATCGATAATGGAGGCCTTCGAGGCCGGTATGCCGATTTACGCGGAGTGCGGAGGGCTGATGTACCTTACAAGAAGCATAACCGACATGAAGGGACGGCGCTTTCCGATGGTCGGCATATTCGATATGGATTCGGTGATGACGGGGAGCTTGAAGAGGTTCGGCTACGCCGAGGCGGTGGTAACGGATGATACGGTTATCGCCCCTAAGGGAACTTTGCTGAAAGGTCACGAATTCCACTATTCGGAAGTAATAAATTCAAAAGAAAAAACTTCTTACCTGGTCAAAAAACGGAGCGGAAAGACGTACGGCTGCGGATTCACAAAGAAAAACTGCCTTGCAACATTTTTGCACATAGATTTTTACGCATACCCTGGGATTGCGAGGCATTTTATTGAAAGCTGTTGCCGTTTTAAAGGAGGAAATTTACGATGAAAGCGCTGCTTTTGGTAGCCCACGGGAGCAGGGAAGGCGACTGCGCCCGGGTCATGGAAAAAATCCTGGAAAAAGTGAAAAGTTCAGGTGATATTGGACTTGCAGAGGTAGCCTACGTTCAATTTCAGCGTCCCACAATTGAAGAGGCAGTAAGGTCCCTCGCAGGTTCAGGGGCCAAGGAGATTTGGGCCGTACCCTTCTTCCTCTTTGAGGGGGTTCACGTAAAATGCGACATACCTCATCAGCTTAAAGAAGCGGGGTCGGCGTATCCGGATGTCAGGATTCTTCTTACAAGGCCCCTGGGTTACGACGAAAAACTGGTGGATATCATTTTTGAGAGGCTCGCCGGAGAAAAAGCAAATATTGTGTAAAGAATAGAAAAAAGAGGGGTTGTCATGGAGTATTTAAAGGACCCGAGGGCTATAGAGGAAAAAAGCTTCGACATTATCAAAAAAGGAATAGAGAAAAATCTTTATTCTGATGAAGAATTGGAGGTAGTAAAAAGGGTTGTACACGCCACAGCCGATTTTGAATTTGCCCGCCTCATTAAATTCAGTAACGGTGCCGTCGAAGCAGGTATAAAAGCCATCAAGGCGGGATGGAGCATTGTGACGGACACGAGAATGGCCCGAGCAGGCATAAAAAGGGAGCTGGCCAAAAGCTTCGGCGTCAGGGTCAGGTGCTACTCATCTTCGAAAGAAGCCGAAAAGATGGCCAGAGAACGAAACATAACCAGGGCCATGGCTGCCATCATACTTTCGTCTTACGAAACGGAAAATAAGATTTTCGTGATTGGAAATGCCCCAACGGCACTTTTTAAGCTCAACGAGTTGATAAGAGAAGGGAAGGTGTATCCGGCCCTGGTGGTGGGAGTTCCCGTCGGCTTTGTCGGGGCAAAAGAGTCGAAGGAGGAGCTCGTGGAACTTCCTGTCCCAAGCATCGTGGTCCAAGGGTGCAAGGGGGGAACACCTGTGGCGGTGGCAATAATTAATGCGCTGCTTTCCCTTGCAGAAAGGCGGGATGAGGTTGAGTGACTACATTTTAAAAGATGGGAAAAAGCTGAGGCTGGGCTACACCACCGGGTCCTGTGCTGCGGCTTCGGCTAAAGCCGCGACGATGGCGCTATTTTCGGGTACCGCACCGGAATATGTAAAAATAGAAACTCCGGCAGGGAAAGTCCTGACGATTAAGGTGGAGGGCTGGGAAAAAGGCGACGGTTGGGCAAAATGCGCGGTGAAAAAGGATGGAGGAGACGACCCCGATGTGACTCACGGCCTTTTGGTGTGGGCGAGGGTTGAGAAAAAAACTTCCGGGGGCATAGAGATCACGGCCGGCGAGGGCATAGGCATCGTCACAAAGCCCGGCCTTCCCGTAAAGCCGGGCAGGCCCGCCATAAACCCGAAACCCATGGAGATGATAACGAGAGAAGTTTCTAAAGTGCTCCCGGAAGGCGAAGGGGTAAGGGTTATCCTCAGCATTCCCGGGGGAGAAAAAGTGGCCGAAAAGACCTTCAACCCCAGGCTGGGAATAATAGGAGGGCTTTCGATTTTGGGTACGACCGGCATCGTCACGCCGATGTCCACCGAAAGCCTGAAAGAAACGCTGGCCCTAGAACTTTCGGTGCTATCGGCAGAAGGCGTAAAATCCTTCGTTCTCACACCGGGAAATTACGGCCGGGACTTTGCAAAAAAAGCCGGCTTTGACGATAGGGTCATAATCTCCTGCGGGAATTTTATAGGCTTTGCCCTCCAAAAAGCCGTGGAGTATGGTTTTGAAAAGGTCTGCATTGTCGGCGACATTGGAAAACTCGTAAAAGTGGCCGCAGGAATTTTCGACACTTCGAACAAAACAGCCGATGCTAGAGCCGAGATAATAACGGCTTACGGGGCCCTCTTCGGCGCGAAGGAGGTTACTTTAAAAAAGCTGATAAATGCCACGACGACCGTGGAAGCCCTCGACATCCTTGAAGAAGGCGGTGTGGACCTGGAAAGCTTTTGCAGTTTTATTGCAAACAGGGTGAGGGAAAGATGCCTTTTGTTTACCCGGTATAAGTTGAAAATCGCGGTTTATCTAATTTCCAGAGAAAGAGGATTACTCGCAAGGGCGGGAGAGTGAAAATATGATAAGCGTTGTCGGAATAGGCCCTGGTAATCCGGACTTCCTCACGATCGCCGCTTTAAAGAGGATAAAAGAGGCAGATGTCCTTATCGGGGCAAAAAGGCACCTGGAGATTTTCGAGGATGTGCAGTGCGAAAAGGTGATTTTTAACTCAAAAACGGACCTTTCGAAACTCGTAAAAAGACGGGGCCGCATAGTTATCCTTTCTTCCGGTGACCCGGGAATTTACGGGATTCTGGATGCGGTTTTAAAGTGTGCGGGAAAAAAGGACGTGGAAGTTGTACCCGGCATAAGCTCGGTCCAGTACATGCTTGCTCGGTTGAAGATCCCGGCAAAAAATGCGGCTGTTTTGAGCATGCACGGAAGACAGGTGGATATTGTGCCTGTAGTGAAAAACCACCGAGTAGTGGCGGTTTTCACCGACAGCAGCAATACTCCCCAGAAGATAGCCCGAACCCTTCTTTTAAATAAGATTGTGGACAGGATAATCCACGTGGGAGAAAACCTCTCCTATGACAGCGAGAAGATAAAAAGCTATAAATTGGAGCAGCTCGCCTCAAGTGAAGAGAATTTTCAGCTCAACCTGGTGGTGATAGAAAAATGTGGGAATACGGATTCGGAATCCCCGACGAGCTTTTTGTGAGGGGAAACGTCCCAATGACGAAAGAGGAGGTAAGGGCCGTCTCCCTTGCAAAGCTGAGGTTAAGGCGGGATTCGGTTTTATGGGATGTAGGGGCCGGGACGGGTTCTATATCCGTTGAAGCTGCGCTATTTTGCAAAGAGGGCGTGGTATATGCGGTGGAAAAGGACGAACAAGCGCTGAGTCTCATCGCAGAAAACGCGAGGAGATTCGGGCTTTCAAACCTAATACCCGTGCCTGGGGAGGCTCCTGAGGCACTTTTTAATCTGCCGAGCCCCGACCGGATTTTCATTGGAGGGAGCAAGGGCAGGCTCAGAGATATCATAAGTTTCTCCTGCGAAAGGTTGAAGGAAGGAGACAGAGTGGTGATAAACACCGTTACGGTGGAAAGCGCCTGTGAAGCCTTGAAAGCCCTGGAGTCTTCGGGTTTCAGCACGGAAATGGTGCTGCTTTACGTTTCCCGCGCAAAAAAAGTGAAGGACATGCACATGTTGATATCCCAGAATCCGGTGTGCGTGATATCCGGCGATTTTAAAGTGAAAGGGGAAGGTGAATGAAAAAAGCTGCTGGGATTCTGTACGGAGTGGGCGTCGGCCCTGGAGACCCGGAACTCATTACCTTGAAAGCGGTAAGGGTCCTGCAGTCTGTGGATATAGTGGCGGCACCCGGCAAGGAAAGAAGTATAGCCTTGGAAATAGCAAAGCCCTACGTGCAGGGGGACGTTATAGAGCTCAGGTTTCCGATGGGCCTTTCCGGTGCGGAAAGGGAAAGGGCTCTCGATGAAAACGAAAGGGTCTTGAGAGGATTTTTGAACGAGGGCAAAAAGATAGCCTTTATAACCCTGGGAGACCCCATGACATACAGCACCTTTGCCTACATGACCGAAAGGCTGAAGGATTTCCAGATAGAAATTGTCCCGGGGATAAATTCCTTTTCGGCGGCGGCTGCAAGGCTCAAACTCCCCCTTGCCGAAGGGGACGAATCTCTGGCGGTGATTCCGGCGTCCAAGCTGACCAGCTTGGATAAGGTCCTTGATGAATTTGAAAACGTGGTGGCTATAAAAATTTCGTCGCATTACGATGAGGTTCTGGAACTTTTCTCAAAAAAAGGGTTTTATTCTGCCCTTTCGGTAAGGTGCGGCCATGAAGGCGAAATCGCCACTTTCGAACCCGAAAGGTACAAGGGGCAAAAGGTCGACTACCTTTCGCTCCTCATAGGAAAGAAGGTGAAAAAGTGATATATTTTATCGGCGCAGGGCCGGGGGACCCGGAGCTGATTACTGTAAAAGGGAGGAAAATCCTTTCTTCTTGCGATGTGGTGATTTACGCGGGTTCGCTGGTTAACCCCCTCGTCTTGAAGTACGCAAAAGGTAATGCCAGGATATACGACAGTTCCCGCATGGACTTGGATGAGATAGTAGAGGTGATGAAGGATGCCCACCAAAGGGGAATGGACGTCGCAAGACTTCACACCGGCGACCCTTCACTTTACAGTGCGGTGAGGGAACAGGCCGGCAAGCTTGAAAAATTGGGAATCCCGTACGACATAATCCCCGGCGTCAGCTCCTTTTGCGCGGCGTCGGCGGCGTTAAAAAGAGAGCTCACGTTGCCGGGAGTGAGCCAGACGGTAATAATTACCAGAATTCCCGGAAGGACTCCGGTGCCCGAAAACGAGGACTTGCAAAAACTTTCAACCCACAGAGCCACGCTGGTGCTGTTTTTGAGCGCGGGCAACATGGAGGATGCTGTGGGGCGGATAATCGGCTCTTATGGCCCCGACGCGCCCGCGGCGGTGGTGTACAAGGCGAGCTGGGAAGACGAAAAAGTCGTGCGGGGAAAATTGAAGGACATAGCCCTCAAGGCGAAAAACGAAGGCATAGAAAAAACGGCCTTGTTGATTGTAGGAAACGCGCTCGGGGATAACTTTGAGCTTTCGAAGCTTTATTCGCCCGATTTTTCCCACGGTTTTAGGGGTGCTCGAAAGTGAAAAAAGCGGTGATCGCGGTGACGGAAAGGGGCGGGAATTTGGCCGCATTCATTGCCGAAAAGCTGAATGCGGACCTTTACCTCCCCGAAAGGTACGCAAAAGAAAAGGGCCTGGGCGGAAAAAAAGGTACATACCCCATAGTTGGGGAATTCGTGCCGTTCGTCGAGGGGATTTTTGGCAGGTACCGGGCTTTGATTTTCGTTTCGGCCGTCGGTATAGCCGTGAGGGCAATCGCCGGAGCGGTAAAAAGTAAACTTTCAGACCCCGCGGTCGTGGTGGTTGACGAGGGTGGAAACTTTTGCGTGAGCCTGCTTTCGGGGCATTTCGGAGGAGCCAACGAACTTGCGAAAGAAGTGGCGGGGTTGATAGGAGCCACGCCTGTCATCACGACGGCTACAGATGTGGCGGGAATTAAAGCTCCCGATGACATGGCGCGCAAGCTCAAGTTACACATAGAAAAAGCCGGGGACCTGAAGAAGGTAAATTCTTGCCTTTTGAGAGGAGAGAAGGTGGTTTGTGCGGTGGGCCCTGACTTTCCGAAAAAATTGATTGAAGACAGCTTATCCGTGCAAATTGTGGAATTGGGTACTATCCCCCGGGATGCAAAGGCGGCCGTTTTTGTCACAGATTATGAGATAGAGCCGCCTGACATCCCTCACGTCGTCCTGAGGCCGAGAAGGATCGTGCTGGGAATCGGGTGCAAAAAAGGAGCGGATTTTAGTAAGCTCAAATCCCTCATGAAAAGTTTTTTTCTAAAGCTAGGCCTTTCCATTTCGGGGGTGGGGAAGATAGCGACCCTGGACAGAAAAAAGGATGAAGAATGCATCCTCAAGCTTTCCGGATACCTGGGCGTTCCTGTCGATTTCCACGGCGTCGGGGAATTGAAAAAATTCGAATCGCTTTTTCCAAAGTCCGGTTTTGTGAAGGAAAAAATCGGCGTGGGAAGCGTCGCAAGACCTGCTGCCTTTATTTCGAGCGGCAAAGGAGCGGAACTGGGATATATCAGGGGGGGAGGATTTACTCTTGCCGCGTACAGGAGGGTTTTTCATGAGCTGGATTAAGGTGGTGGGAATCGGCCCCGGATGCATGGATGACCTGACCCCCAGAGCTTTAAGAGCCATCGTGGAAGCCAACGCCGTTGTGGGTTACGTCAAGTATTTGAAGTTCATCGACTCCCTCGTGGAAGGTAAAACGGTGGTGGCTTCTGGAATGAGAACGGAAGCTGAAAGATGCAAAAAGGCCATAGAACTTTATAAAAAAGGGCTGAAAGTGAGCGTAATAAGCGGAGGAGACCCCGGGATTTACGGAATGGCCGGCCTCTTGCTGGAGCTTGCGGTGAAAGAAGGGCTAAGAGCCGAAATAGAAGTAGTACCGGGGATAACGGCGTTGAATTTTGCATCCTCCCTTCTGGGTGCCCCTATCATGCAGGACTTTGCGGCGATAAGCCTTTCCGACCACCTCACTCCCTGGCAGATAATCGAAAAGAGACTGGATATGGCGGCGGCAGCGGATTTCGTGATCGCCCTTTACAATCCGGCAAGTTCCGAAAGGCCCGAAAGCTTCAGAAAGGCCTGCGACATCCTAATGAAGCACAAAAAGGCCGACACGCCGGTGGGGATAGTAAAAAATGCCTTCAGGGAAGGGGAGTGGGTGAAGCTGACTACTCTTTTCGAGGCCCCGGATTACCCTGTAGATATGAATACTATAGTCATAGTGGGGTCTTCTTCCACAAAGGTGATGGGCAACTGGATGATAACGCCCAGGGGGTATGAGATATGATACTGGTACTCGCAGGGACCGAGGAGGGGAGGAAACTTTCCGAAAACCTGTATAAAATGGGTCTTGATGTAATGGCCAGCGTCGTTTCCGAATACGGCAAAAGCCTTCTTGACCGTAAGTTGAAGGCAAGGGCCGGTCCACTGAACGAAAAGGAATTGGGCCAACTTATTGAAATACACGATATAAAAATATTAATTGACGCAACCCACCCCTTTGCCGCTGACATAAGCAGGACAGCCATGAAGGTGTGCTCAGAAAAAAAAGTGAGGTACATCAGGTTTGAAAGGGAAAGCGCCGATGTGGACCTGCCGGGCGTGATAAGGGTTGATTCTTTCGAAGAGGCCAGGATGAAAGCGGAGGGATTTGACTCCATATTCCTCACCACGGGAAGCAGGAATCTTCACGTTTTTTCCGATTTAAAGGAAAGAGGGAAGAAGCTCAAAGTCCGGGTTCTTCCGAGCAGCGAAGTCATCAAAAAATGCGAAGAATTGGGCTTTTTGCCCGACGAGATAATAGCCGCCAAGGGCCCTTTCAGCGAAGAGATGAATTACATCATGTTCAGGGATTTCAAAGCAGAGGTGGTCGTGACAAAAGAAAGCGGGCCCACGGGAGGGGTGTTGGAGAAAATTAAAGCGTGCAGAAGGCTCCAAATCCCGTTAATCGTTATTAGACGGCCCTGCCTTTCTTATCCTGTGGTGGTGCGGAATATGGAAGAACTGTTAAAGGAGATGGGACCTGAAATGGGATAGGCGAGATCTTCCTCGTAGGAGTGGACCACCGGGCGCCGGTGGAAGTTAGGGAAAAGGTAGCCGTAAGGAAGGGTGATATAAAGGATTGCCTTTTAAGGATAAAGGCGATTCCCGGCCTGAAAGAGGCGGTTTTGCTCTCTACCTGCAACAGGACCGAATTTTACGCGGTCATGGAAGATTCAGTAAGACCCGGGGCAATGGAATTTTTTAAACTCTCGGGCGGAGATTACGAAGAAATTTCCCGTTATATATACGTTCACGAAGGGGAAAAAGCGGTGAGGCATCTTTTCAGGGTGGCCTGCGGGTTGGAATCGATGGTCGTGGGAGAAGACCAGATTTTAGGGCAGGTAAAGGAGGCCTGGGAACGGTCTAAAGAATCACAAAGCTCTGGCAAAATTTTAAACAGGCTTTTTCTGGACGCGGTGACGCTGGGGAAAAAGGCGAGGAGTGAAGTCAAAATATCGGACGTACCCCTTTCAGTGAGCTACATAGCGGTTCGGTTCATCGAAGAATTTTTCGGAAGTCTTAAGGGGAAGAAGGTCTTCGTCCTCGGAACAGGCAAGACCGGCAGGATAACGATTAAAAACCTCATCCAGAAGGGTGTAGGGGAAGTTTTTGTAACCAGCAGGACCTGGGAAAGAGCTTTAGCGCTAAAAGAGGAAATACCCGAAGTCTACCTGGTGCCTTACGAGGAAAAATACCGGGCTATGGCCCGTTGCCAGATTGTTATAAGCGCCAGCGGAGCACCGCACTATACCGTGGACCGCGAGAAGTTCGCACAAATTTATACGGGAGGAGGCGTAGCTTTTTTGGACCTTTCCGTACCCCGGGATATAGACCCCGAAATCGCCCGTTTGCCCAACGTCCAAATCTTTACCCTGGATGACCTTAAAAAAACCGCCGAGGAAAACCAAAAAAAGAGGCTTTACCTCGCAAAAAAAATCGAGGAAATGGTAGATAGTGCCGTGAAGGATTACCTGAATTGGTTGAAAACTCTTCAGGTGGTGCCGGTGATAAGAAAGGTATCCGATTTTGCAAGAGCCGTGTGCGTTGAAGAATTCGAAAATTTGACCCGCAGACTGCAGAATGTGGACGACAAGGAAAAAAGGCAGATAAAAAGGGCCATGGAAAGGGTTTGTTCAAAAATGACCGCAGTTTACCTGGAGACGGTAAAGTACCTGGCAGAAAGGCAAAAATTCGACCCGGGGCTGGAGTTTCTCTTTACTGGGGGCGATGTCGACGGCTAAGGTGGTGCGGGTGGGCACGAGGCAAAGCGAGCTTGCCCTGATTCAGACGGAAATCATAATCGGAAAACTTTTAGAATATTTTCCGGACTGGAAATTCGAAGTCGTTAAAATAAAGACAAAGGGGGACAGGATGGAGAAAGCCGACCTCAAGGAAATAGGAGGAAAAGGATTGTTCGTTAAGGAAATAGAAGAGGCTTTACTGAATGGAGAAATCGACTTTGCGGTCCACAGCATGAAAGACATGCCCTATGAAATACCGGAAGGCCTGGTTATAGCGGCCGTTTCGGAAAGGGAAGATCCCAGGGATGTTTTGATTTCGAAAAACAAAAAGACGGTGAAAGAACTGGGAGCTCATTCTAAAATAGGCACTTCCAGCTTGAGGCGACAGGTTCAGCTAAAAGCGCTCAGGCCTGACCTTGAAGTGGTGCCGGTGCGGGGAAATATTGCCACAAGGCTGAGAAAGATGGACGTACTTGGTTTGGACGGCATAGTCCTTGCTGCGGCGGGGCTCAAGCGCTTGAAAATGGAAGGCCTTATCGCGGAATATTTCTCCGTCCACGAAATGGTGCCGGCCGTAGGGCAGGGAGCTCTTGCCGTGGAAACCGGAAAGGAAAGCGAATTCGAAAAGCTGTTAAAAAAAATAAATCACAAACCCACCGAAATTTCGATTTGCGCGGAGCGGGAATTCATGAAGGCCATTGGCGGAAGCTGCAATTTTCCGATAGGAGCCTACGCCAGGATTGAAGGCGGTAAAATAGTTCTCACCGGTATGGTGGAGAAAAACGGAATGGTAAAAAAAGCCACGATTTTCGGCGACATCGGAAATCCAAGAGAAGTGGGGGAAAATCTTGCGAAGTTGCTGGGTGATGAAGATGGCGGGTAAGGTTTATCTTGTGGGCGCTGGCCCTGGCGATGCGGGCCTTTTGACCCTGAGGGGGAAAGAATTGCTCAAAAAAGCCGACGTGGTCCTTTACGACCGGCTGGTAAACCCAGAGATTCTGAAATTTGCAAGAGAAGATGCCGAGCTCATAGATGTGGGGAAATCGCCGGGTGAAATCCCCGTGCCGCAGGATGAAATTAATAAACTTCTTTTCGAAAAAGCTAGAGAAAACCGCCTTGTGGTCAGGCTAAAAGGAGGCGACCCATTCGTCTTCGGAAGGGGTAGCGAAGAGGCGCTTTATCTTGCGGAAAGGAAAATCCCTGTGGAAATCGTCCCCGGCATTACATCAGCCGTTGCAGTTCCGGCCTACGCGGGGATTCCCGTAACCTGCCGGGGTTTTTGCTCCTCGTTTCATGTCTTTGCGGGAAGCGAAGATGTGGCGGATAAATTCGACTGGAAATGCATCTCAAAGCTCGAAGGTACCCTGGTCTTTCTGATGGGTGTGAAAAATATAGATTACATCGCAAAAAATCTTATAGAAAATGGGAAAAACCCCCTGACCCCTTCGGCCATGACGATGTGGGGAACTACAGGGATGCAAAAGACGGTGGTCTCCAACCTTGCAAAAATAGCTGAAAAAGCCCAGAATGCAGGGATAGAAAACCCGGCGGTTCTCGTAGTCGGTGAAACCGTGAGTTTGAGGGAATATCTCAACTGGTTCGAGAAAAAGCCGCTTTTCGGCAAAAGGATTCTGGCCACGGGTAGTGGCGACGACTTTCCGCTTTTAAAAGAATTGGGGGCCCAGGTCATCAGCTGTCCCACCATTAAAATAGTGTTTGATTTCGAGGAATCTCAAAAGGCCCTTGATAAGATGATGGATTCAGACCTCGTTATCTTTTCGAGTCCCAATGCGGTAAAGTCCATAGTATCCGCCATGAGAAAAGCGGGGTTTGATGTAAGAAACCTGGCGAGGGTGACTTTGGCCGCGGTAGGAAAAAGAACTGCGGAAATATTGAAGGAAAACCTGCTTTTCCCGGAAATCCTGCCCGAAAAATATACATCCGGGGACTTTTTAAAGGCAATTCCGCCGTCGAAAAGAGGGGGGAGAGCCCTTGTGATCACCTCCGACATCGGCGGAAAAGAGCTGGTAAAAGGGCTTGAGGATTTAGGTTACGAGGCTGTGAAAGTTGCCGCTTACAGAAATCTCCCCAATGCCGGTGAAAAATGGAGGATTTTAAAAGAGGCGGAAATGGGATTTGACGCGGCGGTTTTTACAAGCCCTTCGACCTTTATGTACCTTGAACAATTGATAGAGGACCTCTCTTTTCTTAAGGGGAAAACGATGATAGTTTCAATAGGGCCCACCACGGCTAAAGCCATAGAAAAGAGAGGATTGAAAGTGGATTTGATGCCGGAAGAAAATACATTGGAAGGCATAGAAAAGGCCTTGCTGGAGCTATGGATGGGGAGGGGAAAATATGCGGATTTTGAAAAGACCTAGAAGGCTCAGGATGTCGGAAGGTATCAGGGATATGGTAAGAGAAACCGAGCTTTCGGTAAAGGACCTGGTCTATCCGATATTCGTGGTGCCTGGCCAGGGTGTAATTCAGGAAGTGAAGTTAATGCCCGGGGTTTTTCGTTACTCCGCCGACATGCTTCCGCCGGTGGCGAAAGAGTTAAAGAGCCTGGGCATACCTGCGGTATTGCTTTTCGGCGTGCCCGAAAAGAAGGATTCTACGGCGAGTGAAGCATTCTCGAACGATGGAGCCGTACAAAAAGCAATTGCTACAATTAAGGAGGCAGAGCCTTCGCTTGTCGTTATCACCGATGTGTGCCTCTGCGCTTACACCGACCACGGCCACTGCGGCCTGATAAAGGGCGGTGTGGTGGACAACGACTCCACTTTGGAGGTCCTGGCGAAAGTGGCCCTTTCCCATGCCGTGGCCGGGGCCGATGTGGTGGCTCCCTCCGACATGATGGATGGACGGGTGCTGGCTATAAGGACCGCTTTGGACGAAAGCGGATATACCAATGTTTCCATAATGGCCTACAGCGCTAAGTACGCCTCTGCATTTTACGGGCCGTTCAGGGAGGCGGCCGATTCCGCACCGAAATTCGGGGACAGGAAGACGTACCAGATGGACCCCGCCAATTCGGACGAAGCGATAAGAGAAGTAGGGCTGGATGTTGAAGAAGGGGCTGACATTGTGATGGTAAAGCCGGCGTTGGGGTACCTCGATATAATAAGGCGGGTGAAAGAGACATTTCCGGTGCCGGTTGCGGCCTACAGCGTAAGCGGCGAATACGCCATGATTAAGGCGGCGTCTGCTGCTGGGGCCATAGACGAAGAGAGGGCCGTTCTTGAGGTGCTTACTTCCATAAAAAGGGCAGGAGCCGACATGATAATAACCTATTTTGCCAGGGATGTGGCAAGATGGCTCTGTACTTTCCTTTGATGATTAACCTGAAAGGGAAGAGGTGTCTTGTGGTGGGGGCCGGAGGTGTGGCCACAAGAAAGGTAAAGTCGCTGCTCGAGTGCGAGGCTCAAGTCACGGTGGTTTCAAAAAAGGCCTGTTCGGACATAGAGAAACTTGCACAAGAAGGGAAGATAAAATTAATAGAAAAAAGTTTTTCGCCTGAAGACCTCGATGGAAACTTTTTGGTCTTTGCCGCTTCGGACGACCCGATTACCAACAGACTGGCGGCCATGGAGGCTGCAAAGAGGGGCATTCCGGTGAATGTGGCGGATGACCCGGAGCTTTCCACATTTATCGTCCCGTCGTTTTTGCGAAAAGGTCACCTCACCATCTCCGTTTCTACAGGGGGGAAAAGTCCAAGGCTTGCAAGACGGCTGAAGGAATGGATTGAAAGTAATATACCTTCCGGTGTTGAAGAGCTTTTGTCAAAGCTTGAAAAGGAAAGGAGCTTTGTAAAAAAATCGGGGCTTTCCATGGTTGAAAAGGTCAATTTTTACGATGAAATCATCGACAGGAGTGGAATTCTGAAGAAGAAGGGGGATATCGAAAATTGAAGTCGAGAAGTCTTTTCGAGAGAGCTTTAGCCGTGATGCCCGGAGGAGTAAATAGCCCCGTCAGGGCTTTCCGGGCCGTGGGAATGGACCCGGTTTTTATCAGGAGAGGTTACGGCAGCAGGATATGGGACGAGGACGGCAACGAATACATAGACTACGTGCTCTCCTGGGGGCCCCTGATACTGGGCCATGCCCACCCCGATGTGGTTGAGGCGATAAAAAATCAGGTTGAGAAAGGGACCAGCTTCGGTGCGTGCACGGAAATAGAGGTGCTCCTCGCGGAAAAGATAGTGGAGAGCATTCCCTCGGTGGAAGTAGTGCGCCTTGTAAATTCCGGCACTGAAGCAACCATGAGCGCCATCCGGTTGGCAAGGGGCTATACTAAGAGGAAATACGTGGTTAAATTTTCGGGCTGCTATCACGGCCACTCCGACGGCCTCCTGATAAAAGGGGGTTCTGGCCTTGTAACTTTTGGCGTGCCGGATTCGGCGGGGGTGCCCGAAGAAATTGCGGGCCTCACCATTGTAGCGCCTTACAACGACGAGGAGAAAGTAGCTGAAATTTTTGCCGAAAAAGGCGATGAAATAGCGGCTGTTATAGTGGAGCCGGTGGCGGGCAATATGGGAGTTGTACCGCCCAAGGAGGGGTTTTTGGAAGCTTTAAGGGAAATTACAAAAAAGTACGGAGCCTTACTGATATTCGATGAGGTGATAACAGGGTTCAGGCTGTCTTATTCCGGTGCACAGGGTTATTACGGCATAGAGCCGGACCTCACGACTCTCGGGAAAATCATAGGAGGGGGGCTCCCAGTGGGGGCCTACGGCGGCAGGGAGGATATAATGAGGCTGGTTTCTCCCGAAGGGCCGGTGTACCAGGCGGGGACCCTTTCGGGGAATCCCCTCGCCACTGCAGCCGGATACGCCACTTTGAAGGTGCTTTCAGAAAATCCCGGAATTTACGATAAAATGGATAGACTTGCTGAAAAACTTTGCCGGGGACTGAAGGACATTATGGAAAGGGCAAAAATCCCCGTCTTTATAAACAGGGCGGGGAGTATGTTGACGATGTTTTTTACCGGTGAAGAGGTCAAGGATTACGATTCGGCGTTAAAGGCAGACACTAAGATGTACGCCGCCTTTTTCAGGGAAATGTTGAAAAGAGGGGTGTACCTGCCGCCCTCCCAGTTTGAGTCCGTTTTTTTGAGCGCCGCCCACACCGAGGAGGACGTAGAAAAGACTTTGGAAGCCGCGGAGAGCGCCGCCGGAACTCTCAGAAAACTATAGGACTTGCAATAAATCCGCCTTCCTTTCATAGATTCTAATTAGGTGAATTGTAGATTTGAAAGGAGGGCGGACCGTGCCCTACAATAGCGACCGATTTTCTGGGAAAGCCGAACTTCCCCCGTACATGCCCGACAATCCCACCGACGAAGAAAGACATGCGCTTTTATGGCATTCGTTAAAAGAAGGAGGTTACAACAGTTGAAGATAGTTATGCAAAAGGGTATAATTTTAATTAGGTGATGATAGATGTTATTAAGTATACAAAAGTGAAAAAATATACTCAATTAGTCGAAGGACACTTATAAACTGGTAAAAAGAAGGGTTAATTACATAATTTGCAGCCGGGATTTACAGACAAAGAGGTGGCAAAAGACATGATAACAATACAGACTAAACTTACTTTCTCAAGCAAAGAAGATGAGCAGGAAGTAGCGGATTTAATGAGAAGATGGTCATCTTGTATGAGATTTGCATACAACAGGCTTTTAGAAGGCAAAACCAGAAACGAACTAAAAAGAGACCTTCAAGGAGTTTTCAACCTGAATTCGAGGTATGCAGATGATGCAATAATGAAGGCAAAGAGCGTTTTAGAGTCTTGCAAAGAAAGAGAAGAAAATCCGAATAAGGTTATTTTCGGTGGCAGGAGTTTGTTTGAGAAGCTCAAGAAACGGCATATAAATGGGAATGAATATAAAAAGCTGCAACAAGAATGGCAAGAAAAAAGGAAAGGCAATCTCTACTCAAGCATTCCTGTAATAAATTGAAATAGCCTTTGCAAACTAAAAACCCTCCTGGTAAAAAAGTAATTGAAGACACCAATCAACCAGGAGGGTGAAAGAC
>NZ_LOED01000009.1 GCF_001562425.1 Fervidicola ferrireducens
CCTCGGAGGGCAAATCAAATATCCGGGAAGGAGGCGAAAGCCTGGTCTGGGGGCCGGCTTGGCTGGAGATAAAAACAGTCAAGTTTTTTGAACCAGGAAGTCACACAGTGTAAATTTGCTTCATGAGAATGGGTTGCCCCGTGGATCAAGCAATTCATCTCCACCTTATAGAAGGTGGAGATGAATTGCTTATTTTTCGTTAAAGTAGGAGGGAGTGAAAGAAATGGCCGATGTTAAATGCCCTTTGTGCGGCCGCACCGTAGACGCACGGGGGCTTAAGAGCCATCAGGGTAGCTACGAGTGTGTCACCAAGGGTACTTATAGAGAAAATAAAGCCGCTGGGCTTACCGTGTTTAAATACCTGCGCCCTAATTCACCGTTCTTTACGATGTTCAACGACCTCTTTAAGAGAGATATTGTCGGATACACAAAGGGATGGTATAGACACAAGTCAAAGTTTCAGTATGGTTACTGGGGGCCTCAGTGGCTCTACCCGCTCTGGCAGTTATATGGGCTCGCCCCACCTCAAGACAGGAAACTTCTGATAACTTTGTATAAACGTCTCAACGAAGCCGACAAACTGAAGGAACTTGCCCAAATCATTGCCGAAGCCTACGATGACATCTCGGCTGCACTTCGACAAGCTACCAACATTAACAGCGAATGCCGCAAACTGTTCTGGGGAAAATTGTGCAGCGGCAATATCCTAGAAGCTATAGCTACGATCAAACTAAGCGGATGATTACCAAACAACAGGGAGGAAATCGTTGTGGGGTTAAACTTGAGTTATGTTTCAAAAGATAGGAGGGGTTAAGATGGGATTAGATTTAACTCTAATCCCAAAGGATGAATATTTGATCGCAAGGCTTGATGAAACATCTTTTCACGGTGAAATAAAGAAAACAATAAGAAAGGCAATACAAGATGCAGCAACTTACTATAGAACCATTTCACCGCAGACTCTTGAATATTTGGTAGCGCTGGGACGATTGTCCAGCCGTACAGAGGAAGATACGTATTTCATTAATTTGTTCTACCATTTATACGGTCCAAACAGCCAATTGCCTGACTTACAACCATTACTTGCTAAGTATAAGTTCATAATTGATGATGAAGCACTCATGTTCGAATCCAAGGTGGGCTCTTATTCCACTATCCACTATCTGCGTTCTTTCTGCGACAAGGTTTTCGAATACTTGAAGAAAGGCATTCCGGCAAATACAGAAGAAACCGTACGCGAAATATTGGAAGAATGCGCCAAGAACGGTTGTGACTATAGTTATGAGCACTGCCCTGCGCTGTGTTACCATTCCGACTGCGAAGGATATTACCTTCCAACCACCGAACCATTTGACTTTGAACACAGTTCTTCATACAAGCTAGCCATTGAATTAGTTCGGCTCTATTCAAGTGGTGCAATAGATATACTTAATAATAAGTTTAGGGATAAAGCCAGTGTAGGGAATATATTGTGGTCTTTTAAAATCCTTATGTATTATGCCTTGTCCAGTCTTGAGCATGATGAAATTTTGGAATTCTGCTAAGTGGAGGAGGAAAGCCGATGTCATTTCACGTCTTACAAGCCGAAGCCTGCCCTATATGCAGCTCGCCATATATTTCCGTTCCTTACCGCCAAATCATGAATACCGTCAAACGAGATAAGTTAGGTCGGTGCAGGTTGATCGGCTTGGTGAATAAGAATACCGAGAGCCAGTGCCATTGTTCGGCATGCGATAGCAACTTTGACACCCCACTTGACATGATACTTGTCCTCACTAATGACGGCCTGTTCGGTGTTACCGCAGAGGATTACCAGGAATGGTCGTATTTGTCTATCGTTCGCGTGCCGTTTGCTAAGAAGGGTAATGATATTCTCCTCCTTCCGAAAGAACCTGAAGAAGTCCTATACATTTCTCCGCTTGACGATATAACATCTTCTTTAGCATATGCGCTTTACAGCGGGCCTAAAAACGAAGCAAAACAGGCTTTTTCTATACTTATAACATTGGCCCACGATTCGGTTGCTCATTAGCTGGCTCTTTTAAAAAACAAACAAATGTTCGATAAAAAATTGAAAAAATTTGAGAAAGCGGAAGAAAAATTATTAAACCTATTATGAAAACTGCAAATTTGAGGAGAGCGAACATTTGTTTTATTAGTTTAAAATGCATAAAATAAAAACATAAGAACAATGTGAGGAGATTATAAGGTTATTTTGCGTATTTTCGATAATTTTCGATAAAGGAGGTTTTCCCATGGCTATAAAGGGTTGGAGTGACGTTGTACGTCTGCCCAGGTTAGGGAAAATAGCCCTGGGGGTGAAAGACGAACAGGGGATCCCCCGGGCTGTCGATTATTTCGTAGTGCCGCCTGAAGTACAAGCAATATACGGGCCAAAACCAAAAGAGCTAGATATACTAATACCCTCTGAAGATATAGACAGCTTTTTCCCCATTTTCCTTAAACGTTACGGCGAACAATACGGATTGCTTTGCAGAGGCGATGGTGAAGTCGCATCGGTTTCAGCAGACTATATTGTAAGCGGCGGAGGCGAAGAATACGGCATAATCTACAACAACGGCCGTTTCATACATGCAGAAACGGGCGAAGAACTGGAAGTGGAGGACGGCAGCGGAAGAAAATGGGTAAAATACCCGTGCCCGTATAAAGAATGCAAGTTCTACAAAACTCAAAGATGCACCGAAGTTGCCACACTCAACGTGATACTCTACAAGGTGCCGGGCATTCTCGGGGTATACAGTCTCGATACCGGCAGCTTTAATAGTTACGTTAATATAAGGAATGCACTAACTATTCTCCGTGGCATCTTCGGAAAAGTCAGCTTCATCCCCTTAAAGCTTAAGGTGAGAATGCAGGAACTACATCCGTTTGTTAAAGGTAAAAGAATAAAGACCGTTAAACCCGTCTTATATATTGATATGGGCGACCTTAACTTCGAACAGGTAGCTGCAATGATAAAAAATAAACTTAAGCCCGAAAAGTTTAATTTTAACCTAGACTTTCTCCCCATCACTTGCAACATAGGGATAGAACCTGCCGATGAAGATGAAAAACCTGAACTGCTTTATCCACCTGTCAATGAGGATGTCATCGATGAAGAAGACGAAGAATATGAAACCGAATATGACGAAAAAACCATGGAAACGGGCGACGAAAGCAAAGAAGTATTCTCCATACAAGAGGGAGGGACACCCGAGGAATATTTAAACGAAGAACATTTAGATGAAGAAGAAAGAGATGAGAAAGAGGGGATATTCAAAGCTCTAACTCCAGCGAAAAAGAAAGTAACGTCTAAAGGAGTGTTCACATATATACGGGCGGCATGCATGAAAGGCCCCTTCGGCAAAGGCGAATTATGCGAAGTCTATGCAGTAGGGGACGGGCTGTTGGAAGTTGCACCATATCAGGATTTCAGTGCAGAGATCCTTTCATATAAAGATGGAGCTGTGCTTGTAGATAATGTGTTGATTGAAAAGAGCGCGTAAGAAAGACGGGGCTTCCCACAAAGCATGGGAAGCCCCATTCCTAAATGTGGAGGGGTTACTGAATGCTCCAGATGTATGAACTTAGCATTAGTGAAGTGCGCAACCTCCGTCGTGCCGCAGGAGACGAACTGCGTGGTGACTGCCCTTTCTGCAACGACCATAAGGGACATCTCTATATAAATCCAGTTAAGGGGGTGTTCTATTGCCAACGATGTGCTGCAGCAGGGAAAATTACTGAGAAAATAATACAGAAAGGGCAGATCGATAAGTGTTCATATCGCTTTCCGCGAGAAAGGCAAACAACAAAATTAAATATAAAACAGCTCGACAAAGTTTACAATACATTGCTGAGATGTCTCGACCTAAAAAAAGAACATTACTATCATTTACTTGGGCGAGGTTTTTCGGGAGAATTAATAAGAATAAAAGGATATAAGTCATTAAATTCCTCTGAAGACCTAGCAGAATTAGCAGAAAGAATTGCAAGTACGACCAGCGTAGCTGACATCCCGGGATTTTATCAGAAAGATGGCAGATGGATGCTGGTAGAAGACAATGGCCTCTTGATTCCTTGTAGGAATTTTGAAGGTAAAATATGGGGTATACAAATCAGGACAGACGATCGCTCAAAAGGCAGGAAGTACTGCTGGCTATCATCGGCAGGAAGGGAAAACGGCACAAAAGCAACAGCGGTATATCATGTTGCAGTGCCAACAAAACTAGTGAACACAAAAAATGTACCGAAACGGGTCTGGATAACCGAAGGCCCGCTTAAAGGTGACTACTCTGCAGAAAAAATGGGAGAAATATTTATTTGTGTGCCAGGTGTTAATACGTGGAAACGTACTAGAATAGTGGAAGAGTTAAAACGAAAAAAGATACAGGAAGCTATTATTTGCTACGATGCCGATGCTGCAACCAATATATACGTTGCTGAAGCGGCATACCAACTTTATAAGGCACTGAGAAGTAAAGGTATCCAAGTACAATTTGCATGGTGGGAAATAGAGAAAGGTAAGGGGATTGACGATCTCCTTAAGAACGGATGTTATCCAAATATTGTATCCTTTGAAAATTGGCAGAAGAGGAATCAATTAGACAGGGCAATCCGGTCGTAATACGGCCGGGTTGCCTTTTTTTATTTCTATAAACTCCTTAAACTCTTTTTCTCTTCTGTATTACGGGGAGGTGAATAAGAACGCCACCATTTTGCTTGGTAGAGAAAAAATAGAAAATAAGTTATGTGTGGCGATGAAATAAATGATAGAATATAAATTCAGAAAAGGGATTACAAATGAAGATGGCGCTGAAGAGAAGATCCGAAAGGCTTACGATTTCGTTTTAAAAAAATTTTTAGAGAAATATAACATTATTGATGTAGAGGAAATTATTCACGATAAAGATTTAAGTGGTTTAACAACATCTCATAACAAATCATTTATGATATCATAAGAACAGGGGAAGGAGGTGTAGCCCCGCCGGTAGGGACAAAAATCATAGAATAAATCGAACAAATGATAAATCCCCGGCGGTATAAGTCGTTATGAGAGCTGCCATATATGCCAGAGTATCGACTGAAGAGCAAACAAAAGGATACTCAATACAAGACCAAATCGAAAAAGCTACGCAAAAAGCTAAAGAGCTTGGCGCAACATCAATTACTATTTTTAAAGATGAGGGCTACAGCGGTGCAGACCCTAACAGACCTGCACTGCAAGAACTAATTTCAAAGGTAAAGCAGGGGTTCTTTGACCTCGTAGTGTGCTACGATGTAGACCGGTGGGCACGAGACCTGTACGACCAGTTAGCTTTTGCAGAAATAGTGGAAAAATATGCTAAACTCGAATTCGTAACCCATTCAAGAGGCGACCCGGACAGCCCTGAAGATAACCTATTTTTCCAGATGAAAGGGGCTTTCGCCCAGTATGAAAGGGCAAAGATAAAACAGCGAACTATGGCGGGGCGGTATGCAAAAGCACACTCCGGCAAAATAGTTATTCCCGGTGGATGGCCTGGGCACCCCGGGCCTTACGGCTATATTTACAACGGCGACAGTGAAAACCCTCAATTTGAAATAGTCGAACATGAAGCCGAAATAGTCCGGAAGATGTTTTACTGGATTGCTAAAGAAGGGCTAGGAATAGGTGCTGTAACTATAAGGCTTAACGAAGAAAAAATCCCGCCTCCTCACGGGAAACAGTGGTATACGTCAACGGTGAATAGAATTCTCCACAATGAGGTTTATATAGGCAACTTTTATAATTTCAAGTTTAAAACAGAAATAAGCGAAGACAGAAAAAGAAGGTATCGGAAGAGATCGAAAGATCAATGGATAAAGGTGCAAGTTCCCCCCATTATTCCGAAAGAACTATGGGAAGAAGCACATGCCAAAATAAAGGAAAACGGGATTAAAACAAGAGTGGGACGCAAACATGAATACTTAATGGCTGGCAGGATAGTTTGCGGGTTTTGCGGCAGAAAATACTACACCACGCCTCAAAGCGGGAAGCCATACTACAGGTGCTCAGGCAAAAAAAGAATTGTAAGTTTAGAGACATGCAAATCCCCCATCCTCCCAGCTCATACCAACAGAAAAACACTCGGCGTTGACGATATAGTCTGGGCGGCAGTAAAAGAGAGACTCAAAAACCCTGATATTATTATCGAAGAATTAAAAAAACTGGCAAGCGAAAGGATAACTGAGGAAACCGACGCGATAAAGGAAAAGATAAAGGAAAAAAGAAACCGTTTATCTCAACTGGAACGACAAAAAGATAGACTTATAGATCTGTATCTAAACAACATAATTACAAAAGAAGATTTGTCTAGAAGAATTGAACCAATCAATAAGCAAATTGATGCCTTAATGGAAGAAATAAGGATAGAAGAGATGAAGTTGGAAGAAATGGAATTTGAAAAGAAGCACCCGTTGAGATTTGAGGAGGTCATAAAGAAGTATTCAGAACATCTAGAAACGTTGACTTTTAAAGAAAAAAGAGAAATAATAGATATGTTGGATATAACTGTTACTGTAAAACCTGGCGGGGAAGTTGAAATAAATTGGCCTTTTGAGGAGAATATAACATGTGGGAATTATATCAACATTGGATATTGTGGGACTTCCGGACACGGCGGTCAGGGAGTCGCGGGAGCGGGTGAGAGCAGCTATAAAAAATCAGGATTTTGATTTTCCCATAAAAAGGATTACGCTGAATCTTGCACCGGCTGACATAAAAAAAGAAGGCCCTCACTTCGACTTTCCGATTGCCTTGGGTATCTTAGCTGCTACCGAACAAGTTCCGGCAAGTGCGCTAGAAGGGTATGCGATTGTTGGGGAACTATCTCTCGATGGAAGGGTAAGGCCGATAAATGGAATTTTACCTATGGCGATAGAGGTAAAGCAGAAAGCTTTAAAAGGGATAGTTGTTCCATTGGAAAACGCCGAGGAGGCTGCTGTAATTAAAGGTATAGAGGTAATAGGTGTAAAAAGCTTGAAAGAAGCAGTGGAATATTTTAAAGGTGAATTTAAACCGGATGATATAGCATCCAAAGTCCAGGACGCGTTTAGCTTAGATTTCGAAGGGGATTTTTCGGAGGTAAAAGGGCAGGAGGTTATAAAAAGAGCTTTGGAGATAGCGGCAGCCGGCCATCACAACCTCATAATGGTTGGACCTCCCGGTTCGGGCAAGACGATGATAGCAAAGCGTATTCCCACGATTTTACCTTCCATGACTTTTGAAGAATCCTTAGAATTAACAAAAATTTACAGTATTGCCGGGCTTTTGGCGGGCAAATCTTCTTTGATAAAGACTAGGCCGTTCAGGGCACCCCACCACAGTATTACCCCGGTGGGGTTGGTGGGCGGCGGTCGAATACCAAGGCCTGGCGAAGTAAGCCTTGCACACCACGGTGTTTTATTTTTAGACGAGTTGCCGGAATTCTCGAAGGAAATTTTGGAACTGCTTCGCGAACCGCTGGAAGAAGGCAAGATAACCATTTCAAGAATGAACGCGACGGTTACCTATCCTGCAAGTTTCATGCTGGTTGCGGCTATGAATCCATGTCCGTGCGGATATTTTCAGGACCCTTTCCACGAATGTTCCTGCCCGCCACACAAAGTGCATAGTTATTTGAGCAAAATCTCAGGGCCGCTGCTCGATAGGATAGATATGCAGGTTGGTGTTTTACCCGTTGCGTTTTCCGATTTGGAAAAAGTCAACTCTACGGATTCGGCCACAATAAGAAACAGGGTTGAACTGGCAAGAAAATTGCAGCTTATGCGTTATAAGGGGCAAAACATTTTCTATAATTCCCAGCTTACCCCGGCTATGGTAAATAAATACTGCAAGCTGGGCAAGGCTGAAAAACTTTTAATGAAGGAGGCTTTCGAAAAGTTAAAGTTAAGTGCAAGGGCTCACAATAAAATTCTGAAGGTGGCGAGGACCATAGCGGATTTGGATCAGTCGGAAAACATCAAAGAAATTCACCTGGCCGAGGCCTTGCAATTTAGGAACCTGGATAAATACTTCCAATATTTAAAGGTATGAGGGGAAAAAATTTCCCGGGACATAGCAAAAAATACCATTTTGTGACAAGCGATGTTTTGCCCCAATAATCTTTGACCAAAAAGGGAATATATGTTATCATTTTTTGTTAAAGGAGTGATACATATGAAATCCAAAAAGGGACTGGTTTTGGTTTATACAGGAAATGGCAAGGGCAAGACTACAGCGGCTTTTGGGTTGGCTTTGAGGGCAATCGGACACGGGGAAAAGGTATATATGATTCAGTTCATGAAGGGGAGCCCCGATTACGGTGAAGTGCAGGCCGCAAAGTATTTACCCAACTTCCAGCTGGTTCAAAAGGGGAGAGATTGTTTCGTTAAAAAGGGAAATCCCGCCCCGGAAGATTTGAAAATAGCCAGAGAAGGTATTGAATTGGCCAGGGATGTCATTTCCAGTGGAGAGTATGACCTTGTCATACTTGATGAAATAAACGTGGCCGTAGATTACGGCCTGATACCCGAAGAAGAGGTTCTGAATTTGATAGATTTAAAACCCGAGAGGACCACGCTGGTACTGACGGGTCGTTATGCTACGGAAAAATTGATGGAAAAAGCTGATATGGTGAGCGAAGTAAAAGAAATAAAGCACCATTACAAAAAAGGTATATCTGCGCAACCTGGTATAGAATACTAATATACTGAGGGATGGCAATGGCAGAGCTTGAGTTGTTGGTGGCTCTGAATATGATCCCCTACCTCGGGCCAGTGAGGATAAGGGGATTATTAAATTGCTTTAACACCTATTCGGATTTTATGAACGCGACGAGAGAAAGATTGCTGAGCGTGCCGGAAGTCACTCCCAAAATATGCGATATAATATTGGAATTCAGAAAAAAAGTTAATCCTTTCGATGAGATAGAAAGGATAAAAAAACTCGGAGCTAAAATAATAACCATCGAAGACGAAGAGTATCCCCGGCTTTTGGCGGAAATTTATGATCCGCCCGTGGTACTTTACGTTCTGGGAGAAGCATCTGTGTTAAATATGGAATCTATTGCGATAGTGGGGACGCGAAAACCCACATCTTACGGGCAAAAAATAGCGGAGCAAATAGCCGGGGAACTTGCAGAATTCAATATAAACGTCGTAAGCGGGATGGCCCGGGGCATCGATTCTTTTGCCCATAAAGGCGCTCTAAAAGCTGGCGGCCCCACCACGGCCGTTCTGGGATGCGGTATAGACGTTGTTTATCCCCTGGAAAATCACGAACTTATGAAAAAGATAGTTAAAAAGGGGTGTGTCATTACCAGCTTTCCTGCCAATTCGAAACCCTTGCCATCTAATTTTCCTGCTAGAAATAGAATTATAAGCGGTATGACGAGGGGGACGCTGGTGGTAGAAGCGGCTGAAAAAAGCGGTGCGTTGATTACTGCCGATTTTGCTTTAGAGCAGGGCAGGGACGTTTTTGCGGTGCCCGGGAGTGTATTCAGCCCTTACAGCCGCGGTACTCACAAGCTTATAAAGCAGGGAGCGAAATTAGTAGAATGCGCAAACGATATATTGGAGGAACTGAATTTAAGGAAAAATGATTCTGCAGAAATAAAAGAGCCCGACCTTACGTTAGAGGAATCGGAAGTATTAGACATGATAGATTATACTCCCGTGAATATAGAATTTATCGTGCAAAAAACGAATAAACCTCCTGGGGAAATAAACGCCGTAATAACCCGACTTCAACTGAAAAATATGATAACATTATTGCCTGGAGGATATGTAATGAAAATTTGAGGTGATGATATGGCAAAGTCGCTCATAATAGTTGAATCTCCGGCCAAAGCAAAGACTATCAGCCGTTTTTTGGGAAAGGAATACAAGGTAGTAGCCTCTATGGGTCATGTCAGGGACCTGCCGAAAAGCCAGCTCGGCATTGATATTGAAAATGGCTTTATGCCAAAATATATAACCATCCGAGGGAAAGGGCCCTTGATAGAAAACTTAAAAAAAGAGGCTGCCAAAGCGAAAAACGTCTTGCTTGCTACCGACCCGGACAGGGAGGGTGAAGCCATATCGTGGCACCTTGCGCATCTTTTAGAGCTTCCACTTGAATCCCCGTGCAGAGTGGAATTCCATGAAATAACAAAAAATGCCGTTTCCGAATCCTTGCGCCACCCTCGAAAGATAGATATGAATCTGGTAGATGCCCAGCAGGCGAGAAGAATTTTGGACCGACTGGTGGGTTACAAAATAAGCCCGATTTTGTGGCGCAAGGTCAAGTGGGGATTGAGTGCCGGCAGGGTTCAATCGGCGGCCGTGAGGATGATATGCGACAGGGAAAAGGAGATAGCTGAATTTGTCCCTGAAGAATACTGGACGATTGAGGCAGAACTTGCATGTCAGGAAGGTGGCAATGCTTTCCTTGCCAAGCTTCATTCCAGGGGCGACGAAAAACTAAGTCTAAAAGACCGTAATGCGGTGGAAAAAATCGTAGCCGATTTGCAAAAAGAAATCTTTACGGTAGTAGAGGTCAAAAAAGGCGAGCGTCGCCGCAACCCGTCACCGCCTTTTACGACGAGCACCATGCAGCAAGAAGCATCAAGAAAACTGGGCTTTACCGCCAAGAAGACGATGATGGTAGCCCAGCAGCTTTACGAGGGACTTGATATCGAGGGAGAGGGCACTGTCGGCCTTGTAACGTATATAAGGACCGATTCGACTAGAATATCGGAACAAGCTCAAAAAGAGGCCAGAGAGTATATATTGAAAAATTATGGAACAGAATATATAGGAAGCGGTACGTCGGCTCAAAAGAACAAAAAGAATATTCAGGATGCACATGAAGCCATAAGACCCACTTCCGTTTTCCGGCATCCCGAATCTATTAAGAACTCACTGACTGCTGACCAGTACAAACTCTATAAATTGATATGGGAAAGGTTCGTGGCAAGCCAGATGGCACCGGCGGTGTACGATACTGTTTCAGCGGAAATAAAAGCGGGGGACTATGTTTTTAAGGCTTCAGGTTCAACCCTTAAATTTTCTGGTTTCATGGCCGTTTATACAGAAGGAGCCGACGAAGAAACAGAAAGGGAAGAAGGTTTGCTGCCCGAACTTACTGAAGGGCAGACTCTCGTGCTCTTACAAATCAAACCCGAACAGCATTTTACCCAGCCGCCACCCAGGTATACTGAAGCCATGCTGGTAAAAGCGCTGGAGGAAAGGGGTATAGGTCGTCCGAGCACTTATGCGCCCATTATAGATACAATTCAAAAAAGGGGTTACGTAAAAAAGGAAAAGGGAAGGTTTAAGCCGACGGAATTGGGGCAAATAGTGACCGAAATATTGAAGGAATACTTTAGCGATATAGTGGACCTCGATTTTACCGCAGAAATGGAAAATCAGCTGGATAAAATCGAATCGGGAGAGGAAAACTGGCAGCGAATCGTAGAATCTTTTTACGAACCTTTCAAGGAGAAGCTTAAGGTAGCAGAAGAAAAAATCGAGGAAGTGAAGATTGAAGATGAAGTTACTGATGAAAAGTGTGAGATATGCGGCAGAAATATGGTGATAAAACGCGGAAGGTACGGCGAATTCATGGCGTGTTCCGGCTTCCCGGAATGCCGGAATACAAAGCCGCTAATAGAGCAGGTTGGCGTCAAATGCCCCAAGTGCGGCGGCGATATAGTAGTTAGAAAATCAAAAAAAGGACGGAAATTCTACGGATGCAGCAACTATCCCGACTGCGATTTTGTATTGTGGGATCCACCCAGCGAAATCCCTTGTCCCCGTTGCGGCAGCTTGATGGTGGAAAAGACTGTGAGAAACGAAAAGATCGCAGTATGCACTAATCCCGAATGCGGCTATAAAAAATCGGAGGGATGAAAGATGGAAAAGATAAAGGTCATTGGCGGCGGGTTGGCTGGATGCGAAGCGGCATGGCATATCGCAAATATGGGGTTTAAGGTAGAACTTTACGAGATGAGGCCGTTAAAGACTACTCCGGCCCACCATACCGACAAACTGGCCGAGCTTGTATGCAGCAATTCTCTTAGGTCTAACGAGCTCACCAATGCTGCGGGGCTTTTAAAAGAAGAAATGCGGCTTTTGGGTTCTTTGATCATAGAAAAAGCCGAGGAAAACAGCGTTCCGGCCGGTGCGGCTCTTGCCGTTGACCGGGAAAGGTTTTCCTCGGCTGTAACTGCTGCAATTGAGGAACACCCCCTAATTGAGATAAAAAGGGAAGAAGTGGTTAATATACCCGAGCCTCCTGCCATTATAGCGACTGGCCCTCTAACCTCAGAGGCATTATCTAAAGCTATAAGCAAATTTTTGGGGAAGGAATACCTTTACTTTTACGACGCTGCTGCTCCTATCATTACTAGGGATTCCATAGATTGGAATGTTGCTTTCTGGGGTTCGAGGTACAACAAAGGTGACGAAGATTATGTGAATTTGCCGATGACAGAAGAGGAGTATATGGAGTTTTACAACGAACTGATAAATGCCGAAGTACATCCCCTTAAAGAATTTGAAAAGCCGGTATTTTTCGAAGGGTGCATGCCCATCGAAGTGATGGCGAAAAGAGGCCCCAAGACGCTTCTTTTCGGGCCGTTAAAGCCGGTAGGAATAATAGACCCGAGAACTGGCAAGCAGCCTTTCGCTGTAGTTCAGCTCAGAAAAGAAAACAAAGAAGGCACTCTATTCAACATGGTAGGTTTTCAGACGAGCCTAAAATGGCCGGAACAAAAAAGGGTTTTCAGTAAAATTCCGGGCTTAAAAGACCCCGAGTTCGTGCGCTACGGTTTTATACACAGGAATACGTTTATAATGAGCCCTAAATTCTTACATCCCTGGCTTGAAGTAAAGTCGGCTCAGGGGCTATTTTTTGCAGGGCAAATAACCGGAGTGGAAGGGTATATAGAATCGGCGGCATCCGGAATAGTAGCAGGAATTAACATGGTTCGCCGCATGAAAGGGCAAACCCCCATTCCGTTCCCATTGGAGACCGTGATAGGGTCGCTTTGCAATTATGTGGCTACTGCCGATCCCAGGAATTTTCAGCCGATGAAAGCCAATTTCGGTTTGCTCCCCCCGCTTGACGTGAGGGTAAAGTCAAAAAAGGAGAGAAATCAGCTTTTAGCCGAGCGTTCCGTAGAAGTACTGAAGAAATTTATAAAAGCAAATGGGTTAAAAATGTAGGTTAGGTCATAATTTCAAAAAAATTTAACATATAATTTAAAAATAATTTAGAATTTAATCTTGCATAAAATCAAAGGTTGTGGTAGTATATTAGTTGTTCGCTGCGAGGTTGAAAAGCCATGGAATACGAGGTGGTAGACAGCTTTTTAAATTACATAAAAGCAGCTAAGAACCAATCGGAGAATACCCTGAAAGCCTATGCCAATGACTTGGGGCAGTTTATAGAATATTTGGAACAGAATAAAATGTCCGAAACAAAGAGTTTGAAGAATATAACTCACCTGGATATAAGAGGTTTTCTGGCCTATTTAAAGGAAAAAGGGGTTGCAAAAAAAAGCATAACCAGAAAACTTTCGGCTTTGAGGAGCTTTTTTAAATATCTCACTACGGAAGGAATAATATCCGAAGACCCTACCAAAATGGTGCAGGGGATGAAACTCCCCAAAAAATTGCCGCTGTTTTTATACCCCGCGGAAATAGAAGCGCTGCTTTCGGCTCCGAAAAATGACGTGCTGGGGATTCGCGATAGAGCTATCATGGAGCTTTTATATGCCACCGGCGTGAGGGTTGGCGAACTCGTATCGATAAAGCTGAAGGATGTAAACATGGGTGCCAATTTCATAATAGTATACGGCAAAGGTTCCCGGGAGAGAATGGTGTTTTTCGGGTCGAAGGCGGCGGAAAGCCTGGAAGAATATTTGAAAAAAAGCAGGCCTTATCTTGTAAAAAATTTAAGCTGCGAGTATCTTTTTCTGAACAAGAACGGAACCAGGTTGACCGATAGAAGCGTGAGGAGGATTATAGATAAGTACGTGAAAGAATTATCTTTGAACAAAAATATCAGTCCCCATACCTTGAGGCATACATTTGCAACTCACATGCTGAACAATGGGGCCGATCTTAAAACTGTCCAGGAATTATTGGGACATGTGAGCTTGTCTACAACGCAGCTATACACTCATGTGACAAAAGAGAGGCTAAAGGAAATATACGATAAGGTTTTTCCCCGCGCAAAAAAGAAGGAGGAAAGCTGATGTTTTCCGCGACTACAATAGTAGCCATAGTAAATCAAAAGGGCGCCGCAATGGCGGGAGACGGACAGGTTACTTTCGGACAGAACACCATAATGAAGCACCATGCCAAAAAGGTGCGGAAAATATATAACGGTCGGGTGCTGGCAGGCTTTGCCGGTTCGGTGGCTGATGCGGTGACCCTTTTCGAGAAGTTTGAGTCGAAACTTGAGGAATTTCACGGCAATCTTGTAAGGGCTGCCGTAGAGCTGGCGAAAGAATGGCGCACCGACAGAATGCTCAGGAAGTTGGAGGCTTTACTGATAGCAGCCGACAGGGAACATATTTTCATCATCTCGGGAAGCGGAGAAGTGGTGGAACCCGACGACGGCATAGCGGCAATAGGGTCCGGAGGGCCCTATGCTCTTGCAGCTGCCAGAGCACTTTCCCGATTTACGGATTTACCTCCTGAAAAAATAGTCCAGGAAGCTTTAAAAATTGCAGCAGATATATGCGTTTACACGAACGATTACATATCAGTGGAAGTTCTCTAAGGAGGGAAAGAATTTTGGAAGACTTAACCCCGAGAAAGATTGTTGAAGAACTGGACAAATATATAGTTGGTCAGCAGGAAGCCAAACGGTGCGTGGCCATCGCGCTTCGAAATAGATACAGGAGGCAAAAGCTACCCAAGGAGCTTCAAGATGAAATAATGCCAAAAAATATATTGATGATTGGACCTACGGGAGTCGGTAAAACGGAAATAGCAAGAAGACTTGCAAAGCTTGTGAACGCTCCTTTCGTCAAGGTTGAAGCCACTAAATTTACTGAAGTCGGTTATGTCGGGCGCGATGTGGATTCGATGGTGAGGGATCTGGTGGAAACCTCCATAAGGATGGTCAAAGCGGAGAAAATGGAACAGGTAAAAGACAGGGCGAAAGAACTGGCAGAGCTTAGAATTGCGGAAATATTGCAGCCGGACCCCGCAAAGAGCAGCGGTTTTAAAAATCCCTTTGAAGTCCTTTTCGGTAATATATCCAGAATAGATGAAAGCGACGAGGAATACGAGTCAAAGCTGAAAATGGCCAAAGAAAAGCGTAAGGCTCTGCTTGAGGATATAAAGTCCGGTAAACTAGATAATGAAATGATAGAAATAGAGGTTGAGGATAATTCCGTGCCCGTGCTGGAGGTATTTTCAAATTACGGGATTGAGGAAATGGGCATAAATTTCCAGGATTTATTCGGCGGCCTTATTCCAAGGCGAAAAAAGAAAAAAAGAGTCACCATCGAAACTGCAAGGAAGATATTGACCCAAGAAGAAGCCCAGAAGCTCATAGATATGGACGAAGTTATATCGGAGGCCATAAAAAGGGCCGAAGAAACAGGCATCATCTTTATAGACGAAATCGACAAGATAGCCGGAAGAGAGCACGGGACAGGCCCCGATGTATCGAGAGAAGGCGTTCAGAGGGATATTCTTCCGATTGTGGAAGGCTGCACGGTCGTAACGAAGTACGGACCCGTAAAGACCGATCATATCCTGTTTATCGCTGCAGGAGCTTTTCACATTTCGAAGCCCTCGGACCTCATACCCGAGCTACAGGGAAGATTTCCGATTCGCGTGGAACTGAAGAGCCTCTCAAAGGAAGATTTAAAGAGAATTTTAGTAGAGCCCAAAAATTCGCTGATAAAACAATATAAGGCTTTACTGGAAACTGAAGGAATAAAAATCCATTTTACGGAAGATGCTATTGATGAGATAGTAAGTATAGCAGCACATGTCAATCAGCATACGGAAAATATTGGTGCAAGGAGACTCCATACCATTATGGAAAAGCTATTGGAGGATATATCATTCAACGCTTCCGAAATCAAAGAAAACAGCCCCGAATTTGTCATCGACAAAAATTATGTCGATGAAAAACTAAAAGATATAGTCAAAGATAAGGATTTAAGCATGTATATTTTGTGATACAATTAATTTTAAAAAAATCGGAAAAGGAGGAAATATAAAATGAGCAGTGATTTGCTAGAAAAAACAAGGAGAATCAACAAATTACTACAAAGATCTGCGGGTTATCCTGTGGATTTCAGCGAAGTCTGCAAAATTTTGAGCGAAGTCTTAAATGCCAACGCTTACGTGGCTAGCCGAAAAGGAAAGGTTTTGGGCTACGCGCTTCTCAACGAATACGACTGCGACGTAATACAAAACAGAGTCCTGGAAGAAAAGATGTTTCCAAAAGAGTACAATGACAAGTTGCTGGAAATTCACGAGACGATGCCGAATATACCTCAGGAAGAACTAGAGTGCGTGTTTGACAGCACCCAGAGATGTCCGCATCCCGGGAAATTGGTGACTATCGTGCCTATAAACGGAGGAGGGGAAAGGTTAGGCACTCTTGTCCTTGCCAGGTTCGGCGACAAATTTACCGATGATGACCTGGTTCTCGCGGAGTACAGCGCAACGGTCGTAGGAATGGAAATACTGAGGTCGAAGACTGAAGAGATAGAAGAGGAAGCCCGGAAGAAAGCGGTGGTGCAGCTTGCCATAGGTACCCTGTCGTTCTCGGAACTTGAAGCCGTGCAGCACATTTTCGAAGAGTTGGACGGAAACGAAGGATTGCTCGTGGCAAGCAAAATCGCCGATAGAGTTGGAATAACTCGCTCCGTAATAGTAAACGCGCTGAGAAAACTAGAGAGCGCAGGAGTTATAGAATCCAGGTCGCTGGGAATGAAAGGAACATATATAAAAGTTTTAAACGACAAACTGCTGGAAGAACTAAAAAAAGTTCGCTCATAAAAATGCGTGAAATTTTATTTCACGCATTTTTTTTGCTTTTCGGTAGTCCCAAAGTATCATATACAAAAATATCCATGTGTGTTATAATATGACATAACAAGACATTAAATTTTGAGGTAAAAGCAGGAAAATACAAATTTTTGGCGAAGTTAAGAGATTGAATCGCGTATATTGTCGAAAAAAGAAGGTGAAGTACGTGATGGATATTTTTGAAATGCCCGGTCTTTTAAAGAAATATATGGATGCAAAATGGTTAAGGCACGAAGTGTTGTCTAACAACATCGCGAATGTGGATACACCAAACTTCAAGAGGTCCGACGTGGTTTTTGAAGATTTACTGAAAAACTATTTAAAGGAAAACGGTTCTAAGCTTCCCCTTTCCACTACCAACGAAAAGCATATTCAAAATACATGGTCGATGATAGATATAAAGCCGAAGATTATTGTCCAAAACGATAGAACCTTGAGAAACGACGGAAACAACGTGGACATAGATAAAGAAATGGTCGAACTTGCCGAGAATGCTCTATCTTACAATATAATAGCCGAGCAGGTTCAAAGGCAGTTTTCTTTATTGAGGTCGGCAATTACCGAAGGAAGGAGATAACGGTTATGAGTATCTTCAGGGCAATGGAGATTAGCGCTTCGGGTCTAACCGCTCAAAGGCTCAGGATGGATGTGATTTCGAACAACATAGCTAATGTGAATACCACCCGCACTGAACAGGGAGGCCCTTACAGGAGAAAAAGGGTCATTTTTCAGGAGAAAAGGCCAGATTTTAACTTTAAAGAAATACTTAATGACTCGCTGTCGAAAGCCGTAGGAGAAGGGGTTAGGGTAGTGGCTATAGAAGAAGATCCTGCACCTTTTAAACTGGTATACGACCCGTCGCATCCCGATGCCGACGACAACGGATACGTGAGGATGCCTAACGTAAATATTGTAACAGAAATGGTCGATATGATATCGGCAACCAGAAGTTACGAGGCCAACGTAACGGCGATAAACGCGGCCAAGAGCATGATAAGTAAGGCTTTAGAGATAGGAAGGGCATAACGAATGTCGATGCAGGAAAAAGGGGGTAATCGTCGTGCTTGTTGGTAGGATCGGAGAGTCAACCGGCAATTTGTATGCACAACCCACCGACAGCAAAAGCAACAATTCTTTTAGTGAATTATTGAAAAAAGCCTTTGAAACGATTAACGGTTATCAAAAAAATTACGATGATGTCCTCAGGAAAATGCTTGCGGGAGAAGATGTAAGCGTCCATGAAATAATGATCGCTGCGGAAAAGGCGAAACTTTCTTTAGATCTGGCAATACAAGTGAGAAATAAAGCCCTAGAAGCTTACCAGGAGATCATGAGGATGCAGATATAACAGGTGAAGGTGGAATTTAATGGAATTTATTAACAGTCTAAGGCAAAAGTTGAAGGAGTTTTGGGAATCTAAGAGCAAAGCTCAGAAGATAAGGCTCGGGTTGAGCGCAGCCCTTGTTGTTTTGGTGGTAGCTATATTGGGTTATTTCATGACAAGGCCGAATTACGTGATACTTTATTCCAATTTAGATGAAAAAGATGCGGGAGAAATTGTAAAAAAGCTGGATGATATGAAAATTCCTTACAAGCTTACCGATGGCGGAAGAACAATTCTCACCGATGCTAAGGACGTCTACAAAGTGAGGCTGGAACTTGCAAGAGAAGGGCTACCGAAAGGCGGACAGATAGGCTTCAGCGATATTTTTGGCAAAACCAGGCTGGGGACCACCGAATGGGAAAAACAGATTCAATATACCCAGGCTTTGCAGGGAGAACTGGCAAGGACCATAGAGGAAATGGAACAGGTAGAGACGGCCCGCGTACATATTGTCCAACCCCAGAAAAGCCTCTTCATAGAGCCAAACGCCCAAAGAGAACCATCGGCCGCGGTTTTTCTGAAATTGAAACCAGGGAAAGAACTCACTGAGGAGGAAACGCGGGGTATCATAAATTTAATTGCCCACTCCGTCGAGGGACTTAAACCGGAGAACATTACCATTGTAGATGAGTACGGGAGGATACTATCGAATATCCCCCTTTCGGAAGAGGAGAATACGAAGGAAATAGTCAACGCTCGGCTTGCCATACAGGAAAATTTTCAGAAACAGCTGCAATCTAGCGTGCAGTCACTTCTCGAGCAGATTTTCGGCCCAGGTAATGTGGCCGTAAGGGTAAATGTCCAGCTAGACTTCGATAAAAAAACGGTTGAAAACCGCACGTTTGCTCCGCCGAATCCGGAACTTAACGAAGGACTGCTTAGAAGCGTTCAGGAATTGAGGGAATATTTTTCGGGACAGGGCAACGTCCCTCAGGGAGAACCAGGAGCGGGAAGTAACGTGGGGACGTATCAGCAGCAGAATGCAGAGGGAACCTCCGATTATCAAAAGAGCGAAGTAATACGCAACTACGAATTGAACGAATCGAAGGAAAATATTGCGGTTGCTCCTGGAGCGGTTAAAAAGCTTACGGTTTCGGTTGTGATAAATAGGGAACTGACCGATGATGAAAAAGACAGAATAGTTGCTCTCGTTGGAAATGCAGTGGGTTACGACATACAGCGGGACCAGATTACGGTTGAGGGGATGGCTTTTGACACCCAGCTTGCCGACATGCTTTCGAGGCAGCTGAGCGAAGAAGCCCGAAGCCGGCAGAGGCAGAGGGTAATAATCATCGTAACCGGTCTGGCTTTTGCCGCAATACTTGCTGTTGTATACCGCAATTTGATGCGACGGAAGCTCCAAATGGAGGAGGAAAAACTTGCGCAAAAACTTGCGGAAGCTCAACAGGCTGCCTCGGTAGAAATCGATGAAAAAGAAGAGTTGTTTAAAAACATTGAACGGCTTGCTAGGCAGCGGCCTGAAGAGGTTGCCAAAATCATTAGAAACTGGTTAAACGAAGAGTAAGAGGTGTTTAAGATGCCCTTGTCCAAAATTAGCGGAAGGCAAAAAGCGGCAATCCTCATGGTTGCCCTGGGCCCTGAGGTGGCTTCGAAAGTATATCGCTACTTAAAGGAAGAAGAGATAGAGCAATTGACAATCGATATAGCAAGTTTAAGAAAGGTTAGGGAGGAAGAAAGGAGAGCCGTTTTTGAAGAATTTTACCAAATGATGGTGGCCAACGATTACATAGCTCAGGGCGGGATAGAATACGCCAAAGAAATACTGGAGAAAGCATTGGGCACCCAGAAGGCCTTTGAAATCATCAACAAGTTAACTTCGACATTACAGGTCAGGCCCTTCGACTTTGTCCGAAAGGCCGATCCCTCCCAACTTTTGAACTTTATCCAAAACGAGAATTCTCAGACCATAGCCCTGATAATGGCGTACCTTCAACCGGAAAAAGCCGCACTGCTCCTTTCTTCACTGCCGCCGGAAAAACAGGTGGATATAGCAAAACGCATTGCTACAATGGAAAGGGTTTCACCCGAAGTAATCATGGAAGTGGAAAAAGTCTTGGAACGACAGCTGTCTACGGTGGTAGTGGAGGATTACACCAATGTGGGAGGAATACAGGCTATAGTGAACATTTTAAACGGAGTCGACCGCAGTACGGAAAAGAACATAATAGAAGCCCTTGAGATGGAAAATCCGGAATTGGCCGAGGAGATAAGGAAGAGGATGTTTGTGTTTGAAGACATCCTAACCCTCGATAACAGGTCGGTGCAGCGGATATTGAGGGAAATAGATAACCAGGATTTGGTGCTGGCTCTTAAGGGAGCGAGTGAAGAGGTCAAAAACAAGATATTCAGCAATATGTCGAAACGCCAGGCCGAAATGATCAAGGAGGATATGCAGTATTTAGGTCCCGTAAGGCTGAGAGATGTGGAAGAAGCCCAGCAAAAGATTGTGAACGTCATAAGAAAGCTCGAGGATGCCGGCGAGATAATTATTTCCCGCGGAGGAGGCGATGACATAATTGTCTAAAGTTTTGAAAGGCGTCGAGGTTTCAAGGGAAACTCCATATAAAATAAAGGATTTACATTTTCGAACCTTAAAAACCGAAAATACCATAAAAGATAGGGCTTGCTTTTCGCTTGAAGCGTTTTACAAGAGCAAGGCTAGCAAACTTTTTGACGATGCTGCTCAGAAAGCATCGGAAATAATCGAAAAAGCAAAGGAACATAGTAAAGCCATTATCCAAGAAGCTGTAGAAAAACGGGGAGAAATAGAAAAAGAAGCTTTCGAGAAAGGTTATGAAGAGGGCTTTAGGAAGGGGAAGGAAGATGCTGAAAGGAAAATGCGGGCCCTCTTTGAAAAATATCTGGAGCAGTTTAATGGATTGAGGGAGAACCTTTTGAATCAAAACAGAGAGTATTTGAAGGTTGTGGAAAAGGAATGCCTGAAATTGGCCTTTTACATGGCCGAAAAAATATTAATGGAGCACGCCCGGGTAGATAGCGGATATGTACTCAGCATAGTCGAGTCAGCCCTTGAAAAAATCGGGCAGGAAAAAGACGTGTTGGTGAGGATAAGCGAAAAGGATTTTCAAAGACTTGAGGGAGAAATAAAAGACATCTGCCAAAAGGCGAAGACCAAAAAGGTCAACTTTGTTAATGACCCGACGCTTTCCGAAGGTGAGTGCATAATATTAGGGAACTGTTTTGAAATCGATGCCGGGTTACGCACTCAGCTTGAAAACCTGAAGAAAGAATTGATGGAAATGGAAGTATTGTATGAGTAGGAGCCTCTTTGAAAATTACAAGGCAATTATAGATGGTATAGATACTTTGAGGATAAAAGGGAAAATATCTAAAATTGTTGGCCTTACAATAGAATCCCAGGGTCCTCCCGCAGAAATTGGAGAGATTTGCAAAATAAAACCTTCCCGCGGGTCAGGGGAAAAGTTGCTGGCGGAAGTGGTCGGATTTCACGACGACAGGATAATATTAATGCCCCTCGGAGATATGGAGGGCATTGCACCGGGGGAAGAAGTGGAAGCCACGGGGAAAAAATTAATGGTGCCGGTCGGAGACGAGCTGCTGGGCAGAATCTTGGATGGATTGGGCAATCCGATTGACGGGAAAGGGCCTATAAAAAGCCGTGATTATTATCCGCTGTATAACTCTCCTCCAAATCCGGTAGAGCGAGCTCCGATAGATACCCCCTTGCCGCTGGGAATAAAGGCCATAGACGCTCTAATAACTTGTGGACGGGGGCAAAGGATAGGCATCTTTGCGGGCAGCGGAGTTGGGAAAAGCACTCTATTGGGCATGATTGCAAGAAACACAAAGGCAGATGTAAATGTTATAGCCCTGGTAGGTGAGAGGGGAAGGGAACTAAACAGTTTTATAAACAAGGATTTGAGAGAAGACGGATTAAAAAGGTCCGTTGTGGTCGTTGCCACATCGGATAAACCTCCGCTTGTAAGGACTAAGGCGGCTTTTACGGCTACAGCTATTGCTGAGTATTTTCGGGACAAGGGGCTCGATGTACTTTTGATGATGGATTCCGTTACCAGGTTTGCCATGGCGCAGCGGGAAGTGGGTTTGGCAACGGGCGAACCTCCCGTGACGAGAGGTTATACTCCTTCGGTTTTTGCAGTTTTACCTAAGCTGCTGGAAAGAGCGGGTACATCGAGCAAAGGTTCTATTACCGGAATTTACACGGTCTTGGTAGATGGCGACGACTTAAACGAACCCATATCGGATGCTGTGCGGGGTATTCTCGACGGACACATTGTGCTTTCGCGAACTCTTGCGAATAAGAACCACTATCCGGCTATCGACGTTTTGTCGAGTATCAGCAGGCTTATGAACGACGTTATTTCCGAAGACCATAAGAGGCTTGCCGCTAAAGTAAAGAGCCTGATCTCCATTTACAACGAATCGGAAGACCTTATTAACCTTGGTGCTTATGTTAAGGGGAGTAATCCTAGAATCGATGAAGCGTTGAGATATATCGACGAAATTAGAAAGTTTCTAATCCAGGATGTGGACGAAAAGGTGGATTTCGAAGAAACTCTGTTGCGATTGAAGAGGATTTTTGAAGGAGAGTTATAAAAGCCTATGAGGCGGTTTAAATTCAACTTAAATACCCCATTGAGAATAAAGCAAAAAATTGAACAGATTAGGGAACAACAGCTGATAGAAGCCCGCATGGCCCTTGAAAGAGAAAAACAGGAGCTTTTAGCTTTAAAAGAGAAAAAGAACGATATAAAGCAGGTGATGGAAAGAGAATTGCAGCAATCGCTGAAAGCGGCTGAGCTAATGCTTTACGAGTCTATGATGAACACCCTAAATGACAGGTTAAAAAATCAGGAATCCAGGGTTGAGCGTGCCAGGGAAAAATCGAAAGAAGCAATGGAATTGTATTTGGCGGCGAGGCGAGAAAGACAAGTAATGGAAAAATTAAAAGAGAAAAGGTATGCTCATTATCTTGTAGAACTGAACCGGGAGGAACAAAAGATTTTGGACGATATTGCCTCACTCGCTTACATCAGGCGAGGAGGGGAGGAATAGTAAAAGTGAACGGTGAAAACAAAGGTTCGCAGTCCAAAATAGCGATTGTTGTTTTAATCGTGTTGTTGCTTTTGGCGATAATTTTTGCTGGGTGGTTTTTAATAACCAGGGCAAAAAGTCTTCCATTCAGCAGTGTAGCGGCAAAAATTCCCGTTATAGGTGCTCTTTTTGCGAAAGGTTCGTCGGAAGAACAGAGCCTTTTAGAGCAGTTAGAAAAGGAAAAAAGCTTGCTCGACGCCGAATGGCAAAAAATAAACAAGCAGGCTAGCGAGATAAATCAAAAGCAAAAGGAGTTGGAAAAAAAAGAGCTGGAACTTAATGAAAGGGAAATGAAGATAAATCAGGAAAAGGCCAAAATTGAAGAAACTTTGGAGAACATCAAAAATGTTGCCCAATATTACGAGCTGATGGCTCCCAATAAAGCTGCAGCTATCATGGAAACATTGGAAGATGAAGTGGTCATAAGGATTTTCAAGAATATGAAAAAAGAAGCTGTATCCGAAATTTTGGCAAATATGGACCCAAAAAGAGCAGCAGCAATAACCAAAAAATTATCGGGTGAACAATAGTTTAGAATTTAAAAGATTTACGAAAGGAGGTGAAAAAAGTGATAGGCTACGTGATTACCGCTGAAAATTTTCCAATCGATAATGAAAAACTTAATGCTCTTGCTGCCTGGCAGAAGGCAAAAATCACCTCTTATGCTGACCTTAGTTGTGCAGAATGTTCAAGTTTTAAACAGTTGCTTGAACTTCTTTCGGGGAAGACCGAAAAAGTTGAAGGTTTGGGAAAGGATAATTTACCGCCCGATATTTACACCCTGCTGCTGCAGCTATTAAATACAGCCACCCACGGTGAAGGGGTGACAGCCATCGAATTAACGTCATGGGAATCGAATACTGCGAATAACGATGCGGCAGCCGGATTAAATATTACGGAAAAGATCGACGAGAAAACAAAAGCGATTGACCAATTATTAAATCCCGATAAAATGGAGCTTCTTTCTTCAGAAAACCCCTCTAACGAAAAAAGTGAGGTTTTGATAACGAATTTTAAATCGCCTTTGAGGGAGTTATCAAGAGTAGATGACATGGCAGAAATATCGAGCACAATGAAAAATAATAATGTAGAAGAACAACCGAAGGTGCCAAAAGGGACTGAACTCCTACATAAGCAAAAAAAAGAAGTTTACGATTTTGCGAAGGTCGTAGCTGGCGATGAGGAGCAGGGAGTATTCCAAGAAGTATTGAAAATACCTGAAAGCCCTGTAAAAACTTTTGAAATCATCCTTTCCGCTCCTGTAAGGGAAAAAGTCAGTTCAGACGCGGATGTTCCCGATAAAAAGGGAATGTTGGCTCCGGAAAACTACAAAGAAAAAATCCCGTTTTTAAAAAACGCGATATTCGATGAGCTGGTCGAAAAAATCCAAGTTGCCATAAAAGGTCCGATGAGAGAAATAAAGATAAAAATAAAGCCGGAACATCTAGGCGAAATGATGGTGAGAATCACGCAGGAAAAAGGAGAACTGAACGCAGAGTTCTTCGTAAAAAACGCCCATTTGAAAGAACTCCTGCAGTCAAGCGTTCAAGAAATAAAAGGTCAAATATCAAAGCAGGGTTACGAACTCAGTGATATAAAAATTTACGATTTTCCGATGCGATTTGATATGCAGCAACAAAGCGAAAAAAGGTACGAAAATGGCCAGTATAATACCGGCTATTACCGAAAATTCCTTAAAACTGGTGAAGGAGAAGAAGGAAAGATAACAAAAAACATTGAAGAAGTAGTTCCGGTTAATGCTCCTTACGGTATTGTAGAAGGTTTGAGCATGATAAATTACATCATCTGAAAGGGAGTGAAGCCTTGAATACTATTGAAAATGGTGGAATTTTAGGAACGACTGCCAATAGCGGTAATTACACGACGAAGAAATCTGCTCTCTCTAAGGATGACTTTTTAAAGCTGCTGATAACCGAGCTGAAGTTTCAAAACCCCCTTGAACCTCTAGAAAGCAAGGAATACATAGCCCAGCTTGCAACTTTTTCGACATTAGAACAGCTTCAGAACCTGAATGAGCAGATTTCCACCATGTCGGCTATAAGCCTCATTGGTAAAAATGCGAAGGCCGCCGATGAAAAAGGTTATGTGTCCGGAGTGGTAAAGGGAGTATCGTTTGCGCAAGGGGAGTTAAAGCTTATCTTGGGCGATGAAGGAAGATTGGTTTCGTTAAAGGATGTATTTGAAATAAGCTAAAGGGCGACTGACGTTAGGCGGTGGTGAAAATGGACGAATACATGAAATTGTCCTTCAATTTACCGGTAAATAGAATAGAACCTGCAGGACAGAGTAAGCCAAAGCAGGAAGTAGGAAAAACGACCGGAGATTTCCAAAAAATACTGGAAGAAAAACTAAGAGGAGAGCTGAAGATTTCCAAGCACGCCATGCTTAGAATGACATCTCGAAATATAAATTTGACACCCGAGCAGCTGGAAAAGCTGAGTGCTGCGGTGGAAAGGGCCGAGAAAAAAGGGGTAAGAGAGTCGTTAATCCTGATAAACGATGTAGCTTTCGTGGTCAGTATCAAAAACAGAACAATCATAACCGCTGTAGACGGCCCTAACTTAAAGGAGAATGTGTTTACTAATATAGACGGTGCCGTGATAATGTGAGCCGGACCTTTAAGGGGGCTCGGGACTCCCGAACGACCGAGGGAGTAAAGGCACCGATGATAAATCTAGGAGGAGGAATAAACCATGATGCGTTCGATGTTCTCGGCTGTGACGGGTCTGAGAAATCACCAGACGATGATGGATGTTATCGGAAATAACATAGCCAATGTCAATACGGTGGGCTTTAAAAAGAGCCGCGTTACATTTCAGGATGCCTTATACCAAACGATAAAAGGTGCGTCTTCTGCCCAGGGAAATAGGGGTGGGACCAACCCCATGCAGGTGGGGCTCGGGATGACGGTAGCCTCCATAGATACGCTCCACACTCCTTCAAGCCTCGAGGCCACGGGGAACATGACGGACCTCGCCATAGAAGGAGACGGATTTTTCATCCTTTCCGACGGCCAGAACTATTACTACACAAGGGCCGGAAATTTCGGATTCGACGAAGAGGGCAATCTGGTGAGCACCTCTAACGGCCTCAAAGTCATGGGGTGGCAGGGCACTGCGGATAAGACCCCACAGAACATAACATCCATAAGAATACAAAAAGGCATGATGATGCCGGCCAAAGCTACAGGCGAAGTGAGATTCGCAAAGAATTTAGATGCTTCAGCTCCCGTAGAATTGGATAAAGAGAAGGGCTATAAAATTCCATTTAAAGTCTATGATTCATTAGGAAATTCTTATGAACTGCTAATAATTTTTAATAAAACGGATGTAAATAAATGGGAATACACTGTCATTCCTTATAGTGAAAATATCGATTATCAAAACTTAACGTCAAATGGGACTTTGATTTTTGATCCTATTGATGGTGATTTATTTGACCAAAATAATGAGCCTTTTCAGGGTTCGGAAATAAAAAAAGATATAAATGTAACCCTCTCGAATGGTACTTCTCTTTCTTTTAAAGTTGACTTCTCGTATTTAACTCAGTACGCAAAAGAAACTACGGTCGACCTATCCTACCACGACGGCTATGCTGCGGGAACTTTGTTGGGGATTTCAGTGGACTCCAAAGGTGTGATTACCGGGGTTTTTGACAACGGCCAGAACATGGAACTTGCCCAGGTGGCTTTGGCGGTTTTTGATAACCCGGCGGGACTTACGAAGGCGGGAGGCAACACCTACACGGCTTCCAACAATTCGGGAGAAGTCCAGATTGGCATGGCCGGAACCGGCGGAAGGGGTACAATAAGTCCCGGTTCCCTTGAGATGTCCAACGTGGACCTGGCCGAAGAGTTTACCCGCATGATAGTTACTCAAAGGGGATTTCAGGCTAACTCTAGGATAATTTCTGTAGCGGATGAAATGCTGCAGGAACTGGTGAATATAAAGAGATAACCTAAGGCCCGGGGATTAAGCCCGGGCCGGTTAAAGCCTTTGAAAAGAGGTGTGACCTTGATAGAACTCACAAGGCTCAACGGCAAAAAATTTTTCCTGAATGTGGACTTAATCGAAACCATAGAACCGACACCGGATACCGTTATAAAACTTACCAATGAAAAGACGTATATTGTAAAAGAATCGCCCCTTGAGATAGTGGATAAAATCGTAGCATACAAAAGAAGGATTGTAAGGGGATGTGAAGTTAATGGATAGAGCGACGCTGATAGGTATAGTCGGAGGACTTGGACTTTTTCTGTGGGCTATATACATGGGAGGAGACCTTAAAGCTTTCATAAATATTCCTTCATTGATGATAGTGCTTGGAGGCGTTATGGCTTCCACTTTAATCAGCTTTCCTCTTTCGAAATTCATCGGAGTATTGAAGATATTAAAAAATGTATTCGTAGAAAAAAGCGTAAGTGCTGAAGAAATCATAAAGACCATTGTGAGACTTGCCGATATCGCAAGAAGGGAAGGTCTTTTGGCACTGGAAGAAACGGCAGAACAATTGGAAGATGATTTTATGAAACGGGGCGTGATGCTGGTGGTGGACGGTACCGACCCCGAGCTTGTTAAAAACATCTTGGAAACGGAACTTGCTTTTCTCGAAGAAAGGCACAAAGAGGGGCAAAGCATTTTCGAAACCATGGGTTCGCTTGCGCCGTCTTACGGATTGCTGGGTACAATAATTGGCCTTATACAGATGTTGAGTAAATTAAACGACCCCAGTTCTGTAGGGCCGGGTATGGCAGTAGCGCTTATTACCACCTTTTACGGGGCGTTTCTCGCATATTTTATTTTTAATCCGATTGCGGGAAAGCTCAAAGTTAGAAGCAGGCAGGAAATCCTCTTAAAGGAAATTATGATAGAGGGCATCCTTTCAATACAGGCGGGTGAAAACCCGAGAATAATAGAGGAGAAACTGAAGGCTTTCCTGTCGCCCGAAATTAGAAGGTCCTTTAAGGAAAAGGAAAAAGAAAGTGCTGAAAGCGGTGATAGCCTTGCCTGGCGCTAGAAGAAGAAAATCGGAAGACGCCCCGCCTCCGGGTGCGCCTCTGTGGATGACCACATACGGCGACCTTATTACGCAGACATTAATATTCTTCGTCCTGTTGTTTGCGCTTTCCAATGTGGATGCAAAAAAATTCGACCTAGCCATAACTTCAGTGCAAGGTTCTCTGGGCATATTGGAAGGTGGAAAATCGCTTATAGAGGGAGAGTTTGTGGAAGAAGGCCTTGCCGGTGAAAATTTATTTACTGGAGAGCAGCAAGAGGAAAAAGAGCTGAAAGAATTGGGAGATACAATATTGGAAATAGTCAAGAGAAGCGGTTACGAGGGGGTAACGGTTAGTATAGATGAAAGAGGGCTTGCGGTAAGGTTCATGGAAGGAGTTCTGTTTGATTCCGGAAAGGCCGACTTAAAAAGTGAAGCGATAAGGCTATTAGATAAAATCGCACCCGTATTAAAGCAAAGCCGGCGCCCCATTAGGGTGGAAGGCCATACTGATAATGTGCCGATACATACCAGAGAGTTCCCCACAAACTGGGAACTGTCTACGGCGAGAGCGGTGAGCGTGTTGAGGTACCTCGTCGAAAACCACGGAATTCCACCGCGGATGATTTCGGCCGCGGGCTACGGCGAATACCATCCTATTGCGCCAAATGACACGGATCAAAATCGTTCACGAAATAGGCGGGTAGAAATCATAATACTCAGTTCTTCTTTAATGACACAGGAGCCTAAGTGAATGGAGGTAAATACATGGCCAATAAATTGCGTTCAGCGTTAAAACTCTTGGTACTTGTGATTTTGCTTTTGCTGGTCACCACCGTTGTAACTTACTTCGTTGCAAAAAACATACTGGCGGATAATTCTAAAAAGCAGCAGGAAAACCAATTCGTAACTTACCCCTTGGGAGATTACCTCACAAATCTGGCGGATAGAGGTTATGTGAAGGTTTCTATTGTGTGCCTTCTTGACGGAAAGGAAGTAGAAAAAGAATTGGCGAAAAAAGAATACCAGATAAAGGACAGGGTTTATGCCATCCTGCGCTCAAAAACTTATGACTCGGTAAAAGACTCAAAAGGCATGGAAGTACTAAAAAAGGAAATAAAAGATACGGTAAATAAATTGATTGAAAGCGGGGAAGTCGAAGAGGTGTATTTTACGAACATAATTGTAAACTGACGAGGAGGTCAAGGGCTTGGCCGAAATACTTTCCCAGAGCGAGATCGACGCTCTTATAAACGCACTTAAAGCGGGCGAAATAAAGGCTGAAGAGATAAAAAAAGAAGCCTACGAAAAGAGAATAAAGGTTTACGATTTTAGAAAACCTAACAAGTTTTCGAAAGAACAGCTCAGCACATTGCACCTTATTCATGAGAACTTTGCCCGGCAGTTAATAACTTACTTTTCGGCACAGTTAAGGACTCTTGTCCAGGTGAACGCTTCTAGTGTAGATCAGATGCCTTATTCGGAATTTATATCTTCAATTCCCAATCCGTCAATCATAGGAATAATAGATTTTCAACCATTAAGAGGCGCTATAATTTTTGCGATGGATACCTTTTTGGCTTTTTCAATAGTCGAAAGATTGCTCGGAGGAAGCGGGGAATACAAAGATAAGCCGAGAGAACCTACCGAAATCGAATCTAACATCCTGCAAAGGGTGTATTCAAAGCTCGCAAAACTAATAAAAGAAGCTTGGCAGGATATATTGGAACTTGACCCCGTTTTTGACAAACTCGAGACCAACCCCCAGTTCGTTCAGCTGGTTTCCCCAAATGAAGCTGTCGCTCTAATAACTATCAACGCAAAGGTCGGGCAAACCGACGGAATGATAAACTTTTGCATTCCGTACATAGTAATTGAGCCTGTTATGCCTAAATTGTCCGCCAAAATATGGCTTTCCACCAGCAAAAGAGAAGGCGGCGGAAGTTTTACTCAAATGATTGCTAAAAAGCTGGAAAGGGTCAGTGCGGAAATAAGGGCCGAAATAGGCAGAGCCAAGATATCGGTCAGAGATTTTCTAAACCTGGACGTGGGAGACGTTATACAATTGGATAAGCGGGTAAACGAGGAGATTGATATTTTCGTACACGACATCCTCAAGTACAAGGGAATAATGGGCAAACGAAATGGACGTCTGGCGGTAAGGGTTACGAAAGTTATGAGCGAAAGGGATGAAGCAAATGATGGATGAAAATCGAATCTTATCGCAAGAGGAAATAAATGAACTCCTGGCCAAATCGCTTTCTAAAAAAAGTGAGGAAGAGGTCCTCACTCAGGAGGAAAAGGATACTTTAGGAGAGATAGGAAATATATCCATAGGTACATCGGCTACGACCCTTTATACGTTATTGAGGAACAGGGTCATAATTACAACACCGAATGTGATGGTAACTACCATCGAAGAATTGCAAAAGAAATTTTCTATTCCATTTATAGCGGTAATAGTGGACTATACGGAAGGTATTGAAGGAAGCACCATTCTTATTATAAAGGAAGAGGATGCTAAAATTATAGCCGACTTGATGATGGGCGGAGATGGTACTAACACCGATGCGGAATTGGATGAGTTAAGGCTGAGTGCCGTAGGCGAAGCCATGAATCAGATGATGGGATCTTCTGCGACATCCCTATCTACGCTGTTAAAAAGGAATATTAACATTTCCCCTCCCAAGCTCCAGCGGATTAGCTTTGACGATGACTCCCTCAAGAATTATTTCAAAAAAGAAGAAAAGATCGTGGTAGTTTCCTTCCAAATGGAGGTGGGAGAATTAATAAAAAGCCAAATCATGCTTTTGATGTCGGTTCCGTTTGCGAAAAAAATGGTAAGGGAATTATATGAAGCGTCGTCGGAAAGCGCTGCAGAGAATATGGAAAATGTAGAACTCGAGAAAGAAGAAAAACACCTCTCGGAAGAAAATAGAGCAAAGCAAAAGCAGTTTTCCGAAAAGGAGAAGGACAAAGTTGAAGTTAAGCCGATTGAACTTGAAGACTTCGATGATAGGGCAACTTCGAGCAGGAAATCTTCATTGGATCTCATAATGGATGTTCCTTTGGAAATTTCTGTCGAACTCGGGCGGACAGTCAAAAAGATAAAAGAGATACTGGAAATAGGGCCAGGTTCCATAATCGAACTGGAGAAAATGGCTGGAGAGCCAGTAGATATCCTGGTAAACGGTAAACGTATAGCGAAAGGAGAGGTCGTGGTTATTGACGAAAATTTCGGAGTGAGAATAACAGAAATCATAAATTCCAGTGAGAAAATTGACTATTTACAGTAAAGATTAAGGAGGAAGTCAAAATGGCGGGAATTTTGATTGTAGATGATGCAGCCTTCATGAGGATGATGATAAAAGACATTCTCACCAAAAATGGGTTTGAAGTGGTGGGGGAGGCCGAAAACGGCGCCGTGGCCGTGGAGAAGTACAAAGCGTTGAAGCCCAGCCTCGTGGTGATGGACATAACGATGCCGGAAATGGATGGAATTGAGGCAGTAAGGAGAATAAAAGCGATAGACCCTGACGCAAAGATAATCATGTGTTCGGCAATGGGGCAGCAGGCTATGGTCATAGATGCCATACAGGCCGGAGCAAGGGATTTCATCGTGAAACCCTTCCAGCCCGATAGGGTGGTAGAGGCTGTTAAAAAAGCACTTTCGTGAAGAAGGTAAAGGTATGAAACCAAAAATTTTCTCATATACCGTAATAGTTCTAATCGTGCTTTTTTCATTCATTGGTAATTCAAAGGTGCTGGCCGACAACGGTGAAGTTCCGTCAATAGACATAAAAAATCTGCAAAATTACAACTTCGAACAGTCCGGCAGAGAAAATCGAACGAGCTTTTATGAAAAAAGCTTTATGAGTTTTGCAATCTACATTGGCTCGGTAGCACTGGTATGTGCATTGGCAATTTTGGCCTTGCGATGGATGGCAAAGTATGCTAAGCCGTCGGGTTGGAAGAGCAAGTATATGGAAGTATTGGACGTGCTCTATTTTGATTCGAAAAACCGCATATACATAGTAAAATCTCCGGCAGGCGTGAAACTCCTGGGGGTATCGGATAAGGGAATAGATATGATAGGGGAGCTGGATGAAAAGACGGCCGAATTAATAGAGGAAGCCGAAAAGTCGGGCAACCTAAGCAGAAATTTTGGTATGCAGCTGGAATATTTCCTCAAGAAATTTAAAAGTCTTCCCGGTACAAAAGACGGTGATGACAAATCATGAAGAAGAATAGAAGGATGATAAATTTTTGGTGTTCGGCCATATTATTGGGAATTATATTTTTCAATCCCGTAAAAGCATTTGCTGCGCCCGAAGCTCCAATACCATTTTTCGACTTTGTAAGGACGGCCAATACCCCTGAAGAAACGGCACTGACCCTGCAAATAATTGCAGCTCTCACCGTATTGTCCCTTGCGCCTTCCATCCTCATAATGATGACTTCATTCATAAGGGTAATTATCGTTCTTTCGTTTGTACGAAACAGCCTGGGTCTTCAACAGGTTCCGCCGAGCCAGGTTCTCATAGGATTGGCGCTTTTTATAACTTATTTTGTAATGGCCCCTGTCTTTTCCGATATAAACAAAAATGCCCTTCAACCTTATCTGAGGGAAGAAATAAGTTTTCAGGAGGCCTTCGAGGAGGCGCAAAAACCCTTAAGGGATTTTATGTTCAGGCAGACCCGGGAAAAAGATTTGGCGCTGTTCTTGCACTACGCTAAGATGCAAGATCAGGTAAAAACTTTGGATGACGTCCCTACATATGTATTGATTCCCGCTTTTATTATCAGCGAATTGAAGACAGCATTTCAAATGGGCTTTATGATTTTCATTCCCTTTCTCGTCATAGATATGGTTGTGGCAAGTACACTTATGTCGATGGGCATGTTGATGTTACCGCCTGTAATGATTTCTCTTCCGTTCAAAATATTGCTCTTTGTGATGGTGGATGGCTGGAATCTCGTAATAGGCTCGCTTTTGTCGAGTTTCAATTGAGGTGAGAAATAGTCATGACGCAGGACACGGTGATTTACCTGGCGAGGGAAGCGCTGAGCGTATTGCTGCTGGTTTCAGCACCCATTTTGGGTATCGGGATGGCGGTAGGGCTTTTGATTAGCATTTTTCAGGCGACGACGCAAATTCAAGAACAGTCACTTAACTTCGTACCGAAGATATTGGCGGTTGTTGCGGTCCTTCTCTTCTTCGGTCCTTGGATGCTCGGAATTATGGTCAATTTTACTGAAACATTGATTCGGGACATTCCTCACTTCATTTATTAAAACGGCGGGAGAAAAATGGAAGCACAAATAACCACTTTTTTGCTGGTTTTCACAAGAATTTTTGGTTTTTTTGCCACCGCACCTTTTTTCGGCCGGCGGGAATTTCCGTTTCAGGCGCGGGCAGGATTGGCAGCTCTTGTAACCTCATTAATATATCCCGTTGTAAACAAAGTTGCATTTCAAGGTTCTCTTTGGGAAACGGTGGCTCTTTTTGTAAAAGAAGCAGCCGTGGGCTTTTTGATGGGATTTGTGGTGTTTTTAATGTTTTCGGCAGTATATATTTTGGGTGAAATTATAGATTTCGAAATGGGATTTGGCATAGTCAGCGTTCTAGACCCGCAAATCAATACGCAGGTGCCGATTCTGGGAAATTTCTTTTACATACTTACGATTCTTATATTTCTGAACATCAACGGCCATCATGTATTGTTGGGCACACTGATTAGAAGTTTTGAAGTATTGCCTCCTGGGGAACCGGTTTTAACGCAGAATCTGCTTTACGGTATTTTGGAAAGTTTTTATGCTATGTTTGAAGCGGGTGTTAAAATGAGCCTTCCGCTTATTTCCGCCACATTTCTTGCGGATTTTGCTCTGGGCATAATGGCAAGGACCGTGCCTCAAATGAACGTGTTCATAGTTGGACTGCCGTTTAAGATAGTCATAGGGGTATTTTTCTTAATCATAATACTTCCCACGTTTGTGACAGCTTTGGATGTTTTATTCAACGGCAGTTACGAAATGTTGGAGTTAATACTTCAGGGAATGACGAAAAAGCCATGAACCTGCAACTTTTTGCACAAGAAAAGACGGAAAGGGCGACTCCCCGGAGAAGGCAAAAAGCCAGAGAGCGGGGTCAGGTTTTTTCGAGTCGGGAGCTCGTTTCAACGCTGGTGCTTTTAGCAGGGTTGGTTACAATAAAAGTTTACGGCAGTTACCTTCTTGAAAATACAGCTTCCTATTTGAAGCATGTTCTCATAGAAAATTTTTTAAAGAAGGACTTTTCCTTCGACGACATTTGTGAAGTGTTATATTCTTCAACAGTGCTTTTTATCAAACTCGTTGTTCCAATTGGTATGGGCACGGTTTTAACGGGCATAGTAGCCAACTTGGCACAGGTTGGTTTTGTGTTTAGCTTGGAACCACTCTCCCCAAAACTCGAAAGAATAAGCCCTGTTGAAGGTTTTAAAAGGATATTTTCTAAAAAAGGTCTGATTGAATTTGTAAAGTCGGTAATGAAATTAACCCTGATCATCTATGTATTCTACGGTGCCTTTAATGAATTAAAAGATACTGCGGTTTTTATGTTGGATATGAGCTTGGGAGAATCGATAGGTTACTTTTTAAATTTGATTTTTAAAGTAGGGTTAAAGGCAGGCGTAGCATTACTCGTTTTTTCAGTTTTCGATTATGCTTACCAGTGGTATGAATACGAAAAAAGCCTCATGATGTCAAAAGAAGATATCAAAGAAGAATTTAAGGAAGTGGAAGGTAATCCCCAAATTAAGTCCAGGATACGTCAGGCCCAGCGGCAGATATTGCGGAGGCGAATGATACAGGATGTAAAAAAAGCCGACGTAGTAATCACAAATCCCACCCACATAGCCGTCGCTTTGGGATACGATGCGTCGATTCATGAGGCGCCTGTAGTACTTGCGAAGGGAACGGGATTAGTTGCTGAAAGGATAAAAGAGATGGCAGAAGAGGGAGACATTCCGATTGTAGAAAACAAGCCCCTTGCCCAAACACTGTATAAATCGGTGGAAGTGGGAGAAACAATCCCTGAAGAATTATACAATGCCGTTGCAGAGATACTGGCTTATGTATACAGTTTGAAAGGAAAGAGGGTGAGCGGTTGAAGTCCTATGATATGGCTGTTGCTATTTTGGCCGTAGTTGTCGTCGTTATGATGATCATACCACTTCCTTCGAGTTTACTCGATATTTTACTTTCGTTCAACATAACCTTTTCCCTTATAATTCTTTTAGTGGCCATGAATGTAGAAAAACCCCTCAATTTTTCGACGTTCCCGACGCTATTGCTAATCGCGACGCTTTTCAGGCTGGCCCTTAACGTATCTTCGACCAGGTTGATCCTTTTAAACGGATATGCCGGGAGGGTCATCGAATCATTCGGCAATTTTGTAATCAGGGGAAACGTTTTGGTTGGTTTTATCATTTTCCTTATAATCGTCGTAATCCAGTTCATAGTAATTACGCGCGGTGCTGAAAGGGTCGCCGAGGTGGCCGCAAGATTTACCCTTGATGCAATGCCCGGTAAGCAGATGAGCATCGATGCCGACCTCAATTCAGGCCTGATAACGGAAGCTGAAGCTAGAGAACGAAGAATGAACATTCAGAAAGAAGCCGATTTCTACGGAGCCATGGATGGTGCCAGCAAGTTTGTCAAGGGTGATGCAATAGCCGGCATCATAATTACCGTTATAAACATCATCGGCGGCTTGATTACGGGTATAGTATTTCAGGGACTCGACGCCGTTACCGCGCTGAATCGCTACGCTCTTCTAACAGTAGGCGACGGGCTCGTGAGTCAAATACCGGCACTTCTTGTATCCACCGCAACCGGCATTGTTGTGACAAAAGCCGCAAGTGAAGGCAATCTGGGTGAAGGGCTTATAAAGCAGCTTCTTTACTATCCCAGGGTCCTTTTTATGGCTTCAGGTTTACTTGCTTTTTTTGCATTGGTGCCGGGTCTGCCCCACCTGCCCTTTTTGATACTGGCAGGTGTACTCGGTTATATAGGCTTTTCCGTCCAGAGGATATCGGAAAAAGAGAGGATAAAAGAGCAAGAAATGAAGCATGAGAAAGAATTGGAAGAAATGAGAAAACCTGAAAACTTGCTCTCGCTTCTTCAGGTTGACCCAATCGAAGTGGAATTCGGCTACAACATAATTCCCCTGGCCGATGTCAATCAGGGGGGAGACTTGCTTGATAGGGTTATCATGATAAGGCGACAGTGCGCATTGGACCTTGGTATGATAGTGCCGATGGTGCGGCTGAGAGACAACATCCAATTGAGGCCCAACGAATACGTGATAAAAATCAAGGGGGTAGAAGCGGCAAGGGGAGAACTTAAGGTAGACCACTATCTGGTAATGAACCCCTCAGGTGGTCCGATAGAGGTTGAGGGCATTGAAACTAGAGAACCTGCTTTTGGTCTACCTGCTAAATGGATAACTACCGAGAAAAAAGAGAAGGCGGAAATGCTGGGATATACCGTGGTGGATTCCGCTTCAGTATTAGCTACCCATTTGACTGAAGTAATAAAAGCGTACGCCCATGAGCTAATCGGAAGGCAGGATGTCAAAAATATTCTTGACAGTTTAAAGGAACAGTACCCATCCCTTGTAGAAGAACTGGTGCCGAAGGTTTTGACTTTGGGAGAAATTCAAAAGGTACTTTCCAATCTATTGAGGGAAAACGTTCCAATAAGGGATATGGTTACAATACTTGAAGCGTTAGGCGATTATTCGAGCCTCACGAAAGATACCGAACTTCTTACGGAATACGTAAGACAGAGGTTAAAGAGGCTAATAACCTCCCGCTTTTTCCCGGACAAAAAGGCTAATGTGATAACTTTGGACAGGGACCTAGAAGAATACATATTGAATTCAATATCACAGACTGAAAACGGAACTTACATTTCTATCGAACCCGACGTGGTGCAAAAGGTAATAAGTTCTCTGATTGAAAAAATAAATCAAGCGGCAAGGCTCGGGATTCAACCGGTGGTTCTGACCAGTCCTCTTGTAAGAAGGCATTTTAAAAAGATAATCGAAAACAGTCTGCCTAATATTCCTGTTCTGTCTTACGGGGAAATCGACCCGAATATTGAGATAAGGTCTGTGGGGACGGTGAAATTGTAGATGAGGATAAAGACCTACGTGGCGGACAATATCCAGGAAGCTCTTTATAAGGTGAAAAGCGAACTTGGGAAGGATGCAATAATTCTGCAGACCAGGCAAATTAAAAAAGGCGGTATACTGGGTTTTTTTTCAAAACCAAAGGTGGAGGTTATAGCGGCAAGTGACATTGTCCAGGCGCCAAAGCCCCAATTGAAACCTATCAGTTACGAAATGCCTGTTCGCGAAAATAGTCGCGAACTGGAGGACATAAAAAACGAGATTAACGAGGTAAAGGATTTGCTTAAAAGCCTGTCTGCAAGAGAGATATACAGGAAATCTTTAGGAGATTTACCGCCCCCTTTAGACGAAGTATATAAAGAATTGTCATCTGCTGAACTAGAGCAAAGTCTAATAGATAAACTGATCGATGGGTTGAAATCGCAAGTTGCAGAAGATGGATTGGATAAAAGCGCGGTGATAACTTGTCTAAAAAATCAAATAGCGACGATGATTAAGGTAACCGAGCCCATAAATTTCACAGAGGATAAGCCGAGCAAAGTGGTTTTTATAGGTCCGACAGGGGTGGGGAAGACCACGACTATAGCAAAATTAGCGGCGGTGTACAGTTTAAATATGGGTAAAAAGGTAGGTCTTGTGGCGGCGGATACATATAGAGTTGGTGCTGTAGAACAATTGAAGACCTACGGTGACTTACTTGAAATTCCTGTAGAAGTAATATTTGAGCCTGCGGATGCTTCTAGGGTTATGAAGAAACTTTCCGACTGCGAACTTGTTTTGGTAGACACTATGGGTACAAGCCCTCGAAATAAAATGCAAATTAAGAGAATTAAAAGTTTAATCGAGATGGTAAAGCCGACGGAAATCCATATGGTGATAAGTGTTACCACAAAGGCAAAGGATGTATACGACATTCTCGAAAGTTACAAGGAACTCAACTACCAAAAACTTGTGTTTACAAAACTGGACGAGACTAACAGCTACGGATTGATATTAAACGCCATCATTTTTAGCAATTGCAGTCCCTCTTACCTCACTGCGGGGCAAAACGTACCGGACGACATAGAAGTAGCATCCGGTTCGAAGATTGCAGACCTTATCTTAGGGGGATGCAGTTGATGAACGACCAGGCAAGTAAATTGCGAAATTTGGAAAAAAAACACTCTCGATTGAAAATGCCCAATTCTGTTCGGGTTATTGCGGTAACTAGCGGAAAGGGAGGAGTAGGGAAAACCAATTTTGCAGTTAACGTGTCGATAGCCTTGCAAAAAATGGGAAAGAACGTTCTCCTCGTGGATGCAGATTTGGGACTGGCCAACGTTGACCTTCTAATTGGCATGACGCCGGAGTTCAACTTGTTTCACGTATTAAACGGACAAAAATCGATAAGTGACATTATAATGCACGGCCCGGCGGGAATAAGGATTATACCGGGAGCTTCAGGACTTTACAGTTTAGCGAATTTATCTGAGAGCGAAATTGGTATTTTGATTAAAGCCTTCAGCAGCATCGATGTGCCTGTAGATTTTATGGTAATAGATACCAGTGCCGGGATTTCGAAGAATGTAATAAATTTCGTTAGAGCATCGGAAGAGGTAATCGTAATTACCACTCCGGAACATACCGCCTTGGCCGATGCGTATGCGGTCATAAAGTTGGTTCACGATGATGTTGGAAGAATCCACATCGTAGTAAATAAAGTAGATAACTACAAGGTTGCCGAAACGACCGCTCAAAAATTGATTAACGCCTCGGAAAAATTTTTGAATACTTCCTTGAATTATCTTGGATTCATACTGGAGGACAAGGCCGTATTCAGAGCCAACATGGAACAGGTTCCGTTTTTTCTCAAATACCCGGACAGCCTGTCATCTAAATGCATGACCAATATAGCAAGAAAACTTCTAGCAGAAGAAACGTACATTGAATCGGACATTCAAACTGTCGGCGGTTGGCTAAAAAAATTGCTATCCTTTATGCTGAAGTAAGGACGGGGGAAGCTCATGAGCAACTCGGTTTTGGAAATTGGCATGAGGGTAGAAATAGAGGTGGAAAGAGACAAACAAAAGATATTATTGCCGACTAAAGTGGAGGATTTCGAGGGCGACAGATTTTTTTTGGGGATGCCTTTTATCGAAGGAAAGATCTTTTTCCTGGAATCCGAAGAAACCATCAAAATTTATTTTGCAAAAAACAACAGTTTTTATTTCGTCAAAGCGAAAGTTGTAGAAAAAAAATACGCTCCCATTCCTGTCATAGGTGTGGTGCTTCTCGGACAGCCGGAAAAAAATCAGCGCAGGAACTACTTCAGGGTGCAGGTGATGCGAAGGGTTAAGATAAGACCTTTGGATACGGATAATTGGTTGAAAGCTTTTCTGATAGACCTCAGCGCAAGTGGAGCTTTGATTTATTTCGGTAAGCAACTTGAAAAAGGTGATTTGATTGAAATAAGATTGCCCCTTGATTCTAAAGAAGTAGATGTGAAGGCAAGGGTCGTAAGGATAGAAAAGGACCAGTTGAGGCATGTCCATCAGTATAATATCGGAGTTCAATTTATAGAGATAGACGACCAGCAAAGGGACGACATAATAAAATTCGTTTTAGCAGAACAAAGAAAGCTGCGTCAGAAAGGCTATATATAAAAAAGAAGTCTTCATCATGGGAGGTTAAAGGGAATGGATAGCCGTTACCTAAACGTCTTTCTGGAGGAAGCAACGGAACACATCGAAAATCTGAACAGCAATCTGTTAAATCTAGAAAAGAACCCCAGTCATGAGGTGGTAGAAGAGATTTTCAGGTCTGCCCATACGCTAAAAGGCATGGCCGGGACGATGGGGTTCAACAAGATATCCGAATTGACTCATGAGATGGAAAACCTGCTGCACGAGATAAGAAGCGGCAAATTTCCAGTGACGAGCTCTGTTGTGGATGTGCTGTTGGAATGCGTAGATTTAATTCAAAAGATGTTAGATAAAATTTCCATCGAGGGGAACGAAGGACCGGTAAATATCAACCCTGTCGTTGACAAATTACGAAGGTTGCTGGAAGGGGAAAGTGGATTACCCTCAAAGCAATCTTCTGACGAAGTTGAGGGGTCTTTCAATGAATTCGAACTCCGGGTAATGGAAGAAGCTTTAAAAAAAGGTTTAAAGATATGGGAAATACTGGTAAAACTAAACGATGACTGCCTTCTGAAGTCAGCCAGGGCATTTTTGGTGTTCAAGGCTCTGGAAAATTTGGGCGACATTATTAAAACTAGGCCTAATGTTCAGGATATCGAAGACGAAAAATTCGAAAATGAATTTTACATATATTTGGTTACGTCAAAATTGGAAAAGGAAATTTTGGATGCCGTAAATTCCGTGTCGGAGATTAAAAGCGTCACCGTAAAAGAAATAAAGATGAGCACCGTAGCGAATAAAACAGGAGAAAGCGAATCTTCTGACTCAAAGCAAAGCGCCCCTGCGGCCGATAAAACCGGTGATAAAAACAAAATAAAAAACACCGCAAAGACGCTCAGGGTAGACATAGAGCGTTTGGATAACCTTATGAATTTGGTCAGCGAACTTATAATAATAAAAACCCGCCTGGAAGAACAGGATAAGTCTCACGAACATGTGCAAAAAAGGCGGGAAGCTTTGGAATACCTAGCAAGGATAACTTCAAGCCTTCACGATGCGGTCATGAAAGTGAGGATGGTACCCATAGAGAACGTGTTCAACCGCTTTCCCAGGGTCGTCAGGGACCTTTCAAAAGAATTGAAAAAACAGGTTAATCTCATCATAGAAGGGGCGGAAACCGAACTTGACAGGACGATAATCGACGAAATTGGAGACCCACTGATACACCTTGTAAGAAACGCGATGGACCACGGCATAGAAACTCCAGAGGAAAGGGTAAAAAAAGGAAAGCCCCAAGAAGGCACGTTGAAACTCAAGGCATATCACGACGGCAATAACGTGGTAATAGAAGTGTCCGACGACGGATGCGGCGTAGATTTGGAGAAAGTTTTGGAAAAAGCTCAAAATTTAAATCTGGTGGATAAGGTCCAGGGAAAAAAATTGAAAGAAAATGAAATATTGAATTTCCTTTTTGAACCAGGATTCAGCACGAAAGAGAAAGTCACCGATATCTCCGGAAGAGGAGTGGGTTTGGATGTTGTAAAAACGAAGATCGAATCACTGGGCGGTTCGGTAGAAGTAAAGACAAGAAAGAATGAAGGTACCACATTTTTGATAAGGCTGCCGTTGACCCTCGCCATAATACAGGCCTTAATGGTAGAGTTGGGTAAAGAAAAATACGCCATTCCGTTAAACTCAATTAAGGAAATAGTAATTCTTCAAAAAGAGGAATTGAGGAAGGTTCAGAACAACGAAGTGATTTTACTGAGGGGAAACGTGATTCCGATACTGAGACTTCACCAAATACTTGACATTTCAGCCGGTGAATCCGACGAGGAAACCCTGACGGTGGTGATAGTTAAAAAAGGCGATAAAGAAGTGGGGTTGATCGTTGATAACCTCTTGGGAGAACAAGAGATAGTGATTAAATCCCTGGGGAATTTCTTGAAAAACATAAAATTCATTGCGGGAGCTACCATTTTGGGGAACGGCCAGGTTGCTCTGATTTTGGATATAAATGCATTGATATAAAAAAGAAGGGGGAATCTTTGATGGAAGAAATTCGCCAATTCGTCGTTTTCAAACTGGGACAGGAAGAATACGGCGTGGACATCATGCAGGTAAATACGATTGAGCGAATGATGCCTATAACCAGAGTTCCGAAAGCACCGGACTTTGTAGAAGGAGTCATAAACCTGAGGGGCGAAATCATTCCGGTAATAGACCTGAAAAAAAGATTCGGCCTTGCTTCCGGTGAAGTTACCGCCGATACAAGAATCATTATAGTCATGCTGGATGATTTGACGGTGGGAATGATAGTGGATTCTGCCACTGAAGTTGTTCAATTGCCACAGGATTCCATCGAACCGCCTCCGTCGGTGGCGGGAAACATAAGTTCCGATTTTTTGGAAGGAGTAGGGAAAATAGGCGACAGGTTGCTCATAATACTTAATCTTGAAAAAATATTGAGGCCCGGCGAGGCAGAGACGCGGGCCGCAATGTGAGGTTAAAAATATGTTCAAAGAGATAGAATTGGATGCCCTTAAAGAAATAGGCAATATAGGTGCGGGAAATGCGGCGACGGCTTTATCGATGCTTCTGTCTAAAAGGGTTGAAATGAGAATTCCGGAGGTCAAGGTCTTGCCCTTTGACGAAGTGTCAAGGTTAGTCGGCGGACCAGAAAACATGGTCACGGGAATTTTCTTTAGAATCGAAGGCGAGCTTGCTTTTAACATTTTATTCATCATGCAGCCGGCCGATACGTTAAATCTGCTAAAGATAATGCTGCGGCAAGAAAAAACGGAATTGGATTTGACAGCTTTAGAAGAGTCCGCGTTGAAAGAAATGGGAAATATAATTGCCAGTGCTTTCGTAGCGGCCCTTGCAGATTTTACGCGGTTATCTTTGCGGGTTTCGGTGCCGTGCCTTGCCATTGACATGGCCGGTGCCATACTCAGTGTTCCTCTGAGCCTTTACGGCTACATAGGAGATACGGCTTTTTTGTTGGAAACTGAATTTGAAGAAGGTTTGGACGATATAAAGGTTCACTTTTTCCTTATACCCGATGATGATAATGCATTTAAAGTACTTTTAAACACTATTGGAGTGAGGGCTTCTGATGGAAATAATTCGAGTGGGGATGGGAGAATATAAGACAGCCAAAGCACCAGCATTGCTCGTGTCTTTTGGGCTGGGTTCGTGCGTAGGAGTGGCGTTATACGATGGTGCGAAGAAGATAGGCGGTTTGGCTCATATCATGCTTCCCGATAGCAGCTTGACCGGCAAAAGAGACTTTAATCCCGGCAAATTTGCCGATACGGCCATAGATTATCTTATAGCGGAGCTGAGGGACAAGGGGGCTAACACCAAAAAACTAGTCGCAAAAATAGCGGGAGGAGCGCAGATGTTCCAGTTGAAGTCAGAAAACAGCGTAATGATGATAGGAAAAAGAAATGTGGAGGCAGTAAGGAAGAAATTAAATCAATTGAATATAGATTTGATTGCCGAAGATGTAGAAGGCAATTACGGAAGAACCATTGAATTTTGTTGCGAGACAGGAGAATTGACCGTAAAGACTATAGGGCACGGAATAAAAATACTATGATGATTTGAGGTGGTCGGGTGCAGGAGGCAGTCAGGGCGGAAAATCTATTGATCGAATATAAGACAAAAGGCGATTCTGCAATAAAAGAAAAGATTGTAAAAATATACGTTCCTCTGGTGAAACATATAGCAGCCCGGCTGGCCATAAATTTGCCGCCATCGGTGGACTATGATGACCTTGTAAGTGCTGGAGTAATAGGCCTGCTGCAAGCTATTGACCGATACGATGTAGAAAAGGGAGTAAAGTTTGAAACGTTTGCTTATATGAGAATTAAAGGAGCTATGCTCGATGAACTGAGAAAGTTGAATTGGATACCCCAAAAGGCTATGGAAAAAGCAAAGATTTTGCAACAAGCTTATTCCGAGTTAGAACAAGAATTAGAGGGAAACGTCAAGGATGAGGACATCTGCAGGAAGTTAAATATTACCATGGACGAACTGCAACAAACCTATAGAGAATTGGCTGCAACTAATTTAGTTTCTCTTGAAGAGGTTTTGTCAGTAGTGGCCGAGGAAGATGAAAGACCGGAACGTTATGTGGAGAAAGAGGAATTGAAAAGATTGTTGGGGGATGCGATAGAAAAACTTCCGAGTAAAGAAAAACTTGTTATCGCCCTTTACTACTACGAGGGATTGAACTTAAAAGAAATCTCGGCGGTTTTAAATCTTTCGCCGGCGCGGGTGTCTCAGCTCCATACAAAAGCCATAATGAGACTGAGGGGAAGCCTGAGCAGGAAGAAAGCTTATTTTAGAAATTAGTTAAGGGGGTGATTTAATGGAACTGAGCTATTCCGAAAATAAAAACAATTTCGAACGCTACTGTTTTATCAACGTTGAGATTTCGGAAGATGAAATGAGTGCAACCCTTACTTTAATTTCATCTTCCGGGGGTAGAACAAACCTCAGCCTCGATGATGTTTTAAAAGAGCTGAATAAAAGAGGAGTTGTGTTCGGAATAGATACGGACAAGATAAATGAAATGCTGAAAAAGGGCATCTACAATACTCCCGTCGAAATAGCAAGGGGAATAGAGCCGAAAGAAGGTAAGGATGGGGAAATTGTGTATCACGTAGAAATTTACAAGGAATTAAAACCGAAGATCACCGAAGATGGAAGGGTAGATTTTCACGACCTAGGATTTATTACCAATGTTAAGGAAGGGCAGTTGCTGGCAGAAATAATTCCCCCGGAAAAGGGCTTGCCGGGAAAGACGGTGACGGGGAAAATATTGCCGGCAAAGGACGGCAAGAATGTCAGATTGCGGCAGGGGAAAAACGTTTTTTTATCGGATGACGGGAAATATTTCTATTCAGCCATCGATGGACATCCGGTAATTGACGGAGAAAGAATAAGCGTGCTTCCCGTAATGGAAATAAAGGGGGATGTGGGGCCGTCGACAGGGGATATAAATTTTGTTGGAAGCGTCAAAGTTTACGGAAATATAAAGAGCGGATACAAAATTAAAGCGGAAGGAGATATAGAAGTAGAAGGTTATGTAGAAGCGGCCGAGCTCATATCAGGCGGAAAGGTTTTTTTAAAACGGGGTATACGAGGCATGGGGAAAGGGATGGTCAAAGCCGCCGGCGACATTGTGGCAAAGTTTGCAGAAAACTGCACTTTAGAAGCCGGAAAAGATGTAATAGTGAATGAAGCAATAATGCACAGCTTAGTTTCGGCAGGAAACAAAATAGAAGTAAAAGGAAAAAAAGGCCTTTTGGTAGGCGGCAGCGCAAGGGCAGGCAAGGAGATAAGGGCGAACGTGATAGGTTCGCCGATGGCGACCGTGACTATAGTGGAGGTGGGGGTAAACCCCGAATACAAAAGAAGATTGTACGAAATAAACCACGAACTTGAAAGTGTGGAAAGCAATTTAGCCAAAATCAAAACTGCGTTGGACATTATAGCAAAGCAGGTAAATAAAGGAATAGAAGTCCCAGAAAGAACCGATATGATAAAAAGGCTTAGGGAGTCGGAAGCTGAACTATTGGAAAAAAAGAAAGCTTTGGAAGAAGAAAAAGAAAGGCTGGCGCTGCTGATTGAGACTATGACGCTTGCTAAGATTTCTGCCAGCGATACGGTTTTCCCGGGCGTGAACATCGTTATAGGCAATGCAAACATGAGGCTAAAAGACAAATACGAACACGTAACCTTTTACAATCACGAAGGTCAGATAAAGTCAAGACCGTATGAAAGAAGGTGAAGGCCTTGCGGCCCGTTGACATGCAGGTAATTATTCCGAAGACTTTGGAAGTGGCAAAAGAACATCAGAATCTGCAGGAATCCGGCAAAGTGGTTCAAACCATGCTAGGCGTGCAGTTTCAAAAACAGCAGGAAATAGAAAAGCGAAAAGTAAATTCGCCCACTAAATCGGAAAAAATTGAGGTGACTTCAGAAAAAGAAAGGAGAAAGGATGAAAAAAATAAAAAAAGGGAAAAACCCTTTAAAAAAAGCAGCAATCATATTGACGTAAAAATTTAGCTTTTGCCGTTATTCTCCCTTTTTAGCTATTATTCCACCGCCTAAGACCAAATCACCGTCATAAAAAACCACCGACTGTCCTGGCGTTACCGATTTTTGCGGTTCGTCGAAAACGACCTTTATGTTGCCGGACTCTAAAGGATGAATTTCGGCCGGTTTTTCTTCAAAGTTGTAACGTATTTTTGCGTAAGCCCTAATTTTTTGAGTGAGCGAATCGAAAGCTATCCAATTGATTTTTTCCGCTTGAAATTCTTTGGTAAAAAGGTCCTTTTCCTCACCTACAATTATTGCATTTTTTTCCGGGTCAATGTTGACTACGTAGAGCGGTCTTCCCGCAGAAATACCCAATCCCCGCCTCTGACCGATGGTGTAAAAGGCAATTCCTTCATGCTGGCCCAAAACTTTTCCGCTCGTATCCAAAATTGGTCCCGGCTTTATCCGCTCAACCGCCCTTTCTTTGAGAAAGTCTTTGTAATTCGTATTAACGAAGCAGATTTCCTGGCTGTCGGGCTTTTCCGCCACGGGCAAACCGGCTTTACGGGCGATTTCTCTAATCTGACTCTTTGTGAATTCTCCTAAAGGTAGCAGCAGATGTTCAAGCTGCTCCTGAGTCAAGTTGTAGAGGGCGTAAGATTGATCCTTGGTTTTATCCCTTCCCTTCTTTAAAAGGTACCTCCCGGATTCGCCGTCGTATTCTATTCTGGCGTAATGGCCTGTGGCTAGATAATAAGCATCGATTTCCATCGCCTTTTTTAAAAGGGCTTCGAACTTAATGTATTTATTGCAAGCTATGCAGGGATTTGGAGTCCTTCCTACCAGGTATTCGTCCACAAAGTAGTCAATTACCTTTTCGTTGAATAACTCCTTGAAATTCAGCACGTAATAAGGAATTTTTAGCTTTTCAGCTACTTTACGCGCATCATATACGGCGCCGATGGAACAACAGCCCCCTTCCCGGTATACGTATTCTTCGGAAGGGTCCTGCCAGATTTGCATCGTGATACCTATAACTTCGTAGCCTTGTTCCTTCAATAAATAAGCGCAGGTGGAGCTGTCAACTCCACCGCTCATGGCAACCACCACTCTATTTTTGTTCAGCGACATCTTTCCTCTCCTTTTTTCTCTTGTAATCTTCTATGGCAGCGTGCAGAGCATCGGCAGCGAGATTTGAACAATGCATTTTCACTGGGGGTAATCCGCCCAAAGCCTCGGCCACCGCTTTGTTCGTGACCTTTAAAGCTTCATCTATAGTCTTTCCCTTTACCATTTCGGTAACCATGCTACTGGTGGCTATGGCGGCTCCGCATCCGAAAGTCTTAAATTTAATGTCTTCGATCACGTTGTCTTTAACTTTTATATATATCTTCATTAGATCCCCGCACACCGGGTTTCCAACTTCTCCGATTCCATCCGCATCCGGGATTTCTCCCACATTTCTGGGATTCGTAAAATGTTCCATCACTTTTTCGCTGTACATTTTCAGTTACCTCCTTTTGACGGGAAAAGCGGAGACATGCTGCGCAGTTTTTCCACTATGCCGGGAAGCACTTCAAGCACGTAGTCTACGTCTTCTTCCGTATTATCCCTTCCTAAAGTGAGCCTTAAAGAACCATGGGCGATTTCATGAGGTAGCCCTATCGCTAAAAGCACGTGTGAGGGTTCGAGAGAACCCGAGGTGCACGCAGAGCCGCTAGACGCACAAATACCCTTCATATCCAGATTAAGGAGCAGGGACTCACCTTCTATATATTTGAAACATACGTTTACATTGTGAGGCAGCCTCTGAGTGGGATGCCCGTTTAAAATTACGTGCGGTATTCTTTCCATTATGCCTTTAATCAGTTTATCTCTGAGATAAGACAACTTTTCATATTGTTCCATAAGTTCTTTTTCAGCCAATTCCGCTGCTTTGCCAAATCCGACGATACCCGGGACGTTTTCCGTTCCTGCGCGTCTTTTATTTTCCTGCGCACCTCCGGTCATGAAAGGTTTAATTTTGGTGCCTTTTCTGATATATAAAGCGCCGACGCCTTTAGGGCCGTAAATTTTATGAGCTGAAATGCTTAAAAGGTCTACCCCTAGTTCATCGACGTTGACCGGGATTTTCCCCACAGTCTGCACGGCATCGGTGTGGAAGTATATTTTTCTGTCGAGCTTTTTAAGTGCTTTCCCGATCTCTGCAATAGGCTCTATAGTCCCTATTTCGTTGTTGGCGTGCATTATGGTGACTAAAATTGTTTCATCGGTGATAGCATTTATTACGTCTTCGACTTTTACCAGACCGTATTTGTCTACGGGGAGATATGTCACCTTGAAACCTTCTTTTTCCAAATCCTCGCAAGTGTGAAGTACTGCATGGTGTTCTATGGAGCTTGTGATGATGTGTTTTCCCTTTTCCTTATTTGCATGGGCGATGCCCCTTATTGCCCAGTTGTCCGATTCGGTACCTCCTGCGGTGAAAAATACTTCTCGTGGGTCAGCTCCTATGAGGTGGGCGACTTTTTCGCGGGCCTCTTCTATGGCTGACTTTGCTTCACGGCCGTAAGAATATATGGTCGAGGCGTTACCGAATCTTTCCGTAAAATAAGGTAGCATTGCTTCTAAGACTTCTCGCCTTACCGGAGTAGTACCGGCATGGTCCATATAAACTCTTTTCATAAGTTCATCTCCTTTTTTTTGATAAAATGAAATTTTATTCTTGTAAACTAAATATAATACATATAGCTTTCCGATGAGGTCTTGCGTTTTTCTGCTTCGTCGCACATGTCCTGAAGCGTTATCGAATCCACCGCCTGAATTATACTGTCTCTTATTTTTTCCCACACTAGCCGCATTATGCAGGTTTCTGCTTTGTCACATTCTACCGGGTCCTGTTCCAGAACGCAATCAACAAGCCCAATCGGCCCTTCAAGGGCCCTTAAAACATCGCCTACCGTTATTTCTGAAGGTTTTTTGGCCAGCATATAGCCGCCTTGAGCGCCGCGGATGCTTTTTACCAGTCCCGCCTTTCTCAAAATCATTATGAGCTGCTCTAAATAATGTTCTGAAATATTCTGCCTGTCGGCGATGCTTTTCAAAGGAATAGGCCCTTTCCCGTAATTGACAGCTAAATCAAACATGGCAGTAAGACCATAACGGCCTTTAGTCGTGAGTTTCAATTTGATTCGCCCCTTAATTCCTATCGTTTTAGTTGGTTTTCTGTAAATAATATACTCCATATTAACTAGAATGTCAAGCTGGTTAAAACAAAACACCGCTTTTTAAGTTCGAACTTAAAAAGCGGTGCGGTATCATGAATTATTTTTTAAACTGCTTGTACCTCTTTTACTCCGGGCACTTCCTCTTTTAAAACCTGTTCGATCCCGTTTTTAAGAGTCATGGTTGAAAACGGGCAACCAAAGCAACTTCCGGTGAGTCTTACTTTAACGATACCCTTTTCTTCGTCTACATCCACTAATTCCACATCGCCGCCGTCCGCCTGCAGGGAGGGGCGTATCTTATTTAGAACTTCTTCAATTTTTTCCTTCAAGATGTAGCACTTCCTTTCGTGGAAAATGTTTTTTGGTAAGGTCAATTATATCAAAACTCTCCATTGCTATCAATTATTTTACTCAATTTCGTTGACTTTTTTTCGTAACTCATGTTATAGTTTTTATTAATTTAAAGTATGAATGGGGGTACATAACGATATGACGAAGTATAAAAGAGAAGACCTTGTAAACCTTCTTCCATATAAACCTGCTAAAGTAAAAGAAGCAATAAGGCTTCATGCTAATGAAAGCCCTTACGACCTGCCGGAAGATTTGAAGGAGTCCATTTTTGACCGGGTTAGGAAAGAAAGCTTTAACTATTATTACGACCCGAACTGTGATGAACTGAGAGAAGCGCTGTCGGGATATCTTGGAATACAACCGGAAAAGATATTTGTAGGCAGTGGAGCGGATGAGATTATATACGATATAGTTTTGGCTTTTGCCGGACCGGGAAGGGAGGTTATAATACCCGTTCCTTCTTTTCCAAGCTACGAAACCTTTTCTGTAATATCCGGTGCAAAAGTAGTTCGCGTTCCCTTGCTGCTGGAAGAGGATTCCGCAGATTGCTGTTGGAAGCTGGATGTCCCGAAAATAAAAAGCCAGTTTAAAAAGGATGCACCCCAGGTAATGTTTATATGTTATCCCAATAACCCTACCGGCGATTACTTCAGGGAACCCGATGTATTTGAATTAATAAAAGATTTTAACGGGATAGTAGCCGTAGATGAAGCATATTTTGAATTCGGCGGGAAGACATTTATAAAAAGACTTTCCCAATTTCCCAATTTGGTCATAATTAGAACTTTTTCTAAAGTGTTTTCCCTGGCAGGTCTGCGAATCGGCTATGCGGTGGCGGATGAAAACATAATCGAAGAATTATATAAAGTAAAGCCACCTTACAACGTAAATCTCTTTTCCCAGATAGCGGCAGTTGAAGTTTTAAAGCATATGGATTGGGTGGAAGAGGTAAAAAAGAAAATAATAAAGGCAAGGGAAGAATTAAAAAACAAGTTAAAAGAATTGCCTGGGATAACGGTGTACCCCAGCAGTACCAACTTCCTCTTGTGCAAATTCAAAGTTCCAAGAGACCTTGTATACCAAAAGCTCTTGGAAAAAGGTATCCTTGTAAGAAAGCCGGAAGGGAAAGAAGTGGAAAATATGTTGCGTTTTAGCGTGGGGACACCTGAACAGAATGAATTTTTGGCACAGTCCCTCGAAGACATCTTGAAAGAGCATTTGCAATAAATACATAAAAATAAAAACGTTAGCGCAAACTTATAAAAAACGAAAGGAAAGAAGAGGGAGAAACTATGTCTAAAAATAAAAAGACCGCAGAAAAATCAGAAAAAGAACTTGAAAAATTGAAAGCTGAAGTTGCGAGGGAACTAAATCTGGAGGATGACATTAAAAAAAGAGGATGGGAAAACTTAACCGCCAGAGAGACGGGGAAAATAGGGGGGCACATGGTAAAGAAATTGATGCGCAAGGCCAGGGAAGATATGCATAAAAAAGAAAGTTAATCGAAATCGGAAGGCCGGGAAAGACAAGAACGACAGATATATTGACCAGATATTCAAAGAAAAAACGCGATAATTTATGGATAAACCGAATAAACAGTTATAAAGAAATCTCATTGTTTTTGACAGCGAATTAATTATCGGGTATACTTAAAATTGTCGCGAGGGCGGATAGCTCAGCTGGGAGAGCACGTGCCTTACAAGCACGGGGTCACAGGTTCGAGCCCTGTTTCGCCCACCAAAAATGGTATGCGGCCCAGTAGTTCAGTTGGTTTAGAACGCCAGCCTGTCACGCTGGAGGTCGAGGGTTCGAGTCCCTTCTGGGTCGCCATATCAATCATGCCTTGGTAGCTCAGTCGGTAGAGCAGAGGACTGAAAATCCTCGTGTCGGTGGTTCGATTCCGCCCCAAGGCACCAGTTTGTGCGGAAGTGGCTCAGAGGTAGAGCATCGCCTTGCCAAGGCGAGGGTCGCGGGTTCAAGTCCCGTCTTCCGCTCCATTTTTTATTTAAATGGCGGCATAGCCAAGTGGTAAGGCAGAGGTCTGCAAAACCTTTATCCCCAGTTCGAATCTGGGTGCCGCCTCCAAAAAAAGAAAATAGGCCGGGGTGGCGGAACTGGCAGACGCACAGGACTTAAAATCCTGGGGGTAGCAATACCCATACCGGTTCGATTCCGGTTCCCGGCACCACATAAAGTGGGCGCTTAGCTCAGTGGGAGAGCGCTTCCTTGACGCGGAAGAGGTCGTAAGTTCGATCCTTACAGCGCCCACCATTTTTATGCCAACTTTCAAACTGCAAGAAATACGCCCTTATAAGGGCTTTTTTTATAGCTGATTTGCTGCCTTTGAGGAAAAGTCACGCGGAATAATGTGAGGTTTGAGGAATGGAAGGCATTTACCCCATTTTTCAATTGGTATTTACACCTTTAATAGGGGCTTTCATAGGCTGGCAGACTAACGTGCTCGCGATAAGGTTGATATTCCGCCCTTTGAAGCCGATAAAAATTCTGGGGATGGAATTTCAGGGCCTTATCCCCAAGAGGAGAAAGGAACTAGCTAAAAATATAGGAGAAGTTTTAGAAAGAGAGATTATCTCTTCAGATGATATAATAAACCGATTGACGGCGGAAGAAATGAAGCTTCAAATACTGTCGCGTATTAAGAGTATAATAGAGCAGAAAATCAATGAAAAGCTGGCTTATTTGCCTGGCTCGTTGAAGACGGTAATAGCGAATTTTTTACTAGATGCAGTGGACAGAAATGGCGAAATGGTTTATGAGGAATTAAAGAAAGACTTGACAGCAAAGGTAAAAGAAAAATTCAAATTAGGTTCAATGGTGGAAGAAAAATTGAATTCTCTTGACTTAAATCAGCTTGAGGAACTTATAGTAAAGCTTTCAAAGAAAGAGTTAAGACAAATCGAGTTGCTTGGCGGGGTTATAGGATTCTTTATAGGCCTCATCCAGGCTGTCTTTTTGCACTTCTTCAACTAATACATGAAATCATCTTCTAAAACTTGACATTACAATTTAAAGGGATTATAATTGACTAAAACTAAATAATATCGAGGGGCTATGAAGAGAAGAGTAGGCTTACGATTTCTCCCAGAGAGGGGCCGGCAGCTGGAAAGGTCCTGAGAATAGTAAGCCGAAAACCGCCTCGGAGTCCTCAGGTGGCACCTTTAACGCCATAAGAGTCAAAAAATAAGGGTGGAACCACGGGAGCAAACCTCCCGTCCCTTGCGGGGCGGGAGGTTTTTCAATTTTAGTAAAAAAATTGATATGAAAAGAGGTGGTTGGCAATGCAGGAACAAGTGAGAGTATTATTAAGGGGAGATGAAGAAAGAATTTATCCCAAAGGCATTACCGTTATGGATATAGCGAAGGACATAAGTCCCAAATTGGCAAATGAAGCTTTGGTAGCCAAAGTTAATGGCGAACTTGTGGATTTGAGTTACAAGCTGGATAAGGATTCTAAAGTGGAAATTCTGACCTTTGAGGACGAGGAAGGAAGGAATGCGTTCAGGCATAGCACTTCTCACGTAATGGCTCAGGCAGTAAAACGACTTTTCCCCGACGTTAAATTGGGCATTGGGCCTGCTATTGAAGAAGGTTTTTACTACGACTTTGACAGGGAGGAGAGCTTTACGCCTGAAGACCTTGAGAAAATCGAGAAGGAAATGGAAAAAATTGTAGCGGAAGATCAGCCATTCATCCGTATGGAAGTGACAAGAGAAGAAGCGATAAAAAAATTGCAGGAAATGGGAGAGCCTTACAAAGTGGAATTGGTCCAAAACCTGCCGGAAGACGCCAAGATAAGCTTTTATAAAAACGGAGAGTTTCTCGATTTATGTGCAGGCCCTCACATACCATCCACAGGCAAGATAAAGGCCTTTAAGCTGACGAGCCTTGCGGGTGCTTACTGGAAGGGCGATTCACGCAATAAGATGCTGCAGAGGATTTACGGCACATCTTTTCCGAAAAAATCGATGCTGGAAGAATACTTAAAGAATCTGGAGGAGGCTAAAAAGAGGGATCATAGAAAACTGGGGAGGGAACTCGATCTTTTTAGCATGCATGAGGAAGGCCCCGGTTTCCCGTTCTTCCATCCCAAAGGAATGATACTCTGGAATACGTTAGTTGATTTCTGGAGAAAGGAACACCAAAAAAGAGGATATCAGGAGATAAAAACTCCCATAATATTGAACGAAGAACTGTGGAAACGCTCGGGACACTGGGATCATTATAAATCGAACATGTATTTTACCCAGATAGACGGAGTAGGGTACGCTATAAAGCCCATGAACTGCCCCGGCGGGATATTGATATATAAAAGCCAGGTCCATAGCTACAGAGAGTTTCCCTTGAAACTGGCGGAGTTAGGTCTTGTCCACAGGCATGAGCTTTCGGGAGTTCTACATGGTTTGATGAGGGTGAGGAGCTTCACTCAGGACGATGCCCATATTTACGTCATGCCATCACAGATTGAGGAAGAGATTTTGGACGTAATAGAACTGGCGGATTATATTTACAAGATTTTCGGTTTTGATTACCACGTAGAGTTGTCAACCCGGCCTGAAAATTCTATGGGACCTGATGAACTTTGGGAAAAAGCCACATCGGCTTTGCAAAATGCCTTGGAGAAAAAAGGGTTCGCTTACAAAATAAATGAAGGCGATGGAGCTTTCTATGGCCCGAAGATAGATTTTCACCTGAAAGATAGCATTGGTCGAACCTGGCAGTGCGGCACAATTCAGTTAGACTTCATGATGCCAGAACGCTTCGACCTTACCTACATCGGTCCGGATGGTGAAAGGCACCGTCCCGTAATGATTCACCGGACTATTTTCGGGAGCCTTGAACGTTTTATAGGAATCCTTATAGAACACTATGCCGGAGCGTTTCCAGTCTGGCTAGCACCGGTGCAAGTAAAGGTAATACCCGTAAGTCAAAAATTTTTAGAGTACGGAAGGCAGGTAAAAAGAAAGCTAGAAGCTCACGATATTAGAGTAGAATTAGATGAAAGAAACGAGAAAGTAGGTTATAAAATAAGGGAAGCACAAATGCAAAAAATCCCGTATATGCTTATCGTAGGGGAAAAAGAAGAGGCTGAAGGTTCCGTGTCGGTAAGAATAAGGGAAAAAGGTGACGTAGGAACGAAAAGTTTAGAGGAGTTTGTCCAAGAGATAAAGGAAAGGATAAAAAACAAAGAATAAAACGGATAAAGTGATTGACATCATAAAACGCCGTATGATATATTAGTCTAGGTAATCGAAAACAGAATATTTTAGCTAGAAAGTAGAAGAATTCATCTTCTCACCTTATGGCGAAAGCCTATAAGGTTCTTACAAGGAAAAGGGGGCAGGTGGATTCTTCCTGCCCTTTATTTTATTTAATTTTTTTGGAGGTGAACGGTATTACAAAAGAAAAAGAACTGGAAGTAAATTATGAAATTAAAGCGCGAGAGGTCAGAGTTATTGACGTTGATGGGAAACAACTGGGGATAATGCCCCTAAAAGAAGCTTTAAAGCTCGCACAGGAAAGACAATTGGATTTAGTCAAGGTTGCTCCCCAGGCAAAACCGCCGGTGTGCAAAATAATGGACTATGGCAAGTACAAATACGAGCAAAGCAAAAAGGAAAAGGAAGCTCGCAAAAACCAAAAAGTTATAAGCGTGAAAGAAATAAGAATGAGCCCGAACATAGAAGAGCATGATTTTCAGGTAAGGGTGAAAAGTGCTCTGCGATTTTTGGACGACGGCAACAAGGTAAAAGTCACGGTAAGATTTAGAGGAAGGGAGATAACCCATACCCAGCTGGGGGAGGATGTATTAAAGAGATTGGCTGAAAGTGTAAAAGAAAAAGCAATTGTGGAAAAACCCCCGGTGATAGAGGGGAGAAATATGGTGATGATACTTTCGCCAAAACAAAATACAACTAAGGAGTGAGGATACGATGCCCAAAATGAAGACCCACAGAGGCGCTGCTAAAAGGTTCAATCTTACGAAAAGGGGAAAAATAAAGAGAGCAAAGGCGTTTAAAAGCCATCTTCTTTCTCACAAATCTCAAAAGAGGAAAAGGCACTTGCGAAAGCCGGCTTTTGTGAGCAAGGCGGATTACAAGCGAATTCTACAGCTGATACCATATAAGTAAACGGAGGGATATTTGATGCCAAGAGTTAAGAAAGGTGTTACAGCTCGAAGAAGACACAAGAAGATTTTAAAATTAGCAAAGGGATATTACGGTGCAAAAAGCAAGCGTTTTAGAATGGCGAACCAGGCAGTTTTAAAATCCCTGATGTATGCATACGTCGGGCGAAAATTGAAGAAGCGTGATTTCAGGAGACTTTGGATCACGAGGATTAATGCGGCCGCGAGAGCTAACGGAATTTCATACAGCAAATTCATAAACGGGCTTAAGAAAGCAGGCATAAAGATAAACCGCAAGATGCTGGCTGAAATGGCTGTACACGATAAAGAGGGATTTAATCAGTTGGTGGAAATCGCTAAAGCAAATGTAAAATAAGTTTAAGTTCCGATCGCTTTGTCTGATATTAGGAGGCGATCAAAAATCAAAGCAGTAGCTTTCGGTCATAATCTGAGATTAAAACCAGCTCAGATTTTGGTTTTAGGGTTTGCTGCGGTGATCCTGAGTGGCGCTTTGCTCCTCACCTTGCCGGTAGCGTCGAGAACCGGCGAGAGCGTGGGATTTTTAAACGCGCTTTTTACTGCTACTTCCGCCACGTGCGTAACGGGACTCGTGGTGGTTGACACGTATACCCAGTATTCGATTTTTGGACAAATTGTCATTTTGCTTTTAATACAAATCGGTGGCCTCGGATTTATGACGATGGCCACGTTAATATTTTTGATATTGGGAAAGAGGATAACCCTGCGAGAGCGCCTCGTAATGCAGGAAGCTTTAAATCAATTAACCATCGCCGGTGTGGTAAAGCTTGCCAGGTACGTCATCTTTACAACGCTGCTATTCGAAGGGATAGGAGCTTTTCTGCTCTCATTGCGGTTTGTAAAAATTTACGGATTTTCGAGAGGAATCTATGCCGGAATTTTTCACGCAGTTTCAGCATTCAATAACGCCGGATTTGACGTTATAGGAGATTTCAAAAGTCTTACTCCGTTTGTGGAGGACCCTCTAATAAACATAGTTATAATGGCGCTGATAATTTTTGGTGGTCTGGGATTTTCAGTGATATGCGACGTATTCAGTACAAGGAGCTTTCATAGACTCAGCCTTCATTCAAAAATAGTGCTTACAATGACGGCAATTTTGCTGATTAGTGGTTTTCTTACGATATACGCTCTGGAGCATGAGAACCCCAAAACCCTCGGTAATCTTTCGCCTAGTGGGAAGATTTTGGCTGCAGCCTTTCAATCCGTAACTTCGAGGACAGCGGGGTTTAACACCATAAGCCAATCGGATATGACGCTACCTGCCAAATACTTCACCATTTTGTTGATGTTTATCGGAGCCTCGCCGGGCTCTACGGGCGGAGGAGTGAAAACATCGACGTTCTTCTTGTTATTGTTGATGGTTTATACTGTTATCACCTCCAGGGAACATGTAGAAATATACAGCAGGCGCGTTCCGTGGGATAACGTATTTAAAGCTTGCGTTATTGTAGTAGTGGCTCTTTTGCTTATATTTACGGTTTCCTTTCTGCTAACGCTGACGGAAAAGACCGATTTCATTACCATATTGTTTGAAACCGTATCTGCCTTCGGAACCGTAGGTTTGTCATTAGGAATCACCCCTCACCTGAGCGATGTCGGAAAGATACTCATAATAATCACCATGTTTTGCGGTAGGGTGGGTCCGCTTACAGTAGCTTTGGCTTTGGCCACCAGAAAGAAAATTGCGCCAATAAAATACCCTGAAGAGAGAGTACTGGTAGGTTAATGGTTGGAGGCGGTGTAACATGAAACAGTTCGTAGTAATCGGTTTAGGGAGATTCGGCTCGAGTGTTGCGAGGACGTTATATAAGCTGGGTTACGATGTATTGGGGATTGACATAAATGAAGAAATAGTTCAATCACTAGCTGACAGCATTACCCATGCGGTTCAGGCGGATGCCACGGATGAAAATACATTGAAGGCACTTGGAGTCAGGAATTTCGACGTCGGCATAGTAAGCATCGGCGACGATATCCAATCGAGCATTTTGGTGACTTTGATTCTTAAAGAGATGGGGATAAAATACGTCATCGCTAAAGCGCAAAATGACCTCCACGGAAAAGTTTTATATAAAATCGGGGCCGACAGGGTGGTTTTTCCAGAAAGGGACATGGGCGTTCGAGTTGCCCATAATCTGGTAGCATCGAATATTCTAGACTATATCGAACTTTCGCCTGATTTTTCAATAGTTGAGCTAGAGGCTTTTCCCGAATGGTACGACAAAACCTTAGGTGAATTGAAGATGAGGAAAAACTATGGTTTGAATGTAATGGCTATAAAACGCGGCGAGGATGTAATAGTGTCTCCGGGCGCCGACGATTTCATAAAAAAAGGAGATATTCTGGTAGTGGTGGGACAAAATAAGGATATAGAAAAACTTGAAAAGCTTGTTTGAGTTACTTGGGAGGTAAAATGACTTTTGGGGAGCCTTCGAAAAGGCAGATAAATCTGGTCAAGGCCTTGATTAGGCTTAAAAATTATAGAAAAAGGCAAGGGCTTTTTGTTGTCGAAGGTTTACGGGCTACGCAAGAAGCATTGAATTCGGATTATGCGGTTGAATTCATCGTATTGTCGGACGATTTTGTAAAGAGGTACGGGGAAAAGTTCCATGGATTCGGGGATGTAAAGGTATACGAAGTACCGCAAAAGCTATACAGAACTCTGTCGGATACGGAGACCCCGCAGGGTATCATGGCCGTTGTTAGAATGAAAAAGTTCGAGATCGCAGACTTATGCACGGGTAACTTTTTAGTCGTTGCTCTTGATGGTATTAAAGACCCGGGCAATATGGGGACTATTATAAGGACAGCGGATGCGGCTGGAGCTAGCGGGATTTTGGCGGGAAAAGGATGTGTGGACGTATATAACCCTAAGGTTATAAGGTCCACGATGGGCTCCATTTTTCACCTGCCAGTAATGGAAGAAATTGACCTTCAGTGGGCACTGAAAGAATTATCTATAAAAGGAGCTAAAATAGTAGTAACCAGCCTTGGTGGGAAGAGGAGTTACCTAGATGCGGACTACACGTCGCCGGTGGTTATTGTCTTCGGCAGCGAGGCCGAAGGTGTTTCAAAAGAGATACTGAATATGCCGTCGGAACAGGTAAAAATTCCGATTCCCGGCAAGGCGGAGTCGCTGAATGTAGCGGTGGCTAGCGGAATTTTGCTTTATGAAGCAGCAAGGCAAAGAGGGGCTCTCTTTCCCTTGTAAAACGTTACCTGCTGTGCTATAATAAACTTAAACGCTGGGAAAGGGAGTGGTCTCTTGCTGACCGCCGACTTTTTTTGGAATATTTTTGAAGCCACGGGTTCGATAACGGCCTATTTGATATACAGGAAATTAATTTCCAGCAAGGTTTATCCCATTAAAAAATATTGAGTGGTGTAAATATTAATTCTTTAAGGAAGTAACGCAGAAGACAAGCTTTCGTCCGTTTTCCGGGACGAAAGCTTTTTTGTAATTTAATTTTGAGGAGGTAGTAAAGTAAGTGAAGGAAGAGTTGTTAGCTTTGAAAGAAGAAGCTTTGCATAGCATTGAGAAATCAGAAGACATCAGGGAATTGAATGATTTTAGGATAAGATTTTTGGGGAAGAAAGGCAAGCTCACTGCAATATTGAGGGGAATGGCGAATCTTTCGCCGGAAGAAAGACCGATCATAGGTAAATTAGCGAACGAGATTAAAGAAGAGTTAGAACAAAAATTTTCTCAGAAGGCCTCAGAATTAAAAGAAATCGCCAAAAACGCACGGCTGCAGCAGGAAAAGATCGATGTCACAATACCATCTAAAGTCATCTTGGGACACAAACATCCGCTGACTTTGGTTTTGGACGAGATAAAAGAAATTTTTCTGGGCCTTGGATATGAGGTTGTTGAAGGCCCGGAGGTCGAGCTTGATTATTACAATTTTGAAGCTCTAAACATACCGAAAGATCATCCGGCGAGAGATATGCAGGATACGTTCTATATAACTGAAGAGATTCTTTTGCGAACGCATACCTCTCCTGTGCAAGTCAGGACTATGGAGAAAAAAATGCCTCCTATCAAAGTTATAGTTCCGGGAAGAGTTTATCGTTCCGATGAGGTGGATGCGACTCACTCTCCTGTTTTCCACCAGGTTGAAGGACTTGTGGTTGGAAAAAGTGTGACAATGGCCGATTTGAAGGGCACCCTTATAACTTTTGCAAAAATGTTTTACGGACAGGAACGGAGGGTGCGGTTCAGGCCCAGCTATTTTCCGTTCACCGAGCCGAGTGCCGAAATGGATATATCTTGTATTGCGTGTGATGGAAAGGGGTGCAGGGTTTGCTCTTATACGGGCTGGTTAGAAATACTAGGCTGCGGTATGGTTCATCCGAACGTGCTTAAAAATTGTGGATACGACCCTGAAGAATTTACGGGTTTTGCTTTTGGTATGGGAATCGAAAGGATAGCCATGTTAAAGTACGGCATTAACGACATGAGGCTGTTTTTCGAAAACGACCTCAGATTCTTAGAACAGTTTTAACTGGGAGGAAAGCAATATGAGGGTACCGATGAAATGGCTAAAAGAATTCGTGGATTATAAAGGCAGTGTGGAAGAATTTGCCGAAAAACTCACCATGTCAGGATCTAGCGTCGAGACTGTCGAATACGTTGGACGAGATATAAAAAATGTGGTTATAGGAGAGGTTTTGGAGATAAAAAGGCATCCTCACGCAGAAAAGCTATTGGTAGCTAAAGTAGATACAAAAGAAAGGGTCTTACAAATAATAACGGGAGCCCATAATATCAAAAAAGGCGATAAGGTAGCTGTGGCCCTGCCCGGAGCCACAATAGAGGGTGGTAAAAAGATAGGAGTTCAGAATATAAAAGGAATGGAATCGGAGGGGATGCTTTGTTCGGCAAAAGAATTGGGATTGGATGACCACGGCCTGCCGGAAGATATGAAAAAAGGGCTTTTGATTTTGCCGAAAGATGCTCCGGTGGGAAAAGATATTAAAGAGTACATAGAACTTGAAGATGCAGTGGTGGAATTTGAACTTACCCCTAATAGAGCTGATTGTTTTAGCATCGTAGGCATTGCAAGGGAGGCTGCGGCCACCTTCAACGTTCCTTTGAAGGTGTCTTTTTCGACCTCTGGGGAAATAAGGCAAATCGACGAGATTTTTGGAAAGGTGAAAGTAACCGTAGAGGCCCCTGACCTTTGTAAAAGGTACATCGCAAGGATAATAGAAGATGTAAAAATTGAACCCTCTCCCCTCTGGATGCAAAGAAGATTGCAGCTTTGCGGGATTCGCCCCATAAACAACATTGTCGACATTACCAATTATGTTATGATGGAACTGGGTCAGCCGTTACATGCATTTGATTATGATAAATTGACTGACGGTTCAATTATTGTTCGAAGGGGCAAAAAAGGCGAAAAGCTTGTTACTTTAGACGGGCAGGAAAGGGAGATCACAGAAGACACTTTGGTGATCGCAGACAAAAAAGGTCCCGTAGCTTTGGCAGGAGTTATGGGGGGAGAAAACACCGAGGTTACAGAGAAAACAAGGACAGTACTTTTGGAATCGGCAAATTTCCTAGGACCCAACATCCGCCGCACGGCAAAAAGACTGGGCATTAGAACCGAGGCGTCTTTGCGCTATGAAAAAGGAATTGACCCGAATCTTGCCGAAATAGCGGCTGAGAGAGCCTGCGAGCTCATTGAAAAGTTGGGAGCAGGTAGAGTTGTTAAAGAATACGCAGATGTATATCCCGAAGTAGTTCGACCAAGAAGGTTGCAACTGAGGGTTGACAAAATAAACGCTTTGCTGGGTACCGATATTTCTAAAGAATGCATGGTTGGCATTTTGAGAAGACTGGGAATGGGCGTTGAAGACGAAGACGGAAAGACCTTTGTCATAGTTCCGACCTTTCGGGCAGATATAGCTCAACAGGCTGATATAGCCGAAGAGATTGCCAGGATTTACGGGTATGACAATCTTCCATCGACTTTGCCGGGCAGTATTGCTACCTGTGGCGTACTAAGTAAGAGACAGAAATTAGAAGATGAAATCAAAAAGACCCTTTCGGATTTGGGATTTTCGGAAATATACACTTATTCATTTATCAGTCCCAGTGCTTTCGACAAGCTAAAAGTGCCGTTCGACCACGAGGTTCGCAACGCCGTAAGGTTATTGAACCCTCTAGGTGAAGAACATAGCGTAATGAGGACCACGCTGCTCGACGGGATCCTCCAAGTGGTTAAGTTTAACTTAAATCAAAAGCAGAAAAGAATACGCATTTTCGAGGTGGGGAAGGTTTTCCTGCCAAAAGAGTTGCCTTTAAAAGAACTGCCCAGAGAAAAGAAAATGATAGGTCTTGCAGTTTGTGAAGAAAAACTGGACTTTTACTACCTGAAAGGAATAGTGGAAGCGATCTTTTCAAAGTTAAAGATAGATAATCCTAAATTTAACCCGGACCGGCATTTTGCCTTCCACCCCGGAAGGACTGCTAGCATTTCCGTAGGGGGCGAAATCGCGGGGTATATAGGAGAAATTCATCCGGATGTAATGGAAAATTATGACATGGAAGATAAAAGGGTTTATGTTGCGGAGCTTGATATGGAACTATTGCTGGACAAAGCAGCAACTGAAGTAAAGTACCAGCCGCTTCCCAGGTTCCCGGCTGCGGAAAGAGATATGGCTATAGTTGTAAAGGAAAGTGTTGCTGCGGGCGACATAATGGAAGCCATAAGGGAAATAGGTGGAGAGCTGTTGGAGAACGTGGAACTTTTCGATATTTACAGAGGGGAACAGATACCGAGAGGCTGCAAAAGTCTTGCCTTTTCATTGACCTATAGAGCGAAAGACAGGACGCTGACGGATGAAGAAATAAACGACCTGCACGCTAAAATAATTGAAGGCATACTTGAAAGGTTTGACGGTCGCCTGAGGGAGTAAAGAGCGGGAGGATAAGGGATGGAAAAAGAGCCGGATGTCACAAGGGTAAAGGTGGAGATTTGCGGAGAAAATTATTATATAAAGGGTTCGGCTTCAGAAGAATACATAAAGCAACTGGCAAAGTATGTTGACCAAAAAATGAAATTACTTTTAAAACTTAACCCGAGACTTAGCCGCATTAACTTGGCGGTACTGACGGCATTAAATATCGCCGACGAATATTTCAAGCTAAAGGCTGAATACGAGGAATTTTTAGAGCTATTCGATGAAGAAAAAAGCAGGTAAAACGGAGTTGGAAGGACATGAAAAATTATCTCGTATCCTTTATTTTTTCCGATATTGCAGATATGCTGGAAATAAAGGGGGAAAATATTTTTAAAATCAGGGCCTACCGAAAAGCCGCCCGGGCAATCGCAAATCTTACTGAGGATGTTGAATATTTAGTAAAAACCTCTTCCCTTGCCGGTATAGAAGGAATTGGAAAGGCTCTCGAAGAAAAGATAAGGGAAATTATAAATAGCGGAACGTGCGAGTATTACGAAAAACTCAAAAGTGAAGTACCTAAGGGACTAGTGGAAATGCTTAAGATTCCGGGGCTGGGGGCAAAAAAGATAAGGACTATTTACGAGAGGTTGAATATAATCACAATTGAAGAGCTGGAACAGGCGGCAAAGCAGCGTAAATTAAGGGGATTGCCCGGAATAGGAGTGAAGACGGAACAAGGCATATTGAAAGGGATCGAGATGCTAAAGGGGACGATGGGGAAAATGCTTTTGCCCACCGCCCTTTTTCTGGCGGAAGAAATAATGGCAATGCTGCGATCACATCCTGCAGTTGAAAAAGTTGATGCGGCGGGAGGCCTGCGAAGAAGACAGGAGTTAATAAGCGAACTCGAGATTGTCATTTCTTCTAATAAGTCAGATGAAGTAATTGACGGATTGTTAACCTACCACAGGATAAAAGAGGTTAGGGAAAGAAGCAGTGAAACGTTGAAAGTATTGCTGGATTTAGGGATTGAGGTTAATTTTCATGTTGTAGAGCCTGTGGCGTTTTGGTCCTGTTTGCATTATTTTACGGGTAGTGAGGAACACAATGTCAGGTTGCGGGAAATAGCCAGAGAAAAGGGTTATGATATTCAAAAGAATTGTATCGTCCGGGTAAAAAGTGGCGAACTATTATACCCTGAAAATGAAGAAAAAATTTACGGATTGCTCGACATGCCCTATGTAATTCCAGAGCTCAGGGAAAACCGGGGAGAAATAGAAGCGGCTCTAAAGCGGAAACTGCCCCAATCCCTCGAAATTGGTGATATAAAAGGCGACCTTCACATCCATAGCAATTGGAGCGACGGATTAAATTCTATAGAAGAAATCGCAATAAAAGCTAGAGATAAAGGTTACGAATACATCGCCATTACCGATCATTCAAAATCTTTGAAGGTCGCCCACGGGTTAGATGAAGAGCGTTTATTTAAGCAGATGGAACACATAAAGAAGCTGAATAACGAAATAAAAGGGATAAGGATTTTATCGGGCATAGAAGTTGATATTTTGAGCAATGACCTTTTGGACTTCGACGACGATGTATTAAAAGAACTTGATATCGTAATTGCTTCTATTCACAGCGGCTTCAGTCAAGATAAAGAAAAGTTAACTCGGCGAGTCTTAAAAGCCATCTACAACCCCTATGTTAATATAATCGCTCATCCAACAGGGAGAATGTTAGCAAAAAGGGAGCCCTATGAGATTGATGTCGATGCTATGCTAAAAGCGGCAGCCGAAACAAATACCGTGCTAGAAATCAATTCTTCTCCAGACAGGCTTGACTTGAACGATGAACTTGCGAGAAAGGCAAAGGAAATGGGGGTAAAAATCGTTATCAACACCGACACTCATGAGCTGGAAGGATTAAACGACATAAAGTACGGGGTGTGGGTGGCAAGGAGGGCTTGGTTAGAAAAAGAGGACGTGATAAACACCTGTACGCTTCCTCGCTTGATGGAAATACTGAGCCAAAAGCGAAAATGAGCTAAAAAGGGTGATTGGATTTTATGGACGAACGGGTGCAGAAATTACTGGAATTCGACAAAGTAAAACAAATAGCAGGCAAATACGCCGTATCCGATTTGGCAAAAAAATTATTGCTTGATTTAAAACCTGCTTCGGATGAACAAATCGTAAAGAGAATGCAGCGGGAGACCACAGAGGGCGTAATTTTGCTAAAAGCGGGGATGAACTTACCCGTCGACGAGTTGCCCGATATTCGAAAGTCGATAAAAAGGGCTTCTATCGGGGGGATACTTTCGCCCGGTGAGCTGCTTTCAATTGCTGCGATTATGAGAGCTTCGCGTCTCATAAAAAAGGCGTGGTACGATAAAGCATTAACCGATTGCAAGGTTGTTGAAAGCGTCATAGAGAAAATACACGTCTTTACTTCTCTCGAGGAAAAGATCTCCAAAATTATTTTGAGCGAGGAAGAAATATCAGATGACGCAAGTCCCAGATTGCTCAGCCTGAGAAAAGAGAAAAAAATACTTTTACAGAGAGCAAAAGAAAAGCTGGAGTTTTACGTAAATTCGCCCCACTATCAGAAATTCCTTCAAGAGCCTATTATCACAGTGCGAAACGGCAGGTACGTAATTCCGGTAAAGCAAGAGTTTAGAAACAGCATTCCCGGAGTAGTACACGACCAGTCAGCGAGCGGGTTGACTATTTATGTAGAACCCATGCCCGTCCTTCAAATTAACAACGAAATAAGAAGGTTGGAGATTGAAGAGAACAAGGAGATAGAGCGAATATTAAAAGAGCTTACGGCTAAAATAGCACAGAACAGCGAATACCTTGAAGAGACCTTTGAAGCTGTAATACGCCTAGATTTCATCCTGGCTAAAGCCAAGTTCAGCATTGAAATAAAAGGTGTCGAACCCGAATTTAATACGAGAGGATATATTAGCATTAAAAAAGGCAGGCATCCTTTGTTGAAAGGAGAAGTTGTTCCGATCGATATTTATCTGGGCAACGAATTTACGATATTGGTTATAACCGGGCCTAATACCGGTGGAAAAACCGTTTCGTTAAAAACCGTAGGTTTGTTTGCTCTGATGGCGCAATCCGGTTTTCACCTTCCATGCGAAGAAGGAACTGAAATGTCTGTGTTCACCAATGTTTTTGCCGACATTGGCGATGAGCAAAGCATTGAGCAGTCACTCAGCACCTTTTCCGCGCACATGAAAAATATAAAAGAGATAGTAGACAGAGCGGATTCGAAAAGCTTGGTATTGCTGGATGAACTAGGGGCCGGGACGGACCCCACAGAAGGTGCAGCACTGGCAATGGCTATATTGGATTACTTTTTGAAAATAGGAGCTAGAGTGATAGCGACAACTCACTATAGCGAACTAAAAGCTTTTGCCTATTCCAGGGATGGGATGGAAAATGCGAGCGTGGAATTTGACCTGGAAACTCTAAGTCCGACTTACAGGTTATCCATAGGCGTTCCCGGAAAGAGCAATGCTTTTGAAATTGCAAGACGACTGGGGTTAAAGAGAGAGATTATAGACGCTGGGAGAAACTTCTTAAAAGTAGAAGATATAAGAATGGAAGATCTGCTGCAGGAAATCGAATTGGAGAGAAAGCGGATAAGGCAAGAAAGAGAAGAACTTGAGAAAATAAAAGAAGGTCTTTTTAATAAACTAACAGAACTTGAAAAAGAAAGAGAAAAACTTAGGAAAAATGAAGAAAAAATGATAGAAAAAGCGAGGGAAAAAGCAAAGGACATTATCGAAAAAGCAAGAAAAGAAGCCGAAAAGGTATTTGAAAAGTTAAAGGAATTGGAAGCTCAAGATACGAAACAAATTAGGGATAAAATAGCTGAAGAGGTTAGGAAGACGCTAAAAAAAGCGAGAGAAGATTATGGGACGGAAGAAGTTCCGTTGATAAAAACTGCAAAGAAAAAAATTATATCTGGCCCTTTACATCCGGGCGATAGGGTGATGGTGGAAAGTTTAAATCAGGAAGGATATGTAGTATCACTGGACGAAAAAGGGAAAATCGCTCAGGTACAAATAGGCGCCATGAGAATTAATTTACCAGTTGAAAGTCTTGTAAAAATAGAAGAAGAGAAAAATGACAAAAAAGAGGTGACGTATTCGCTGTTAGCGATGGAAAAAACAAAAGAAATTTCGAAAGAAATAGACATCCGGGGTCTCACATTGGAGGAGGCGTTGCTGAAGGTCGAAAAATATTTGGACGATGCGAGCCTTGCGGGTTTGCCCAATGCAGTTATTATTCACGGCAAGGGTACGGGAGTACTAAGAAAAGGCATCCATGATATGTTGAGAACGCGAAAAGACATTAAATCTTTTAGACCCGGCAATATGAACGAAGGTGGACTAGGGGTTACGGTGGTGGAGTTCCTTTGATTATAATTAGCGCATGCCTTGCAGGTTTTAATACGAGATACGATGGGAAAAATAGTTGCCATGCGGTTTTTGAGGATATGGTAAGAACCAAAAAAGCCATACCTTTCTGTCCAGAACAAGCCGGGGGGTTGCCTACACCTCGTACGCCAGCTGAAATAATTGGTAAAGACGGTTTTGAAGTGATTAAAGGGAAAGCGGTAGTCCTCACCAGAGACGGAAGGGATGTGACGGAATATTTTATCAGAGGCGCAAAAGAAACGTTAAAGCTAGCAGAACTTATAGACGCCGATACTGCAATCTTAAAATCGAAAAGCCCATCCTGTGGATGCCGGTTTATATACGACGGGAAATTTAACGGAACATTAAAAGAAGGTATGGGGGTAACGGCCGCTTATTTAACGGCATACGGATTAAAAGTGATTGATTCGGACGAATATTTACGTGGTTTGTATTGATTTAGAGTTGCGCGGCAAAAAAGGGGAGCTATACGCTCCCCTTTTTTGCGCTACCTTTTTCCTGAACATTCTCTGAGCCCCTTGCCCCATTTTCGTTGTCCGCAGGCTGCTCTGGATTTTGGGAAGGCACCTGATTTCCCGTGTTATTGCTGCCACCGTTAATTTGGTTTTCACTGCTGTTATTCGACGAATCGTTCTGAGTGCCGCTATCTACAGGTTGCAAAACATCTTTTTCGAAATTGCTTCCGCTTGATGATTCCTGGGTGTGTAAGTTGCAATATTCTGTCGGCGGCATATACTTCGCATCTAACGGTATTTTGCCATCGGGAGATGTTTTGTAAGGGGGCCTATTCAAGAAAACTTTTGGCTGCACTTGTTCAGGAGGACAATACGGTGTCGCTAGCAATCCTGAAGTTATATCTATCAATTTTTGTACGTGGACATCGCAGAATTCCGAAGGTTCGGTTCCCTTAATGAAATATTCATATCTAATCCGCGAACCCCGTGGGTCATTGTTGCAGAGTTCTGTAGGAATCTTGCCCGAATCCTGGCAGACGGCGATGGGTCCTACGATTCCTGATGGCTTAGAAAAGCTGACTTTAGGTAAATTTTTATGAGCTACGGTCATAATTTGCTTCCATATCAAAGCCGGCTGATATCCGCCCGCCACCCCCTTCATGGGGGTTGGTTCATCGTGCCCCATCCATACGGCTGCGACTAAATACGGTGTATAACCTACAAACCATACATCTTTGTTATCCGAAGTAGTTCCCGTTTTTCCTGCTACAGGGAACGGAAAATTGGCAAGTCTCTTTGCCGTTCCTTCAGTTATTACGCTTCGCATCATATCGGTCATTATGAAGGCAACCTGGGGACTTACAGCGGTCCATCTAGACGGTGTATGTTCCAAAAGCGTTCTGCCGTTTTTGTCAACAACTTTTAATATAGCCACAGGCTCCACGTGTATCCCCTGATTAGCCAAAGTCCCGTATGCCGATGCAAGCTCCAGAGGGGAAACGCCCTTAGTCAAACCTCCCAGTGCTATCGATAGCTGTCTATCATTTTTTCGGCCTTCTAAAACCAGGTTTTTTATACCTAATTTCTGGGCATATTCAATTCCTCTGTCTACACCAATCTTTTCGAGGACTTTCACCGCGACCACGTTGACTGAATCCGCAATGGCTTTCCGTATGGTTGTGAGCCCTTTGAAGTCTCTTGTATAGTTTTGAGGGGACCAATTGCCGTAAGAAACCGGCGAATCGTCGATGACGCTTGCGGCTGTATACCCCATATCTATTGCAGCCGTATAAACAACGATGGGTTTAAAGGCAGAACCAGGCTGCCTGTAAGATTGCGAGGCCCTGTTCAGACCTAGCTTTTTATAATGTTCGCGACCTCCCACCAGTGCTTTTATATGCCCGGTATGGGGGTCTATAACTACGACTGCAGCTTGAGGTTGGGGAATGCCGTTCTTATCTTTTTTTGTATATGGGTAATTTTTCGGGTCCGCTAAAGCTTTTTCGGCTGCTTCTTGGATTTCTAGGTCGACTGTGGTATAAATTCTTAGTCCTCCGTTATAGATTTTTTCATAAGCTTCGGATTCGGTAAGTCCTAGCTTTTTTTGAAAATCTTCTGCCAATTGTGTTATAACAAAGTCGGTAAAATAAGGAGCTTTATAGTCTGCCTTTGCGTTTTCAAGGCCTACCAGTTTTATCTCTTCTTTTTTTGCTTTCTCAGCTTCTTCTTTTGTTATAAATCCCATATCGACCATTTCATTCAAAACTGTAGCTTGCCTTTCCTTTGCTTTTTCGAAATTTATATAGGGTGAGTAAATTGAAGGACCTTTAGCTATACCTGCGAGCATGGCACTTTCTGCAAGGGTGAGGTCCTTTACGCTTTTTCCAAAAAAGGTCTGAGCTGCAGCTTCCACGCCATAAGCCGAATGACCAAAGTATATCTGGTTTAGGTAAAATTCCAGAATTTGGTCCTTAGTAAAATGACGTTCCACCTGAATCGCAAGCCATGCCTCTTGTGCTTTGCGTTTTAGAGTTTTTTCATGGCTAAGAAAGGCGTTCTTAACCAATTGCTGGGTTATGGTACTTGCACCCCTGCGATATCCTCCAGTGACTATATCGGTCCACAAAGCACCTATGAGGGATTTTAAATTGATGCCTTTATGTTTGTAAAAATTTTGGTCTTCTATGGCAATGAATGCTTCTTTGAGATGATCGGGAATCTCATCTAAAGGTACTGGAATTCGATTTTGGCCCCCGTGAAGTTCGGCAATTACATTGCCTTTTGAGTCGTAAACGATAGAAGTTTCGCTGGGTTTTAGTTTTTGAGGATCGAAAGGCGGTGTGTCCTTTACGTAATATAAAAATAATCCGAGAGCTGAGCCACAAGATAAAAGAAAGGCAAATATCAACAAAGACATCAAGCTCCTCGCAAGAGAGAGCTTTCTTTTTCTGGGATTTCCCATAGTTAACCTCCTCGGTTCTCTGATGCAATTTAACCCCTATGTCGAGATTATTATACCATAATATAAACCGTGAAGAAAATGCAAAAGTTTGAACTAAAAGAATCGGTGTGTTATAATTAATAAAAACATCTTCATGGAAGAGGGATAAAGTTGAGGCCTGAAGAACAATTTGAACTTTTAAGACAAAATGTAGCCGAAATAATTTCGGAAGAAGAGTTATTAAATAAGCTGAAAAAATCTTATGAAGAAAAAAGGCCCTTGAAGGTGAAATTGGGTTTGGATCCCACTGCCCCGGATGTCCACCTTGGACATGCCGTAGTATTGAAGAAAATGCGGCAGTTTCAGGAATTAGGGCATGAAGTGGTATTGATAATCGGAGATTTTACGGGGATGATAGGAGATCCAACTGGAAAATCGGAGACTAGAAAGCAACTTTCGAGAGAAGAAATTATCGAAAACGCGAAAACTTACAAAGAACAGGTATTCAAAATTTTAGATCCGGACAAGACAAAAATAGTTTTCAATAGCGAGTGGCTGAGCCGAATGACTTTTGAAGATGTGTTAAAGCTGGCTTCAAAGTACACTGTAGCGCGCATGCTGGAAAGAGAAGATTTTAGCAAAAGGTTTAATGAAGGAAGGCCGATCTCCATACATGAATTTTTCTATCCACTTATGCAGGGTTATGATTCGGTAGCCCTTAATGCTGATGTCGAATTGGGGGCAACCGAACAAAAATTTAATATTTTAATGGGGAGAATCCTGCAGAAGGAATATGGACAAGAGCCTCAAGTGGCTGTGCTAATGCCCATTCTCGTCGGAATCGATGGCAAGCGAAAGATGAGTAAAAGTCTCGGAAATTACATAGGCGTAAACGATCCGCCCGATGAGATGTACGGCAAAGTGATGTCCATTCCGGATGAAATAATGCTTGAGTATTATAAGCTGGCTACGGACTTAGAACATCGTGAATTGGAAAAAATAGCAGAAAACTTAAAGGAAGGAAGAGTAAATCCTCGAGATTTAAAAATGAGGCTGGCCAGGGAAATTGTAAAACTTTATCATGGTAGTGAAGAAGCTTTGAAAGCAGAGGAGAATTTTGTAAGGATATTTCAAAAGAAAGACTTGCCCGATGAAATTCCAGTGTTCGAGATAAACGATGAAAAAATATGGCTCCCCAAATTAATAACCCTTGTGGGATTTTCTTCGTCCAACAGTGAGGCTTTGAGAATGTTGAGACAAGGAGCGGTAAAGATAAACGGAGAAAAAGTTATGGATGCCATAGAACTCGAGATAAGGTCTCCCTTCATCCTCCAGGTTGGAAAAAGAAAATTTGTAAAGGTGGTCAATGGCAAAAAGCAATCATGAACGAATTAGGCCCCTCCTGCATATTTTAATTAGGAGGGGTTTTTATGTTTTTGCGGGTTAAAATGCTAAGACGAAGATATCCAATAAAGAAGATGAATGTATATACCGTATTTATTTTACTTATAATAATTCTTTCTATTTTATTTGCTTTTATTGAAAGGCAAATAGCACCCAGCGTTTTGGCAATAGCAGAAGCCAGAGCCAGAATTATAGCGACAGAAGCCATAAATAAAGCGGTGAAGGAAAGGATAACCAAAAACATTAAGTACACTGACCTTATTGCTATACATAAAGATGTCAACGGACAGGTAACATTAATTCAAATAAATACGATAGAAATAAACCGGATAGAAACCGAAACTTCTTTAGAAGTAGTAAAAACCTTAAAAGAAATCAGTATGGAAAAAATAAAAATACCACTAGGCTTGATTACTGGAAGTAAAATATTATCTAATATAGGACCTTCAATCAACGTATCTCTCTATCCGGTTGGAACAGCCTATGTGGACACTTCTGAAGCCTTTGAAGAAGCTGGCATTAATCAAACAAGACACAAAATATTATTGGACATAACAGCTCAAGTAAGAATTGTTCAGCCGCTTTTGAGTTCAAGGGTAGAAATTAAAACCAGTGTCCCTATCGCTGAAACGATTATCATAGGGACTGTACCTCAAACCATATTGGACTTTAAACAGTAAGGCAAACCGATGAAAAACAAAGGAGAATTGAGGGATATTCATTTTTTTTAATAAAAACGCATATAATTAATGTCCTTTAAAATTGAAGATGGATTATGTTTGTGATATAGTATTAAGCGCCGACGTTGAAAACGATGTCTTTAAAAACTCGAAAAATAAACAGGTTGACAAAAAACAGCAGGAGCGATATAATAAAGAACTGTCGGCGGAAAAAAGGAAGCGAAGAGGGTTGACAAGAAGGAGCAAAGATGTTACAATAGAATTCCGCCGAGGAGATGAACCTTGAAAACTGAACAGTGCCACGCCTGAGAGTTTCGACTGAAAGGTGTGTAAGTAAAGCGAGCGTAAAGCTTGCTTTCGAGGAGATATTAACCTGAGAGTTTGATCCTGGCTCAGGACGAACGCTGGCGGCGTGCCTAACACATGCAAGTCGAGCGGGGGATGCTGAAGGTTTAAGCTGGAGGCATCCTTAGCGGCGGACGGGTGAGTAACACGTAGGCAACCTACCCACCACACGGGGATAGCCCTGGGAAACCGGGGGTAATACCCGATACCTTTGCTAGCCGCATGGCTAGTAAAGAAAGCTGCCTTTTAGGTGGCGGTGGTGGATGGGCCTGCGGCCCATCAGCTAGTTGGTGAGGTAACGGCTCACCAAGGCGACGACGGGTAGC
>NZ_LOED01000010.1 GCF_001562425.1 Fervidicola ferrireducens
CCTGGAAACGTCGCATGAAGGAGACCAGCCTTTCCTGTGCGTCCTGGTCGGGGTATATTCTGCCTGGTATGGTCATCATGTCGGTAGGCTTATTCACTTTTTGCTGCATCCCACATGGCCTCCCTCACTTTTTTTCGGAACTCTTTGCCCATTTTCATTCACGGGCCATCCTGAAAAGCCTTGCGAGTACTTTGCGCTTTTCGTTCAACCCCGAACCCTGCTCTGCGATTACCGCCACTATATCGTAGCCCCTGGAGCGGCAGTACTCTTCCAGACATTGCCTCTGGCGCTCCAGGTTCCCCGCTCCGGCCTGTTTGGCCGATGAAACGCGCGCGTAGACGACGGCCGGCGTAGGGTTATCGGGTGGACGCCCAGTATCTCTGCAGCTTTGCGTAAAGGGTAATGTTCCTCGAGTTCAGGTTTCATACTTTAAGTATAGCATTGATTAAAAAATAAGGCAACTATTGGTAGGACCGGCGGCCAGCGTAAGGGGCGCGGTTTACCTCTCGGGCATAGATAGCGGCGTGGTGATGGATATAGGCGGGACTTCCACCGATGTGGCATTCATAGTAAACGGGTTCCCGAGGGAATCTTCCATAACCGTGACGATGCCTGATTTGATACTCATCCTCGATTCGGAAACCGGAGAGCCCATAAGGACCGATATTGTAAAATATGGCTATCGGGGAACCATAGTGGTAGTGCCTGCGGATGAGAAGATGAGGACAGAAATGGGAATCAAAACTTTCGGGCCGAAGTATTTCGGCTATGACGAAGATTACGTTCCAGTGGAGGAACTTGTGAATTTATGATTAAGTAATACGGACACGCATGTCCGGTGATGTGGGGAGGTTAGCCGCCTCCCCACTCTATTAATAGTAATCTCAGTATTCTTTTAATCTATTATCAACTTGTGCGAGTAGTGAGAAATCTCTGTCGTCATGCAGCAAGTAGAGATTGTTTTCAATAGCTGTCTGTGCTATGAGCAAATCGATAGTACTACGAATAGTGATTCCCTTCTTTCTGCACTTTAAATATAGTTTTGCGGCATTCTCGTAAGATTTTATTCCGTGCTTTAGATCGTAGAATTTTTGAGTTCCAAGGTATTCTCTGAGTAAATTAAATTCCTTTTCCGTTTTGGCCCCTTGCAGTATTTCCTGGTAGATGAAGTTGTTAATTCCAAAAGGGATGTTGTTCTTTATTACTTCAACAAATTTATTTACCTTTTCATTTTCTACACCCTTAAAAAAAGCTATTAAAACGGATGTATCGACTAAAATCATTTACTTTCCCTCATTTTTTTGTAGTCATAATCCACGTCAAACTTTATTTTGCCTTTTAACTCAAGTAAATTTTTTCTTTTTCTGTTTTCTACAAATTCTTTTAAAGCTAGATTGACTACTTCTTTTTTAGTTTTTAACCCGCTAAGTTTTAAGGCCTCTTTAATGAGGTTTTCATCAATAACGATGTTCGTCCGCATCGCATACACCTCCTGATGTGTATTATAATACACATAAATTATTCGTTCAACAAAGTATTATTTCCTTTTCATACCGCCCTTATTGCAAATTCCGGACAGGAGGCGGTGCAGTAACCGCAGGTAAGGCACCTTCCCTCGTTTATCCGGGCTTTTTTCTTTTCTTCGTCGTAATCTATGGCAAAATTTGGACAAGCTTCTACGCAGGATTTGCAGCCCTTGCATAAGAATTCCATAACCATAAACTTCTTTTGTTCTTCCGAGAAAGCGGGCAGTTTTTCTTCTTCGTAAATTCCGTTAAAGTAATTTACGTTAAAATCCACTTCCTCCTTGCTCACCATTCCAATGGCAATTGAATGGTAACATTTCATGTTTCTTATAAAGTCCATGGCTTTTTTATAATCCTTCAAAAGCGCGCCGCCGCCCAGAACCTTCATTATCAGGATGCCTTTGCCGGATTTGAAAGCTTTTTCGATAGACAGTTTCATATCATCAACGCTGCCTCCCAATATACCTATGCCCTTGAAGTTTATTAAGGGGAATATTACGTCCAGGTCGTCCCGGTATGATGAAAGTTCTACCACTTTTACATTGTGGGTAGAAATTCCGACAGCCTTTATATATCCCCGGGCTTTATAGTCCATCAAGCATTTTAAGGCTCCTTTTCTCACTTCAAAGACATCCCCGTCTACCCTTGCTGCATGCATGAAAAAGATATCTATGTAGTTTCTGTCAAGGGATTTTAAGGCTTCATCGATGGCCCTTTCCATTTCTTCGTATGATGACGCAGTTGATTTGGTTGAAATTACGGGGTTTATTCCGGTGAGCTTTACCGCTTCCCTGATTGGATCGTAAGTCCTGTACATCTGGGCAGTATCCACGAAGTTTATGCCTTTTTTAAGGGCGTATGCTACCACTTCCGTGGAAGACTCAAGGTCCATATTTTTTTGCAGAGGCCCCATTGGAAGGGCTCCAAAGCAAAGTTCCGTCACTTCTATTCCGGTTTTCCCCAGAATATTTTTCTTCATCTCATCAGCCTCCTTCTAATTCCGTCAGGATTTTAGCTAAGCGTACCCTTTTACACAGTGCTGTATAGTTATCAGTTCTACGGAATTTCACGAATTCCTTTCATTATATCGTGGTTTTGTTGTATAATTAAGGTGGACGTTAATTTTTTTGAAAATATTTGTTAAAAATATAACAATACTTAAATCGTCAAAAAGAAGGTGTATCATTATGTTTGAAATAACGGTTTGCGTGGGAAGTTCATGCCATTTAAAAGGTGCATACGAGGTTATTAAGGAGTTCGAAAGGATCCTTTCAGTTTACGGGCTGGAAGATAAAGTAAGGCTGAAGGCCGGTTTTTGCCTGGGAAGATGCGGAGAAGGCGTCACGGTAAAGCTGGGGGAAAATTATTATTCGTCCATCTCTCCTAAGGATGTGGCGAATTTGGTGGAAGAAATAAAAAATAATATTTTGAAGGATGATGTGATTTGCAAGTAATAAGCGTATCGAGGGCCAACTGTAAAAATTGTTACAGGTGCGTGAGGCACTGCCCGGTAAAGGCCGTGAAGATTTCCGGTGGCCAGGCGGAGGTAGTGGAGGACCTTTGCGTGTTTTGCGGAAGATGCGTCATCGAGTGCCCGCAAAATGCGAAGAAGGTAAAAAGCGAGCTTGAAATCGTGAAGGATTTTATTAAATCAAAAGAAAGGGTTATCGCTTCCATTGCTCCGTCCTATCCGGCGGCCTTTGATGTAAAAAGCCCTTACGAAATGTATACGATGCTAAAGAATCTGGGTTTTTGCGGTGCGGAAGAAACGGCGGTGGGGGCCGAACTCGTTTCCAGCGAGTTCAGAAAAGTAGCGGAAACAAGCGATGTTTACCCTGTCATAACGACGGCCTGTCCCGTGGTAAAGAACCTGGTCGAGAAGTACCATCCGGCGCTCATGAAAAACTTGGCTCCCCTGGTTTCGCCGATGGTGGCCCATGCCCGATTTTTAAAGAAAAGGTTCGGAAAAGACGTAAAGGTAGTTTTTATAGGGCCATGCGTCGCAAAAAAGGCCGAAGCAAGGGACTGTAGCGTTTCTGGAGACATGGATGCGGTGTTAACCTTCCAGGAGCTGAAGGAATGGTTGAGTGAAGAGAACAAAGCTTCCACATTGGTAGACGTATACGCGAAAGAAAGCACCCTTGAACCTTTTGAGGCCAGAAATTACCCGCTGCCTGGAGGCCTTTTGAAGACCTCGCACATAAAAGGGGATTTTCTTTCGGAAGAAGTTTTAGTGGCGGATGGTATAGAAGAGTGCAAGGAGCTGTTAGATGCAATTGAAAAAGGCAAGGTAAATGCCAAAATTCTCGAAATGATGGCCTGCAGCGGAGGGTGTTTGGGCGGTCCCATGATGCCGCGGGAAAATTCGCTTTACGAAAGAAGGGCAAAGCTACTTTCTTTCATCAGAGAAAACCGGAGAGTGGAGAACTCAAAAATAAGAGATTATCTTTTCGAGATTGACCTTGGCCGGACCTTCGAGCGCAAGGTTCCAAATATTGCAGAGCCCACTGAAGAGGACATTAAGAAGATCCTATATAAAATAGGTAAGACTTCGCCAGAAAAGGAGCTAAATTGCGGTGCGTGCGGATATTCTTCTTGCAGGGAAAAAGCGGCGGCGGTTTTTAGAGGAATGGCAGAAGTCGACATGTGCATTCCCTATATGAGATCCAGGGCCGAATCCCTTGCTAATCTCATAATAGACAATACTCCCAATGCCGTAATTTTGGTGGATAAGGATTTGAAGGTGAGGGAAATAAACAGGGCCGGTGAAAGAATGCTGGGTGTAGAAAAGGAAGAAGTTTTGGGAAGGCCTCTTTCGGACTTTATGGACGACGGGGATGTGGGGTGGGTCCTTGTCAACAAATCCTCCCTTTCCAGCAAGAAGGAAAATTACCCCCGCGATTTTATGACGGTGCTCGAGAGCATTTTGTATATAGAAGATGCACAGCTGGCTCTCGTCATTATGCAGGATATCAGCGAGCAGGAAAGACAAAGAAAGGAACTTGAGAGGGTGAGGGAGGAAACGGTGAAGAAAGCCCAGGAAGTGATAAATAAGCAAATGAGGGTGGCTCAGGAAATCGCCGGCCTTTTGGGCGAGACTACTGCGGAAAGCAAAGTTCTTTTGCTCAGGCTAATTGAGCTCGTAAAGAGCGGGGGAAAAGAGCCGTGAAAGTGTTTACAGAAGTTTTTGCAAAAAGTTTAAATAAAAAGGGCGAGGAGCTTTGTGGCGATAGCGTAGAGGTGGTTCAGTCAGAAGACAGCATAATCGCTGTTATGGCCGATGGGTTGGGGAGCGGAGTAAAGGCCAATATACTTTCAACGCTTACAGTGAGAATTGCCTCCACCATGTTAAAAGAGAAGGCCTCGATAGAAGAAGTGGTGAGGACTATAGCTAATACGCTCCCCGTATGCAGGGTGAGAAAGCTGGCGTACAGCACCTTTTCTATACTGGAAATCAGCGATGAGGGGAAGGGAAAGCTTTTTGAATTCGATAACCCGCCGGCCATATATATCAGAAACGGAAAGGTCATCGAAATGCCGCGCCGGGAATTTTACGTAGAAGAAAAGAGGATTTACGAGTGCGATTTTACCGCCCTCCCGGGAGATAGGATTTTCCTCGTGAGCGATGGAATAATTCACGCCGGTGTCGGGGGTCTTTTGAACCTGGGATGGCAGTGGGAAAATGTGGCTGAATATCTGGAGCGGATGGCGAGAAAAAGATATTCGGTAGCTGAAATGGTGGAAAGGCTCATAGAAACCTCGGATCACCTTTATTTTGGTGCTCCCGGCGATGATGCGACTGTAGTGGGCGTAGGCGTGAGGAATTCGGAATTGGTGACGTTGTTGGTAGGCCCGCCGGAGGATAAATCAAAAGACAAAGAGGTGGTGCGAAAGCTTTTAGAAAGCAGCGGGAAGAAGGTAGTATGCGGAGGTACCACCGCCAACATAGTATCAAGGGAGACCGGAAGGGAGATAGTGACTAAGCTGGAATACGCCGATCCTTCGATCCCCCCACGGCACAAATAGAGGGGATAGATCTGGTGACGGAAGGGCTGATAACCCTTACGAAGTGCCTGGAAAAGCTGAGAAACCTCGCAAATGCGAATAATTTTACTATACCCCTGCTAAGGGATATAAAGAGAAAAAAGGATGGAGCATCGCTTTTGGTTGATATTTTGATAAACCAGGCGACCCACGTAAATTTTTTGGTAGGGAAAGCTGTGAATCCGGCGCACGAAAAAGATTTTTTTCTTGAGATATCCCGCGATAAGGTTAAGGTGGTTGAAGAGATAGCCCGGATTCTTAAAAAATGGGGCAAAAGGGTAAATGTTGAGTATTATTGATGCGGCCTTTTTTAGGCCGCTTTATTTTTTGGCAATTTACAATAAGTCAATATAATAGTAAAATTGTGTAAAGGCAAGCAATAAGGATAGTATAGAATGTTTTTATCGGGTTGTGGAGGAGGGAGGTGATCTGCATGACCCGATTTGATTACAAGTTTCTTTTTGAATCCATGCTGGTTCATTTAAAACAGGGCATTCTCGTTGTAGATACTAATGCTAATGTTGTGTTTTACAATGAGCCGGTCACCCAGATAGCGGGGATAGATCCGAAGGATGCGGTGGGTAAGAATATATTAGAGATATTTCCGGATTTGACTCCCGAGACAAGTACTTTTTACTACGTCTTGAGAACGGGGAAGCCACTAATAGATTATGTCCAGACCTACTTGAATTACAAGGGAGAAAAGGTAACCACTGTGACATCGACGATGCCGCTAATACAAAACGGGAAAATAGTGGGAGCGTTTGAACTTTACAGGGAGTTCTCTACATTAAGGGATCTTTCTGAAAGGATTATCTCCCTTCAAAAGGAGCTTTACAAGAAGGCTTCTTGTGAAAAAAGTTACAGCGATTGCAAGGCCATTTACACCTTTGATGATATAATAGGTAAAAGCCCGGCAATCAGGGAATTGATAGAAAAGGCTAGGAAAGTTGCTGATAGTCCATCGCCCATTCTTGTTTACGGCGAAACTGGAACGGGAAAGGAGCTTCTCGTTCAGGCTATACACAATGCCAGCCTGACAAGAAGGAATAAGCCGTTTATTGCCCAAAACTGCGCTGCCTTACCGAAGACGTTGCTGGAAGGGATCCTTTTTGGGACGACTGCCGGAAGTTTTACCGGCGCAAAGGACCGCCCGGGGCTTTTCGAACTTGCCAACGGTGGGACGCTGTTTTTAGATGAGATAAATTCCATGGATATAGAATTGCAGGCAAAACTCCTTCGCGTTCTGCAGGATGGGGTCATAAGGCGGATAGGAGGCATAAAGACTACTGTTGTGGATGTGAGGATAATTGCATCTACCAATGAACCACCACAAAAGGCAGTAGAGAAAAAGCTGTTGAGGGAAGATTTGTATTACAGGTTGAATGTAATTTCACTTACGGTTCCGCCGCTTAGAGAAAGGAAGGAAGATATTCCTCTTCTCGTAGAGCACTTTATAAAACAATATAATAAATTGTTGGGCAAAAGCGTAAAGGGTGTTTCCCGGGAGGTTATGGAGCTTTTCATGAATTACCGGTGGCCTGGCAATGTAAGGGAGTTAAAATCTATAATAGAAAATGCCATGAATTTCATCGAAGGGGAAATTATAGAACTAAAGGATCTGCCGCGGAGTTTTGGCGATTTAGTGACAGGTGATGATGGATGTTGTGCCGGAGTCGATCTTCAAGCTGGATTCCCGCCGTTAAATGAAGCAGTGAACAATTTTGAAAAGAACCTGATTCAGAAAGCGATAATGGCGGCAAATGGCAATTACGCTGAAGCAGCGAGACTACTGAAGGTACCTAAGCAAACCCTTCATAACAAAGTAAAAAAATATGGACTCAATAAAAAATTGCTGACAAAAAAGAATTACTTTACATTTAAAGTGTCAAAAATGTGAGATTTAGCGTCTCAAAAAAGGGACGCTAAATTTTTTTCTAGTTATTTCTACTACTTTTTTAAAGTTTTTTTGAGTATTATTGAGCAATAATCAGTTGGCACACTATTTGCAAATTGAAAAATATATGAAAATAGCAAATCATAAATCACATTAAGGAAAAACATAAATTTACGGTAAATATAGAGGAGGGATGAATTATATAAAATTTAATGAATTCATAGTAATATAATTACGGTAAGGAGGTATGGTATTGTGAGCGAAAAAAGAGAACAATGGGGAAGTCGTTTAGGATTCATTCTTGCTTCATTGGGAATGGCCGTTGGAACGGGGAATATATGGAGATTTCCCAGGATGGCAGGATTATATGATGGAGGATCTTTTCTTATTGCTTATCTTGTAGCGAATCTTATGTGGGCTATACCTCTCATGATGACTGAAATAGCTATTGGAAAGAGAATGAGGAAAGGAACGGTTGGTTCTTTTAGGGATTTTGTAGGACAAAAGTACGCTTGGTTAGGTGCATGGTGTGCTTTTGTATGTGCTGCTATTACGTTTTACTATGCGGTGGTATTTTCTTGGGCTTTGAGGTATTTTTTCATGGCATTAATTGGCACATTTAAGCCTGGACTTGATAGCCAGAGTTTGTGGAATAATGTCATAAATGATCCGATAAAAGGAATTTTGTGGGATTTTATTGCTGTTGCTATTGCCGGAATAATCATTTATAAAGGGGTACAAGGTGGATTAGAGAAAGCTAATAAAGTTATGATACCTACTCTTTTTATATCATTAATTATAACGGCAATTTGGGGTCTAACGAAACCGGGAGCAACATTAGGTCTTAAATATCTATTTGTTCCGAATTGGGCTGCTTTGGCATCTCCCGCTGTTTGGTTAAACGCTTTCGCACAAGCATCATGGTCTACAGGGGCTGGATGGGGTGAGATGCTAACATATGCTGTATACACAAAAGAGAATGAAGATGTTGTAGCTAATACTCATATGGTAGTTTTCGGGGACATGCTTGGGGCAATGTCTGGAGCTCTGGCCGTTTTGCCGTTAGTATTTGCCTTTTCGCCGAATGAAGCAGCGTCAATTGAAACTCTTAAAGCGGGAAACTACGGTTTGACCTTTATATATCTCACAAAGTTTTTTTCTGAGACGCCAGGTGGGGCTTTAATTGCTTCTCTGTTTTTCTTAGCACTTTCGTTTGCGGCTTTAACGTCCCTCTTGCCTCAAACGGAAGTAATTGTTCGCAATTATATCGATGCCGGTTATGACAGAAAAAAAGCTACGATTCTTGTATCGATTGCCGTGTTCATCTTTGGGATACCGTCGGCTGCCAACATAAAGTTTTTAAACAACCAGGATTGGGTATGGGGAGTTGCGCTTCTTGTTAGCGGTGTTATGTTTGCTTTTGCAGTTTATAGATATGGTGTTGATAAATTTAGAAATGAATTAATAAATCCAGATAGCGATATATCGATAGGTAAATCTTACAATATTCGGATTATGCTGTTCCCAGTACTTTTTGCAGTGCTATTCGGTTGGTGGATATGGCGGTCGTTGACATGGCATCCCACTGACTGGTGGAATCCGTTCCTGGAAGATAGCGTTGGAACGATAATAATGCAATTCGTAATAGTCGGGCTGGCGTTGTACCTGATGAATGACAAATTTGCGAAGTGGATAAAGTCGTAGACTAGCGAGAAAAAATTGTAGGTTATGGAGGGTCAGTAATGAATGAGACTATAATTTGGATGGTAATTATGATTTCCATTTTTTTGGGTGGCTTCTTATACTATGCAAATATTGCTGCAAAAGGTGAACAAAGGAAGAGATAAAAATTATAAATTTTAGGAGGGGATATTATGGCTATTCCCTGCGATGCCATTGAAAAAGAAATCCAGAAAAGGAGGTCCGCTGTCCGTCCCATAAATGAGCGGATCGCGAGGCTTCGCGAAGAAAGCGTTAAGGCTCAGGTTAAAATCTCCGCCGAGAGGGCAAAGATCATAACGGAATTTTACAAGAGCGGCATAGCAAAAGACGAGTCCATTCCGGTGCAGCGCGCCATGGCCTTCAAGTACTTGATGGAGCGGGTGAGCCTGCCGGTGGAGGAAGGCCAGCTTATCGTGGGGCTCAGGGGAACCGGTCCGCAGGAGGTGCCCACCTATCCCGAAATATGCACCCATAGCATGCAGGACCTGGAAATTCTGGATTCCAGAGAAAACATGCCCTACAAAGTGGATGAAGAGACGAAAAAGCTTTACGAAGAGGAGATAATTCCCTTCTGGAAGGGCAAGACGGTGAGGGAAGAACTTTTTGCAAGCCTTCCGCAGGAATGGATCGATGCCTATGAAGCGGGGATATGGACCGAATTCATGGAGCAGCGGGCTCCGGGACATACCGCTGGTGGGGAGAGAATTTTTGAAAAAGGGGTTCTCGACATAAAAGAGGAGATAAAAAAGAGTATGCAGGAACTCAACCCCGATGATCCGGATTATAAGGAAAAGATGGAAGAATTGAAGGCTATGGACATTGCAGCTGATGCCATTTTGATATACGCCCAGCGCTATGCAGAAAAATTGGAAAAAATGGCCCAAGAGGAAGAAAATCCCGAGCGCAAAAAAGAGCTTGAAGAAATGGCGAGAATCTGCCGCAAGGTTCCCGCTCATGCGCCGGAGACCTTCTGGGAAGCCCTGCAGCACTACTGGTTCGTTCACGTTGGAGTGGTCTATGAGACCAATCCCTGGGATTCCTTCAACCCGGGCAGATTCGACCAGCACCTGTATCCCTTCTACGAAAAGGATGTAAAGGAAGGAAGGCTCACTAGGGAGAAAGCTAAGGAACTTTTGGAGGCTTTCTGGGTAAAGGTAAACAACCAGCCGGCGGTTCCTAAGGTGGGAGTGACGGCGGAAGAAAGTTTCACGTACAACGATTTTACGAAGATAAATATAGGGGGCCTTAAAAAGGACGGCTCCGACGGAGTAAACGAAGTGTCCTACCTGCTCTTGGAAGTACTGGATGAAATGAGGACGCTTCAGCCGAACACTGCGCTGCTCGTCAGCAACAAGAACCCGGACAGGATATTGATAAAGGCGCTGCAAGTCGTGGCACCCGGGTTTGGCGAACCACCGTTTTTCAACTTCGACGGCGTAATAGTGAAGATGTTAAGACAAGGAAAGACTTTGGAGGATGCGAGGACGGCCGGAGTCAGCGGGTGCGTTGAGACGGGCTCTTTCGGCAAAGAAGCCTATATACTCACGGGCTACTTCAACCTGCCTAAGATTCTGGAAATTACCCTGAACAACGGAATAGACCCGCAGACCGGCAAAAAGCTGGGGATCGAAACCGGAGATCCGGCTAACTTCAAATCCTACGAAGAGCTGTGGCAGGCTTTCATGAAACAGGTAAAGCATTTCATGGACATAAAGATGAAGGGGAACGACATCATAGAGGAAATATACTCGAGGCAGCTTCCCGTGCCGTTCCTGTCGCTTTGGATAGATGACTGCGTGAAAAAAGCAAAGGACTACAATTCCGGTGGGACGAGGTACAACACGCAGTACGTGCAGCTCGTGGGGCTCGGCACCGTGGCTTTCAGTTTGAGCTCGCTAAAGTACCACGTCTTCGATGAAAAGACGACGAGCATGGAAGAATTTTTAGGGGCATTGAGGCAGAATTTCGAAGGGAAATACGAGATTTTGAGACAGAGGATATTGAATAAGACCCCAAGGTACGGGGAGGACGACGATTACGCCGACGAGATAGCGAAAAGACTGGTGGATGAGGTAGTCGGGATAATAGAAAGCTATCCGCCGACGCCGGTGAGGAGGGCTTCGAGAAGGGCGTATTTCCTGCCCACGACGGCCCACGTATATTTCGGCAAGGTCACCGGTGCCACGCCGGACGGCAGAAAAGCCGGTTTTCCGGTGTCCGAGGGCATATCTCCAGTGCAGGGAAGCGACAGAAGAGGAATAGCGGCAGTCTTCAGGTCCGTTGCGAAGTGCGATTGGGATAAGACCGGAGGGGCGCTTTTAAACCAAAAGCTCACGCCGGACCTTTTGGAGGGCGAGGAAAACCTGAAGAATCTCGCAAGCCTGATAAGAACGTTCTTCAACATGGGCGGGCACCACGTGCAGTTCAACGTGGTGAGTGCGGAGCTTCTAAGAGAGGCCCAAAAACGCCCAGCGGATTTCCAGGACCTGATGGTGAGGGTGGCGGGATACAGCGACTACTTCGTGAATTTGCCGAAAGGACTGCAGGAGGAGATAATAGCGAGGACCGAACACAAGGAGATTTAGCTTATTTGATGCCACAAGGAGGCATTTAAATGACGTACAACGGGTTGATATTCGATATTAAGCGCTTTGCGGTGCACGACGGGCCGGGAATAAGGACCACCGTCTTTATGAAAGGCTGTCCGCTCAGGTGCTGGTGGTGCCACAATCCGGAAGGCATATTGCCCAAAAATGAGATAATGTTTTTGGAGTACAAATGCATGAGGTGCAGGACCTGCGCCGGGGTATGCCCGGCCGGGGCAATTTTTTTTGAAAATGAACGCGGCTTTCCCAGAATTGAAAGAAGCCTGTGCATAGGGTGCGGTATATGTGCCGACGCCTGTCCGACGAATGCGATGAGGCTCGTCGGGAGGGTGATAAATGTAGATGAGCTTATAAAAGAACTGGAAAGGGACGTGCTATTTTACGACAAATCCGGCGGCGGCGTTACTTTTTCAGGGGGAGAACCCCTCTCGCAGCCGCATTTTCTGAAGGAAGCTCTAAAAAAGTGCAAGGAACACGGCTTCCACACCGCTCTTGATACTTCGGGCTTTGCGCCCCGGGATGTTTTTGAGGAAATTATGGAGTATGTGGATTATTTCCTTTTTGACCTGAAACTTGCAGGAGAAGAAGAGCATAAAAAATATACAGGAGTCTCCAACGGGCCAATAAAGGAAAACCTGCGAGTTCTCGATGAAAAGGGAAGGGGCAAGGACGTGCTCCTTCGCCTTCCCGTAGTTCCAGGTATTACCGATACTGATGAAAATGTAAAAGGCCTTGTGGAATTCGCATCTTCGTTAAAAGACATAAGGCAAATAGAACTTTTGCCCTTCCACGATGTGAGTGAAAAGTACGCAAGGCTTTCAAGGGAATACAAAATGTTGGACTATAGCGCACCGCCTCCGGCTACCATGAAGCGCATAAAAGAAGCTTTTGAAAAAATAGGTTTTAGTGTGAAAGCTTAACCAGCTTTTTGACCAGATTTACTGCTGAAACCGCATCGGGAGCGTAACCGTCTGCCCCTATCATCTTTGCAAATTCCTCGGTGACAACAGCACCGCCCACAATTATTTTGGAAGGTATGCCCCGGGATTTTGCAAGGTCCACCACGTCCTTCATCCTGACCATCGTCGTCGTCATCAATGCGCTCAATCCTATTATGTCGGCATTGCTTTCTATTGCTGCTTCTATAATTTTCTCTTCCGGTACATCCACTCCGAGGTCTATTACGTTAAAACCATTGTTTGAGAGCATCAATTTCACGATATTCTTACCTATGTCGTGAATGTCCCCGCGGACGGTGGCTAAAACTACCGTGCCGTGGGATTTTTGTTTTTCCGAGCTGATGAGTGGGCGAAGATGGGAAAAGGCCATCTCGGCAGCCTCGGCTGCTGCGATGAGCTGGGGGAGGAAGAATTCGCCCGTTTCGTACTTTTTGCCCACTTCTTCTAGAGCAGGTATGACCATCTCGTTTATGACATCGAGCGGACTATGTCCGGCTTTTAAGGCCAAATCCGCCAGATCTTTTATGTTTTCCGCATTGCCGTTAATAACCGCGTCCTTCAAGGTTTTCTCGGAAGTTTTTTCTACTCGCCCGGAGAAAACGTAATATTCGCCCCTCTCATCGCGGTCGGTCAAGAGATCGGAAGCCCTTAAGGCACCTATTACTTCAGGGCTCAGAGGGTCTATTATCGGAAGGTCCAGGCCTTCTTTTATAGCCATGGAAAGAAATGCTGCGTTTAAAGTCTTCCGGAAGGGAAGGCCGTGGGATATATTGCTTATCCCGAGTACCGTTTTCACGCCAAGTTCTTTTTTTATCAGGCTGATGGCTTTTAAAGTTTCAATTGCCTGGTTTTGATGGACACCGGCTGCAAGACAGAGGCAATCGATGAAGATAAAGTTGCGGTCGATGCCGTATTTTTCCGCGTATTCGACGATTTTTTGGGCGACCTTCAGGCGCTTTTCGGCACTTTCCGGAATTCCGCTTTCGTCCAGCGTAAGCCCTATTAAGGCAGCGCCGTAGCGCCGGGCAAGGGGGAGTATTTTCTCGAGCTTATCCTTAGAACCGTCTACCGAATTTATTATAGCCCTGCCGCAAAAGTATTTAAGGCCTGCTTCGATAGCTTCGGGGTTGGAGCTATCTATGGAAAGGGGAACATCAACCGTTCGCTGGATGGATTCCACCGCCTTTGCCATTGCGGATGCTTCATCAATTCCCGGCACCCCTACGTTTACGTCGAGAATAGAAGCGCCGGCCCTCACCTGTTCTTCGGCTTCCTTTATTACAGGACCGAAGTCGCCATTTTTAATCGATTCTGCGAGCTTTTTTCTCGCTGTTGGATTTATTCGTTCTCCGACGAAAGGCGTAGGACCTCTTCCTTCTATGTAAAGGGTGCGAGTGCGGCATGCTAAAAAACACCTTCTGTCAGGAAAGCGCAAGGGCGGGCGAAGATCCGATACGGCTTCGGAAATAGCCTTTATGTGTTCCGGCGTGGTGCCGCAGCATCCGCCTACCACAGAAACGCCCAGGCGGACCATCTCCCTTGCATATTTGGCCATATATTCGGGTGTGACTGCATAGGATTCGACACCGCCTTTTGTATCGGGCAGTCCGGCATTGGGCTGGGCAGAAAGGTATACGCCTCCTGCCCTGGCCATCTTTTTTATGATTTCTATTGCTTCTTCCGGGCCCAAACTGCAGTTTAAGCCGACTACCGTGGCGCCCATGGCAGAAAGGACCCTCGCTGCGGTTTCCGGATCGCTGCCTGTGATGGTCCTTCCGTTTTTTTCGTACGTCATCTGGCATATAACTGGGATATCGCCGAATTCCTTAACCGCGAGGAGGGCAGCCCTCATTTCCTGAAGGTCGGACATGGTTTCTATTATTATCAGGTCTGCACCCGCTTCCAGGAGGTAACCAGCCTGCTCTTTAAAAGCGGCGTAAGCTTCGTCAAAAGAAAGGTCGCCAAGGGGAAAGATGAGCTTTCCGGTAGGACCTATGGATCCGGCAACTAGAACCTTTGTTCCCGCGGCTTTTCGGGCGATTTCGACTGCCCTGTAATTCAATTCTTTTACCTTATCGGCAATACCAAAGGCGGAAAGCTTGATTCGATTCGCTCCGAACGTGTTAGTTTCAATAACCTCAGCCCCTGCATTGATGTAAAGCCTGTGGACGTTTTCTACGGCATTAGGGAATTCAATATTTAGCAATTCGGGACATGAGCCCGGGGAAAGACCATTTTTAAAGAGCATTGTTCCCATAGCACCGTCAAATATCAAAATTTTCTCCTTGAGCAACTCTATTAATTCGCTGGACTTCAAGATTTTTCCTCCTTTAAATTTTTTCGATTTCGATGTCACCTTTTGCGCCTAAGTGTTCGCCAATGATTATCAAGGCTCCTATGACTCCTTCTATGCTCAGGGCAAATTCTAAAGCGTCCTTCATATCATTCGGGGACTTAACACGATTGCCCGTGGCAGTTGCTACCGCATCAGCAAGGGTTGAATTTTCCGCTACTATTACTGCTGCATCGGCTTTGCCGAAGCTCTATGAATGGCCGATGGTGCCTGCTGAGGTGCATATACCCAGAGGGCGGCCGATTGTATTGAGTTTTAAAGCGATTTTATTGCTGAAGGGAGAATCGCCGGCGAATCAAAATCACTCCTTCTCGGTGCAAAGTTCAGTAAGAGGCAACAAAAAAGCCTCTTCCGATAAGAAGAGGCATGCTTTTCCGCCTCTTCTTATCTCTCAGGACATTTCGTCCTGCAGGAATTGGCACCTTCGCATCTTGTACGATGCGGGTTGCCGGGTTTCATTGGGCCAGTCCCTCCACCGCTCTTGATAAGAAGAGTTTCAAAGATATTTGGTTTTCAAAGTTTTAAATAGATAATAACAGATGTATTTTTTCATGTCAATAATTTACTTGCGATGAAGGAGCATTTAATAAAGTGGACATTTAGGCGGAGATCACCAGGGCTAAAATTACGGCGGCCGATTTATATTTAAAATTGAAAGTTGGTGTGGTATATTCTTGTTAAGAAAGATCATGCTGGAGCGTGGTGGAGATGAAGGAAAGCGGCAAATCGCCTTGCGCACTTCCTCTTTCCGGATTTTCGGACAGGGTCCCCAAGCTCTTTGGAATTCCATCGGGCGTGCCGGGACTGGACGAATTGTTTTTCACATTTCGGGTTGAAGGTGAGGAAGTGAAGCGGTTGCCCTTAAACGGATTTCCTTCCGCAGCAGTAATTCATCTCACGGGAGTGCCGGATACGGGAAAGTCCCTCATAGGCGAACAATTCTCCATAACCCAGGCTTCTTGTGGCTACAACGTCCTGTACGTGACGGTAGAAGTACCGGCTCCATTTTTGGCCTTGAGCTTCAGGCAGCGTTCTCAGGCATTGAAGGTGGATTGGGAGGTGATAAAGGAGAGAATATTCATAGTAGATGTTACGGCGCATCCGGAACTTAGAGAAAATGTGGGCGATTTGTGCGCCTTTCTTTCAAAAACTATCGAGAAGGAAAAAATAAATTCCACTGTAATAGATTCTATCACTGGACTGTACGAAGGCAAGGAAATGCTGGCGAGGAGTATTGTAAGAAAGCTCTACGAAACTATGAAAAAACATTACCAGACCGCCATATTTATTTCGCAAAAGCGAAGCAGCCATGAGGAAATATCATCGGAAGCGGCGGGAGGCTACGCGGTGCCCCATATAGTGGACTGCACGATTGTTTTATCAAAAATCGTGCTGAACTCCAAGGCGGCAGCTACCATGTACAATAGAAAGCCTGGGGAGGTTTTGAGGACGATAAGAATAGACGGATGCCGAATGTGCGGCCACGATCCGAACGTTCACCTCTTGGAGATAAATGAGTGGGGAATTTTGCAGGTGGGAAAGCCGCTTTATGAAGTGCTTCGCTAGAGCCAAAAATAGCCGGCCTTTAAGTGCGGCTTATTTTTTTTCTATTCTTATAATCCCTTATGGCGTCGTGAAGGGCATCGGCGGCTATGTTGGAACAATTGAGCTTCTGGGGCGGAAGGCCGTCTAAAGCCTCGGCTACCTGCTCGTTGGTTATTTTTAAGGCTTCTTCGATGGTTTTGCCTTTTGCAAGAACGGTCAGCATGCTGCTCGCTGCGATGGCCGCACCGCAGCCGAAGGTTTTGAATTTTATGTCGTCTATGATGCCGTCTTTCACTTTTATGTAAATCGTTATAGAGTCTCCATCTACCGGATTTCCAGCATGGCCTATTCCATCGGCATCGGGGATTTCCCCCGCGTTTCTCGGATTAGACAGGTGGTCGAGCACTTTGTCGTTGTACAATATTAAGCGCCCTCCTTTTCATTGTTCGAAGTGACGTCGATTCCCGTCTTTAATATTTCCGCTACAAAACTTATTTTATTTGCCAGTTCTTCGAATTCTTCAGGGGTGTATCCCAGCAAATCGGCGCCTACATCGTAATTCCAGCATTTATACAGCAACTCCAGCCGTTCAAAGAAGCTCATTTTCCCAAAGTCTTCAGAAACTATCGCCAGGTCGACGTCACTTTCTTTTAAGGCATCGCCTTTCGCGTACGAACCAAATAAAATGACCCTGTTTATTTTAATGTATTTCCGGAGTTTTCCTGTATAGTCGCTGATAATCTCCATTATTTCATTTTTTGCCTTAACCATTGCAATACCCTCTCGGTTTCCTTTAAAAACTCCCGCGCGATTTCGTCGTTGTACATTTTATGGCTAGGGCCTCCGGCAGCGTCTGGGTATCTTGAAACCATATAATGGGGATTTAACTTTAAAATTATCGTCTCCATCTCTTTGTTAGGGGCTTGATCTATCATCTCCAGCAAGGTAATTAAATTGTGAGTTTTAGGCGGAAACTCTTTTTTTAGAAAAATTACGAGCGCCTTTAAAAGTTTTTCGACCGCCTGATGGCACATAAATATGCAGTAATTGTATCTTCCGGCTTTAAACATGGCCTTTGCGGTCTCAAAGTCGTATTCGGAGCTTTCAAGCCAGTCTAACACTTCCTGACGCAATCAAGACAACCCCTTGGTATTTTCGTTTGTCGTAAATTATATCATAGTTTTGATGTGTTTCTCAATGTTCTGTTTTTTCGTAAGTGACCGTTGCGAATTCGTCGCATATGTCAATTCCCGTTTTGATAATTTACCGGCTCCACGGCTTTCCTCAAAACTTCCCACTGGTCCTTTGTAATGAGTCCCAGCCGCCAAAGGGCGATGCCCGAAAGGTTGTAACGCTTTGCGATGCCGATTTTCGTAAGCAGGCTTTGTGCAGTCTCTCTTGGTATGGATATGCCAAGCATTAGTTTTTCCGGCGGCACCTCGGCTTTTGCCATTTCTATCGCCTGCAGTACCTTGTCCACCAGCTCAGGCGAACTGCCGTAGTCGTACGCCATTATTATAATGCGGTCGGCTATGGCGCCCAGGGTTTTGTAGTCGTATCCCTTATAGGCGCTGTTGGGAGCGTGAAGCGTGAGCGTCAGGGTCTTTGAAGGGTCTAGTTTTTCGGAAAGGATCCGGACAAAACTGGTAAAGTTTTGGCGGGTTTTCAAAAGGTTTTCCCCGCTTTCGTTTAACCCAAGCCCTTCCAGGTCCAGGTTTACGCCAGAATAGAGCTTGGATTCTTCCGCGATAGCTTCGGCTAGCTTTTCCATGGCTTCTTTTGAAGAAAGAAGTTCCGTAATGTCTCCGCTGCTGTCGGTGGCATGGATTACCATTTCCGTTCGCAGGTTATAAAGCGATGCGACTTTTAGCACATCTTCCCAGCCGGCAGGTCTTTGCCACCCGGTATTGCTTTGTGTTAGAAGGTTTCCGCCTTTGTCAAGGCTGTACCACCCAAGTGCAAGTTCGCTTATGGCATCGGTGTTTCCCTTTGAGTGCTCAGGGTAAGGCTTTCCGAAAAGGTTGGTCCAGCTGCTGGTTCTGCTGTCGCCGAGAGCGTAAAAGCCGATGACCGCCATTTTTCTCCTGGGGGAAACTATCCTTACCGTGTATGATGCATTATCCCACTCTACGTTGCAGCCGAAGGCTTCGCTGAAAAAACGAAGGGGTATTAGCGTCCTTCCGTTCATAATCATCGGTGGGACGTCCAGAGCGACCGGCGCGTTGTTGCGGTATGCCGTTTTATCACCTATGCGAAGCAGTATGCGGGTGATGCCGTCGCTTGCCGTAACTGTTCTTGATTTTTCATCCCAAGATACCGGAACGTTCAATGCTTCGGATACGGCGCGAAAGGGGACTAGGGTTCGCCCATCTTTGATAATTGGGGGAACGTCAAAGTTGAGCGGAAGCCCGTCGACAACGATCGAAATGGTCCTTTCCTGAGCAAAGGAAGGAGTATTCGTGCCTTCAGTCAGGACTACGATCGTAAAAAGCATGAGGAAAGTAAGTCGCAATATTTTATTCAAGTCAGCCCCTCCAGTCATTTTCTAAGAAAATTCTATCAAAAAATGCGGATGAGCACAAGGACAGACTCTGTGTTCTAAAAGTTTTCTTCATAAATAAACACATCTTCTATTCCAACACCGAATACCCTCGCTATTTTAAAAGCAAGTTCCAGAGAAGGGTAGTATTTCCCCTTTTCCAGTGCTATAACCGTTTGTCTGGTTACACCTAGTTTTTTGGCCAGGTCTTCCTGGGTCATGTCGTGCATAGCCCTGAAAACTTTTATTTTATTTTTTATCATCGCCGTCTTCTCCCGCAAGATTCTTGGTATAAAAGTAATATAAGAAAGAATAAAAAACCAGCATAAAGCAAACGGAATAGAGCAAGGTGAAACCTGCTATCTCCAGTTCCGGATGGACCCTTTTATATCCCAGAAAGATTAAGCCCAGGATCGTCATCGAGATTCCAAATACGTCGATGGTCTTTTTGGAGGCCTTCCCTGCATACTTCTCGATCATTTCATCTTCTATTACATCACTTACTTTTGACCTGAGCAGGTATACGAGCAATGTGCCTACGACGGGAAATACCGCTGCATAAGAAGCCTTATCGCTTGCTACTAAGAAGCCTGTGGCTGCACCGACAGCGGCACTTATCAAGGCAACCAATATAGAAAATCGCCTTCTGTCCATAACGATCCTCCAATCTTTCTTTTTTAGTATATTGTAACACAATGTAGACAAAAAAGTAAAGAATAAATTACATATTGTAAACATAAGATTACTCATAGTGTATGTAATACCATGGTAAATATATCTTGATCCTAGAAATGAGTGATATATAATAGTTTCTATAAAAAAGAGAACTTCTTGGGGCAGGGGCTATGGGAGTGCTTAAATACCGCCTGCTGGGAATGAGCACTCTCTGAAAGGGCGGACTATAAATAGCCCAGCTATCTAAACTGTATGTTTTTATCAAGTTTATACAGTTTAGATAACCAGGTGATGGAATGCGTTTTTGCAGGTTTTCGTACGGGGGAAAAACAACTTGGGGCATACTGGAAGACGAAAAAGTCCAGCCCCTGGCCGGGCCGCCGTATTACGGAATTGTCAAAGAGGGAGAGCCGCTTTTGCTGGCGGACGTAAAGCTTGTTGCACCGGTTGAGCCTTCAAAGATCATCTGCCTGGGGTTAAACTACGCCGACCACGCAAAGGAAATGGGAGTGGCCCTGCCTGAAGAGCCCGTGCTTTTTATGAAGCCTCCTTCCAGCATTATAGGGCCAGGGGAGGCGATAGTCATGCCGGATGTATCCCGAAGGGTGGATTACGAGGCGGAACTCGCGGTGGTAATGGGGAAAAAGGCGTATAAAGTTTCCAGGGAAAAGGCCTTGGAGTTTGTTTTCGGATACACATGCGCTAACGACGTGACGGCCCGGGACCTTCAGCAAAAGGACGGACAGTGGACTAGGAGCAAGTCCTTCGATACTTTTTGTCCGCTAGGCCCTTGGCTTGAGACGGAGCTGGACCCTTCAAGCCTCAATATCGAGCTTAAGCAGAACGGCGTTATAAAGCAAAAATCCAATACAGAGAATTTAATATTCAAGGTACCTGAGATCATCTCATTTATATCCTCAGTAATGACATTGTTTCCCGGTGACGTTATCCTTACCGGGACGCCCGCGGGCGTTGGCCCCGTAGAGCCTGGGGATGTCCTGGAGGTTATAATCGAAGGGATAGGAACGCTGGAAAATAGAGTAAAATTATAAGGCCGCCATTTTAGATGGCGGCCTTAATTTTCCTCCTTTCGAGCTTCCTCTACCGCTTTTATAAAAAGCTCCAGACTGGAGGGCGGAATTTTCTTTGCCTTGGCTTTTTTTACAACATCGTGGTATTCGTACATTATCTCGCTGCCTTCCCTTACGACGTAGTCACCGCTTATCCTGTCGGCTTCTTCTTCCAAAAACCAGCTCAAAGGCTTTCCGGTGTAGGCGGCGAGTATTTTGAGGGCCTTTTTGGAAGGTTCCCGTTTTCCCGTAGCGTACTTTTGTAAGGTTGTGTGGTGTATTTTATAACCGGTTTTTTCGTAAATCCGGTTTGCAAGTTCCACGTAGGAAAGGTCTCCCTTTATTAAGTCTATTTTTTTACCAATGCTGTTTATCATATACTCCCCCAATCCGTCAAAATGAGCGTAAAAAGACACATTGACTACTTAAGACATATTGTCTATAATAATACCGTTGCCTATGTTTGATCGGCTACTTAAATATGTTACAAATTAATACTCGACATGTCAAGTTTGTGCTTTTTAATGGAGTTGATCCGATGGTCGGCATAGTAATGATTTCCCATTACAACACAGCTATTGAACTACATAGGACACTGGAGTTCCTCCTTGGAACTCAGCAGTGTGTGGAGTCGGTGGGCCTTCATCCTGGAGAAAGTAAGGAAAACTTTAAGCTCCGGGTAAAAGAGGCGGTTTTCAGGGTGTACGGGGATGATGGGGTATTGATACTTATAGATGTGTTCGGAGAAATTCCGTGTAACATCTGCATTGAGTTGATAGGTTCGGAATTAAAACATTTGAACGTTGACATGGTGACGGGTTTGAGCCTTCCTATGGTGCTTAAAGCTTGCAAAGCGAGGTTATTCAAGAATTTGAGCGAACTGGTAGGTGAGGTGAAAAAGGCGGCGGTGGGCGGTGTGATTGTTTATTCGGAAATGGTGTGAATCCATGGTTATTGAAGAACCGGCCTTTAATGGGTCGGTTTTTTTATGTAAAATTAAAATGGTGATGAAAATGATAATATCGGCCAGCAGGAGGACCGACATCCCGGCCTATTACACCCGGTGGTTCATGGACAAGGTCAGAAAAGGAAAGGTTGTAGTTTATAACCCCTTCAACGGATTAAAAAGGGAAATATCGCTAAAATCGGAAGATGTGGATGCTGTGGTATTCTGGAGCAAAAATTTTGGTCCTTTGATTCCATACCTCGATGAGCTGAAAGATAAATACCGCCTGTATTTCTTGTTCACCATAACTGGGCTTTCCGGCATACTTGAAGACCACGTTATTGCGGCCGACGAAGCCATAAGACAGTTTATTGAAATATCCCGCATGTTTTCGCCCGGTCACATACAGTGGAGGTTTGACCCCATAGTGATTACCAGTGCCACCGGACCAGAGTTTTATCTAAAGAATTTCACATACCTGGCCCGCAGGCTTCAGGGCTACACCCGGCGGTGCTATATAAGTTTTGCCACTTTGTACGGCAAGGTAAAAAAGAACTTCAATTTGCTAGAAAAGCAAAAGGGTATTAGCCTTATACCTTGGGATGATGAGGAAAAAAAAGAATTCGCAAACAGATTGGGGAGCATAGCAAGAGAATACGGAATTACAGTGTACAGTTGCTGCAACGATTACCTTGTAGGCGATTACGTCCGAAAGGGAAGCTGCGTAGACGTAAACGCCATAAACGAACTTTACTCCTGCGACATAAAGGCGCCTTTAAACCCCACAAGGCCGGGCTGCGGTTGCTACAAGAGCGTGGATATAGGGGTTTACAACACATGTCCGCACGGCTGCCGCTACTGCTACGCCAACAGTGATATTATAAAAGCTAAAGAAAACTACCGCTCTCATGATCCTTTTTCTGACTTTTTAATTGCTCGAGAATAAGAAAGATAATTTTGACAAGAAATACTAAACCTGGTATGATGGATTCGAGGTGGAAGAATGGATAGAACGGTCAAAGAAATATCTTCGGAGGAACTCGAGAAGTACAAAAAAGGCTTAAGGGAAAAACTTTTTAAAGAAAAAGAGGCCCTTGAGGAAAGGTATAAAAGGGCTTGGGAGGTTGCAGAAAAAGCTGCAGGGTTATTATATTCCAAATATAAAGCTGAGAAGGTTATGGTTTTTGGTTCGCTAATCAACAAAGAATTTTTTAATAAATGGTCTGACGTAGATATAGCCGTCTTGGGCCTTGATGACAAAGGGTTTTTTAAAGCAGTTGCAGAAGTTAGCTTTTTAAGCAAAGAATTTAAAATTGATATAGTTGATCTAGAGAACTGCTCAGATTCATTGAAAGAAAAAATTATTAAGGAAGGAAAGGAGTTATGAATAGCAAGTATTTAACACTATCCGGACGTATAAAACAGGAAATTTCAGAGATTAAAACATGTATCGATAGAGCAAAAAAAGCATGGAATCGAGCTAAGGAATCCTCAGATCCCCTTTATCTAGATAGTGTGGCTTTGAACCTCCACGATTTCTACGGCGGCCTTGAAAGGGTTTTTGAACTTATAGCGGAGAATATAGATGAGGTCAAGCCTGCTGGGGGCAACTGGCATCAAGAACTGCTAAGGCAGATGGCTACTGAAATACCCAAAATCCGACCTGCGGTTATTTCCCAGGAGTTAAAGCAAAAATTAGACGAGTACAGAGCCTTTCGCCATATTGTGAGAAATGTTTACGCGCATAACTTTAAGGCTGAAAGAATAGAAAAGCTGGTGGAAAATATTGATGAGCTTATTAAAGCTACCGAAGAAGAATTACTGAATTTTTGTAATTTCCTGGAAGAAACGTGAAAAATATACTAGGAGAGGAGAAAAGTTGATGGCAAGGGTTTTTGTGACCGGAGGAGCGGGCTACATTGGAAGCCACGTGGTAAAGCTTCTTGGCGAAAGGGGCCATGAAGTTTTGGTCTACGACAACCTTTCGACCGGCAGCAGAAAGGCCGTGCTGTGGGGCAAGCTGGTGGAGGGCGACATTTTGGACTATAAGACCTTGAAGGATGCAATGGAAAATTTCAAACCCGATGCGGTGATGCACTTTGCGGCGAAGATCGTAGTGCCGGAGTCGGTCAAAAAGCCGCTTTTATATTATGAAAACAACACTTGCGGAGCGATAAACATACTGAAAGCCATGAGGCAGTGCGGCGTAAAAAAATTTATTTTTTCCTCAACGGCGGCGGTCTACGGCGAGCCGGACAAGATGCCCATTACGGAAGATTACCCCTTGAACCCTGTAAACCCTTACGGAAGGAGCAAGGCTGCCGTGGAAGCAGTGCTGCGCGATCTTTCGACGGCTGAGGACTTCAGGTACGTATCGCTCAGGTACTTCAACGTGGCCGGCGCTGACCCCGAAGGGCAAATAGGGGAGACGAAACCCGATGCCACCCACCTCATAACCATGTGCGTGAGGACTGCCTGCGGAAAGCGGGACAGGCTTTACATATACGGCACCGACTACCCCACCCGGGACGGCACCTGTATCAGGGATTACATCCACGTGATGGACCTGGCGGATGCCCATCTGCTCGCCTTGGATTACCTTTTGTCGGGCGGGGAAAGTGACACCTTTAACTGCGGTTACGGCAGAGGCTATTCGGTGAAGGAAGTCGTGGACGAGGCAAAAAAAGTGACGGGAGTGGACTTTACGGTGGAGTACGCGCCCCGCAGGCCTGGAGATCCGCCGGAGCTGGTGGCCGACTCGAAAAAGATTCGGGGAAGACTGGGCTGGAAGCCCCGGTACGATGACCTGGGATTTATAATAAAGACTGCCTGGGAATGGGAAAGAAAACGGGCATAGTATTCCTGGGGCTCAAGAGCTAAAAAAGATTAGCGTAGAAGGTGAGAACTTGAAGCTCAACAAGATAAAAGATAACGTCTACTATATCGACGGTGCGGTAAACATGGGGCTTATCGTGGCTGATGACGGCAGCGCGCTGCTCTTGGACGCCGGCATCGACGACAGCGTTTCCCGAAAGGCAAGAAGGATTATAGAAGAAAGCGGCTTTAAGCTCAAGGGGATAGCAATAACCCACGCCCACGCCGACCACAGCGGCGGAGCACCCTACCTCGTAAAGGCCACGGGAGCGAAGGTGTACTCGAGCGCCTTTGAAAAGACCGCCCTGGAATTTCCGGTATGGGAGCCGCTTTACCTTTTTTCCGGAGCCTATCCGCCTGCTCCTTTGAGGAACAAATTCCTTTTTGCGCCGCAGGTCAAAGTGGACGGGGTTTTGGAGCCGGGGTCGCATAATATCGAGGGAATCGAAGTGGAAGTAGTGGACCTTTCCGGGCACACGCTGGGCCAGATTGGAATAAAGGTAGACAGCGTTCTCTTTTGTGCCGATGCTGTGATAGCGCCTGAATACATAGAAAAGCACGGTATACCGCTGAACGCCCATATCGAAAAGGCCCTGGCGACTTTGGAACTTTTGGAAAAAACCTCTGCTTCTTTTTTCGTCCCCGCCCACGGGGCCCCTGTGGATGACATAAAGCCGGTGGTGGAAACAAACCGGCAAAGGATTAGAGATACAATCGAGTATATCACTTGTCTTTTAAAAGAGCCCCGTACGGCGGAGGAAGTGCTCAAAGGGGTTTGCGAAAGGTTTCAAATAGAGATAACCACCATGACCCAGTATTACCTGATGAACCTCACGGTAATGGCTTACATCGGTTACCTGCTGGATGAGGGATTGATAACAAAATTTTATGAAAAAAACCGGCAGTACTTCCGTGAAAAAAGCTAACAAAATCTTAACAGAGGATGGGATGAGAAGTTGTTTTTGATAAAGGAGTTCAAATTTGACGCGGCCCACAACCTGGTGAGCTATAAGGGCAAGTGCGAAAAGCTTCACGGCCACACCTACAGGCTGGTGGTGGTGCTGGATGGAGTTCCGGACCGGGAAGGAATGATAATGGATTTTTTGGAGCTGAAGGAGATTGTGAATGAAAAGGTATTGAAAAAACTCGACCATTCCTACATAAACGACATTATAAAGCAGCCTTCAGCGGAGAACATAGCCGTTTGGGTGTGGGAGCAGCTTGAAAAAAGCGTGAGAAGGGAAAACTGTCGGCTTTACGAGGTGCAGGTCTGGGAGACCGCAACGAGTGGAGTCGTCTACAGGGGTGAAAGCCTTGAAGGACGTTCAAAGTGAAAGGGACGAAAGGCGGGTCCCTCTCAAAAAGGTCGGGGTAAAAAACATAGAGTGGCCGTTAAAGGTGCTGGACAAGGCTAGGGGCCATCAGTACACGGTTGCGAAGATAAGCCTTTCCGTCGATTTGAGGCATGACGTGCGGGGAACCCACATGAGCAGGTTCGTGGAAGTGTTAAACAACCTTGAAATGCTGAGCCCGGCTGCCCTTCTGGAAATTCTCTCCGAAATAAAGGAAAAGCTGCAGGCTGAAAAAAGTTACCTCAAGATGTGCTTTCCGTATTTTCTGTGGAAAGAATCGCCGGTTTCCCGGCTTTCCTCGCCCTTGAAAATACAAGCCCTGGTAGAGGCCGAAAGCGGCATTAAGTCCACCATAACCATGGGAGTGAAGGTTCCGGTGCATACCCTGTGTCCGTGTTCTAAGGAAATCAGCGAAAACGGGGCGCACAATCAGCGGGCGGTGGTGGAGATTTACGTTAGATCAAAAAAGATGATATGGTTTGAAGACCTTTCAGAAATAGCCGAAAAGAGCGCCAGCTGTCCCATATACACCCTCCTTAAAAGGCCCGATGAAAAGTTCGTGACGGAAATGGCGTACAGCAACGCAAAATTCGTGGAGGATGTGACTCGGGACGCGGCCTTGGAGCTGGAAAAGGACGAGAGGATAGAATGGTATAAAGTGCAGGTTACAAGTTTCGAGAGTATCCACAATCACGATGCCTTTGCGTGCGTGGAAAAGGGGTGGCTGCACGGTGCTGATGGAGATTTCGCGTGAGTATTTGAGAGCCGAAATGGAGAGGGTGGGGGCCCATCCCGCATCCTTTCCCATTTTCGAAAAGAAAGCGGATGTCATCTTGCTTAAAGTTTTCGGCGTGATATCGCCGGGGGCCAACGTAATAAAGCAGGAAATGCTGTCCCTCGGCGGGGATGCGGTGGTTCACAAAAACGCCGTGGACTGCAAGGTAGAAAGGTCGGACGTGATCTTGATGGGGACAAAAAAGCAGTATGAGGCTTTACTTAAAAAGCTGGATAGAGCGAATTACTTCGGCTTGCAGGAGGTTAGGAAAAAGCTGAAAGATTACCTCGAAAAGAAAAAGCCTGACCACGTCGAAAGCCCCTGGGGACGAAGGATAACTTTCGAGCGCACCCGGCTGATGGGTATAATAAACGTCACTCCGGACTCCTTTTTTGCAGGTTCGAGAAAGGAAGACTTAAAACAGGCCCTGCAGGCCGCTTCCGATATGATTGAAAACGGAGCCGACATCTTAGATATAGGCGGTCTTTCCACCCGTCCGGGTTCGGAGCCCGTAGGGGAGGAGGAAGAGTTAAAAAGAGTGGTTCCGGCCGTAAAGGCTATCCGGCAAGAGTTCCCGCAAATTCCCATATCCGTTGACACTTACAGGGCCAAAGTGGCGAAAGAGGCGCTGGACGCCGGTGCGGACATAATTAACGACATCAGCGGCCTGCAGTTTGACGAAAATCTGGTAAAGGTGGTGGCCGAATATAAGGCTCCCCTGGTGCTCATGCACATAAAAGGGACGCCCAAGGATATGCAGAAAAATCCCCATTACGACGATGTGGTGAGAGAAATAGCCGAATACTTTTGCGAGAGGATGGAATTCGCCGTTTCTTCCGGAGTAAGACCCGAGAGCATCATCCTGGACCCCGGAATAGGTTTTGGGAAGAATTACGAGCACAACCTGGAAATCTTAAGCCGGCTGAAAGAGTTCAAGAGCTTCAAAAAGCCGCTGCTTATTGGGGCGTCGAGGAAGACCTTTATCGGGAAGGCTCTGGGGGATTTGCCTCCCGAAGAAAGGCTGGAAGGAACCCTTGCGGTTACGGCTTTATGCGCGTTAAGCGGCGTGGACATAGTGAGGGTGCACGACGTAAAGGAAAACCGGCGGGTCTTAGACATCGTGGAGGCGGTAAAATGCCGAGGGCGTTCATAGCCCTTGGGAGCAACCTGGGGGACAGGAAAAAGAACATCGCCGAAGCGGTGGAAAGGATGAGGCGGCGGGGCATAAAAATCATCAAGATGTCTTCAGTCATCGAAACGGAGCCTTATGGGTATAAAGAGCAGGAAAAATTTTTAAACGCCGCCTGCCTTGTGGAAACCGAGCTTTCGCCCCTGGAACTTTTGGATGTGCTGCTTGATATAGAAAAGGAGATGGGGCGTGAAAGAAAAATTCGCTGGGGGCCCCGCAACATAGACCTCGACCTCATATTTTACGAGGACAGGGTAATAAGGGAAGAGCGCCTGGAGGTGCCCCATCCCGACGCCCACAATAGAACTTTCGTGATGGGCCCGATTGCCGAAATAGACCCCGATTTTGTCCATCCGGTATTGAAGAAAAAGGTGGGGGAGATATACAGGGAACTTGTAGAATAAACCTGTTTACAAACCCATGCCGGATTGATAAGCTTTTTTTAAGAGAAATGTTTTTAAGAAAGAAGCTGATAATTTGATGGGGCGAGGAGACAATCGGGGTCTTTTGTTGTTATTTGTTTTGACGGCGATTTTCGGCCTGGTATTCGGCACCGCATTGGCTTTTTATACCAACGGACATCTTTCTCAAGTGGAGAAAGAAGTGTACGGTTCCGAACCCGGCGGAGGGGAAGTTGTGCCCGGTGGCGAAAATTTATATCGGGGAAACGGAGATTACACGGGAGAATTAAATAATCTGCTGGCAAAGAGACTTCTCGGAAAGAAAGTATCCCCAGTAGGTGGGGTCAAAAAAGGAAAGGTGGCATATCTTACCTTTGATGACGGGCCCAGTTCTAATACTCCGGAGATACTGGAAATACTAAGGCAGTACAACGTTAAGGCCACCTTTTTTGTGAACGGATGGAAAAAAAAGAATTTTGAACAAATGCTGAGGATGATTCACGAAGAAGGTCATGCCCTGGGGAACCATACCTACAGCCACCGATACGAGATAATCTATTCTTCGGTGGAAAACTTCATGGCGGACCTTAAAAAGCAGGAGGAAATGATTTACGAGGCAACGGGCGTGAGGCCCAAAATAATCCGCTTTCCCGGCGGTTCCGACAACCTGGTTAGCAGGAGGTTTGGCGGAAAGGATATAATGGAAAAAATCGCCGAGCGGCTTAAAAAAGAGGGTTACGTCTATATAGACTGGAACGCTTCTGCAGGCGATGCTTTAAAGCCTCCTCTTTCTAAAGCACAGATGATGGAAGCTGTCCGGCGGACGACGAAAGGGAAAAACCCGGTGGTGCTTTTGATGCACGACCTGGATTCCAAAAGGAGCACCCTGGAAATACTGCCATGGATAATAGAGTATCTGAAGGGTGAAGGTTACGAATTTGGGACTATAAGGGACGGGATAGACGGACTTAAGAGGGTAAACAGAACTAATTTTTGGAAGAAAGGAGGAAAATAATGGCAAGCAGCGTGATAATAACCGACAGTTCCTGCGATTTTCCGGAAGGGGCTTTAAAAGACCTGCCGGTTAAAGTTCTTGAAATGCCGGTGGCGTTGAAGGACGACCCAAAGAAGGATATTTCCCATCTTGACATCAAGGAGTTTTACGATTTAATGCGAAAGGGTAAGATATTGCCCACCACTTCCCAGGTAAATGCGGCAAGGTTCATGGACTGCTTTAAGGAATGTTTGGAACAAGGCAAGACTCCCATAGTTATAGGCCTTTCTTCGAAACTCACGAAAAGCTACGAAGCTGCACTGGTGGCTAAAAGCAACATGCCGGAACCTGATAAAGTGATAGTCATTGATTCAAAGTGCGCCAGCCTCGGTCTTGGATTGGTTGTAATGAAGGCGGCCAGGATGGCCATCGAAGGTCATCCACCAGAAGAGATTGCAAAGGCTGCCGAATCTTATGCCCACCGGTTGGAACACATATTTACGGTGGATTCCCTTGAACACCTCAAGAGAGGAGGCAGGCTTTCTACCGCCCAGGCCTTCGTCGGAGGACTTTTGAACATAAAACCGGTCTTACATTTTGTAGACGGGGGTATCGAGCCCCTTGAAAAAGTGAGGGGGAAAAGAAACGCTCTAAAGAGGATGCTGGATATAATGGGGGAAAGAGCTAAAAACCTGGAAGACCAGGTAGTGGGGATAAGCCACGCCGACGACGAAGAAGGGGCAAGGGAACTCGAAAGGGAGATAAGGCAAAGATTTAATCCCAAAGATGTCGTGATTTCCTGGATCGGGCCCGTGATAGGGGCCCACGCGGGGCCGGGGACGCTGGCCCTGTTTTTCGAAAGGGCGTAAAAAATCCGCCCCCATAAGGGGCGGATTTTTATTCCTCCAAAAGCCTTTTTTCGCCCTGAAGCTCCTTTATGCGTCCTATTTCTTGGGTTACTTCGAGAGTTCCAACGTAATTTTTTTCTTCGTCCCTCACGGCAAAATACCGGATGTAAATTAATTTGCCCTTCAAATTTATCCAGAATTCCTCTACGTCTTTTTTGCCTTCTTTGAAGTTTTTCAGGATTTTTTCGACGACGGGGTAACTTGCCGGCGGATGGCAGTTTTGAACTTTTCTGCCGATGACGGTTTTGGGCCTAGTAAATATTCTGTCTTTTGTTGCGGAAAAATATCTTACGGTGTCGTTCTTGTCCACAAAAGTAATGTCCACGGGAAGGTGGTTGAAGATTAATTCGATTTCCTTCGGAGTAAGCATTCCGGTGGGGAATTTTATGAATCCCTTGGTGGTATCATCGGCGATGGCTTCTCCCGCTTTTTCCAGGTCTACCCTTGCAGGCTTCCACTCAGCCTCGGGTTCCACCAGGCAGTAGCCTATTTCATCTTCGGATTTGTAAATTTGATACCATTCGTCTTCGGTGAGTTTCTGCTCGGCGGTGGGGAGGAGGATCTTTTCCTCTTTGAATATCATTTCCTTGATTTTAGTGGCAAGCTCCATTGTTTTCTCCACCACTTGACCTTTAGCCCCGGAACTGTAATTATACAGCATGTCCCTCAGCCGTCTGAGGTCTTCCCTTATTTCGTCATCAACGCCCCACATTACCTTGGAAGGTCCGTATATGCCGTATTTTTCAAGATAGGGGAAAAGGAGTTCCTCTTTTCTCTTGTAATGTTTTTCCACGTCAAAAAGAAGGTTCACCTTTTCCAAAAGCTTCAGTGCTGTATTTTTCTCTGCGTCAGGCTGAGAATTTTTTAGCTCTTCGAGAAGCGGATTTATCTCCTTTTCTATCAATTCCTCTATGGCCCGGTTTTCTTTAAAGAAGGTATTGAGCGGGTGGCCTGGGATGGCTTTAGGTTCGGGCTTTTGCTCCAATGCTTCCTTAAATATGGCAGCATGGACGTCGCAGAGCCTCTGGACCTCTTCCACGGGCATACCCTCCTGGATGAGGGCCTGTTCCATGGCGGACACTTCTTCGGCGGAGACGTCCTTTATGATTTCCCTGAACCTTTGCTTTACCTCGTCCACGCTCTTTCCCCGGTGAAGGTCCATGATGAGTTCTTTGAGCGCTTTCATCCTGAACTCTCGATTCTGGATGAGTTCTGACATAATAAAACCTCCTTAAGGCTGGAATACCACGACGAGGAGCATCTTGAATCTTTCCACCGCATAAAGGGCGTGAGGGATACCTGCGGGCATCACTATCATCTGGCCGGCTTTTAGACGAAATTTTTCCTGGCCTATAGTTATTTCCGCTTCTCCGTCTAGAATCTGAACTAACGCATCTCCCGGCGAGGAATGGGCGCTGATTTCTTCGCCTTTGTCAAAAGAGAAAATCGTTACGCTCAAGTTTTTTCCCTGTGCAAGGGTTCGGCTTTCCACCCTGCCTTCTCTGTATTCTACTAGGTCAACTATGTTGCAAATTTCCGAGTGAGGTATGTTCCTGATAAATTTTCCGGTTTTCTCCATAGAATCACCCCCAAAAAAATTTCTAATGTTGTGCTTTTCTATATTTTATCATTTTGTGATAAAATATGTATGACGTTAATCACATTTAAGAGGTGTTTTTATGAAATCCGAAAGCACAAAGAAAGACAAATATACTTACAAGGATTATTTATCCTGGACCGATGATGGAAGATGGCAATTGATAGAGGGTATTGCTTACGACATGAGTCCTTCGCCATCTGTACAACATCAAAGAGTACTTAGAAAGTTGTTGGTGAGGTTTGATCTTTTCCTTGAAGGCAAGCAGTGCGAAGTATTCAGTGCACCTTTCGATGTAAGGCTGCCCGAAGGAGATGAGAAAGACGAGGATGTAAAAACCGTAGTGCAGCCCGATATCCTTGTAGTATGTGACGAATCCAAGCTGGATAAAAGAGGATGTAAGGGGCCCCCTGACTTGATAGTGGAAATAGTATCGAGTTCATCCGCATCGATGGATTACATAAAGAAGCTTAATTTGTATGAAAGGCACGGTGTGAAGGAATACTGGATAGTTAATCCCGAAAATAAGACCGCAATGATTTACAGGCTCAACGAGAGGAAGGAATATGAAGCACCGGAAATTCACTCGGATGGAGATGTAATTGAGTCTAAAGTTTTAGAAGGATTTTTTGTGAATTTAAGAGAGATATTTGAGGAATAGCAATTAATTTTTAATAAAATCTTAGCGGGAAAGGGGATTTTCGAAGTTGATTCAGGAATTCAAAGGTAAAAAACCCAACATCCACAAAAGCTGTTTTATTGCTCCGACCGCCGATGTCATTGGGGACGTTACTATCGGAGAGAATTCAAGCGTGTGGCACAGGGCTGTCATAAGGGGGGACATAAACGGCATAAAGATAGGGGCAAATTCCAATATTCAGGATGGCACAGTAATCCACGTCACGGAAACGCATCCGGTCACGGTAGGGGATAACGTAACCGTGGGCCACAGCGCCGTTTTGCACGGCTGCACGGTCAAGGACAACGCCCTAATAGGCATGGGAGCCATAGTACTCGACGGTGCGGTAATAGGCGAAGGGGCACTGGTGGGTGCCGGCTCTTTGGTGCCCGAGGGGAAGGAGATTCCGCCTAACTGTCTTGCTTTAGGGGTTCCGGCGAAGGTTATTAGAGAGCTTACTAAAGAACAGTTAGAAGCCATAAAAAAGAACGCCGAAGAGTACGTAAGGCTTGCAAAAAACTATATGGAAAGTTAGTCGTTTATGGTTTCTTGGACCGGCACAAGCCGGCCTTTTTTATTTTCACTTGACAAACTGTACAGAAAATTATAAAATATCAATGGTCAGATGTCAGACATCATGAAAGTGAAGGGGGCTTGATAGGTTAAAAATACAAAGGTTTTATCGAACGTCAAACTATACAATTCCTTTTGGGAGGGGTTTTAATGAACGGCCGAAAGATTTTAGCAATAGCCCTTGTGCTGGTGCTTATGGCGGCCGTACTGGCGGGTTGCTCCGGTAATAAAGGCCAGCAGCAACAAAACCAGCAGGGGCAACAACCGTCCGGTGAAGAGAAACTGAAGGTCGGGCTCGTCTTTGATGTGGGCGGACGCGGAGACCTTTCCTTCAACGACAGTGCCTACGCCGGGCTGGAAAGGGCGGCAAAGGACTTTGCCGACAAGATCGAAGTGGAATACAGGGAGCCCTCGGCGGGCGGTCAGGACCGGGAGCAGCTCCTGAGGCTCCTTGCGGAAAACGGCTTTGACCTGATCTTCGGCGTGGGATTTCTTTTTACAGAACACATCCAGAAAGTGTCCCAGGAATTTCCGGATGTAAAATTCGCCCTTATCGACGGCGCGATTGACGGCCTTGACGAGAATTCCAACGTGGCGTGCCTACTCTTTAAAGAGCATGAGGGATCCTTCCTTGTAGGAGCCGCAGCGGCGATGAAGTCCAAAACCGGCAAGATCGGGTTTGTGGGCGGCATGAAGTCGCCTCTTATTGAGAGGTTTGAAGTGGGCTACATGGCAGGTGCCAAGTACGTCAATCCGAATATTGAAATTTATTCCGATTACATAGGAACTACAGGAGACGCTTTTAAAGATCCGGTGAAAGGCAAGGAGTTGGCCCTCAATCAGTTTAAGAAAGGCGCCGACGTGGTATACCATGCATCGGGAGCTTCGGGTGTGGGCGTTATAGAAGCTGCTGCAGCCGAGAAGAAATTTGCTATAGGGGTAGATTCCGACCAGTCTCTGAGTGCCACTGAAGAGCAAAGACCGTATATACTTACCAGCATGCTTAAGAGGGTTGACGTAGCAGTATATGAGACCATCAAGTCTATGGTGGAAGGTAACTTCAAGGGCGGGTACAAGGTGTTTGGCCTTGCTGAGGATGGTGTAGGCTATGCGGAGAATGATTACAACAAAGAGCTCATAGCCGACATTAAGCCCAAATTGGAGGAAATAAAGGAGAAAATAATAAAAGGTGAAATCAAGGTGCCGGTAGACAAAACTGAGTACAATGAATTTCTGAAGAGTAACTTTAAATAATAGCCGCGGGGGTGGCATTGACCGTGTCACCCCCTCTTTGCAATCCCCGAACGGAGGTGTTACGTTGGATAAGGCTGTTGTTTTGAGGGGAATAACCAAGCGCTTTCCGGGAATTGTGGCTAATGACAGGATAGATCTGGAAGTTGAAAAAGGAGAAATTCATGCCATTGTGGGCGAAAACGGTGCGGGGAAGAGCACTCTTATGAAAATCCTTGCCGGGATCTACCAGCCCGATGAAGGTGAGATTTACATTTTCGGGAAAAAAGAGAGGATAACTTCTCCCGGCCGGGCGATAGAGCTCAAGATAGGCATGGTCCATCAGCATTTTATGCTGGTCGATCGTTTTACGGTGCTAGAAAACATAATCTTAGGCGCCGAGAAGAGGCTGGGAATTGCCCTGGATGAAAAAAAATGTCGCAAGGCGGTAGAAGAACTGCTATCCCTTTATAATTTTTCCCTGAATCTGGATGCCCGGGTGGAAGAAATATCGGTGGGCCAGGCGCAAAGGGTTGAAATATTGAAGGTTCTTTATAGAGGCGCTGACATTCTCGTGCTGGATGAACCCACAGCGGTGCTGGCACCCCAGGAAGTGAAAGAACTTTTTAACAACCTGCGGAGATTGAAGAGTGAGGGGAAAACTATTATTTTCATCAGCCATAAACTGGATGAAGTGCTAGAAATCGCCGACCGCATAACCGTCTTGAGGCGCGGCCGGGTAGAGGGCACCGTTCTGCCGTCTCGGGTGACCAAGGAAGACCTAGCGCGGATGATGGTAGGCAAGCCTGTCATGATGAAGTTGGATAAAGAACCGGTCAATGCAGGCGATGTGCTCCTTTCTATAAAGGATCTGGTTGTGAAAGAAAGCTCAGGAAAACCTGTGGTAAACGGCGTTTCTCTGGAAATTCGGGGTGGGGAAATTTACGGTATAGCCGGCATTGAAGGGAACGGCCAGAAAGAGCTGGCTGAGGCAATAATCGGTTTGCGGGAAGCTTCATCTGGAAGGATAAAGGCATGTGGAAGGGATATTACCGGGCTTTCAATAAAGGAGATAAGGGATCTGGGGGTTGCCTTCATTCCCGAAGATAGACACCGGCAAGGTCTCGTGTTGCCGATGAAGGTGTGGGAAAATATGATACTGGGGTACCACACTAAGAAGGAATTTTTGAAAGGAAAATCCCTGAATCTTAAAGCTATTCGGAGGTTTACCAAAAATAAGGTCGAAGAATATGGGGTCAGGCTGAGTTCCATCGAGCAGCCTATTGAAGGTCTGTCCGGCGGCAATCAGCAGAAGGTTATACTAGGTCGGGAACTTTCTCGGGAACCGAAGGTAATAGTAGCTTCTCAGCCCACCAGGGGGCTTGACGTAGGGGCTGCCGAATTCGTGCATAGGGAGCTTTTGAAAATGCGCAAAAAGGGCAGGGCAATCCTACTCATTTCCGCCGATCTGGAAGAGGTGCTATCTATCGCCGACAGGGTGGGCGTAATGTACAACGGCAAGATAACGGCGGAGTTCAGGCCAGAAGAAGTGACCTCGGAAGATATAGGAGTGTACATGCTGGGGGGAGATGTAAAGGCGGGTGAAGGAAAATGAAGAAAGGATATTATATAATTTTACTTAGGGTACTGGCGCCGGTTCTGGCAATAGTACTTTCGGCACTCATGAGCTCTATTGTGATTCTCGCCATCGGCAAAAGTCCATTGCAGGTCTTTTATACCATGTTTAAATTCAGCTTGAGCAGGCTGGACAGTGTCGCCATAATGCTTTATAACGCGACGCCGCTAATCTTTTCAGGCCTTGCCGTTTCCATAGGATTCCGAATGGGGCTTTTTAACATAGGTGTAGAAGGCCAGTACCTTATAGGGGCCTTTTTGGCAGCCCTGGCTGGATTTTCCATAAAGGGATTGCCGGCGGTCATACACCTTCCTCTCGTCATTCTGTGCGGGGCCCTTGGTGGAATGCTGTGGTCCTTTATACCGATCTTCCTCAAGGTAAAAAGGGGGGTTCATGAGGTAATAAGTACGATAATGCTGAACTACATTTCCTACTCCCTTATCCACTACCTTATTGCCGATGTATTTATCGACAAATCCCAGAAGCTGATACAGGGGCTAGGCAGCATCTTAGCAAGGACGCCTAAGCTGAGTCCGTCGGCCATGATGCCGAAACTTCACGGCTTTCTTGGACTTTTCGGCTTACAGCTCCCGAGGCACGTGTACCTGAACTGGCTTTTTCCACTGGGAATTTTGACAGCGGCACTGGTATATTATCTTTTAATGTATACTCCTTTCGGTTTTGAGTTGAGAGCGGTGGGGCAGAACCGGGAGGCGGCTAGAACGGCGGGGATCGAGCCCGAGCGGGTATATGTAATTGGTTTTTTGTTGAGTGGGGCCCTGGCCGGTCTGGTGGGGCTCTCGGACCTTTTGAGCTATTTCGGATACATGGATATGGATTTCCCCCGGAACTATGGGTTTGACGGGATTGCTGTAGCGCTAATTGCGCAAAACCACCCTTTGGGCATAATCTTTTCTGCAATACTCTTCGGTTTCCTGAAAAGAGGTGCCGAAGGGATTCAAACATTGATGGGCGTGCCCAGGGAAATGGTATCAATCCTACAGGCCTTGATGATAATGTCTATAGTGGTGATTGCGAAACTCATGAACGATTACATTAAGCGTCTTGAGAAAAAGGAGGAGATGATGGTATGTTCTTCGGAGAACTCCTCGCCTCCAGCTTGAGGATGGCGGTGCCCATCCTGCTTACCGCCCTCGGGGCTGTTTTTACAGAAAGATCCGGTGTGGTCAATATAGGCCTGGAAGGTATGATGATAGTGGGTTCCTTCTGGGGCGCTCTTGGAGCGTATTATTACGGTCCGTATTTCGGCTTGCTCCTTGCGATGGCTGCGGGCATGTTCATGGCATTGATTCACGCGATAAACACGGTTACCTTTCGCGTAGACCAGGTGGTGAGCGGTGTGGCCATAAACATACTGGCGTACGGGAGTACTCGTTTCTTGAGCTTGGCCATATTTAATATGGCTACCACTAGCCCCCACGTATCAGGCCTCCCCAAGATAAACATACCAGTGCTTTCCGGCATAGAGTTTCTGAAGCCACTAGTTACTGACGTATCCCCCGTTATAATACTGGCTTTGGTTTTAGTCCCAATCTCGAGTTTTGTCATAAACCGGACGGTGTTCGGCCTCAGACTCCGGTCTGTGGGGGAAAATCCCCTGGCGGCTGATACCTTGGGCATTAATGTTTTCAAAATGAAATATGCCGGCGTGCTTTTGAGCGGCATTCTGTCAGGCCTTTCCGGTGCGTACTTGGCCCTCGAGCACACGGGTATGTATGTGGAGGGGATGACCCAGGGACAGGGATTTATCGCACTGGCAGCCATGATTTTCGGCAACTGGGAACCGAAAGGAGTGCTTTGGGCCTCACTGCTTTTCGGTTTTTCCGAGGCATTGAGCTTCCGAGTGGTAGAAGGGGGAGTGGTACCATACCAATTCGTAAAAATGATCCCCTACGTATTGACACTCCTGGTGCTGACCGGTGTTGTCAAAAAATCCACCGGCCCTGCGGCGAGCGGAGTCCCTTACGAGAGGGGGTTGAAATAAAATGGAGGATAAATGTGTTCCCACGAGATACGAAATTGCCGTTAAAAAAATCAAAGAAATGATATTAAACGGAGAATTGAAGGAAGGCGAAAAACTTCCCTCCGAAATAGAATTTTCAAGGACGCTCGGCGTAAGCCGGGCAACCCTCCGGGAAGCCTTCCGCATCCTGGAGGACGAGGGGTTGATAAAAAGGTACCACGGCGTTGGAACCTTCGTTTCCAAAATACCATTCATAAAAAGCGGGATGGAGGAACTCGCCAGTATAACCAAGCTCATCGAAAGGCAGGGCATGAAACCCGGTACCACCGATGTAGTCATAAAAAAGGTCCGGCCTAGCGAAAAAGAAGCTGCCATGATGGGTATTTCCCAGGAAGAAGAAATCTACAGGGTTGAAAGGGTCAGGACCGCCGACGGAGTTCCGGTGCTCTTTTGCATAGACCGGATACCCGCCAGGTTCGTAAAAGGAGAGTTCAAGCTGGAAAAGGAATCGCTTTTCGATTACCTCCAGGAAGACCTCGGCATATATATATCCTACGCCGTCTCGGACATACTGCCGGTGGAGGCAAAGGTGGCCGGCGTGCATAAAAAGCTGAACATGAAATCCAGGTCAGCCGTGGTTCTGCTTTTAGAACAACTCCACTACGATGAAAATGACAATCCCATTTTTTATTCCTCCAATTTCTTTTCGCCTGAAAAATTCAGGTTTTACATTGTTCGCAGGAGAAAATAGGAGGTTTTTTGCGGTGGATGAAAAGCTTTTGATAAAAAAGGCTGTAAAAGCCATGGAAAACGCCTACGCTCCCTATTCCGGATTCAAGGTGGGGGCGTGCGTTTTAACTTCCGACGGCACGGAATTTACGGGCTGCAACATAGAAAACGCTTCCTTTGGGCTTACTGTGTGCGCCGAGCGGGTGGCGCTCTTTAAGGCGTACTCCGAGGGGAAGAGGGATATAATTGCCCTGGCGGTGGCGGCGGACGTGGATGAGCCGGTTTCGCCCTGCGGCGCCTGCCGTCAGGTAATGATGGAACTTTCGCCCGACGCTCTCGTTATACTTTCCAACAGGGATGGTTCGAAAGTGATGCGCACAGGCCCAGGGGAACTCCTGCCGTACGGCTTTAAACTCTGATTTTGAAGGGAGGGAGCCCCTATGTTTTTCGTCCCAGAACTTATTGAAAAAAAGCGAAACGGAGGAAAACTTTCAAAAGAAGAAATCCGCTACCTGGTGGAAGGGTACGTAAAAGGAGAAATTCCCGACTATCAGATGGCCGCCTTTTTGATGGCGGTGTACTTTAGGGGTATGGACGAGGAGGAAGTGACTGAACTTACCCTTTCGATGGCCCGGTCCGGGGAAATGGTGGACCTTTCGGCCGTAGAAGGAATAAAGGTGGATAAGCACTCCAGCGGCGGGATAGCCGACACCACCACCCTGGTGCTGATTCCCCTTGCCGCGTCGGTCGGGGTAAAAGTAGCGAAGCTTTCCGGACGGGGCCTCGGCCACACCGGCGGGACCATAGATAAGCTGGAGTCGATACCGGGATTCAGGACTGAATTTTCAAAAGAAGAATTTGTTGAGATGGTAAACGAAGTGGGTGCAGCCATCGGCGGTCAGTCGAAAGACCTGGTCCCGGCGGACAAAAAGCTCTATGCCCTCAGGGATGTGACAGCTACCGTGGATTCCATACCGCTCATTGCATCTTCCATCATGAGCAAGAAAATAGCAGGCGGTGCGGATAAGATAATCCTTGATGTAAAATTCGGCAAAGGCGCCTTTATGAAAAAATACGAGGATGCCGTGGAACTTGCAAGGACCATGGTGAAAATAGGGAATCTCGCTGGAAAGCCTACGGTGGCGTACGTTACGGACATGGACCAGCCCCTCGGGATGGCCATTGGAAATGCCCTGGAAATCATAGAAGCGGCGGAAACCTTGAAAGGCCGGGGACACGAGGACCTTTTGAACCTTTCGCTGGAATTCGGCGCGGAGATGATGGTGCTTTCGGGAATTGAAACCGATAGAGAAAGGGCCAAAGAAAAACTCAACGAAAGCATAAAAAGCGGAAAAGCTATTGAAAAGTTCAAGGAAATAATAAAAAGGCAGGGAGGCGACCCGGAAGTAGCGGAAGATTATTCGCTGCTTCCCCAGGCTAGATTCCGGCACGAGGTAATGCCCCGAGAGGAAGGCTGGATAGAAAGCATAGACGCTTTAAGACTCGGACTTACTGCCATGAAACTCGGCGCCGGCCGCCAGAAAAAGGACGACAAAATAGACCATTCGGTGGGGATATGGCTCGGTGGCAAAGTCGGAGACCGGGTGGAAAGAGGAAAACCCCTTGCGGTGGTATACGCCAACGATGAAGAAAAGCTCGGATGGGCATTGGAGGAAGTGCGGAAAGCTTTCCGGCTTTCTCCTGAAAAGGTGGAAAAGAGAAAGCTAATATGGGCGAGGATTACTGCAGAAAATATGGAGGAGTTTTGAAAAGCGGGGGATGGAAGATGGCGGTAAAAAGGGCGATACTTATAGTGCTGGACAGCGTCGGAGCCGGAGAGCTTCCCGACGCTGCCTTATACGGCGACGAAGGCAGCAATACCTTGGCCAATACGGCAAGAGCTGTCGGAGGACTGGATCTGCCTAATCTGCAAAAAATGGGCCTGGGAAATATAATCGAGATTGAGGGAGTGCCGCCAGTGGCAGAACCGGAGGCCTCGTACGGCAAGGCGGCGGAAAGGTCCGCCGGAAAGGACACCACCACAGGCCACTGGGAAATTGCGGGGATAATCTTGGAAAAACCCTTCCCCGTTTATCCCCACGGATTTCCTCCCGAAGTGATGGAAGAATTCGAACGGAGGATAGGCACAAAGACATTAGGTAACAGGCCGGCTTCCGGTACGCAGATAATAAACGAGCTCGGCGAGGAGCATATGAAGACCGGGTATCCCATCGTTTACACTTCCGCCGACTCGGTTTTCCAGATAGCCGCCCACGAAGAGGTTATACCGCTTGAAAAGCTGTACGAAATGTGCATGATTGCCCGGGAAATATTAAAGGGCGACCATGCGGTATCCAGGGTCATAGCAAGGCCTTTCGTCGGCACTCCCGGAAACTTTGTGAGGACCTACAACCGCAGGGATTTTTCTCTGAAACCGCCGCAGGAAACCCTGCTCGACAAGGTGAAAAAAGCCGGGATGGATGTTTTCGCCGTGGGGAAGATATGGGACATATTTGCGGGGCAGGGGATTACAAAGGAATACCACACCGAAGGGAACATGGACGGAGTTGACAAGGTGCTCCAGGCCATGGACGAGATGGAGCGGGGACTTGTCATAGCAAACCTCGTTGACTATGACATGCTTTACGGCCACAGGAACGACCCGCAGGGGTACGCCAGGGCTCTTCAGGACTTCGACGGAAGGCTGCCGGAGATTATGGAGAAACTCAAAAGCGACGATGTGCTCATCCTGACGGCGGACCACGGCTGCGACCCGACAACGCCGAGCACCGACCATTCTAGGGAATACGTGCCAGTTTTAGTTGCCGGAGACGGGATTAAAAAGGGAGTGAATCTAGGCATCCTTTCGACATTTTCGGATATCGGCCAGACCGTAGCCGACCTCCTGGGGTGCGAAAAGCTCCCCAACGGAAGGAGTTTTAAGGGGAAAATTATTGCTGATTCCTATATACCTTAAGATTTTGAAATAGCCGATACTGAGTCAAATATTGAGGAGGCGGAGTTTTGAGCTAACGGGATAGATCGGATTTTCATATGGGAAACAGGTGCTTAAATACCGCCTGCTGGGAATAGGCGCTTCTTGAAAAAAGCAGGGAAAATAGCTCAGGTTCGAGCTCGGCTGGTTGGCTGTTGGCTGGGCTTGAGAAGCGGAGGTGAATAACTTATGAGTTACTACGGTGAACTCAAAAAGTCAGCCGAATACATAAAATCCCGCGTGATGTTGCAGCCCGAAATCGGCGTTATACTCGGCAGCGGCCTTGGGGATTTTGCCGACGGGCTGGAGGAAAGGGTGGTGATACCTTATGCCAAAATACCAGGATTTCCGGTCTCTACGGTAAAAGGGCACAAGGGGAATTTGGTCTTCGGCAGGGTAAGCGAAAGGACCGTGGCGGTGATGCAGGGCAGGTTTCACCTTTACGAAGGTTATCCGGTGGAGAAGGTGGTATTCGGTGTAAGGGTAATGGGGCTTCTGGGCATAAAGGTTCTGATAGTGACCAATGCTGCAGGGGGAATATCGGAAAATTTGAGCCCGGGAGACCTAATGGTGATTAAGGACCATATAAACATGACGGGGGAAAACCCGGCGGCTGGGGAAGAAATCCCCGAACTAGGGCCCAGGTTCTTTGATATGACTTTCGCCTATGATGCGGAGCTTAGGGAAAAAGCAAGGCTGGTGTTCAAAGAGGCCGGCCTAGAATACAAGGAAGGGGTGTACGCCTTCATGAAAGGCCCCTCCTACGAGACGCCAGCTGAGATAAGGATGCTCCGAACAATAGGGGCCGATGCGGTGGGCATGTCTACTGTTCCAGAGGTCATCGCAGCCCGGCAGATGAGAATAAGGGTCCTGGGGATTTCATGCATCACCAATATGGCAGCCGGGATCCTGGATAAACCCCTGTCCCACGGGGAGGTCCTTGAAGTATCCGAGAAGGTAAGGGATAAATTCGTAAGAGTCCTCTATGGCGTTATCGATAAAATATAATTTTCGAATTTTGGAAGTGAAAAAAAATGAATGCTAGGTTATTAAAACTGGGACTTGTGCCATATTTAAAAGGCAAGGAGCTCCAGCTCAAAGCCGTGGAAGCCGTAAAGTCGGGGCTTGCCGACATGATCCTGATAACCCTGCAGCACCCGCCGGTTTACACCATAGGCAGGGCCGGCGGTTACGAAAACCTGCTGGTGCCGCTGGAGGAGCTTAAGAAGATTGCTGAAGTGTATGAGGTAGAGCGGGGCGGCAATATTACCTTTCACGGGCCGGGGCAGATAGTGGCCTATCCCGTGGTGAACCTGAATAAGTGGGAGAAAGATGTCCACCTTTTTGTGGACAGATTGGAAGAGGCCGTGATAAGGCTGCTGGCCGATTACGGAGTAATGGCAGGTAGGAAGCCGAAGTACACCGGCGTTTGGGTGGGCGATGAGAAGATATGCGCGATAGGCATCGCCGTTAGGCGCTGGGTGACATGGCACGGCATCGCTTTCAACGTCAACACCGACCTTACGTATTTCGGCAGGATATTCCCCTGCGGAATAAAGGAATTCGGCGTAACATCCCTGGAAAAGCTGGGGATTAAAGAAGATCTGGAAAAGGTGAGAGAGAGGTTGATCGGTAAATTCGAGGAAGTGTTCGGCGTGAGGTTTGAAGAAATCGACCAAAACAGGCTTGAATCAATGGCGGGAGGATTGGAAAAATGAAAAAACCCGAATGGCTGAAAGTCAAGGTAAACCCGGCGGAATTGAAGCATATGGAGGAATTTTTAAAAACGGTAAAACTAAACACCGTGTGTCAGAGCGCCCACTGTCCCAATATGGGAGAGTGTTTTTCCCGAAGAACCGCCACCTTCATGATAATGGGGAATATCTGCACGAGAAATTGCAGGTTCTGTGCGGTTGAAAAAGGGCATCCTGCCCCCCTCGATGAGGATGAGCCCAGGAGAGTTGCCGAAGCTGCCAGAGCCCTGAAGTTGAGGCATGCGGTGGTAACTTGTGTGACCAGGGATGACCTACCCGATGGTGGCGCATCGCATTTTGCAAGGACCGTTAGGGAACTCAAGAAGATCCCTGGCCTTACAGTAGAAGTGCTTGTGTCCGACTTCCGGGGAGATGAAGGGGCTATAAGGACGGTGGTTGAATCCAAACCCGATGTTATAAATCACAATCTTGAGACAGTACCCAGGCTTTACCCAGCGGTAAGACCTATGGCCGATTACGAAAGGTCGCTGTTCCTTTTGAAAAAGGTCAAGGAGCTCGATCCAGCGATCTACACCAAGTCAGGAATAATGGTGGGGCTGGGGGAAACCGAAGAAGAAGTAATCGGCCTTATGAAGGACCTAATTGGCGTTGGCTGCGATATGATGACGATAGGCCAATACCTCAGGCCTTCCTCAAGCCACATAGCGGTGGTGGAATACGTTACACCGGAACAGTTCGAGAGGTACCGAAAGATCGGCTACGATCTTGGATTCAAATACGTGGCGTCGGGCCCGCTGGTCCGGAGCTCATATAATGCAGCGGAGGGCATGGATACGGTAAACGAATCGGGCTTCCGTTAAAAACGGAAGCCCTGTTTTTATCGCTTGCGAGACTTTCCCCATGGGCATCGGGAAATGCATGTGCCGCACCCCATGCCCGGGCTTATGTGCCCGGGGGATAGTGTACCGCGGTCCGGAAATCTTATTTACCGGCGGTGAAGGGCTCGGCATAGGGAAGTTGAAAGATGAATATTATTTACCAGAAAACCAAAATATTTAAAGGGTTTGGAAGGAGGATTTCCAGGATGAAAAAGAAGGTCCTCGCTTTTTTGCTGGTGGTGTTGATGATAACGGCAGTTTTGGCCGGCTGTTCCGGTCCTAAGAACCAGTCAACGCCCCAAGAAGGTGCCGGAGGAGAAAAAAGCGGGGGGATTTTGAACGACTATTTTGAAAGCGACCCCAATGGTTTTGACGTGCAGGAAAGCACGCTCATAGTGTCGTACCACCTGGCACGCCATATTTACAGCACACTTTTGAGGTACAAGGGCGATACCTTGGAACTCGAACCGGAGCTTCTCGCCAAGATGCCGGAAATTTCGCCCGACGGGAAGACTTACACTTTCGAACTGAAAAAGGGGATAAAGTTCCACGACGGCACCACGGAGCTTGTGGCCGATGACGTGAAGTTCACCATCGAGCGCATGCTCGACCCCAAAGGAAAAGGGATGAGCAAGTGGCTCTTCGAGCCCATTTTGGGTGCAAAAGCTTTTATGGAAGGCAAAGCAAGCTCCATTGAAGGCTTCAAAAAGATAGACGACTATAAATTCCAGATTATTTTGGAAAAGCCCTACGCGCCCTTCCTGCACAATCTCGCCGTACCGGCGGCTTCGATATACTCGGAAAAACTGGTGAAAGCCGCCGGAGACAACTGGAGGTTGAATCCCGTTGGAACCGGGCCTTTCAAACTGAAAAGCTACGTTCCGAACACCGAAATAGTGCTGGAGAAAAACCCGTATTATTTCGAAGAGGGCCTGCCGCGCCTTGAAGGCATCCATTACAGAATCGTTCCCGATGCCACCACGGCGCTCATGGAATTCGAAAACGGGACCCTTGACGTATGCCTCATACCCGTCAACGAATATCAGAGGATAAAGGATTCGGGTAAGTACGAAATTTTAGAAGGCGTTGCCCTCAACACCTATTACTTCATCATGAACCTGAGCGACCCCATGTGGTCCGATGTGCGATTGAGGAAAGCGGTGGCTATGGCCATAGACAAGGAAAAATTGGTTGAAGCCTTATACGGTCCGAGGGGTACCGTGGCCAAGAGTTTTGTTACCCCGGGAATCCCAGGGGCCTACGAGCAGGGGACGGGACCAGCTTACGAGTACAATCCTGAGGAAGCTAAAAAACTTGTAAAAGAGTTGGGAAATGTCGGAAAACTCCAGGCGTGGCAGTGGGGCGGCGAACGGATAAGCGACGCGAACGTGGCAATCCAGGCTATGTTGAAGGAGGTCGGGCTTGACCTTGAAATAACCATCATGGAAAGTGCTGCATTCAGACAAGCAAGGAGTGAAGGAAAGATACCGGCATCCTACGGCAACTGGTGGGCGGACATTCCCGACCCCGACAATTACCTTTATACTTTCTTTGCCAGGACCAACCAGATGTCTTCAGGTTATAAAAACAAAGAAATCCAGGACCTTTTGGAAAAGGCGCGCTACGAAGTGGACATGGAAAAGAGGAATGAGCTTTACAGGAAAATAGAAGACACCATAATCAGGGAAGACGTAGCGATAGTACCGCTTTTCCATTTAAAGAACTTGCTTGCCACCCAAAAGAACGTGAAAAACATCATTCTGCACCCCACGGGGGTCAACATCTACACCTACGCTTACAAGGAATAGAATGTAAGTTCTTGTAAAGGGCAAAAAGCGGGGAAAGATGAGGAAATCCCATCTTTCCCCTGCTTTTAAAGAGGAGGTGCAAACTTGGCAGGTTATATCGTGCGAAGGCTCATCATGGCCTTGCCTGTGCTGGTTGGAGTATCCCTCATCACCTTTATCCTTTTGAATGTCGTCCCCGGCGATCCGGTTTTGGAGATGATGGGAAAACACGTGGACCCCCTTACCCTGGAAAAGGTAAGGGAGCAGCTGGGGCTCAACGACCCGCTTTACGTCCAGTTCGGCCGGTTTTTGTTTAATGCGTTAAGAGGAGACCTGGGAAAATCTTTTAAGACCGGCCAGCCGGTGACGCAAATGATAATGGATACCTTTCCAACGACGGTGAAGCTGGCCCTCTCTTCGGCTTTCGTTGCGATAGTTTTAGGTATTACCGTAGGGATAATTTCGGCAGTAAAGCAGTACTCATTTTTTGACCATGCCGCGATGATAACGGCCCTTGCCGGAATCAGCGCCCCGATTTTTTGGGTTGCGGTGGTGGCTCAGCTCGTATTCGGCCTTCAGCTGAAATGGCTTCCCATATCCGGGTATTCATCGCCGAAGCACATGATTTTGCCGGCGGTGGTGCTGGGAATCAGGTTCGCCGCATCTATAGCCCGTTACACCAGGAGTGCCTTTCTGGAGGTTATAAGGCAGGACTTTATAAGGACCGCGAGGGCCAAGGGATTGGCGGAAAGAGCTGTTATCTTCGGCCACGCCCTGAAAAATGCCATGATACCCGTGGTTACGATAATAGGCATGCAGATAAGCGGGCTTTTGACCGGTTCTTTGCTCACCGAAACCATTTTTGCAATCCCAGGCCTCGGTCGCCTTTCTATCTGGGCTTTGTCCAACAGGGATTTTCCTCTAGTGCAGGGTATCGTGCTTTTTACGGCGGTGGTCTTCGTAATCGGAAACCTTATTGTGGATATATCTTACGCTTTTTTGGACCCGAGGGTCAGGCTGCAGTGAGGGGGAAGGACAATGGACAAAACTTTGCATTCAAAAAGTGCCTCCCTTTGGGGCGATGCGTGGCGCCGTCTTAAGAAAAACAGGCCCGCCGTCGCCGGCCTCGTGGTGATAATAGTTTTAATCATTGTTGCCGTTATGGCGCCGGTAATTTCTCCGGCCGACCCGATAAAGACCGACCTTCCCAACAGGCTCAAACCTCCGGGTGCCCCATCGGCCATCTGCAAAAACGGCGTTTATATCCTAGGCTCCGACGAATTTGGCAGGGACATACTTTCCAGAGTAATTTACGGAACGAGGATTTCTCTGAGCGTGGGCATAATATCCCAGGCCATTGTCACGGTAATCGGGGTCACCATGGGCGCGCTGGCGGGCTATTACGGCGGCATGATGGATATGCTGGTCATGCGAACTGCCGATATCCTTTTTGCTTTTCCGGAGCTGCTCTTTTATATCGGGGTAATGTTCGCTTTAGGCCCAAGTATTTACAACATCTTCATCGCCCTTGCGTTGATAGGTTGGGCGGGGGTGGCAAGACTGGTCCGTAGCCAAGTGCTCTACCTCAGGGAGATGGAATACGTGGAGGCCGCCCGGGCTCAAGGGCTTTCCGATGCCAGGATAATATTGAGGCACATTCTGCCGAACTGCATGGGGCCCATCATCGTATCCGTCACTATGGGGATTCCCGGGGCCATACTTTCAGAAGCCACTTTGTCCTTCCTGGGGCTCGGGGTACAGCCTCCAACTCCCAGCTGGGGCAACATGATTTACGCCGCCAGGGCGTACATGCTTTCAAATCCCTGGTACTCAGTATGGCCGGGTATCGCAATAATGGTGACTGTGTTCGCCTTCAATCTACTGGGGGACGGCCTTCGCGACGCTTTGGACCCCAGGTTAAAGCGTTAAAAGGCGGGTTGTTATGAAAGGAAAAGTTCTTCTCATGCTCGTATTTATATCAGCAATGCTTATTGCAGGGGGGTGTGGTGGAAAATTGAGCGGTGAAAGGGTTTTGAACGATGAACAGGTGCTTCAAGAGGCGGAAAAAATCGTGGAGGAAATCCGGAGGGAATTTAAAGTAGACTCAAGGGAAACGGTTTACGAGGTTACCTTGGTCGTAAGCGGAGGCCGGTTGAAAGTCGAGGGCAGGGCAAGCGACGGTCAACTAAAGAACGAGCTTTTATCAAGGCTTTCCGGAATAAGAGGGGTCACGGTGGAGGATAATATAGAACTATTGCCGCCCGAAACCATGGGTGAAAGGGTATATGCGGTTGTGAAGGTACCTGTGATGAATCTGGGGGTAAAACCGGGGTCGGCGGATGGGAAAAATACGGTCACCCAGGCCCGGATGGGAGATATATTGAAGCTTTTGGACGAAAAGGACGGCTGGTACCTTGCAAAAATGGAGGACGGATACTTGGGATGGGCGGAGGGCGGCAAACTGTGGATGGTCGACAAAGATTCCCTTTCGAACTACCTTTCAGGGAAATTTGCACTGATAACGGCTAAAAAAACTGCTCCTCTTTCAAGCGCGGAAGGGGGAAGGGTTTTCGGAGAGGACCTAGTGCGGGGCTCCGTGCTGCCTTTTATAACTGAAGAAGGGGACTTTGCGCGGCTCATGGTGCCCGGAGGCGGAGACGTCTACGTAAGGGCTAGGGATGTACAGGTATTTTCTTCTAGAGAAGAAGTTTTTTCCAGGAAAAAGGGAGCGGATTATGTGATTTCCGTAGCAAGAGAGTACATTGGCCTTCCCTATCTTTGGGGAGGTACCACTTCTTACGGCTTTGACTGTTCCGGTTTCACCCAGTTTTGTTTTAAAATGGGCGGGTATTTTTTGAAGAGAGATGCAGATATGCAGTTTTCGCAGGGGGAGCCGGTATCGAAGAGAGAGGACCTAAAGCCGGGGGATTTAGTGTTTTTCGAAACCTACAAGCCGGGGCCTTCCCATGTGGGAATTTACATTGGTGATATGAAATTCATTCATTCGGGCAATTCGGGTGTAGCAGTTAACAGCTTTGACCCAAAAGATCCCGAATACTCGCCGGTACTGGACCAAAAGTATCTGGGGGCTAGAAGGGTAATCCCCTGATGGGAGTGATTGTGTGGGAAAAAGGAAACTTTTAGAAATTAAAGACCTTACGGTAAAATTTTTCACAGAAGACGGGACGGTTAATGCGGTGGAAAGGGTGTCTTTCGACATAGAAAAGGAAGAAACTCTGGGAGTGGTCGGGGAGTCGGGCTGCGGCAAATCCGTCACGGCACTGAGCGTAATGCGTCTTCTTCCCTCCCCTCCTGCTAAAATCACATCTGGAAAGATACTTTTCGAAGGGGAGGATTTGCTTTCAAAGTCCGAAGCCGAAATGAGAAGGATTAGAGGCAACCTTATTTCCATGGTGTTTCAGGAACCCATGACTTCCTTGAATCCGGTTTTTACGATAGGTCACCAGATCTCCGAAGCGATCGTTTTACACCAGAAGCTTTCGAAAAAAGAGGCCAGGGAAAGGGCTATAGAAATGCTAAGATTGGTGGGCATACCGAATCCCGAAAAAAGATACTGGGAATATCCCCATCAGCTTTCGGGAGGCATGCGCCAGAGGGTAATGATCGCCATGGCCCTGTCCTGCAGTCCGAAGCTTTTAATCGCCGATGAGCCTACCACCGCGCTGGATGTGACAATCCAGGCCCAGATACTGGACCTCATCGAAAGGTTAAAAGAAAAGGTGGGTATGAGCGTGCTCATGATAACCCACGACCTTGGAGTTATCGCTGAAATGGCAAAAAGGGTCGTGGTGATGTACGCGGGGCAGGTGGTGGAGGAATCGCCGTGCGAGGACATCTTTGAAAATCCGCTTCACCCATACACCGCCGGGCTTTTGAAGTCCATCCCCAAACTTGAAGGAAAAAAATCCAGGCTCCACGTTATAGAAGGCAACGTCCCCAACCCCCTTAATTTTCCCTCCGGCTGCCGCTTTCACCCGAGGTGCTTTGAGGCCAAAAAAATCTGCGGGGAAAAGATGCCTTCCCTTGTGGAAGTTGAAGGAAACCGAAAGGTCAGGTGCTTCATGAGAGGGTCTTTCCCCGAGGAGGTGCTGGCGATTGAAAGAGCAGGTCGTAATTGAAGTGCAGGACCTCGTCAAGTGGTATCCCGTGAAAGTCGGTATATTGCAGAAAGTGGCAGGTTACGTCAAGGCCGTGGACGGAGTGAGTTTTTCCATAAAAAGGAGCGAAACTTTAGGCCTTGTGGGGGAAAGCGGATGCGGCAAAACCACCACCGCCAGATGCATGCTCCGGCTTACGGAACCGACAAAAGGTCGCATATTCTTTGAAGGAAAGGATATTATGAAATTCGACAGGGAGAGCATGAGGAAACTCAGGCCCAGGATGCAGGTCATCTTCCAGGACCCCTACAGTTCCCTAAATCCGAGGCTGACCGTCAAGGAAATAATAGGCGAGGCCCTCACCTTTCACGGTATCGCCCGGGGGAGGGAACTGGAGGACAGGGTTGGGGAACTTTTAAAGATGGTGGGACTTTCTCCCCAGCATATAAAAAGGTTCCCCCACGAGTTTTCGGGGGGACAGCGGCAGAGGATAGGCATAGCAAGGGCCTTGGCCACGAACCCGGACCTTATTGTTTGCGACGAGCCAGTCTCGGCCCTGGATGTTTCAATCCAGAGCCAGATATTAAATCTACTGGAGGACCTTCAGGAAAGGCTGGGCGTGTCCTATCTTTTCATCGCCCACGGGCTTAATGTGGTAAAACACATATCCCACAGGGTGGGGGTGATGTACCTCGGGAAGTTAGTAGAGATAGCGGATAGCGAGGAAATTTATAAAAATCCGCTTCATCCCTACACCCAGGCGCTTATTTCCGCGATTCCCATCCCCGACCCCAAAAGGAAAAGGGAAAAGATACTCCTGGAGGGTGACGTGCCGAGTCCCATCAATCCGCCGGAAGGATGCCGGTTTTGGACAAGATGCCGCTATGTGATGGATATATGCAGGCATGAAGAACCGGAACTTTTGGAAAGCGCACCGGGGCACAAGGTGGCCTGCCACCTGTATAAATGTTAGGAATCGCCTAATATCGTTTTCTTATAAAGAACCTGTTCAAGATCACGCCGCCGACAAACCCGCCTATATGCGCCCACCAGGCAACTCCGGAAACCGCCGTGCCTCCTATCACGGAGTATGCGGTGCCGTAATAGAGCTGGGTCAAAAACCAGAGGAAAAGGTAAACGACGGCAGGGATGTGAACGAATAAGGGCAATATAAAAAAGGTGGGGATCAATGTTATTATCCTGGCCGTCGGGAAAAGCACGAAGTACGCACCCATTACACCGGCGATAGCTCCGGAGGCACCCACCACCGGGACGGGCAGGAGGGGGTTGAAGACAAGGTGGGTGATACCGGCGATGATCCCGCTGATGAGATAAAATATCAAAAACCTTACATGACCCATTCGGTCCTCCACATTGTCGCCGAAAAGCCACAGAATCCACATGTTGCTTATAAGATGCCACAAATTGCCGTGTAGAAAGGTGCTCGTGATGAATGGATAAAGGTCGTCTAAGGAAAGCGCAGCCCCGGTTACGAATAGTTTGGTTATTTTGGCCGGTATGAGCCCGTATTTGTATAAGATTTTTGCGAAAACCACGGGGTGGTTTCCGGCGGAGATGTAAAAGACCAGTGAATTTAAGATTATGAGCAGGACCGTTACGAGAGGCGGTCGCCTGCTTTCGATGTTATCCCTTAGTGGAATCATTTTCATCACCTTCCGTATGTTGCTGTAGTATTTATTATATCTTATTATATGTTTAAAAGAAATCCGGAGTTTTCCCCTTATGAGGTTGGTAGATCCGGCTTTGAAGGGCGGGTCTAATTTTTTTGCCCAGGAAGAAAATAAAAAAATTTAGACAAAAGGAATTTCAGATTTTGTGTAGAATATAGTAAAACCATAAATGTTCACATACAAACAACAAATGTACGTATATAGAAGACAATTTGAACAAATTGTCGTCATCATGATATCAGTCAGTTGAGGCGGAGCATAAAATGTATATTGACACTATTTTTTATTTAAAATACAATACTCTTAATATTAATCAATGTGATGAGCAGCGCTGTTCATCAAAGTAACGAAATTAGATTCAAGGAGGAATGCAAAATGAAAACCTACAATGTAGCTGTAGTGGGTGCTACCGGCGCGGTGGGACGAACTATGCTGAAAATTCTAGAGGAGAGGAATTTCCCCGTGAAAGACATTTTGCCCCTTGCGTCATCCCGGTCGGCAGGACAGAGAATAGAGTTTTCGGGAAAGACCTATGAAGTTGAAGAAGCAAAACCTTCAGCCTTTGAGGGAATCGATATAGCCCTTTTTTCGGCCGGAAAGGACATAAGCCTGAATCTGGCACCGGAAGCCGTAAAAAGAGGTGCTGTGGTGATAGATAACAGCAACGCCTTTCGAATGGAGCCGGAGGTCCCCCTGGTAGTTCCCGAAGTAAATCCCCAGGACCTTAAAAAGCACAAGGGCATAATAGCCAATCCAAATTGTTCCACAATCCAGATGGTGATGGTTTTAAAGCCGATTCACGATAGAGCCCGGATAAAGCGGGTTGTGGTTTCCACATACCAGGCGGTTTCCGGAACGGGACTCGAAGCCATAGAAGAGCTGAAACTCCAGACCAAGCAGGTTCTGGAAGGCCTGAGCCCCAGCCCGGAGGTTTATCCCCATATAATAGCATTCAACCTTCTTCCGCACATCGACGTGTTCGACGATTCCGGTTACAGCCTGGAAGAATGGAAGATGGTGAGAGAAACTAAAAAGATAATGGGCGATGACAGCATAGCCGTTACGGCTACCACGGTGAGAGTCCCCGTTTTTAACTGCCATTCGGAATCGGTGAACATAGAAACTTGCGAGAAAATTACAGCTGAAGAAGCCCGGGCCATTCTTGCCAAAGCTCCCGGAGTGGTGGTCATGGACGATCCGAAAAACAAAATATATCCGATGCCCGCCTACCTTTCGGGCAAAGATGAGGTATTCGTCGGCAGGATAAGGGAAGATTTTACCGTTCCCTGCGGCCTTAACCTCTGGATTGTGGCCGACAACCTGCGAAGGGGTGCGGCTTACAATGCGGTAAAAATAGCCGAATGCCTGGTGGAATATAATCTTATATAAAACGCTGACAAGAGGTGGCTTGAAATGAGGATAGTGGTTCAGAAATTCGGCGGCACGTCGCTGGCCACTCGCGATGCGAGAAAATTGGTGGTAGAGCGCATCATAAAGACGAAAGAAGAAGGATATTCACCGGTGGTTGTGGTGTCGGCCATAGGGCGAAAGGGAGACCCCTACGCCACAGACACGCTTCTTTCCCTTCTGGATGAGACGGGAGGATATGCGCCCGGCAGGGAAAAGGACCTTCTCATCTCCTGCGGCGAGGTTATTTCGGCGGCACTCATCGCGTCGCTGCTTGCTGCAAGGGGATATAAAGCCAGAGCTTTTACAGGAGGTCAGGCCGGAATAATAACCGACGACAATTTCGGGAATGCCATGATAAAAGAGGTAAAAGCGGATGCATTGCTGGATGCTATTAAGCAGGGATGCATCCCCGTTATTGCCGGTTTTCAGGGTATCACCGAAAACGGTGATGTGACGACCCTGGGAAGGGGCGGCAGCGATACGACCGCAGCGGCTCTGGGTGCGGCCCTCGGAGCGGAGTGGGTTGATATCTTTACCGATGTGGAAGGAATTATGACGGCGGACCCCAAAATAGTGAAGGGAGCTCACATCCTGGAAACGATTACTTATCAGGAAGTTACGGAAATGGCCTACAACGGTGCAAGGGTAATACACCCCAGGGCGGTGGAAATAGCAATGCAGCGCAACATTCCATTGAGGGTCAGGTCCACCTTTTGCGACTCCCCCGGTACGCTCATCACCTGCAAGCCCTGCTGGATTTCCGAGAGGCTTGTCACAGGCATAGCACATATCCCCCATCTTGCGCAGGTAGTGATAAAGGTTTCCCAGGACCGGGATGAGCAGGAAAAAATATTCGATACCCTTGCGAAGGCCGGCATCAGCATAGATCTCATCAACGTATTTCCGGGGCTAAAAGTGTTTACCATAAAAGAAGATCAGGTAAAAAGGACGGTGGAAGAACTTGAAAAGATTGGTATAATTCCGCAGGTCACGAAAAGCCTCACCAAGGTAACCGTAGTGGGAGTAGGAATGCGGGGGGTTCCGGGAGTGATGGCAAGAATAGTAAAGGCCCTTGAAAGGGAAAACATAGAGATTCTTCAGACTTCGGATTCAAACTCCACCATATCGTGTCTTGTGCGCAGTGAGAACGCAGAAAGGGCTATAACCGCACTGCACGAAGAATTCGAGTTGTGATAAAATTGAAGTGAACGCACTTTACGATTGGAGGGCTTTGTAAATGTACTGGGATTTTCCGGGAGAAGAAAATACTGAAAATACCCTTGCCGTGGTGAAAAAAGCGGTAAAAGAAAGGAATATAAGGCACGTGGTGGTGGCATCCACGGAAGGCCGCACCGCTAAGGCTTTCTTCGAGGCAAATTTGGGAGTGAATCTGGTGGTGGTCACCCATGTGTGCGGATTTTCCAGGCCCGGTGAAATGGAGTTTCCCGAGGATTTGAGGCAAAGGCTGTTAAATTCCGGAGTGAAGGTCCTCACCACCACCCACGTGCTTTCGGGAGCAGAAAGGGGTATCAGCCGGAGGTTCGGCGGGGTCTATCCGGTGGAGATTATAGCCAATACTTTGAGGATGTTCGGCCAGGGAGTTAAAGTCTGCGTTGAGATAGCGACGATGGCCCTGGACGCGGGGATGATACCTTACGGCGAGGATGTAATCGCCGTCGGCGGAACCGGGACGGGGGCGGACACCGCCATAATCATCAGACCCTCCCACGCCGCCAGCATTTTCGATACATGGATTTCCGAGATACTGTGCAAGCCGGCAAAAAGGAAAAAGGAATCATAAAACCCCATTCCCGGGCAGGGAATGGGGTTTTTACTTACGTAACTCCTCTCAGGCAACTTCTTTTTTGAGTTCCCCTTCCGTTGCGGCCACCACCACGGACCCAGCAATGTCGCCGGTGACGTTGATGCAGGTTCTCGCCATGTCGAGGATGCGGTCTATTCCACCGATGATGGCTATTCCTTCCAGAGGAAGTCCTACCGACTGCAATACCATCGTCAGCATTATGAGGCCCGCACCGGGAACTCCGGCAGTTCCTATGGAAGCTAATGTGGCGGTAAGCACTATCACCATCTGCTGGGAAAGCGTAAGGTCTATCCCGAACACCTGGGCCACGAAAAGGGCGCAAACCCCCTGGTAGAGGGCCGTGCCGTCCATGTTGATGGTGGCCCCAAGCGGCAGCACAAAACTGCAAATGGATTTAGAAACCCCCAGGTTCTTTTCGGAACTTTCCATGGTGACGGGAAGGGTTGCCGAACTGCTGCTGGTGGTAAAGGCCATAACCATTGCCGGAGCTGCACCCTTAAAAAATTTAATCGGGCTCATCCGCGCAAACAACCAGACCAGAGTCGAGTAAACCAGCCCGGCGTGAAGGGCGCAGCCTAGATATACCGTGATAATAACCTTCAAGAGTGGAAGGAGAACAGCCGGCCCGTTTGCAGCTACTACCGGCACTATGAGGGCGAATACGCCGATGGGCGCGTATTCCATGATTATTGCTACTATTTTGTAGCTGATTTCGGCAAGGCTGTCGAAGAAGTTTAAGACCGGCTTACCCTTTTCGCCCACAAAGGTTATGGCTATTCCGATGAATATGGCGAAAACTATAATCTGCAGCATGTTTGCGTCCACCATGGCCTTTACCGGGTTGGTGGGGACGATTCCCAGCAGGGTTTCAACGATAGAGGGGGCTTTGCTCACTTCCACCTTGGCATCGTGCGGCAAAGTCATCCCCAATCCGGGGTCTAAAATATTTCCCAATATTAATCCCAAAGTTACGGCAAATGCCGTCGTCAGAAGATAGTAAGCAAGGGTCTTGATTCCGATTCGGCCCAGTTTTCCTACATCGCCGGTGCTGGCGGCACCCACCACCAGCGATGAGAGCACCAGGGGCACTATTATCATTTTGATTAAGTTGAGGAAAAGGTCCCCGAAGGGCTTGATGTAAGTTGATGCGGTCCCGGGAGAGGAAGTGAAAAAGAGGCCGACGATAATACCGAGTACAAGGCCTATTAAAATTCTTGTGGTAATGCTTAACCTTTTCACTTATTTCCCTCCTCAATCGTATTTTTTAGAAAAAATAGTTTTGAAAGCGCCAGGATCAATTGAAAAGGAAAATTTAGATATCGACGATATCTTCAAAGGTAGCGTCAAGAGGGGTTTTCGGTGCCGCAGGCACTTTGGACCATCGAGTCCAGGACCTCCCTGGTGACCTGGCCTTCGACGCGGGACTTAATTACTCCGTCTTCGCCCACCAAAAACGTCGTGGGGACCCCCCGTATGAGGTAGGACCGGACGGTCTCGGCCTTTTCGTCCAGTAAAACCTTAAAGGTGTATCCCTTGTTTTCAATGTAAGTTTGGACTTTGTCGGCGTTTCTATCGAGGTTTATCAAAAGGACCTCCACGTTCTCGGGCTTTGAGCGGTAAAATTCTTCGAAGTCGGGCATTTCGGCGAGGCAAAAGGAACAGTTGAGCGACCAGAAGTTGAGCACCACCGTTTTCCCTCTGAAGTCCGAAAGGCGGACCGTTTTGCCGGATAAGTCTTTCAGTTCAAAATCGGGGGCAGGGTAGCCTTCATAAGGGTTGGTTTCGGTTTTGGTATCTGCGTTTTCATCTTTTAGCGTCTGACACCCTGCAAGGCTGAAAACGGTGAGGAATGCTAGGACCAGAAAAAGCAGGGCTTTTTTCTTTTTTGAAGGCAATTGTCACACCTCCGCTAAAGTAATCCGAAAAACAAAATTGCCCCCATCAATATCAGGATGCCTCCCGCTGCTTTCTGGAAAAGAGGCATACCGCGGCGAATTTTGGGCATTATACTCGTAATTTTTTCTGCAACCAGTGCCAGCAGTAAAAAAGGAAGCCCTAAACCTGCAGAAAAGACCGAAAGCAGAAAGGCGCCCGAAACCGCATGCTGGGTGCTCCCTGCGGTGAGGAGGACCGAGGCAAGGACGGGACCCAGGCATGGCGTCCAGCCCAGGGAAAAGGAACACCCCATGATGAAGGCGGAAAGAGGAGTAATTTTGTGAAAATGAAAATGCAGCCGTTTTTCCCTCATCAAAAGAGGGATTTGAAATCCGCCGACCAGAAAGACTCCGAAAAATACGACGAAAACCGAAGCGATTTTTGAAAGTAAAAGGCGGTTTACAAGGAGAAACCGGCCCAAGGCTGTTGCGGAAAGCCCGAGCAAGATGAAAATCAGCGAAAATCCGGAAATAAAACCCACGCTGTTTGTTATTAAGGTTACCTTTTTGTCCTGAGCGCGGATATCCCCTCCCGCCAGAATAGAAAAGTATAAAGGCAGAAGCGGCAGGGTGCAGGGAGAAAAAAAGGAGAGAATACCCGCAAGAAAGACGGTCCACGTGCCTATCTGGCTGATTTGAGACATCAAAAAAGCCCCTCTCAGCAGTTGCTTACATAAAAATTATAACATATTACCGGCATTTTTACATTACTGCGATTATTGTTGCAAAGTTTTAATCGTCGGCAATGATAAAAAAGTATTAAAGGAGCGAATAGTATTACTTGCCAAAGCAATTGCTACTATAGAAATAGACCGATGAGACCTTTTTACCATTTTTAAAAAATACCCCGAAAAACAAAAACCGGTGTCGTATTTTTGTAATAGGACAAGAAATTAAAGAGGAGGAGGGATTCTCGATGAAGAAATTAGCTTTTAAAGGTCTTGCACTTGCGCTGGTGCTGCTTTTTGTGCTTTCCGCGGCTGCGGTAGCTATGCCAAAACAGAAGGTCGAAAAAGCGAAGGTAAAGAGCGAGGTTCAACTGAAACAGGAAAAAGAATTGAGAAATAGAGAGATTACAAAGACAAAGACGGCGGAAGCTGTAAAAGCGGCGGTTAAGGAATTTAAGGGCAAAGTAGTGCTTAACAAAAAGGAAATGAAGTTCGATGTTCCGCCGGTGATAAAAGAAGGAAGAACCTTGATTCCGGTGAGGGCCATAATGAATGGTTTTGGTGCGACGGTTACGTGGGATGAAGTGTCTAAAGCGGTTTACGTGGAAAACGGTGATGTAAAAATAACGATTGTGGTGGGGAGCCTCACAGTCTACGTGAACGATAAACCCGTCACGCTGGACGTGCCGGCCCAGATAATAAATAGCAGGACTTTCGTTCCTTTAAGGTTTTTAAGCGAAGCACTGGGCAAGAAAGTGGATTACGATGAAAAGACCGGCGACATAACCATTGAGGAAGGACAAGAGGAAGTAGAGGATGATTTAGACGAAGCAGAGTTGAATGAAGAAGTGGAAGACGCGGCTGCAGCCGAAGAAAATGCAGGCAGCGAGCAGGACGAAGGGGTCCAAGATGAAACCAACGATTTGGAAAACGAACAGCAAACAAACAACGAAGAATAATAAACCGGACATCCCCGCTTAAGGCGGGGTGCCCGGTTTAATTTAATATTTCTTCAGATACAAAATTAATTTGTGTTCTTCGGTCGAAATTGAAGTAATTTTGAGGTCATAGGGCAGGGGCGGCGGAGTGAAGGAAAGGTCGATGTTTTTGGTAAGGTCCTGAATTACTTCAGGGGGGAGAGTGACACCTTTAAATTCGACTTTGATGGGCTCAATCTTTATGCGGTTGTTGCTTAAAAGTTCCAGTCGGCACGTTACCGAGTATAATATCTGGCCTTGCGGACCTTTTTCGGACACGGTGATGCCTTCCGGACCGAAGGTGAAAAAGGCGTTTTTCAGTCTTTCGTTGCTCGCAAGCAGCTTTTCGGTTATGCTCCTGTCGGTGAATTCCGCCCTGGCTGTCAGCGTAAGGTAATTTACTTTCAGGTTGTCGGGGCTGATGCTGCTCCACGGGAGCGAAGAAAAATTCTTTAAAAGATAGTCCAGAGAAGGCAGGACTTCCTGCCAGTTTTTGCTGGTATTTTCCAGAAATGATGGGTTGTCGAGAATTTTTCTGGCGTTGATGAGTTCCTGCTCTTTTTTGGTTCTAGTATCCATGAGTTCTTGCAGGGTCTTTTTTGTCTGGTCCTCCAAGGCCCTAATTTCATTCTGTTTTTCCATAATGAAGGATTCCTCCTGTTTTTGCAGAAGAAATAGATTCCTGGTTTCGGAAATCACATTATTATAGTATTCTAGCAAAAACACGATGTTGTCGAACCGCCTTAAAAAATCCCCGACGTTTTCGGCGCCGACCAGCACCGAAAGAAAGGTTCCAATGCCGTTTTTGTAGCTGAAGACTATCCACCTTGCAAGTTTTTTCCTGTTTTCTCCCAACTTTACCGATAAGCGATTGATTTCGGAGCGCTTTAAGGCAAGTTCCTTTTCAAGTTCTTTTTTCTTTTCGGCAAGTTCGCCCAGCTTTAGATTTATGGCGTGGATTTTCGAATCCAGCCTTAAAATCTCTTCTATCAATTTCTGCTCGGATTCGTTTTGGGTTAGCACGGGTGGTGCTAAAAAGGCAAGAAGCGTGCGATTGAAGAAAAACGCTAAAAAAAACAGCGAAAGTAAAACCGCCAAAGCTTTACGTGCCATCAAAGATTCCCGACCTTCAGAAAAGATTTTCTTTACTAAAAATATTCTACACAATAAAAGATATTCCCTTTCTGCCTTAATTTATTTCCCGGGTTTATTGTATAATGGAATTGTGTAAAGAATCGAGTAAGAGGGGGACTGCTTTTATGAATCTAAGCGAAATAAAGAAAAACGCCCGGGAAAAGATGAAAGGCTACTGCAGGGTCTGCAAGGTATGCGACGGAGTAGCGTGTGCGGGGGAAGTGCCGGGGATGGGTGGTGCCGGCACCGGGGCTTCCTTCCGGGCCAACGTAGAGGCTCTCGCCAAAGTAAAGCTAAACATGAGAACCCTGCACGGAGCGAAAGACCCGGACATAAGCACGGAACTCTTTGGGAAAAAGCTTTCGATGCCGATACTTGCGGCACCTATTACCGGTTCCGATTACAACATGGGGGGCGCGGTGCCGGAAGAGGAGTTTATCAAAATGGTGATATCCGGCAGCAAAGCCGCCGGTACCTTGGGGATGTGCGGCGACTGAGGGAATCCGCTCTTTTACGATTCGGGCCTTAAAGCCATCGAAGGGGAAAACGGCCACGGGATAGCTATCATGAAACCCAGGGAAAATGAGGTTTTGCTGAAGATGGCCCAGAGGGCCAAAGGCATAGGTGCTGTGGCCGTGGGCATGGACGTGGACGGAGCGGGATTGGTGACCATGGCATTGATGGGGCAGCCGGTGGGGCCAAAGACCTTCGAAGAATTAAAGGATATCATATCCAAGGTTGACATGCCTTTTATAGTCAAGGGGATAATGACGGTGGATGAAGCAGAAATTGCCTATAAAGCCGGAGCTTCGGCCATAGTCGTTTCAAACCACGGAGGGCGGATCCTCGATTTCACGCCGGGAGTGGCGGAAGTTTTGCCGGCCGTAGCGGAAAAATTCAAGGGAAAGATTACAATTTTGGCCGACGGCGGCGTGAGGTCAGGAGTTGATGTGCTGAAGTACCTGGCTCTCGGCGCCGATGCGGTGCTGGTGGGAAGGCCCGTGATAATCGGCGCTTACGGCGGGGGGATGGAAGGAGTTAAGCTGGTCCTGGAAACCATGGCGAAGGAACTTTATCAGGCGATGATACTGACCGGCTGCAGGGATATATCTTCAATCGGTTCCCACATAATTTACAATTCCAATAGGTAACGAACGAGCCCGGCAACCTTCTCTGGTGCCGGGCCTTTATACATTAAATCTGAAGAAAATCACGTCCCCGTCCCTCACCACGTAATCCTTGCCTTCCAAACGCACAAGACCTTTTTCTTTTGCGGCCTGCTGGCTTTTGCACGCCATGAGGTCTTCGTAAGAGATAACTTCCGCCCTTATAAATCCCCGCTCGAAGTCACTGTGAATTTTTCCCGCCGCCTGAGGTGCTTTGGTGCCTTCCCGTATTGTCCAGGCCCTGACCTCTTTCGGACCGGCGGTGAAAAAGGTGATAAGGCCGAGGAGCCTATATCCCGCCCGGATGAGGCGATTGAGGCCCGGCTCTTCAAGTCCGTAAGCCGAAAGGAGTTCGTTTCTTTCCGCATCGTCAAGTGCAGCCAGCTCCGCCTCAATTTTGGCGCAGATTGAGATAACTTCGGCCCTTTCTTTTTGGGCGTATTCCATTACTTTTTTCACCATTTCATTTTCTTTGCCCGAGATGAGGTCGTCTTCCGATATATTGGCGACGTAGATTACCGGTTTTGAGGTGAGGAGGCTAAGCTGTTTTACGATTTTTGATTCTTCCTCATCAAGTGGTAAAGCCCTGGCGGGTAAATTGTTTTCCAGCGTCTCTTTCAGGCGCTCGAGCAACGAAAGCTCTTTTTGATACTGCTTGTCTCCCGATTTGGCCTGTTTTGCTACCTTATCCCGGCGCCTTTCCAAAGTTTCCAGGTCGGCAAAAATGAGCTCTAGGTTTATGGTTTCGATATCCCTTATCGGATCTACGCTGCCATCCACGTGGACCACGTTGGGATCTTCGAAACACCTGACCACGTGGGCTATTGCATCGACTTCGCGGATGTGGGAGAGAAATTTATTGCCGAGCCCTTCTCCGCGGCTTGCACCTCTTACAAGGCCCGCTATGTCTACGAACCTGATGGTGGCGGGCGTCACCTTTTGAGGATTTTCCAATTTTGCGAGTTCTTCCAGCCTGCGGTCCGGCACAGCTACAACTCCCACGTTGGGTTCTATGGTGCAGAAAGGATAATTGGCGCACTCGGCTCCGGCTTTGGTAATGGCGTTGAAAAGGGTGCTTTTGCCAACATTGGGCAATCCTACGATGCCTATCTCCATTTTAAGGCTCCTTTCAAGGGTTTTAGTCTCACTTTCTGTATTATACCAGCCTTAAACTGACCTGTAAACTAAAAAGCCCTATAGCAAGTCTGAAGGATTTTTTCCTCCGGCATAGAAATAAATAATAATCATTATAGAAAAAACTTTGATGGAGGTTGGAAATGAGGTATAAACTGGTAGTAACGGATTTGGACGGTACGCTGCTCGACGACAAAAAGAACGTATCCGAAGCTAACATGGAGGCTATAAAAAGGATAAGGGACTCGGGCATTTTATTTACCGTTGCTACGGGCCGGGGCGAAAGGGCGGCACGTCACTTTCTGGAGCTCCTGGAAATTGACATACCGGCCATTCTCTTTAACGGCGGTGAGATTTTCGATCGAGGAAAAGGCCCAGTATATTCGAAGTACCTGCCAAAGCCGATTTACAAACTCGTGATAGACCATTTCATCGAAAGTGAAGTCGGAATAGTTGCCTTCTGGCACGACAAAATTTTTATTGCCGACTTTAAGCCAGCCCACGAAATTTACCTGAACAGGGAAAAGGTGAAGTACGAAAAGGTGGATGACCTTAAGGACATAGATGTGGTAAATAAAGTGATATTGGTGGGTGACGTGGGTTACTCCATAAGAAAGATGAGGGAACTTGAAAAAAGGACGGGAATTAGCATAAATTACGTGCAGTCTGAAAAATTTTACCTCGAGGTTTTGCCGGATGGCGTTTCCAAAGGGGAAGGCTTAAGGCGGCTTTGCGATATTCTGGGGATTGAAAGGCAGAGCGTGGTGGCGATAGGAGACAACATGAACGACCTTTCGATGATCAATTTTGCCGGGCTGGGAGTTGCTGTAGCAAATGCTGAAGAACCTGTAAAAAATGCAGCAAAACTTGTGGTGCCTTCAAACAACGAGGACGGTGTTGCATATCTGTTGAACAAAATAGCAAAAGGCGAGATTTGATAAATAAAAAAAAGAAGGGGGCTTTTGGTTGGATAAAAATTTTTACAGAGTCACGGCCTATTTTTTGATCCTTGTGGTGGTTACGGGCCTTGCCGGTTGCGGCAATTTAGCTACATCGGAATCGGAAGTCCCGGTATCAAAGGTTTTGAAACCTGAAGGGGCGGTAGTGGAATTAACGATGAAGGGGGCGGAAGTCAAGAAGGCCACCGTCACCCTCGATAACGGCCAGGTAGATTATTTTGAAGGCGGTGAGCTTTTTTCTCCTGATTTTAAATGGGCCGCCTTTTCGGGAACCGAAAATGGCTTTGGACAGGGACTCTGGATATTTGCCTTGGATGGTTCCGATGCAAAGCTCATCGAAAAAATCCAGGGAGAAGATTTCGAAAGTGGAAACTACAGGCTATGGCTTTTGGGATGGGATAGCGGTGGTAGCTTGATATACGCTGTTTCGGGCAAGGAGGGCCTCGTTTTTAAGAAATTCGATCCGGAAAATAAAAAAGTAAAGGAAGTTGGCTGCCTGCCGCTGGAGGGCGGGTATTGGAGCCGCATGATTTTTAACCGCTACCAAAATTCGGTTTTCGTGGACCTAGTAAGTGAAATTTGGAAGGTAGATATGGCTAAAGAAACTGTATCCTGCCTGAAAAAGGGATTACCTTCTTATGATGGGCTATTTTATCCCAGGCTATCGCCCGTGGGAGATTATTTTGCCTACGAAAAGTACGAGCCGGACGTGCCGGGAGTATACGTGCTGGATACAAAAACCGGGGAGGAACGATTGCTGGCTGGGGATAATGGGGTTATTCGGTTTTCGCCCATCTGGTCTCCCGACGGTTTGCATCTGGCATACTATGTCGCCGCAAAGGACGAAGAGGGCAACTACGACCTGATAGAAGGAGAAAACTATCCCTATCCTATAGGGAATTTTTTAGAAATAGTAAATGTAAAAACCGGGGAATTGTTGAAGATAGAAATCCCCGGCAAAAAGGTAGGTTATGCGAGATGGAATTCCGATGGAACTTTCCTTATATTTAGCGCAATCTCGGAGGAAAAAGCCGAAGCGGCTGAAACAACCGGCCCCGGCACTCAGGATATAGAAAATATGCGCTGGGATAGCCTTTACATAGCCGATCTTGCCGGAAACGTCACCGAAGTTGCAAAAAGTCTGAAAGTCCCCCTGGTAAGTTATTTTGATAAAGAAAAAAGAGCCTTATATATAGCGGACAGAGATGTTCTCGCTTCAAAAGGGGAACTTTTTTACGTTTCTCCCGGACAGGGAAAAGAGGCGGTCAAAATCGATGGAATGAAAACTTGGATAATAAATGAAGAGACGATAAACGAGAGCAGCATACCAGAATATCAGGGAAAGCCGCTGGTTGCGGCTTACTTGCAGGATGGGACATTCAGAATTTACGCCTTAGAAGGGGAAAAAGCCGAAGAAGTGTTCTCAGAAAAAGGCAGCCTGTGGAAATACACCGTAGCGGGAGATTTTCTCGTGCTTTCGTACACCACGAAGGAGGGGCAGAAGGAAAGACTGGAATTTATAAAGCTGTGAATTTTAACGCCCTTAATTCTTCTTCTGTAAGTTCGCGCCATTCGCCGGGTTTCAGGCTTTCGTCTAGTTTGATGGGTCCCATTGAGAGGCGCTTCAGGTAAGTCACTTCTTTGCCCCTTGCTTTTACCATGCGTTTTATCTGGTGGAACTTTCCTTCGTAAACAGTGACGATGGCCGAAGAAACATCACCCGACTTCAGTATTTCAAGTTTTGCAGGGAGTGCCCTGTAATCCCCCAAAAAAATACCTTCTTTGAAGGCTTTTACATCATCTTCCCCTAAATGCCCCCGGACCTCGACGTAGTAAACCTTTTCCACTTTTTTTCGGGGCGAAAGCAGCCGGTGGGCGAGCTTCCCATCATCGGTAATGAGCAGGAGGCCTTCGGCGTCCTTGTCGAGCCTGCCGACCGGGAAAAGGTGCCGGTGGGAATATTCCCCATCGAGCAGGTCTATAACCGTGGTTTCCCGAAGGTCGCGGGTGGCCGAGATGACGCCTTTCGGTTTGTTCATCATTATGTAGACGTATTCTTTGAAGATTAGCGGTTCGCTAAAGACGCATATTAAATCGACGGCAGGGTCTACCGGTGTGGCGGCGTCGGTTGCAATCCTGCCGTTTATTGTTACATCGCCCTGCTTTATTATCTTTTTTACGTCTTTACGGCTGCCGTATCCCGACATGCTAAGGATTTTGTCAAGTCGCTCTTTTTTGCTGGCCATTTTGAAAACCTCGCTTTGTACTTTGCTGCAATATAATAATATCACTTCTTTAAAAAAATAAAAACCGAAAATAAAAAAAGCCCCGAACATTCGGGGCTTTCGTTTTCGGATTTAGTTGGAAAGGACTACTATCACTATCGGCAGGAAGAATATTATGATTATAATCGGTAAAAACCACCACCACCAGGTCTGAAGGCTGCTGAGGTCTGCCATCGTTTTACCCCCTTTCTTTAATCCTCACTACATAATATGTTTATGGGAATAGAAGGGGTACTGATGGTTTTTAAATTAATGAAAAAAATACACATAAAGTAATTATATGGCAAATATTCTCTATAAATGCTGAAGTGCCCGAACTTATCAGCATATTAATCGGGATGGCGGTTTAACATAAATAAAAAAGGATAAAGTTTTTAAGGGGGATTATAATTATGAGGACATTAAGACCTTTTATTGCAGGAATCGTGACGGCAGCCCTGGCTTATATCTTAAGTCCGAAAATAAGAAAGAAAGTAAAACCCGTGTTGGAAAGGGGCATTGAAAAGGGAAGGGAAAGGATGGTAAAAATTAGAATGAAGAATAGCGATGAAACTATTGAAGATGATTCGACGGGCGGACAAAGCTACGAGAGGGAACTGGAAAAATTAAAGGAAGAAAATAAAACCTATCTGGAAGAAATAAGAGAATTGAAAAATTTGGTAAGCAAGCTATTTGATGAAATTGCATCGCTGAAAGGGAAGGCAGTGTAAAATTTAAGTAGGTAGGAAAAGAAGGGAAAAGGCATAGAAACGTAGAAAAAAAGACCTCGCCACCCCAAACAACACCAAATCATAAA
>NZ_LOED01000011.1 GCF_001562425.1 Fervidicola ferrireducens
TGCTTTAGAGCGGCTAAACGAAGAGATACGCCGACGTGAAAGGGTTATTAGGATATTTCCCAACCGCGAATCAGCTATACGTCTAATTGGGGCATTGAGTTAAGTCCGTATAATTGTGTAAAAAAGAGATTAACGCTTGCTGTTATACACACAATATTACTTACAGTTCCGGTCCTGCTGATTTATTTACTAATGGGATACAAATTCAAAGAAATGGGTTTTAGTGTAAGGTACTTAAGACTTACATTTATTCTTTTAGGATTGAGTGTGCTCCTAGGTATTTACGGTGGATTATATAAATATTTCAATCACAAAATGTTACTTTATAAAATGATTTCATTTGTTTTTGGGACATTTGTAAATGGTTTACCCGAGGAATTGTTTTGTAGAGGTTTTTTACTTCCGCGGTTAGAAATTATTTTAAAGAATTCGCTAAATGCGTTAGTTATTTCTGACATAATTTTTACTGCACTCCATATTCCTTCTATCGTAATAAAAGGAAATTACAGTCTTTTATACGTATTTCTAAATGTTGTCAGCTTCACACATCCTACAGGTCTAATATGGGGATATTTATATCTACGGACAAGAAGCATAATTCCCGGTATGATCTGGCATACTTCCGTTGGAAAATTGGGTACGATTTTTTTGGGTGATTTCAGTTTATGAAAAAGAAAAAATCTTTTCTCCTTCCCGACCTTTATCTTTTTGACTTATGAAATAAGGGGAAGGGTTGAAATAAGGGGAAGGGTTAGTGATAAATACTTCCCCTAAGTTTTTTTCATATGGGATTGAAAATTAGCTTACTTCGTGGGTTATATAATCTTTGGATAAGCAGTAAAATGTACTAGCTCAAAAAATTTCCGGGGAGGGATATTTATGAGGCTGTTTCTTAAAAAGGGCTTGGGACTGCTGCTTGTGGTAATGCTCCTTTGGCTTATCCTGACTTCGTACATAACAGTCGCCGAAGCTGCTCCTCCGGCAAAAAACGTGGTTCTTTTCATCGGAGATGGTATGGGTTACGGACATTTAACATTGGGACGGATTTTCAAGGGGAACGCGCTAACCGTGGACGGGTTCAAATATAACGGTACCGTCTCCACTTATCCCAACGATCCCGTCGAAAAGTGGGTGACCGACTCGTCGGCGGCCGCCACCGCCATCGCCACTGGAGTAAAGACTTACAATTCCGCCATAAGCGTCGATGTTAATAAAAAGCCCGTTGAGACTATCTTAGAAATAGCCCAGAAGAAGGGCAAAGCTACCGGCCTCGTGACGACTACAAGGATAACCCACGCGACTCCAGCGGCGTTTGCGGCTCACAATGTTGACAGGGACGCCGAAAACGAAATAGCGGTGGATATGCTGAATCATAAGGTGGATGTGCTCCTGGGGGGTGGAAAGCAGCACTTTATTTCCAAGGAACAGGGTGGTAAGAGGGAAGATGGCCGGGACTTAATAGCCGAAGCTAAAAAAATGGGTTATACGGTTGTTGAAAACAGGGATGAAATGCTTAAAGTGACCCGGGGTAAATTGCTGGGCCTTTTCAAAATGAGCCATCTCAGTTTTGAAATCGACAGAGACTCTGGTAGGGAACCCAGCCTGGCTGAGATGACGAAAAAGGCAATAGAGATTTTAAGTAAGGATAAGGACGGCTTTTTCCTCATGGTAGAGGGAGGCCGAATCGACCATGCATCCCACATCCACGATGGGGCGGTGGTGGCGAGGGACGTTCTAGCTTTCGATGAGGCAGTTAAAGTAGCTTTGGATTTCGCAAAAGGCCGCAATGATACCCTGGTAATAGTTACGGCAGACCACGAGACCGGCGGGTTGTCGATTGGCGGCTACGGCCAGTACAACTTCGAGCCCGAGGTGCTAAAGTTGCAAAAGAATTCTATCGAAGAAGTCATAGCTCCCAAACTGACCCCCGACAACATAAAGCAGGTCTTCTCCAACTACCTTGGCATTGAAGACCTCACGATCGACGAAATGATACTTATGTTAAACGCCTTTAAAGAAAAAGATAAAAATCCGTCCGCGGTGGTAAATGCAGTAGCCGATATTATGAGCAAGCGGGCGCTGCTCGGATGGACTTCCACCGCCCATACCGGTGCGGACGTTCCCGTAATGGCCTATGGTCCGTACGCCGAGACATTTACAGGGCACATAGACAATACAGACATCTTTAAATTGATGGTGCAGGCGATTGGATTGAAAATATATAGATGAGGAGCCTTTCCGGCTCCTTTTTTATATCCTTCTCTTAAAGAGATGTCTGCCGAAATTAACGCGGGCATCCCAATAATCCCGCTTGTAATGTACCACAGTTTCGTTTAATAGCTCTTTTATTTTAGGCAAGTTATCTGACCCATCTACAGCGGTAAAAAGCAGCTTATTTACAAAAATTCTCCATTATGCTAATATGAAACATAATAATAATTCCTACCATTATCTCATATGGAATGATGTACATGGACATAAAAAGGGAGAAAGAAGAATACGAAGCCCTGTTGAAAAGTGAACTGGAAAGGATTACAGCAGAACTAAAAAAGCTCGGAGCGGAAAAAATATTGCTCTTCGGGTCTTATGCCCGGGGGCGTGAGGACCTTTTTACCGATCTTGATATTATAGCTATTTTAAAGAGCGATTTGCCCTTTATCGACCGGATAGGTTTTATCTATAGGAAAATAGCTCCTAGAGTAGCTGCGGATATACTGGTTTATACGCCCGAAGAATGGGAAACTGTGAAGGAAAAGCCCTTTTTCAAGAAGGCTGTAGCTGAGGGGAGGGTGCTGTATGAGAAGGTCGGGGATGGAAGAGGGTAAGAGATGGCTGGAACAGGCAAAAGAAGACTTAAAGTGGGCAAGGATGCTCGCCGAACAAGGCGGCTACCATATCGCGTGCTTTTTAGCCCAGCAGGTGGCCGAAAAAGCAATTAAGGCTTTTTTGTACGCTATGGGGGAAACAATCGTCCCGGGCCATTCGGTGAACGTATTAGCCCGGAAAGCCGCTCAATATAATGAAAAAATAGAGGAAAAGTGCGAAAAATGGTCTGTGCGACGGAAGTTGTGGATTTGGCGGAGGATGCGGTTAATACGGTCGAAGGAATAATGAATGATTTAGAAAGTGGAAAGCTGCAATAGATGGATGGGTTAGCCGTAGTCTTGACAAAGCAATAGCCTGAAGGTAAAATATACATAAAAATCAAGATTGTAAAGGCGTTGACGGGGAGGAGTAGGAAGCCCGCCCTTATAAAGAGAGGAAGGCCGCCGGCTGAAAGCCTTCTTAAGGGCGCTTTCGAAGGTCGCCCCTGAGCCGCTTCGGCGAAAGAGTAGCCGGAGCCGGTTTTACCGTTAGGTTTTCAAGAGCCCGGGTGAAAATCCGGGAATTAAGGTGGTACCGCGAAAGGGGCCTTTCGTCCTTAAATCAGGGCGAAGGGCCTTAAAGTTTTTCTCGAGTATTGAAAGGAGGATTGCAGCAGCTTCAAGAAACTGCACTGTAGTTGACTTTACTTAACTATTTTGCTACCATGAAAGCATGGTACTCTTATCCATTGGAGAAGCAGCGAAAAGATTAGGCGAACACCCGAACAGGCTTCGTGCATGGGAAAAACAGGGACTGATCAACCCCGTGCGGCTGCCCGGCGGCAAGCTAGAATCCCCGATTTTCGGGAGCTGATAAGAAATGCCGAAGAAGCAGAAAAAGGACAAATTTAGCATGACGATATGCGGGGAGTTCTTCCCGGAAGTTTACCCGGCCTTTCGTTCGCAAAAATGGAGCCGTGGTGAGGAAGACCCCCTTGAGACGGAAATGCGCCTTTTTTCTTCATGTATGCGCTGGGCCTTCAACCGGCTGCTGGAGGGTATATCCCGGGATGAAATAAAGAAATTGGGGCAAGAACTCTTCGGAATCAACTCCCGATATGCGGACGACGCCAGGCTTAAAGCACAGGCCCTCCTGGACTCCCAAAAAGAGCTGCTGGAGCTGGAGATTGAGGAGACGAAAAACAAGCTGAGCCGGGCGAGGAAGAAACTCGGCACAGCTATGAGAAAGCTGGCGAAGGCAGAAGAAAGAGGCAATGCCCCGGATATTGTAGAAAAACTCCGCCTGGCAGTCAAGGGGCAGAACAACCGGGTAGCATCTCTGGAGAAAAAGCTGGCCGAACTTGAAGTACATCTGAAGAATGGCACGATACCGAAGGTAGTCTTTGGCGGCAGAAAGCTATGGGAAAAGGTCTGCAAGGGGCTGGCTGCGCGGGATGAGTGGCAATCATCCCGCAAAAACCGCCTCTACTCCCGGGGAGACGAGACAAAAGGCGGCAACCCTAACATCAAGGTATCCTTTGACGGGCAGGACTTCCGCCTGGCTGTATCCATATCCCACCTTTCCCAACAGCGAGGCACGGATAAACTTGGCCGCCCGAAGATGAGCAAAGCCCCGAGAGTAGAAGGAAAGTTGTGGCTGCCGGAGAATCACCGGGACCTGGTGCGGATATGGCTGGCCATGAAACTGCCCTATACGGTAGAGCTGGTCCGCACCCCGGAGGACCGCTATATAGCGCATCTGACGTTAGATTTGGGCGGGATGAAGGAACCTGATTTTACTAAAGGCTGTTTAGCCCTGGACATCAACCCTGACGGGATAGCCTTATGCAATATAAGTGCTTTTGGCCAGCCTGAGCCGTGGCCGGAAGATTTTAAAATCCCTTGCCCCGGCAACCTGGGCAAGTATGAAGGAGAGTTTCAAGTTATCACCTACCCGAACGGCTTTCTCTACATCAGCATACCCGACCTGGCCTATACTTGTGGCTTCCGGAGGGACTACCTGATAGGCGTTTTAGCCAAAGTAGTAATAGACATAGCCTTCTTCCTGGGCAAATCCATTGCCATGGAGGAACTCAATTTTAACAAAGACAGGCTGGATACCAACAAAAAATTTAACCGAATGGCTTCAAACTTCCCATTTGCCAGGATGGTGGAAGCGGTGTGCAGAAGGGCAGTCAAGGAAGGAGTGCCATTTAAGCTCGTATCTGCCCGGCACACATCTACTATAGGTTACTGGAAGTATACGAAGCGCTATGCCGTTCCGGTGCACTGTGCTGCGGCTCTGAGCATAGGCCGCCGGGCGATGGGTTTTGAGGAACGGGTAACTAAAGAACTTAAACAACTAATAGTTCAGATCAAGCAAGAGCTGACCTGTAAGGTCGATCCTCATACACCGAGGGAAGGAAGAGGGATGACCCGCAAGGTCAGGGCCTGCTTGAGGCGGCTGGAGGAAAAGCTCCTTTTGCACAACGGGCTTACCCGGTGGCAGCAGGAGGCGTTTTACTCCGTCTGGCACGACCTCAAGGAACTTGCCCTGTCCTTACGGTGACCCCGTTTAGCCGGTGTCGGACAAACCGGTAGGCGCCCTAACAGGGCGGTCCGGGCGGCGGTGAGCACACCGCCTCTACTCCAGTTTACTCCGACCTGCGGGTGTTTTGCGCCCCGCCAGTCCGAGCAGGCGAGCCTGGGGTATGGGGGTAGGATTGACTGCTCCGTCCGGACTCCGGGTGGGACTCCCGGGCCTAGGCCCCCTGTCGCCCTGCCCCTCGGGGGGCAAATCAAATATTACGGAAAGGAGGCGAAAGCCTGGTCTGGGGGCCGGCTTGGCTGGAGATAAAAACAGTCAAGTTTTTTGAACCAGGAGATGTGTCATAATGGCTTTTTCAGATATTCCTTCTGTTTACGATCCCAAGAGCGTAGAGAATAAATGGTACAAGTTCTGGGAAGAAAACGAGTTTTTCAGGGCGAAGATCGAGCCGGAGAAGGAACCTTTCACCATAGTTATCCCTCCGCCCAATGTGACAGGGAACCTACACCTCGGACATGCTCTGAACAATACCATACAGGACATCCTGATAAGGTATAAAAGAATGAGAGGATATCCGACGCTGTGGCTGCCCGGCACCGACCACGCGGGAATTGCTACGGAAGCTAAGGTGAAGGAGCAGCTGGCGGAGGAGGGGCTTTCCAAATACGACCTTGGAAGGGAAAAGTTCCTCGAGAGGGTTTGGGCCTGGAAAGAAAAGTACGGCAACACCATAGTAAACCAGCTGAAAAAACTCGGAGCTTCCTGCGACTGGTCCAGGTTCAGGTTCACTTTGGACGAAGGGCTGAGCCGTGCCGTGAGGGAAGTATTCGTGAGGCTTTACGAAAAGGGCCTGATATACCGGGGCGACTATATCGTAAACTGGTGCCCCACCTGCAAGACCACTCTTTCCGATATAGAGGTGGAACACGAGGAAAGGCAGGATAAGCTCTATTACGTGAAATACCCCTTTAGCGATGGTTCGGGGCACATAACCGTGGCGACCACCAGGCCCGAGACCATCTTGGGCGATACGGCGGTAGCAGTAAATCCCGCCGATGAAAGGTACAGGGCGTATATCGGAAAGACAGTGATACTGCCGTTGGTGGGAAGGGAAATTCCTGTAATCGCCGACGAGTACGTGGATATGCAGTTCGGCACCGGTGCCGTGAAGATAACCCCTGGCCATGACCCCAACGACTTTGAAATAGGCCTCAGGCACGGATTGCCCATAATCAAGGTGATGGATGAAGAAGGGCGGATGAACGAAAGCGCAGGAAAGTTTAAAGGACAAGACAGGTACGAATGCCGGAAGGCAATAGTAGAAGAATTGAAAGAAAAAGGCTTCATGGCAAAGATAGAAGACCTAACCCACAGCGTCGGCAAGTGTTACAGGTGCGATACCGTTGTAGAGCCAATGGTTTCAAAGCAATGGTTCGTCAGGATGAAGCCTCTGGCGGAGCCCGCCATCGAAGTGGTAAAGCAGGGCAGGGTGCAGTTCGTTCCAGAGAGGTTCACTAAAATTTACATTAACTGGCTTGAGAATATCCACGACTGGTGTATCTCAAGGCAGCTCTGGTGGGGTCACAGGATTCCCGCCTGGTATTGCCAGGATTGCGGAGAAACCATAGTTTCTCGGGAAACCCCTGCAAAATGCACAAAATGCGGCGGAACTTCTCTGGAACAGGACCCCGATGTTTTGGATACCTGGTTCAGTTCAGCCCTATGGCCTTTCTCCACCCTGGGTTGGCCCGATGAAACGGAGGACCTTAAGTATTTTTATCCGACCACGGTGCTGGTCACCGGTTACGATATCATATTCTTCTGGGTGGCCCGCATGATATTTATGGCGATGGAGTTCATGAAAAGAGAACCGTTTAAATACGTGGCGATAACCGGCCTTGTGAGAGACGCTCAGGGTCGCAAGATGAGCAAATCTCTGGGCAACGGCATAGACCCGCTGGAGGTCATAGAAAAATACGGCGCCGATACCCTAAGATTTGCACTTTGCACTGGCAACACTCCGGGAAACGATATAAGGTTTTCGTGGGAGAAAGCGGAGCACAGCAGGAATTTTGCCAACAAAATATGGAATGCTTCCCGCTTCGTCATGATGAACCTGGAAGATTTCACACCGGGAGAGGTAGAAATTGATAAGCTGTCACTGAAGGATCGCTGGATTTTGTCAAGGCTCAACGATGTAACGAGAGAAGTTACGGAATTTCTGGAAAGATTTGAGGTCGGGATGGCGGCCCAGAAGGTCTACGACTTTTTCTGGAGCGAGTTTTGCGACTGGTACATCGAAATGGCAAAAATAGACCTTTACGGCGAGGACGAATCGGCGAAAATGAGAACCAAGCAGGTGCTGTATACGGTGCTGGAGAGGGTTTTGAGGCTGCTGCATCCTTTCATGCCCTTTATCACGGAAGAGATATGGCAGCACCTGCCACATGAGGGAAGGAGCATAATGGTGTCAGCTTGGCCGGAATACAGGGCCGATTGGAGGTTTGAAGACGCGGGGGATATGCAAATCCTCATGGATGCGGTAAGAGGCATCAGAAACATCAGGGCGGAGATGAACGTGCCTCCATCCAAAAAGGCAAAAGCGGTGGTTAGAACTGGTGATGCAAAAACCCACGAGCTGCTTAGGCAAAACATTGAGATAATAAAGGCTCTGGCGAAAGTTTCCGAAGCAGATTTCATCCCTGAAGGAAATCCTGCCCCCGGAAAAGCCATGAGCTGCGTCATAAGGGGTGCGGAAATATTCATCCCCATGGAGGGGCTGGTGGACCTGGAAGCGGAAGTCGCAAGGTTACAAAAGGAAAAGTCGGATTTGGAAAAAGAAATTACGGCAGTCAGGAAAAAACTTTCAAACCACAATTTCCTCGCTAAAGCTCCGAAGGACGTGGTGGAAAAGGAAAAGCAAAAGGAAAAGGACTACATCGATATGCTAAAGCGCATAGAGGCTAGATTACAACTCCTGACCGCCAAGAGTTAATACGTATCAAAATTATGGGAAGGGGCTATTCTTATGCTGAGCTACCGCGAGGCTCTGGAGTACATCCACGGGATGACCAAGTTCGGGATAAGACTTGGCCTGGAGAAAATAAAAAAGCTGCTTGAAATACTGGGAAATCCCCAGGAAGGAATCAACATAGTACACGTGGCCGGCACCAACGGCAAAGGTTCTACCTGCTCTATGATAGATTCCATTTTGAGGGCGGCAGGGTACCGGGTAGGGCTTTATACCTCGCCCTACCTGGAAGTGTTCAATGAGAGGATAAAGGTTGACGGCCGAAATATCCCCGACGATGACATCGCAAGGCTCACTGAAAAGGTGAAAAGCGCGGTCGAAGAGATGGAAAAAAATGGCTGGGGTGCACCCACAGAATTCGAAGCAGTGACGGCTCTCGGTTTTCTTTACTTCAAGGAACAAAAGGTAGATTTCCTGGTGCTGGAAGTGGGCATGGGTGGAAGGTTCGATGCGACAAACGTGATAACTCCTCTTGTCAGCGCCATCACACCCATAAGCTACGACCACCAGCAGTATCTGGGCAGCACGCTGACAGAGATAGCAAGGGAAAAGTGCGGAATAATCAAACCCGGCAGAGTTACGGTAACTGCACCGCAGAATGAGGAGGCCATGAAGGTTATCGAAGAAACGTGCAGTAAGCTGAACTCACCGCTGGTGAAGGTTGAAAAAGAGGCGCACTACCGCCTCATAAATTGGGGGGTGGAAGGCCAGACTTTTGACCTCAAGACTTCAAAGCGCGAATACGACCGGCTGAAGATAAGGCTTTTGGGTGACCATCAGTTGGACAACGCAGCCACGGCGGTGGTTGCGGTGGAAGCCCTGCAGCGCTACGGCATCGAAATACCTCTAGAAGCGGTGAGAAAAGGCCTTGAAGAAGCCCGCTGGCCGGGGAGATTAGAAATATTGAAAGAAAATCCTTACGTGTTGATTGACGGTGCCCACAACATTGCAGGGATTCAGGTGCTGAAAGAAGCTCTATTGAAATATTTCCCCGCAAAGAGGATTATACTCGTGATAGGCATTTTAAGTGATAAGGACTACGTGGATATGTTGAGTGAGATAATTCCAATAGCAGACTCGATAATTACGACGAGACCCGACAGTCCAAGAGCATTGTCGGCGGCGGAGCTTGCGGAATCTATAAAGCGACTGCCTTTTGAAAAAATTCCGGAAATATATATCAGCGACGATATAGCAGAAGCCGTCGATGTGGCGTTGAATATGGCGGCTCCCGATGACGTAGTGGTTTTCGCAGGTTCGCTTTACCTGATAGGCAAAGTTAGAAGTCTTTTGAAGAATTAGTCGAAGTTGGTTGAAGTTTTGCCCCCTTCGGTGAATATATATGGATTATAGAAGGGGGCTTTTTTATGGCAAAAAAGTGTAACGGTGATCGTCCTAAAAAGGACGATAAATCCATCCTGAAGGAAATTGAGGAAGCGAAAGAGGAACTCCAAATAGCTGAAAAAGCCTTTCAGTGGGCAAAAAATGAGCCGGAAGAAATAGATGCCGCCATTGCACGCCTGGAAGCGGCTATGATCCGGTATAATGTTCTCATCAGAAAAGCAAAAGATATGGGTATAAAAAAAGAGATTTGGCCTCAATGATATTGGTACAAAAAAATATTTGATTGAATATTTGAAGGATATCAATTTATTGATATAATAGTGTAAGAAGTTGTGAAAAAGGGGGTGGATGCGACAAGAATTGTCGCCTTGTGCAGATGAGAAGGAGAATTGTAACATGCATCATCATTTTTGCGCTGATTTTCCTTGTAACTTCTTGTAGCCGGCCCGAGGACAAGCCGGTGGTGAAAACAAATTTTCAGCTTGATACACTTATCAAAATTTCGGCCTACGGCGATGGGGCATCGGAAGCGATTGACGCTGCTTTTGAGAGGATCGAACAGATAGACAAAAAGATGAACGCGAGGGCGAGCGACAGCGAGGTTACGGCGGTAAATGAAGCGGCGGGTAAAAATCCCGTAAAAGTCAGCTCTGATACTTTTTTCGTGATAAAAAGGGGACTTTACTTTTCGGAACTATCCGGTGGAAAGTTTGATATAACCGTCGGACCTTTAGTGAATCTGTGGGGTATCGGCACCGATAAGGCGCGCGTACCCGAGAAAAGCGAAATAATAGAAGCCCTTAAGCTTATAAATTATAGGGATGTTTTGCTCGATGAGAACGAAAAAACTGTGATGCTAAAAAAGCCCGGAATGGCGATAGACCTAGGGGGCATAGCAAAAGGGTATGCAGCGGATGAAGTTATAAGGGTGTTAAAGGAAAGGGGAATAAAAAGTGCAGTAGCAGACCTCGGCGGCAACGTATACGTGCTCGGGAAAAAGCCGAACGGTCAGCCGTGGAAGATAGGGATACAGGATCCCTTTAAACAAAGGGGCGAAATCTTTGCCACTATCGAAGCCGAAGACAAGACCCTGGTCACCTCCGGAGTGTACGAAAGGTTTTTCGAGCAGGGAGGCAAAAGATACCATCATATACTCGACACTTCGACGGGATATCCAGTCGAAAACGGCCTGGTTAGCGTAACAATAATAGGAGATAGTTCTATAGATGCCGATGCACTTTCTACTACCGTTTTTTCGTTGGGTTTACAGCGCGGCATGGAACTAGTTGAAAACTTGCCAGATATAGAGGCGATTTTTGTGACGAAGGATAAAGAAGTGTACGTGTCATCCGGCGTAAATGCGTATAACTTCAAAATAATCGACGATTCTTTTACTCTTAAACAATAATAGGCAAGGCATTTTGTTAAAAAATTAACAAACTTGTGATTTTTTTCTCTTTTAATATTGTAAAAATGAGTGCATTGTGCTAAAATAATTGCAAGGAGTGGTTGAGTTTGTTCAAAAAATTTAAAATACCTGAAGCTACTGTAGGAAGGCTTACGGCGTATTCCCGTTTTTTAAAAGAAGCTGACGAAAAAGGAATCTCAACCGTTTCTTCCCAGCAGATAGCAAAAGCGACCGGAGTTACTCCCGCCCAGGTGAGGAAAGACCTGGCTTACTTCGGGGAATTTGGCACGAGAGGTGTAGGTTATAATCCCAGGGAGCTTTACAACTACATCATGAAAATTCTCGGGCTTGACAGGCGTTGGCCCGTGATAATAATAGGTGCAGGGCGCCTGGGAGCAGCCCTCGCCATGTATGGGGGGTTTGCTGAAAGAGGTTTTGACATAGTCGGCATCTTCGACGTTGACCCTGCAAAGATAGGAAATAAAATCGGCGATATAGAAATAAGACCGCTTGAAGAGCTGAAAGAGAAGGTAGAGGAGCTTTCGATAAAATTGGGGATAGTGGCGGTACCGGCGGCTTCAGCACAGGAAGTGGTGGATTTCATGGTGGAGTCTGGAATTAGGGGAATTATAAATTTTGCGCCGGTAAACGTTTCGGTCCCTGAAGGTGTGGTGTTGAGGAGGGTAGATTTGGCTTCGCAGCTTGAATACCTGACATTCCATTTGGGTGAATCCCGATGAAACTGAAGAAAATAAAGGAGATTCTGCGGGCCGAGGTTCTAACAGGGGATGATGGAGCTTTAGAAGTTGAAGTGACGAACGCTTGTGGTGCTGACCTCATCAGCGACATACTGGCGGATATGAAAAAGAACGCAGTTTTGCTGACGGGTCTTACGCACCGGCAGATAATACAGACTGCCAGCATGTCCGAGTTTGCTGCCATAGTTTTCGTGAGGGGGAAGTGCCCGACTAGCGATGTAATAGAGCTGGCGAGGGAAAGCGGCCTTCCCCTTCTTCGAACCGACTTTCCCCTTTACGAAAGTTGTGGCCTCTTGTATGAGGCAGGGTTGAAAGGAGACATTATAGCAAGGAAAGTCCAGGAAAGACAAAACGTTGAAGAAAAGATACCGGGCACTATGCGCCTAGTATATGAGGTGCACGGCGGAGATTTTGATACGGCTGGGAAGGCTACGGAACAGGCGAAAAAGGTTTTGAAGCAATTGGGCGTCAACCCTTCCGTGATGAGAAGGGCTTCCATAGTGGCCTATGAAGCGGAAATGAACATCGTTATTCATGCGTACAATGGGAAGCTGATTTTCGATATAACTCCTTCTCACATAGAAATTACCGCTGAGGATGAGGGGCCCGGCATAGAGGATATAGAGCTGGCCATGCAGGAGGGATATTCTACAGCTCCGGAACGCATCAGGGAGATGGGGTTCGGTGCGGGTATGGGGCTGCCGAACATGAAGAAATTTTCGGATGAGTTCGAAATCAATTCCGTTGTTGGAAAAGGCACAAAAGTAAAAATGAAAATCTTTTTATAGTGAGGCTTTATTTTTAGAAAGCTGGTGGCACCATTGAATTTTTACCACTCGGTGACGCTGGACATAAAAAAATGTAAAGGGTGCACCAACTGCATAAAAGGATGTCCCACGGAGGCCATTAGGGTGAGAAACGGCAAGGCCTTTATAATGCAGGAAAAATGCATCGACTGCGGCGAGTGCATAAGAATCTGTCCTAACCAGGCGAAGTTTGCTGTAACGGATGACATTGAAAAGTTAAAGTCGTACAAGTTCACGGTTGCCTTGCCAGCTCCAAGTTTTTACGCCCAATTCAAAGAAGGGACGTCCAAAGAGGCCATCAACGCCGCTTTAAGGGCTTCTGGTTTTGATGAAGTCTATGAAGTTCCTTTGGCGGCGGAGGAGGTTACCGCCGCTATAAGGGAATATATAAAGAAAAACAGGGACATAAGGCCCTTTATTTCTTCATCATGTCCGGCGGTTTTGCGTCTGATCAGAGTTCGATTTCCAGGACTCATAAGGAATATAGTGCCGGTAAAGGCTCCGGTGGAAATAGCCGCCAAAAGAGCCAAGGAAACCGTAAAAAGACTGTACGGACTGCAGGAGCGGGAAATAGGAGCCTTCTTCATAAGTCCATGCCCAGCAAAAGTGACCGCGGTAAAGCAGCCCATCGGCACTTCTAAGTCTTATGTTGACGGGGTACTTTCAATGAGCAAGGTTTATGCAAATGTGCTGAAAAACATCGGCAAAGGGAGACACCATTCTATTTTTGGAACTTCCGGCAAAATGGGGGTTGGATGGGGACGTGCGGGAGGAGAAAACGAGGCGTTGGATTTCGGCAACCGCCTGTCTGTCGATGGTATACACGATTGCATTGAAGTTCTGGAAGAAGTGGAACTGGGAAGGCTCACCGATATAGATTATCTGGAACTGCAGGCATGCAGCGGCGGATGCGTGGGCGGGGTGCTCGCACCCGAAAACAGGTTTATTGCCGGCGTGAGATTGAAAAAGTTGGCAGAAAAGCTGGCAAGTAAAACGGGGATAAATGAAGCGGCAGTAATAGAGGACTTTAAAAGAGGTTACCACTTTTTGGAAGAAGAGATAAAACCCGTTCCTGCGATGAAGCTGGACGAAGATATGGCCAAGGCCATTAAGAAGATGGAACTTTTGGAAAGGATCTTGGAAGAATTGCCCGGACTTGATTGCGGAAGCTGCGGTTCGCCCAACTGCAGGGCGCTGGCGGAAGACATAGTGCAGGGTAGGGCCAGCGAAACCGACTGCGTTTTCAAACTCAGAGAAAAGGTGAGGCAGCTCGTGGAGGAAGTGATGGAACTATCCCAGAAATTGCCCCCTACGATGGAAGGGTAAGTCGAAAAGGAGGTGAGGGTGTTGACTCTAGAGGAGATAAGGAGGGAGCTTTCACTAAACCTTGTGACAAAGGGAACGAATCTCGAAAGAGTCGTTGCGGGCGCGTATGCATCGGACCTCCTCAGCTGGGTTATGGGGCACGCGGCTGAAAATCAGGTTTGGATTACGGTGCAGAGCCACCCCAACATAGTGGCTGTGGCCGCCCTCCTCGGTCTCGCTGGGATAATAGTTGCGGAGGGCGTGGAGATAGAAGAAAATACAGTAAAAAAAGCTGAAGAGGAAAATATACCTATATTTTCCACGAAAAGGCCTGTTTTCGAAATTTGCGGAATACTGTATAATGTATTGTCCAGGAGCATGGGAAAATGCTGAAAGAATTTCCCGCAGACCTTCACGTGCACACGTGCCTTTCTCCATGCGCCGAAGATGAGATGGTTCCTCCCAATATTTTAAATATGGCAAGGCTTATGGGTATTAAAATTTTAGGGGTAGCCGACCATAATTCTGCAAAAAACTTACCTGCTATGGTGGAAGCATCCTGCGGCTTTGACGGATTGATACTCCCGGGAATTGAGGTGCAGACCAGGGAAGAAGTACACGTCCTTTGCTATTTTGAAAGCTTGAAAGTGGCAATGGAATTCCAGGATTTCATATACGAACACCTTCCGCCTAAGAAAAACGACCCCAGGCGGCTGGGACGTCAGTATCTGGTGGATAAAATGGGGAACGTGACCGGTGAGGAAGAGAGGTTGCTCATTGCATCCGCTGACCTTTCTGTGGATGAGGTGGCGGAAAAAGTCTTTGATTTCGGCGGGATTTTTATACCTGCCCACGTGGAGAGGATGAGTTTTGGCATAATCGGGCAGCTGGGTTTCATACCGGAGGACATGAAAGTACACGCCGTGGAATTTTCTAAAAACGTATCGGTTGATGAAGCAAGGTATAGATTTCCGGATATATTTGCAAAATACCCGGTTGTATTTTCTTCAGACGCCCACTGCCTTAAAGATATGGTATTTAAAAAAACTTACTTTCTCTTAGAAGAACCGACCTTTGAAGAAGTAAAGAGGGCCTTCAAAGGCTGGGGTGGAAGGATGGTTGTCCTTAAGGACAAATTTTAACAACGAGGCTATGTGAAAGTATAAACAATAACATTAATTTAATGCGGGAGGGTTGATGGCCATGGAACTTGCGGCCAAAAAGGATACGGAGTTGGCAGAAAAACTAAGGGAAGTCGAAAAGATGCTGGAAAAATACAAAGGGCAAAAGGGTGCGCTTTTGCAGGTCCTACAGGAAGCCCAAAAAATTGTAGGGTATCTTCCCATAGAAGTGCAAAAGCTGGTGGCTGAGGCGTTAAACGTAACGCTCAGCGAAGTTTACAGCACAGTTACATTTTATTCGTTTTTCAACTTAAAACCCCGAGGAAAATATCAGATAAGAGTCTGTCTGGGCACTGCCTGTTACGTAAAAGGGGCGGACAAAGTTTTGGCAAGGCTGGAGCAGGAACTGGGCATAAAGGTAGGGGATACCACCGACGACCTGAAATTTTCATTGGATGCATGCAGGTGCGTCGGTGCCTGCGGGCTTGCGCCGGTGGTCATTATAAACGACGATGTTTACGGCCGGATGACGCCGGACAAGGTGCCAGAAATTCTGAAAAACTACGAGTGAGCAAGATGAAAGAATTGTCCTTACATGTGCTTGACATCGTAGAAAATTCCCTGAGGGCGGGTGCCACAGAAGTAGAGATAAAAATAGTGGAGGATTCTAAGAAAGATGTCTTGTCGATTGAAATAAAAGATAATGGCAGGGGAATGGACGAAGAAACCGCCAAAAAAGCAATCGACCCATTTTTCACTACGAGAACTGAAAGAAAGGTGGGACTCGGTCTTCCATTGCTGGCACAAGCCGCGAAAGCCGCCGGAGGTGGCATTGCCATACAATCAACTCCCAGCAAGGGAACCACTGTAAGGGCGTGGTTTAAAAAGAGCCACATCGACCTGCAGCCTTTAGGGGACATGGCGAAGACGATATCGGCCCTGGTGGCACTTCACCCTGAAGTGGATTTTATATACACCCACGTAAAAGAAGATAGGGTGTTTTGCTTCAGCACAAAAGAGTTGAAAGAAAGACTTCAGGAAGTGCCGATAAACAATCCTTTAGTAATTGACTGGATTCTAAGATTTTTAAAGGAAAGCTTGAACAAGTTGAGCGGAGGTGCGTAAGGGATGGGAGTTATAAAATCCATAGAAGAACTTGAAAAAATTAGAGACCAGGCCCGCGAGCTGATAAATCTGAGGAAGGACAACGAGAATAAAACTCGGATAGTGGTAGGGATGGGTACCTGCGGCATATCGGCGGGAGCAAGAGAAGTCCTAATGGCGATTTTGGATGAGATAAAAAAGAGAAATCTTACGGACGTCGTGGTCACCGAGACCGGATGTATAGGCATGTGCAGGTTTGAACCCTTGGTGGATGTCATAAAGCCCAACCAGCCCAAAGTCACTTACGTCAACGTAAATCCCGAAAAGGCAAGGCAAATAGTGGCAAGGCACGTGGTAAACAACCAGGTCATCGACGAATGGGTAATTCCGAATATATAAAAAAATATTTTACACTCGGAGGGGATTAAAATGGAGTTTTATAGGGCGCATGTGCTCGTTTGCAGGGGAACCGGATGCACGGCTTCCGGAAGCGAGTCCGTTATGGAAGCCTTTGAAAAGGAGATAGAAAAAAGGGGTCTTTCAAAAGAGGTAAAGGTGTTGTTAACTGGTTGTCTGGGCCTTTGCGAACTCGGGCCTAATATCATAATTTATCCGGAAGGCACTTACTATTGTAAGGTAAAGGCAGAGGATGTACCGGAAATAGTCGAGGAACATCTGGTAAAGGGCAGGATAGTGGAGAGGCTCCTCTATAAAGAGCGCACGGCAGAGGAGAGGATGAGGGCCCTAACCGACATAAACTTTTACAAGAGGCAAAAAAGAATCGCTCTTAGAAACTGCGGCCTTATAAACCCCGAAGTCATAGAAGAATATATAGCAAACGACGGCTACATGGCTCTTGCCAAGGTTTTAACAGAGATGACGCCTCAGCAGGTTATCGACGAGGTTACAAAATCGGGTCTCAGGGGCAGAGGAGGCGGAGGCTTCCCGACGGGTAAAAAATGGCAGTTTGCGAAAGACGCGCCAGGAGACGTAAAATACGTGGTATGCAACGGAGACGAAGGAGACCCCGGTGCTTTCATGGACAGGAGCATCCTCGAGGGAGACCCCCATACGGTCCTGGAAGCAATGGCTATTGCTGGGTACGCCATAGGGGCAAGAGAAGGTTATATATACGTCCGCGCTGAATACCCACTGGCAGTAAAGAGGCTTGAAATTGCCATTGAACAGGCGAGAGAGAGGGGACTTTTGGGCAAAAACATCCTCGGAACGGGATTCGACTTTGATATTTTCCTGCGGCTTGGGTCTGGAGCATTTGTGTGCGGTGAAGAGACTGCACTACTGGCGTCGATTGAAGGTAGGAGGGGCGAGCCTAGGCCAAGGCCCCCGTTCCCGGCGATAGAAGGGCTGTGGGGCAAACCGACCTTGATAAACAACGTGGAAACTTTCGCCAACATCCCGCCGATAATACTAAACGGTGCCGAATGGTTTGCCAGCATTGGAACCGAAAGAAGCAAGGGTACAAAGGTGTTTGCAATAGGCGGAAAGATAAACAACACGGGACTGGTGGAAATCCCAATGGGGATGACTCTTAGAGAAGTAATATACGATATCGGCGGTGGCATCCCGAACGGCAAGAAATTCAAGGCAGTTCAGACCGGTGGACCTTCGGGAGGTTGTATACCGGCAGAACTCCTTGATATGCCGATAGAATACGATACTTTGACGCAGGCCGGGTCGATGATGGGTTCAGGCGGTATGATAGTGATGGACGAAGATACCTGTATGGTGGATATAGCCAAGTTCTTCCTAACGTTCACCCAGGACGAGTCCTGCGGCAAGTGTCCGCCCTGCAGGATCGGCACGAAGAGGATGCTCGAAATTCTAGAGAGGATAACCAATGGCGAAGGTCGAGAAGGAGATATCGAGCTTTTGGAGACATTGGCCAAGAATATAAAGGCTTCGGCACTATGCGGTTTGGGTCAGACGGCACCGAACCCAGTGCTTTCGACGCTCAGGTATTTCAGGCACGAGTATGAAGCCCACATAAAGGAAAAGAAATGTCCAGCAGGTGCCTGCCGCGCACTTATAACCTACGAAATAATAGCGGAAAAATGTAAAGGATGCGGGCTTTGCGCCAAAGTCTGTCCGGTTGGGGCGATTTCCGGTGAGCGCAGGCAACCGCACGTGATAGATAAAGAAAAATGCATAAAGTGCAACAGCTGTATAGAAAGATGTCCGTTCGGAGCTATTGTGAAAAAATAAGGGCAAGGGGGAGGATTAATATGGAAATGGTCAATTTGACGATAGATGGCGAAAAGGTTCAGGTTCCGAAAGGTACAACCGTCCTTGAGGCTGCCCGAAAAATAGGCAAAAAAATTCCCACGCTCTGTTTTCTCAAAGGTATAAACGAAATCGGCGCGTGCCGAATGTGCGTGGTGGAAGTCAAAGGCGCGAGAGCCCTCCAGGCGGCCTGCGTTTACCCCGTATCGGAAGGCATGGAGGTGTATACCAACACCCCGGCGGTAAGGGAAGCAAGGAAGGTTACGCTGGAACTGCTTTTGTCCGACCACAATCTCGAGTGCCCGACCTGCGTGCGCAACCTGAACTGCGAACTCCAAAAACTGGCGGAGGAACTGGGAATAAAGTCGATTCGGTTTACCGGCGAAAAACACAAAGCGAAATACGATGATTTCTCACCGTCTATTGTAAGGGATACTTCAAAATGCATCCTGTGCCGCCGCTGCGTTAGCACTTGCCACAACGTGCAGGGCGTCGGGGTAATCTCGCCCAACCACCGTGGATTTGAGACTATGGTGGCTCCGGTTTACGACATGAGTCTGGCGGAAGTGGCTTGCGTAAACTGCGGCCAGTGCATACTGGCGTGTCCGGTGGGAGCTTTGAAGGAAAAGGACGATACCGACAAAGTCTGGCAGGCCTTGCAGGACCCCGAAAAGCACGTCATAGTGCAGATAGCACCGGCTGTAAGGGTATCCTTGGGTGAGGAATTCGGGCTAGGAAGGGGAGCCATAGTCACCAAAAAAATCCCGGCAGCCCTCAGGAGACTCGGTTTCGACAGAGTTTTCGATACTGATTTTGGTGCCGACCTTACAATAATGGAGGAAGGGCACGAGTTTTTGGAGAGGTTAGAGCATGGAGGGAAACTCCCCCTTATTACGTCCTGCAGCCCAGGGTGGATAAAATTCTGCGAGCATTACTACCCCGAGTTTTTGGAAAACCTGTCCACCTGTAAGTCGCCGCAGCAGATGTTTGGTGCCGTTGCAAAAACTTACTACGCTCAGAAGATGGGAATAGACCCATCCAAGATTTTCGTGGTGTCCATCATGCCCTGCACTGCCAAAAAGTACGAGTGCCAGCGGCCCGAGATGAGGTCCAGCGGATACCAGGATGTGGATGCGGTGCTCACCACCCGCGAGATAGCCAGGATGCTCAAAGAGGCCGGCATAAACCTTGCGGCGATGCCGGACGAGGAATTCGACGAGCCCCTCGGCATTTCCACGGGAGCGGGAGCAATATTCGGCGCCACCGGCGGGGTGATGGAAGCAGCTCTGAGGACGGTCTACGAAGTCGTGACAGGAAAGGAACTAGAAAATATCGAATTTACCGGCGTTCGGGGAGTGGAGGGGATAAAGGAGGCCGTCGTTGAAATAAACGGCATGAAAATAAAAGTGGCGGTTGCTCACGGCCTCGCGAATGCAAGAAAACTTTTGGACAGGGTAAAAAATAAAGAAGCTGAATACCACTTCATCGAAATTATGGCCTGTCCCGGAGGATGCGTAGGCGGAGGTGGCCAGCCGATATTGAGTGCCGACGAGCGATTTGATGTGGACTACCGTGCCATTCGCGGCAACGCCATCTATGAAGTAGATCGGAAGATGCCGTTGAGGAAGTCTCACGAAAATCCAGCGGTTCAGCAGCTTTATAAGGAATTTTTGGGTAAGCCGCTGAGCGAAAAATCCCACGAACTCTTGCACACTCATTATACGCCAAGGCCGAGATATCCGGAAGCCGAGTAAAAATAGCCCGGTGAGTTTCACCGGGCTTTTATCTTTGAATAATTAAATTGTCAGTATAAACTTAACAGGCGATAATTATATAATTATTATAGAAAAAAGCGTAATTTTGTTGTATAATTTTGATGAGCAGTTTAGCCTATTTTGTATACTTTGTACACTTTGTGAAAAAATTATTTTTTTTGCTTTAAAAGGGTTTGAGGAAAAAATGTAGAATTATTATTAGGTTTTTCTCATACCGGAGGGAGAGGTGAAGCATGTTAAAAACTTTTAAAGGAGGCATTCATCCTCCTTACAACAAGGAATTGACAAAGCACAAACCGGTGGAAAAGGCAAAACTACCGCAAAAAGTCGTCATTCCCATGAGCCAGCATGTGGGGGCGCCTTGCGAACCCGTAGTTAAAGTGGGTGACCATGTTAAAGTCGGCCAGAAAATCGGCGAGGCAAAAGCCTTTGTGTCGGCTCCAGTCCACGCTAGCGTCTCCGGGAAAGTGGTGGCTGTCGAACCGAGGCCCCACGCTAGCGGTGCGCATGTTTTGTCTGTCGTAATAGAGTCCGACGGCATGGATGAAGTATACGAAGGTGTAAAGCCGCCGAAACCTTTAGAAGAACTCACGCCCGATGAGATAAAAAATCTCATTCGGGAAGCAGGGATTGTCGGAATGGGCGGAGCGGGTTTCCCAACCCAGGTAAAACTTTCGCCGCCTGCGGATAAGAAAATCGACACGATAATCGTAAACGGCGCCGAATGCGAGCCCTATCTTACCGCAGATCACCGGCTCATGGTGGAAAGGCCCGAGGACGTGGTGCTAGGACTTCGGGCCATAATGAAGGCGACCGGGGTAAGCAAAGCTTTCATCGGAATAGAGGACAACAAACCCGATGCCATCGAAGCTATGAAAGAGGCTGTAAAAGGCTTTAGCGATATCGAGGTGGTTCCGCTTGCTACAAAGTATCCTCAGGGGGGAGAAAAGCAGCTGATAAACGCCATAACCGGTAGGGAGGTTCCGTCTGGAGGGCTTCCCATGGATGTCGGCGTAATAGTGGATAATGCCGGTACCTGTGCCGCTATTGCAAACGTTTTAAAAACCGGCATGCCACTTATCGAGAGGATAACGACGGTTACGGGGGCCGGAGTAAAAGAACCCAAGAATCTGCTGGCGAGGATAGGGACTCCTGTGGGAGAATTAATAGAGCAATGCGGCGGATTTGCGGGCGAGCCCGGCAAGGTCATCATGGGCGGGCCGATGATGGGGATTTCCCAATCTTCGCTGGAAGTGCCCGTGATGAAGGGAACGTCAGGGGTGCTGGTGCTTCAAAAATCCGAGGTGAAGGCTGTAGAGCCGATGCCTTGCATAAAGTGCGCAAGGTGCGTGGATGCATGTCCAATACATCTTTTGCCTACTTATCTTGCCAAATTCGCAGAAAGAGGCATGTGGGACGAAGCCGAGCGGTACCACGCACTGGATTGCATCGAATGCGGTTGTTGTGCCTATGTTTGCCCGGCGAATATTCCGCTTACCCAGCTCATCAGGCTTGCCAAGAACCGCATATTGGCTTCTAAAAAGAAGTAAAAGGTAATATAGTTTTATTGCGAAAACTTAAAACAAAAAGCACCGAACTGGTAAAAAAGCTTAAGTCAGGAGGTCTTTTCCGATGGGAGAATATAAGTTTTTGACCACGTCTTCTCCGCACATTCATTCTGGAGAAAGCGTGCAGAGAATAATGTTCAGCGTAGCCGGAGCGTTACTCCTGCCGACTATAGCCGGAGTTTACTTTTTTGGGATTCGAGCCCTCATCCTGGTGTTAACTACAACTTTGGCGGCTGTGGCCACTGAGGCTATCTTTCAGGTACTAAGGGGAAAGCCGGTAACCATTTGGGATGGAAGTGCTATCGTAACCGGAATACTTTTGGCACTTAACCTGCCGCCGGGATTGCCGCTTTGGATGGCAGTGGTAGGATCAGTCGTTGCCATAGGCCTTGGGAAGATGATTTACGGCGGATTGGGGATGAATCCATTTAATCCGGCACTGGTAGGGCGTGTCTTTCTTACCGTAACATTTCCCGTGCAGATGACCACCTGGATAAATCCCGTAGATGGTACGACGGGAGCTACACCTCTTGCACTTATGAAGATGCAGGGAATATCCACCGATTATGTTCGGCTTTTTATCGGAAATGTGGGAGGGTCCATAGGCGAGACCTCTGCTCTTGCGATCATACTTGGAGGGCTTTACCTCATCTACAGGGGTTATGTGGATTGGAGAATTCCGGCAAGCTATCTTGGCACCGTGGCGGTTTTATCATTTATCCTTGGGAAAGACCCGATATTTCACCTTTTGGCCGGAGGCTTGATGTTGGGAGCCTTCTTCATGGCTACCGATATGGTGACAACACCAGTGACAAAACTTGGAAGAATAATCTTCGGTATAGGAGCCGGAATTTTTGTTGTGCTAATTAGACTTTACGGAGGATATCCGGAGGGAGTTTCCTTCTCGATACTTTTGATGAACGCCTTTACTCCCATAATTAATAGGCTCACGATTCCCAGGATTTACGGAGAGGTGAAGACCAGGTGAACCAGTACGCAAGAATGATAGTTGTTCTTTTGATATTTTCGGTATTATCGGGTGCGGTCCTTGGTTTTTCCTATGAGATAGCAAATCCCAAGATTCAGGAACAGGCAAAGAAAGACCTGGAAGCTTCCATAAAAAACGTGCTTCCAGGAATAACGAAGTACGAGCAGGTGGAAAAAGAGGGCATTACCTTTTACATTGGCCTTGACGATCAGGGGAACAAAAAAGGGATAGCTTTTAAAGCTACGGGGCAAGGGTTCGGAGGACCCATCGAGATGATGGTGGGATATGATCCCAAAGAAGGAAAACTTACCGGACTCCAAATCCTTTCAATGTCAGAAACGCCAGGCCTCGGCGCCAGGATAAAGGAGCCGGCCTTTACGGAACAGTTCAAGGGCAAGTCCGTAAATGACCCGTTCATACCGAAAAAGGACGTTCAGGTTATTACGGGTGCAACCATATCACCGGCGGGAGTTGCCAGCGGAATAAAATCCGCACTGGAAAAGGTCACTAAAATATACCCGGTGGGAGGCGACTATTGATGTACCAGCTGGTTAAGGATTTCTTTAATGGTTTGTGGAACGAGAACCCCACATTCAGGATGATAATAGGTATGTGCCCCACGCTGGCGGTTACCACCGCTGCCATGAATGGCATAGCCATGGGTCTTGCTACGACCTTTGTCCTCATGTTTTCAAGTCTCTTGATCTCGCTGCTCAGGAACTTTATCCCGGCAAAGGTCAGGATACCGTGCTATATAATTGTCATAGCCACTTTCGTTACTGTGGTGGACCTTTTTATGGCGGGATATTTCCCGGCAATGTATAAAATCCTTGGCCTTTACATCCCGTTAATCGTGGTAAACTGTATAATAATGGCAAGGGCTGAGGCGTTTGCGTCAAAGGTGACACCGCTGAGGGCAATAGCCGATGCTCTGGGTATGGGTATCGGTTTCACCTGGGCTATTACCCTGATAGGAGCCGTAAGGGAGCTTATGGGTTCTGGCACCCTGTTCGGCTATCATGTGCTGAGCGAAAATGCAACCCACTGGGTCATAATGCTTCTGCCACCCGGTGCCTTTTTAACAATGGGTATTCTCCTCGGCATCATGAATGTGATCACGCGCAAAAACGTCAGGGATACCCAATGCCACTGATAGGGGGTGAATCGTGTGAAGGAACTGTTTTTTATAATAGCCGGGTCTGTGCTTGTTAACAATTTTGTGCTATCGAGATTCCTTGGAGAGTGCCCTTTTCTTGGTGTTTCCAGGAAGCTGGAAACCGCCGTCAGCATGGGTATTGCCACGACCTTCGTGCTGACAATGACATCGGTTGCAACCTATTTCATACAATTTTATATTCTGGAACCCTTTGGACTGTCCCGCTTTTTGCAGATCGTATCTTTCATACTGGTAATAGCCTCATTGGTACAGCTGGTGGAAATGGTCATATTGAAGACAAGTCCCGCTCTATACAAGGCACTGGGCATTTACCTGCCCCTTATAACCACCAACTGCGCGGTGTTAGGTCTTGCGCTGTTGATCGCTATAAAGCGTTACAACCTAATACAGAGCGTTGCTTTTGGGCTCGGGGCCGGTATCGGCTTTACGCTAGCAATGGCGTTAATGGCAGGGATTAGGGAGGAAATGGAGTTCGCCGATATTCCTGAAGCTCTGCAGGGAGCCGCTATCGTTTTAATAACGGCGGGACTATTGTCCATGGCATTTTTAGGGTTTTCAGGATTAATTCCGATGTAATAGTCGCGATGAGGAGGTGAAAGTCATGGCCAATGTTATACTTGTTTCAGTGCTTAGCATGGGAGGGCTGAGCCTCCTTTTGGGAGCGGGGCTTGCCTATGCGTCGAAAAAGTTTGCCGTCGAAACGGATCCGAGAGTTGATGAAATAAATGAAGTGCTGCCGGGAGCAAACTGCGGTGCCTGCGGCTACCCCGGATGTTCGGGCCTTGCAGGAGCTATAGTTGAAGGAAAGGCACCAGTCAACGCGTGTCTCGTGGGTGGGCCCGCCGTTGCGCAAAAGATAGCTGAGATTATGGGAGTTTCTGCCGTAGAAGATACGAAGGAAAAGAAGGTTGCAAGGGTATTATGCCAGGGTGGGATCAATGAAGCTAAATTCAAGGCGGATTATCACGGAGTAAAAACTTGCAGGGCCGCGGCCATGGTAAACGGTGGGCCTAAGGCGTGTCCCTTTGCCTGCATAGGATTCGGAGATTGCGCGAAGGTTTGTCCCGTAGGGGCCATTACGATGAGCGAAAACGGCCTTCCCGTAATAGATGAAGAAAAGTGCACGGGCTGCGGACTTTGCGTAAAAGAATGCCCAAAGATGGTGATATCCCTTTCGCCGGAGAGAAATGAAGTTCACGTGCGCTGCAGAGCCACCCTGAAGGGCAAGGATACCAGGGATGTCTGTAAAGTGGGGTGCATTGCCTGCAAGCAATGCGAAAAGGTATGTCCCTTCGATGCCATTCACGTGGTCAATAACGTGGCAGTAATAGATTATGATAAATGCCGTAATTGCATGCTGTGCGTCGAAAAATGTCCGACCAAGACCATTACTTCTCTTTTCCCAGCAAGGAAAAAAGCGGTTATAAACGATAACTGCATAGGATGTACCATCTGCGCAAAGAACTGTCCGGTAAACGCCATATCGGGCGAGGTAAAGAAAAAGCACGAGGTAAATCAGGAGCTTTGCATAGGCTGCAGCATCTGCGCTGAAAAATGTCCCAAGGATGCGATAGTGATGGTTCGCGAAAAATATAACAAAAACGGCGGCAGCTGTGGCGATTGCGCTGAGGCGAAATAGGTTTTAAAAAGCGGGAGGTTTCTCCTCCCGCTTTTACTTTTCTTTATTTTTGCTCTTCCGGGATGGCTACTCTTTGTTCGGAGATGCTATGATCATTTTAATGATATCGCTGGCTAGGTTTTCAGAGTATTCTATTTTCATGCCGGCTCTCAATATATTTTCTACTGTTTTTCTATTTATATTATCGCCGATCAAAAACCTCGGCAAGGGATTTAATAAATCCATCAAACGACCGGCCAGCGGCCTTTCGCTCCTTACATGCTCGATAAATAAAATTTTGCCCCCGGGCTTTGTCACCCTTCGCAGCTCTTTAAGGCCCAGGATAGGCTCCGGAACCGTGCAGAAGACGAAAGTAGATACCACTGTATCGAAGGTATCATCTTCAAACTGCAGCCTCTGGACATCCATTTCCATTATCTTTACATTTATCCCGAGTTTTTTAGCTCGTTTCCTTGCCCTTCTGAGCATAACAGGGCTGAAATCTATCGCTGTAATGTCGGCTCCCGCGGGGTAAAATTCCATATTGCTTCCGGTTCCAACACCCACTTCCAAAATCTTGCCTGAGGTTCCATCCCAGAGCCTTTTCCTCCACTTTCTCAATGTATGCCCGAAAAGGCCTTCTACTACTAAATCATACAAGGGGGCTATCCTTTCAAATCTGTGTTTTATCAATTCTGTCAGCAACCTGTCCATCAAAAAACTCCCTTATAGTTTCTTGTTTTTTTATCGATTATAAAACTGCTTTTTTTATAGGTCAATATATCTAAGCTTGACAAATGATTTGCGGTTTTATATTATTATAGTAAACCCTATTATTCATATCAAAATACTAGGAATTGGAGGGTCAAATTTGGAAACCGCAAAGTTATTAAAAACCATTGCGGATAGCGTTTTAAACATGGATGAAGAAGCTGCAGCAAACTACGTAAAACAAGCACTGGAAGCCGGCATAGATCCAATGGTAATAATCAACGAAGGCCTAATAGCTGGAATGAACCAAGCCGGGAAGCTGTTTGAAGAAAATGAGTATTTCGTGCCCGAACTGCTGCTTTGCTCTGACGCTATGTATGCAGGATTAAACGTGGTAACCCCACATATAAAAAGGGAAGAGAATCTATATTATGGTTCAGTCGTGATCGGCGTTGTGGAAGGAGATACCCATGATATTGGTAAGAATTTGGTAAAGGTGATGCTGGAAGCCTCGGGTTTTCGCGTATACGACCTGGGCAGGAATGTACCGGCGAAGACCTTTGTTGAGAAGGTAAAGGAAACCAGAGCAGACCTTCTGTGCCTTTCTACTCTAATGACGACAACCATGGGAGAAATGAAAAAAGTTATTGACTTATTGGAAGAGGAAAAGATCAGAGGTAATGTAAAAGTACTGGTTGGAGGTGGACCCGTTTCTTCTAGCTTTGCGCGGTCCATCGGTGCGGACGGATACGGTGAAAATGCTGCAGGGGCTGTAAGGGTTGCAAAAGAAGTGCTTGGCATACCTCAGACAAGGGCGTCGTAAGGGGGATAACTATGGCTCTCAGCGAAAAGACCAGGCTCATAAACGTGCTGGAAGGCAAACCGGTAGACCGGGTGCCAGTCATATGCCCCGGAGGTATGATGAATATGGCAGTCCTCGAGGTAATGATGGCGACAGGGTACGCATGGCCGAAAGCCCATCTTTACCCCAAGGATATGGCGATGCTTTCCCTGGGGGTGAGGGATCTCGCGGAGATTGAAAATGTGGGAGTACCCTTTTGTATGACTGTCGAAGCGGAAGCGATGGGTGCGCAAATTGATATCGGCACCGAAACAACAGAACCGCGGGTAGCAAGTTATCCAATTCAGCAAATTGAAGAATGGGAAAAGTTACCTTCACTGACTGAAAACCATTACAGAGTTTCGGTGGTTCTGGAGGCAATAAGCATACTGAAGGAGAGATGCCCGGAAACCCCAGTGATAGGAAACATTACCGGGCCCATAAGCCTTGCCACATCCTTGATTGAACCAATGGTGTTTTTCAGAGCCCTCAGGAGAAAACCAAAAGTCGCTCTTGATTTTCTCGATTTTGTCACCGAAAACTTGATAGTCTTTGCCAGAGCAATGCTCAAAGCTGGGGCGGATATAATAAACATCGCTGACCCCAGCGGTACCGGTGAAATCCTGGGCCCCGAGACTTTTTCAGAAGCTGTGGTGCCTTACCTCAACAAAATTACCGAGGCTATCCATGCTTCCTCAGGATACGCTATTGTGCACATCTGTGGTCGCTTATCGCCGGTGCTTCCCGAGCTTAAAAAATTAGAAGCGCCGGTTTTGAGCATCGACGCCGTTACCGCACTTCGGAAGGTGAAGGAAAACCTTCCCGAAAAGGTGATCATGGGAAACGTAAGCACTTACCTTCTGGGAAAAGCGGATCCTCAGAAGGTAGCTAAAGCTGCAAAAATGTCAATCAAACAGGGGGCTGGCATTTTAGCTCCTGCTTGCGGCATAAGTCCTCTAACGCCCTTGGAAAACATACGGGCAATGGCAAGGGTGGTGAAAGGAGATTACGGTGATTGCTAAAAAAGACAGGGTAAAGGCCGCTTTAGAAGGCCGGCTCCTTGACATGCCTCCCTGCGGTGAAATAGCTCTGATGGACCTATCTTTCGAGAAAAGGATGGAATTGCTCGGCGCTTTAAGAGCCGATTTGGTAGTGGTGCACCTTTACCCCGATTTCCCGGGAAATGAGAGATTCTACGCCGGTCTTGACGAGCTGAAATATTATAATATTATATAGAGCATACGGATTATTTTGTAATTGCTGGCCTGCCGGGGCTTTTCTGGCAGAGCATCGAAGAGATATCTCTTGAAGTGGCGGTCCGGCTGATTAAAAAAGTCCCGGAAAAATACTACCGGCTCCTGAAAAATATAAGAAAGTGGCGAGAAATGGTTTTGGAACGATTGGAAACCCTTGGTGTTGACGGGGTCTTCATTTTAGATGATTTGGCGGGGAAAAATGGGCCATTTATTTCGCCCGGTGATCTCAGGAAATTCATATTGCCTGAACTTGAGGAGCTTATCCGAATGGTAAAACAGATGGGCAAACCAATTTTTTTCCATTCCGACGGGAATATAAAACCCATTCTAGCGGATTTAATTGACCTGGGGGTTGACGTGATTCACGGGTTTGACGGGATGGATCTTGCAGGCTTAAAAGAGGTAAGGGAAATAATCGACGGCAAAGCGGCCTTTATGGGCAATTTTAGCCTGCACTTTAAAAATGATGACATAAAATCTTTGCTGGCAAACTTGAAAAGTGTGGCAGAACTTTTTGAAAAAACCGGCTACATCTTTTCTAGTGACGGCGGTTTTACACCCGGTGCCATTGAAAATCTGGTTTTACTTTACCAATATTTTCACCAGTGCTGGGAGGGGAAAAATGCTCGACGCACTTGTAACCGTAAGGCCTCATGGCATGAAAATAAAGGCAAGGGCTGGAGAAAACCTTATGGACGTGTTACGACGGGCCGGAGTGAAGATGGATTTTCCCTGCGGAGGGTGCGGAGCTTGCGGCAAATGCCGGGTTAAAATAATTTCAAAGGCAGAGCCACCAAAGGAGGAAGAGATAAAGCACATACCGGAATCTGAATTGAAGGAAGGTATACGTCTCGCCTGCCTTTTTAAGGTGAACTCCGACGTAGAACTGGAAGTGGCTTTCAAGGAAGAGGAGGCTAAAGTTTTAGAGCAAGGCATTATGACTAGTTTTGACATAGATCCGCCGGTAAAAAAGCGGCGGTTTTTAATAGAAAGTTCGCTAAAAACTTTGCCATTGGAAGATCAGCTGACCAGGGCAGTGGGTTTTCCAATAGAGCCTGAGTGCAGGCTGGAAGTGCTGCGGTTACTATCCCGGCGCTCGTCTGAAGAGGGGACGGCAGTAATAAAAAATGGCAGGATAGTCGGTATTGAAGACGGCGATACTACCGGCGAAATTTACGGTGCTGCCATAGATATAGGCACCACTACTGTAGTTCTGTCTCTGATAGATATGATAACAGGAAAAGAGCTTGCCGTGGTCTCCGCCCTAAATCCCCAGAAGGAATTTGGCCAGGATGTGCTGTCCCGCATTTCCCACGCAAAATGGTGGCATGTTCATGTGCTGCAGGACCTGCTCTAGAAGGGGTCAACATAAGCTGCGGCATGAGAGCAGCAAGCGGTGCCATCGATGAAGTGAAAATAGAAGATGATGTATTTGTAAGGACCATTGGCGATGAAAGACCCAAGGGAATATGCGGTAGCGGCATAGTAGACCTGGTGGCGGAACTTTTAAAGGTCGGTTTTGTAGAACAAAGCGGCAGAATGCTGCCTCCGGCTAAAGCGCAAAAAATCATAAGAGAAGATTTGGCTCGCCGCTTGGTTGAAAAAGGAACGTCCATAGCTTTTGTGGTGGCCTACGGCGGAGAGCATGGGGATGATGTTTATATAACAGCCCGGGATATCCGCCAGGTTCAGCTGGCTAAAGGGGCCGTTTGGGCGGGTATAAGGGCTCTCCTTAAGGAGAAAAGACTTTCGTCCAATGATATAGACCGGGTTTACGTGGCAGGAGCTTTTGGAGCTCACCTTCGCCCTCAAAGTCTTTCCCGAATCGGGATGATAGCTGCTGAATGGGAAGAGCGCCTGGTTTTTGCCGGAAACACCTCTAAAGGTGGAGCTTTAATGTGCCTGCTTTCGAGATCGGTGAGAGAAGAAGCAGAGAGGATAGCGCAAAAGGTAAGGTGCCTTGAACTTTCCACTTTGGAAGGGTTTGACCGCCTTTTTGCGGATAGCTTGAGATTTCCGGAAGGAGATAGGCCATGAACGGGAAACAAAGAGTTTTTAAAATGTTAAAGGGCGAGCGCATTCGGGCTTGCTCCGTTTTTGCTACCGAGTTCTGGGCTTTAAACCGGCGGGGCTACAGTTTAAAAAAGTTTTTGGAAGACCCCGATGGGATGTTGCCCTTGATTGTCCAAGAAGCCCAAAGTATCGATTCCGACATATTTTTCTTCTTGGCAGGGTTGACCTGCCTTCCTATGTTGGCCCTGGGTGCGAGGTATGAATTTCCCGAAAAGGGGGCGCCCTATTCCGAAACACCTATTGTAAGAGACCCGGGTGACCTTGAAGACCTCGACCTTGGGAAAATAGCCGTGGATGAGAGGGTGAAAAAAATCTGGGAAGTGGCGAGAAAATTAAGCCGGATTTTAAAAGACAAAGTGGTAGCAGTAAACGTAAGGGCGCCCTTTACCCAGGCGGCTCAGATGGTGGAGCCAGAAAATTTCATGAGGCTTTTGCATAAAGATGAAAAATACGTATTTGAACTCATTGAAAAATCAACTGAAATATTTATGGCATACGGGCTTCCATTTATCGAAAACGGAGTGGAAATGATCTATATTTCGGACCCCACTGCTTCGGGCGACCTTATATCCCGCAAGCACTTTGAAAAATACGTTTTACCTACCCTCAAAAAGGTAGTGTCGGTTATAAGAGAAAAAGGGGTTCCCGTGCTGCTTCACATCTGCGGGGATATCGGCGACCGCTTGGACCTTATCAGGGAAATCGGCCCGGACATAATGTCGGTCGACCACAAGGTGGACTTGCAAAAGGCCGGTGAGGTCTTGGGCGAGGAGATTTGCCTTGCCGGCAATGTGGACCCGTCAGAGGTAATGGAATACGGAAGCATGGAGGAAGTTGAAAGGAAGGCGCAAGAATGCATTGAGAAGGCCGGGAATCGAAAGTTTTTGCTCTTGCCAGGATGCGAGATTTCTCCTAATACACCGATAGAAAATATAAAGACATTCCTGACAGTCGGTCATGGTGCATAAAAAATTGCATTATAGGGGAGGTAATGGAAATGGTAGGACCGGTAGTCGACGATATAAAACAGCTCATAGGCAATACTCCTCTCTTAAGGATAACCCGTTTTCCAATTCCAGAAGGGATCAACATATACGCCAAGCTGGAGTACTTTAACCCGGGGGGAAGTGTGAAGGATCGGATAGGCATTTTTATGTTGGACGAAGCTGAAAAGGCGGGGGTTTTAAAGCCGGGTGGAACCATAATAGAGCCTACCGCGGGAAACACCGGTATTGGTCTTGCAATGGCCGCGCTGGGCAGGGGTTACAGGATTATATTTGTAGTGCCGGAAAAATTCTCCGTAGAAAAGCAGGAGCTTATGAAAGCCCTGGGTGCGGAAATTGTTCACACACCTACTGAGGCGGGCATGGAAGGCGCTATTGAGAAAGCCCTGGAACTAAGCCGACAAATAGACGGAGCCTTTATACCAAACCAATTCGAAAATATGGCAAACCCCATGGCTCACTACAAAACAACGGGTCCTGAGATTTACGAGCAGCTTGGGGGGAAGATAGACTATTTTGTGGCCGGGGTAGGGAGCGGCGGCACCTTTTCCGGTGTGGCCCGGTACCTCAAAGAGAAAAAACCGGCGATAAAAGCCGTAGCTGTAGAGCCCGAAGGTTCGATTTTGGGTGGAGGTCCGAAAGGACCGCATAAGACCGAGGGAATCGGTGTTGAATTTATACCGAAAACGCTGGATGTGAGCTTAATCGATGAAGTGGTCACTGTAATGGACGAAGATGCCTTTGAAATGGTGAAGGAACTCGCCCGCAGGGAGGGAGTGCTGGTGGGCAGTTCCTCGGGGGCGGCCTTTTTTGCGGCATATCAGATCGCGAAAAAAATAAAAGGTCCGGCCAATATCGTTACTATATTTCCCGATGGCAGCGAGAGGTACCTGAGCAAGAAAATTTACCAGGGGGGAATTTAACCGTGAAGCCCGATACAAAAGTTCTCCATACGGGTTTCGAAATGGATGTAAGGACCGGGGCTGTAAGCTATCCGATTTATCAGACCTCAACTTACAGGCAGGAAGGTCCAGGGGTACACATGGGGTACGAATATTCCCGCACTGGGAATCCGACTCGAGAGGCTGTGGAAAACATAATAGCGAGCCTTGAGGAAGGTATAAGGGGATTTGCCTTTTCTTCAGGAATGGCCGCCATATCGGCGGTACTATCGCTTTTTTCTGCAGGAGATCACCTGGTGGTCTCGGAGGACGTCTACGGAGGGACCTACCGGGTGTTGAGCAAAGTCTTTTCCAGGGCGGGCATTGAGGTTTCATACGTGGATACCTCGGAGGTAGCAAATATAGAAAAAGCAATCAAGGAAAATACACGGGCTGTATTTATTGAAACGCCTACCAATCCCCTGCTCAGGATAACCGACATAAAAGCCGTGGCCCAATTGTGCAAAGACCGGGAGCTTTTGCTCGTCGTCGACAACACTTTCATGACGCCTTATTGGCAAAAACCACTCGCGCTGGGGGCCGATATTGTGATCCACAGCGCCACAAAATATCTTGGCGGGCACAGCGACGTAGTGGCAGGCCTTGTGGCAGTGAAGGACCCTGACCTAGGGGAAAAGCTTCACTTCATCCAAAATTCCACCGGCGGCGTTCTAGGCCCCTTCGATTCGTGGCTTTTGATGAGAGGGATAAAGACGCTGGGAATCCGGATGGAGCGTCATGAAAAGAATGCAAACGAACTTGCCCGCTGGCTTGGTACCCTCCCGCAAGTAAAAAAAGTGTATTACCCGGGCCTTCCTGAGCACCCGGGCCATGAAATTCACAAAAATCAGGCCGGCGGGTTCGGCGGCATGATTTCCTTCGAGCTGGAATCGGGAGAAGTGGCCGAACGGATGGTGCGAAAATTAAAACTCATAACCCTGGCAGAAAGTCTTGGAGCTGTCGAGAGCCTTATAAGCATACCGTCTCTTATGACCCATGCCTCGATACCCGAAGAGGAGCGCGTGAAGCGGGGTATAAAAAACAGCCTGGTGCGGCTTTCTGTCGGCATAGAAAACGTGGACGATTTGAAAGAAGATATCCTGACGGCGATCCAACAAGCGGGAAATTTGTGAGGATTTTATGAGAATGCTCTATGCATAATTGACACTGAGAGGTAAATGTTATAAAATAAATGTAGCAGATAACCATTACCCCGTATAGGTATACAGAGGAGGGAACTTATGAACAAAAACAATAGGGGGCTCCTTCACGGTTTTTTAATGGCACTCGGCTGCGTTTTTATGATCGTGGCGGTTGCACTTTTGGCGAGGAGGTTCGGAACAGCCGGAAATATTCTAAGTTACGCGCTTGTATTGCTGTGCCCGCTGATGCACGTATTCATGATGCTGGGCATGCACGGCGGCCATGGCAAACACGCGGGCCACGAGGACGAAAGACTAAATAGAGATAAAGTAGAAGGGCTGAAGGAAAATGCATAAATACGGCACGTGGTTAGTTGCCTTCGCTGCGATTCTTGCGGCATTAGCTTTTTTTTATATTAAAAATGGATTAACCGAATCAAAACCCTTACCCGAAGAAGATCCGCTGGAAGGTATATCCGAGAGTCAGCTCTTTACCATAACCCGGCGCACAGAAGGAGGTGCCGTGACCGTCGATGTGGCTTTCCTGAATATACTGAAACCCGATGAGAAGGATCTGCTCTTTTACATCGCTTTAAATACCCACACCGTAGATCTGACTTCTTACGAAATTGAAAAACTAGCAGTCCTGACTAACGGCAAGACAACCGTAGAAGATGGATTTAAATGGGAGCCTATCCAAGACGACGGACATCACCGGAGCGGAATTTTAAGGGTTAAAAACAATGGCATCTTTGACAGAAATACCGATTATATTGAGTTGAACCTCAGGGGTATTGCAGGAGTGCCGGACAGGAAGTACCGGTGGGATAAAACAGACTGGGGAAGGTAGAGTAACCACATGAGTTCGCTGATTGCTTTATACGGCTTGTCCTTTCTGGGGGGACTTTTATCCTTTTTCTCCCCGTGCCTTATTCCCATGGTGACTGTGTATTTTTCGATCATCACCGGAATGAGCGTAGAAGACCTAAAATCGGTTCGATCCAGACGTCTGAAGAAAAAAATATTAGCAAATACCCTCTTTTTTATAGCTGCCTTTACGCTGGTGTTCACTCTTGCCGGTGGGGCATCTAGTACAATCGGGAGTTTGATAAAGGAAAATATAAGAGTCTTAAATGTTTTGGGCGGTGCGTTTATTGTTTTAGTTGGTCTTAGAATGCTCGGCCCAACAAATATGCCGTCCTTTCATATTAACCACAAACTCTTAAACCTGAAACTACCACCCCTTGGCTATTTGCGGGCATTCCTGGTAGGAATATTTTTTGCCGTAGCCTGTTCCCACTGTATAGGACCAACTCTCTATTCGTTTTTGATGCTGGCGGGGACTATGACCGCCGCAGGCCAGGGAATGATGCTGATGTTTATCTTTTCTATAGGACTTGCAATACCCTATCTTGTCCTGGCTCTGGCCTTTGAAAAGTACTTTGATAAATTGAAGGCTTTTATGAAGACTAGAATCCCGCAGATAGTACTGGGGGTTACAATGGTAGTTTTGGGAATTGCCATATTGACCGGAAACTTTACGAAAATAACGAGAATTTTGTACGAGATTTTGCCGTATAAATTGCCCTTCGGCATGTGAAAAGAGGGGTATAAATGGAAGTACTTTTCAGAATAGGCCCTCTTAACATCTATAAATTAGGATTTTTTACAGCTATAGGGCTTCTTGCGGGGTTATATATAGCTATGAAAGAGGCCAGCAGAAAGGGAATAAAAGAAGACGAAATACTAACATTTGCTCAGGTTATAGTCATTGCAGGATTTTTGGGCGCTAGGCTCCTTTTCGTGCTGCTAAATTTGCCTTATTATATAAAAAATCCGAGCATGATTTGGCGTGTATCCGAAGGAGGGCTTTCTTTTCACGGAGCAGTGCTCGGTGGATTGCTGGCTGGGATAATATACGCCCGGTACAAAAAGGTGTCCTTCTTTAAGCTGTCGGACGTAGTTTCTCCTGGCCTTGCTCTCGGATATTCCATAGGACGTATAGGATGCGATATCTATGGAAAAGCTACAAAAGTGCCATGGGCCGTGACGGTGGATGGGATACCCAGGCATCCGGTTCAGTTTTATTCCGCTTTATCTAATATATTACTGCTATTGATCGGAGCAGTTCTGCTTTTTTTAATGATGAGAGGAGGCGGGTGCTGTGGAGGCCATGGCGGACATGGAGGTCATTCTGCCGGTGGTCATGACCATCACAGGTCAGACGGCAGTGACGAATATGCCGTGGACCCTGTCTGCGGCATGAGAGTGTCAAAGAGGAACGCTATCACCAAGCAGATAAACGGAAAAACTTATTATTTTTGCAGCGAGGAGTGTGCAAATTCTTTTAGAGGATAAATAAAGCTAAATTGTACCGGATTTATCATGTATATTAGGGAATAATAATCCTGAGTATAGATGTGCTCCATTCTCGAATAAAAGTGAGGTGGCAATAAATGATGCACTGGTTCTACCCCGGGTGGGGTTACGATGGAGGCATGATAATGTATCTGGGGATGTTCCTGTGGGTCTTGTTTTGGGCGGCTGTGATATATTTTATATTCAGATTGATAAAGTTAATTCCAATAAATGGGGCATCGGAAAGGCGAAATTTCACCGAAACGCCGCTGGACATTCTTAAAAAGCGCTATGCCGCGGGAGAAATAACAAAAGAAGAGTTTGAAAAGATAAAGGAGGATCTGAACAGGACCTGATTTTATGGAGAATGATTTTATGGAGAATGATTAAAGAGGCGCCTTTGTTAAGGCGCCTCTTTGTTATCACATATTCGCTAAATTTTTGCATTCCTGAGCACACTGGCGGCAGATATCGGCACACTGCTGACAATGTGCATCTTTAAACATTTCGCACTCTCTGGCGCAGGCTTCGCAGATGTCTGCACATAGAGAGCAGATTTGTTTTGCAAAAGCACTACCTCTTGCCATAAACTGGGAAGCCAATTTTTTAAATCATTAGATATTATTTGAAAACATTTTTAGAGTTATACTACTCTTGTTGCTTTTTTGGCGACAAAAAATAAGCACCTTAGAATCGGTGCTTATTTTATTTAGGAACAAAGTTTATCAATAGCAATTATTTTGTCGTTCGGTGAATAATCCTGTGCTTTTTCACATTTTCTACATTTGCCCATCTATTTTCACTAGAACTAACAACAGTGAGTATGGCCTTTATCTTCTTTATTTTTCAGGTATTTTTCAGGATTTTTGTCGAAGGCTATTTGGCAGTGTTTGGAGCAGAAATAGTAGGTTTGGCCATTGTAAGTAGATGTGGCAAAAGCGTCATTCTCATTTACCTTCATGCCGCATACCGGATCGATAGCCATATTTTCACCTCCTGCACTAGTAAATATACCCCTTAGGGGTATAACGTCTTCTATTACTTTATCATTTTTATTTTTGAATGTCAATATATCTTTTCAAAAAGATTATCTAAAACAAGAATATGATATTTCTGGTGTTTGATTGACAGAGTGTTTATAATTATTTATAATATATACCCATAAGGGGTATAAGTATAGTCATTTTCATAAAATTTTATGTGGGGGATCGGCGATGGAAGCGCGTTTACCATTTTTCATGGCGACGTTTATGCTTTCTGGCTTTCTATTTTCACTGGAATTTCTTTTTACGCGGATTTTTTCGTTTCTCGTATGGTATCATTTTGCATTTATCATAATTTCAACGGCTATCCTCGGCCTGGGGCTGGGCGGTCTATGGGTTCAGAAAAGGCTGGCCGATAATCAAGATAAATTGAACTCCATATCCTTAATTCGGCTCCAGTGGGTTTTATTACTGGCTTATGGAGCGATCATACTGCTCCTTTACATTAACTTATTTAACTTCTTTCCCATGGTATATATGTTATTGAGCATTATACCTTTTGCCGTCGGAGGAGCTATAATGTCGACTATTTATGTTCGCATGTCGCATTATGCTCACGCGCTTTATTTTACTGATTTAATAGGTGCGATTACCTTTGGACTGCTGACTTTTTTAATTCTCGATAAGAATGGCATGATAGTCACCTTACTATTCCTATTGATGACACTTTTTATTATCCAAATGCTGTTTTCGTATGCATACAAAAATATAAAAATATTCCTTTTATCGGCATTGCTGGTAGCAGCGGCTATTTCTGCCTCGACATTAAACCTGACTAGCTTTGAGCGGCGTTTTGGCGAGCTCTTAGCCATGAACAAGGTAAAGCTTTACAGCATAGAAAAAGACGGAAAAACCAGAATAGAGTATACGAAGTGGGATTCCTTTTCGAGAACCGATGTAGTCGATACTGGAGATGAAAAGAGCAAAATTATTTTTATAGACGGCGGTGCTGCTTCAGAAATGTACAGATTTGACGGTAATCTGGAGTCAATATCGTGGCTAAGAAGTACCCCTGGCTTCCTGCCCTTTACCCTGCAAAAGAAGCCCAAAACTTTGGTCATAGGCCCAGGTGGCGGTAAGGATATCCTTCTTGCCCTCCTGGCCGGGAGTGAGGATATAACAGCCGTAGAGATCAATAAAAGCAGTATTCAGGCTGTTAAAGCATTTGCTCCTTTCACAGGCGATATTTATAATCTTCCGCAGGTAAAGACATATGCAGGGGATGGGAGAAACTTCATCGAGCAGAAGAAGGAAAAATACGATACTATTTTCCTGTCGCTAGTGATGACAGAAGCTGCCGGGTCAGGCGGCCTTGCCCTTACGGAAAATTATATTTATACCAAAGAAGCTATTTTGAAGTATTTTGAGCGCCTGACGGAGGAGGGGCAGTTGGTTTTTACGGCTCACGACGAGCGGGATATGACGCGAATCGTTACAACAGCACTTGCGGTTTTTGACAGCCTCGGTATCCCATATCGGGACGCGATCAAACACATCGGCATAGTGTCAATGCGGTTTGAGGATCACGATAGTGACGGCAAGCACTTTCATTACCCTGCTATTGTAATCCGGAAAAAACCCTTTACTCCGGAACAAGGTGCACAGTACTTGAAAACGGCATTGAAATATACTCTTGAGCCTGTCTTTATTCCATGGAGTTATGAGGGTGATAAGTTTCCTTTGACAGAATTCACGGGAATCGGTGATATTGTAAAATTCAGCAGCGTTGATACCAGGCCGACCACCGACGATAGACCGTTTTTTTACGATTTCTCCTACGGTGTTCCGAATTCAGCAAAGGCTGTGCTGCTTTTGGTTATTTACGTATTATTGGTATATTTCGCACCTCATTATAAAAAAATGGATAAGAAAGAGAGAAGCCTTGCCTATTATTTTTTCCTGATAGGTATCGGTTTTATGGCTCTGGAAATCTCTCTTGTGCAAAAAAATATCCTTTTGTTAGGCCACCCTTCTACGGCTTTTCTGACAACGGTTAGCATCCTAATAACAGCATGCAGCTTGGGGAGTTTGGCTAGCAAAAAGTTTAAAAGTTTAAGAAAAGATTTGCCCCTTGTTTTGGCCGGTGGAATAGTCATGATGGCGATCTTGTACCGAGCGGTGTTTCCGGGTTTTCTCGGGAAATCCTTTTATTTTAAGCTATCTATTGTGACTTTGATCTTGATTCCCATAGGCTTTCTCATGGGCGTCTTCTTCCCTGCTGGAATTGAAAAGGTCCGGCAGTTAGGGAAACCTTCACTAATACCGTTGATGTGGGGAATAAACGGCGTTGCTTCATTGTTGGGCTCTACTCTAGCTATTGTAATTGCGGGGCTTTTCGGTTTTACTTATTCTATGTTATTAAGCGCTGCCGCTTATTCTCTATTAATTTTTTCTATCCGGGATATGTGGATGTGACAAGAAGCATCACTTTCTAGAATCGGCAGATACTATAAATAAAATGTTGACATTTTACTCGCTGAAGAATATAATGGAATTGAGATACCCCCATAGGGTATATATTTGGGGGGAAATTAGGAGGGGATAAGATATGCCGGAAGCTGTAAAGAAAGCAACATTGAATATAAAAGGAATGACCTGCGCTTCTTGCGCAGCCCGCATTGAAAAAGGCCTTTCGAAGATGGCCGGAGTTCATGAGGTAAATATAAACTTTGCAGCTGAAAAGGCCAGCATCACTTACGATCCCAAAGAGGTTTCAGTACTGGATTTTGTCCAAAAAATAAGGGATCTCGGCTATGACATCTTGGCGGACAAGGTGGAGCTGGGGCTAAAAAATATGAGCTGCGCCTCCTGCGCCGCCCGCATAGAAAAGGCCCTATCTCGGGCTCCGGGAGTTTTAAAAGCTTCGGTGAATTTCGCCGCTGAGACCGCCACGGTCGAATATTTAAGCAGCTTGACCGATGTGAAGAACCTCATCAAAGTTATTCGGGACATAGGCTACGATGCTTACGAAAAGACCGAAATGGATGTTGATAGGGAAAAACAGGAAAGAGACAGGGAAATCCGGTCTCTGGGCAGGTTGGTGGTAATTTCAGCTATCCTCACTGCGCCACTGGTACTGTCGATGATTTACAGGGTTATGGGCTGGTATGGAGGTATCCTTGACAATCCGTGGTTTCAGATAGGACTTGCTACACCGGTGCAGTTTGTAATCGGCTACAGGTATTACCGTGGGGCTTATCATACTCTGAAGAACGGATCGGCCAATATGGATGTGCTGATCGCCATGGGTACCACCGCAGCGTACTTTTACAGTTTGTATAATGTCCTCACTCTTCCCATGGAAATGATTCACAACTACCTTTACTTTGAAGCATCGGCGGTTATCATTACTCTCATTACCCTGGGCAAGTACCTGGAAGCAGTAGCTAAAGGCAAGACGTCTGAAGCTATAAGAAAATTACTTGGCCTGCAGGCCAAGACAGCTCGGGTGATAAGAAACGGCGAAGAAATAGAGGTACCTGTCGAACAGGTAGAAGTGGGAGATATCGTGGTGGTAAGGCCCGGCGAGAAGATACCGGTAGACGGTGTCATCATTGAAGGTTATTCTTCAGTGGATGAATCCATGCTCACGGGGGAAAGCATCCCCGTGGAGAAGAGAGTAGGAGACGAAGTAATAGGTGCCACCATCAATAAAACTGGTACCTTCAAGTTTAAAGCTACTAAAATCGGCAAGGATACCGTGCTTGCCCAGATCGTGAAACTGGTGGAAGAAGCCCAGGGGTCCAAGGCGCCGATTCAAAAGCTGGCCGACCAGATATCGGGGGTTTTCGTACCTGTGGTCATTGCCATTGCACTCATAACTTTTGCGGTTTGGTATTTCGTATATGGTAACTTTACCGCAGGCCTCATAAACGCCGTAGCGGTGCTGGTAATAGCGTGTCCATGTGCCCTGGGTCTTGCGACGCCTACCTCGGTAATGGTAGGAACTGGTAAGGGCGCCGAGTACGGCGTGCTTATCAAGGGCGGTGAACACCTGGAGAGAGCGCACCGGATCAAAGCTATCGTGCTCGACAAGACTGGAACCATTACTAAAGGAAAACCGGAGGTTACCGATATTATTCCAACCGGCAATTTAATGGAAGAGGAAATCTTAAGTTTTGCGGCTATAGCAGAAAAAAATTCCGAACATCCTTTGGGTGAAGCCATTGTAAATAAAGCTAAAGAGAAAGGGGTTGAACTTCCCGATCCTGAAAATTTCGAGGCTATACCCGGCCACGGCATATATGCAAAAATCAAAGGTAGGGAAGTGTACCTAGGTAACCGCAGACTCATGAAGGCAAAAAATATTTCCACGGAAAGTGTAGAAGATCTGCTGACGAAGCTTGAAAATGAAGGTAAAACTGCGATGATTATGGCTATTGACGGGACTCTTGAAGGTATTGTGGCTGTAGCCGATACTCTAAAGGAAAATTCCAAAGAAGCCATCGACGAGCTGAAGAAAATGGGTATCGAAGTCTGGATGATAACCGGAGACAACGAGCGCACTGCCAAGGCCATAGCCCGGCAGGTTGGAATAGATAAAGTCATGGCCGAAGTACTTCCGGAGCATAAGGCCGAAGAAGTGGAAAAGCTGAAGAAACAGGGCAAAATTACCGCAATGGTTGGAGACGGCATAAATGATGCACCGGCGCTGGCGGCGGCCGACGTCGGAATAGCCATAGGTACGGGCACCGACGTGGCTATCGAGGCGGCAGATATAACGCTCATGAGCGGAGACCTGAAGGGGATTGTAACTGCCATAAAACTCAGCCGCGCCACCATGAGGAACATAAAGCAAAACTTATTCTGGGCGTTCATCTATAACACCCTTGGTATTCCGTTTGCTGCCCTCGGATATTTAAGCCCCGCAATAGCAGGAGCCGCCATGGCATTCAGTTCGGTTTCCGTGGTGACTAACGCTCTGAGGCTGAAAAAATTTAAACCCTAAGGAGGTGTGTTACAATGGTGGGATGGATAAGCAGGTTTCTGGAGAATTTAGCTAAAGCCAGTGAAAGAGAATTCGCCGGTAAGAAGATGGATTGCTGTGAGTTACATCGAACTCAGGAAAAACGCCCGGTGCATAATAACACGGCGCATAATAATAAGAATAAAAAATGATTCATTATATCGGAGCTGTAAGTTATAAATTTATTTTCGGCGTGTCAAAGAGCCTCTTTAAAAAAAGGGGCTCTTTTTCGCTAAAAAAACGACCTCTTTTTTGCAAAAGAGGCCTTTTTTTTGCGCCGTGGCTAGCAAAATATGTGTTTGTGCTGGTAGTGCTCCTGGACCTGCATCAGCGCCTCTCCGAATCTCTGGAAGTGGACTACTTCCCTTTCCCTGAGGAAGGAGAGCGTTGCAATAACCCCGTCGTCGTCGGTGAGGGAGATAAGGTGTTCGTATGTTGTGCGGGCTTTCTGTTCGGCAGCCAAATTTTCGTGGAGATCGGTTATTGGATCTCCCGTAGCCTGGATATAGGCGGCGGTCCAGGGCACTCCGGCAGCGTCATGGGGATAAAGGGCTTTGTCGTGCTGTGCGAAATGGTCCCCAAGGCCGGCCTCTCTCAACTGCTCGGGTGTGGCGTCTTCGGTAAGTTTATATATGAGCGTACCTATAATTTCCCAGTGAGCCATCTCCTCGGTTCCGATGTCGGTAAGGAGGGCCTTAGCCTGGGGTATCGGCATCGTATATCGCTGGGTGAGGTATCTCACCGCGGCGGAAAGTTCGCTGTCAGGGCCGCCGTACTGGGCGAAGAGGAATTTTGCCATGGCTAAATCGCAGCGCCTCACGTTGGCAGGGTACTGCAGTTTTTTCTCGTAAAACCACATTTTTGCCACCTCCTGCTCAATATTGGATTTCCCAGGGCCACGGGTCGTTGATGTAGCGATAGGGATAGGGAGATTCGGAGTCGAGTCTAAGCGGCCCGTATCTATCTTCAAAAGCTTTTCTGAGCTGATTTAATCTACTTACGAGTCGGTTGTGGTCTTCTAATGCTCTCCTGTCGCCCGGGTGGGTATCCAAAAACAGGGCAAGTTCATAAACACCAAATTCCAGTGCCTGGATTTCCTTGAGCAACTCCACCATTGACCTGTAATCATGCATCCCACTTCACCTCGCAATAACGCTGATTATTGTGGGTTCCTGTGAACGGGCCGGTACGGCCTGTATAATTCGGGGAAAATGGTTCCGTACATCAGAGCGTTTTTCAGGTCGAAAGTTTCGCCGTAAGTTTGAATCGGAATATAAACCTCTGCAAGCCTCATTCCACCTTGATACCCCTTGGACATATTTTCTGCTCTGGTCATTTATTATTACCTCCTAAGGGAGTTTTTTCGATTTTGTATTGTTTCGGTATTATACTATGAACGTTTTACACTTTCCGTTACTAAAAAGCGTTAAAGCCGTGCCTTAAGGCACGGCTTTAACATTCCGGTTTATAACCACCAGTCTCCCATAAGCAGGAGTATCAGTATCAAAAATACTATAAAAGCCTGGCGGTCGCGGCGATCACGGCCATCGAAGAAACCGCCTCCGGCTATTTCTCCCATTTATATCCCTCCTTGCCTTGATTTTCAATACCATTATATGTGGGCGATGTTGCACAGGTTACAGGAAAGCGATTATAAGAGCTGGGCTTTTTATAAATACTATTATTCAGGAGATTTTTTATCTTTATATCGCTGAGTTTGAAAGGGGTTTAAAGACCGTGAAAAAAAGTACAGGCATCCAGCTTGCCCTTTTAAGCCTTGTTCCTTTTATAATGGTTCTGGGTAATTCCATGTTGATTCCGGTGCTGCCGAGGATAAAAGAAAGCCTTCGCATCAGTCAGTTTTGGGTGAGTCTTCTCATAACGGCCTTTTCGATACCGGCTGGGCTTGTGATTCCTCTGGCTGGTATGCTGTCGGACCAAATAGGTAGAAAGAAGGTAATGGCTCCGGCGCTCATCATATACGGTTTGGGAGGGGTGGTGGCCGGATTAAGTTCGGTTTTTTCAGAGAATCCTTATTGGGGGATTCTTGCAGGAAGGATGATTCAGGGAATTGGCGCAGGCGGCACGTACCAGCTGGCCATGGCGGTAGTCGGGGACACTTTTTCTTCCGAAGAGAGGAGCAAGGCCTTAGGACTCTTAGAAGCCTCTAACGGCCTGGGCAAAGTTGTAAGCCCCATACTGGGGGCCGGCCTTGCGATGATTGCATGGTTCTTTCCTTTTTTCGCATACGGTATCCTTGCCATACCGGTGGGTATAATCCTTTATTTTTTTATCAAAGAAAAGGAAAAATTTAAAAGACAATCCGTAAAAGACTATATCCGGGCGGTAAAGGCTATTTTCCAAAAAAAAGCGGCAGGTCTTTTTTGCAGTTTTTTTGACGGGATGGCGGCGCTGTTTTCACTTTTTGGCATCCTTTCCCTCTACTCGGACATACTTGAAAAAAATTACCACATTTTCGGGCTCAAAAAAGGATTCATTATTTCAGGGCCCGTGTTTGTAATGGCTTTGCTTTCGTTTGTACTGGGTATACTTCTTGAAAAATGGAAGAACAAAGGTTTAAAAATATTTATACTTGCGGGACTCATGCTGATAACGGCAGGGCATTTTATGTTTTCGCTGGTGTTGGAATTCTGGATGCATTTTATTTCAGCCTTGATTCTCGGAGCGGGAGTGGGCCTTATAATGACGCCGGTAAATGCCCTGGTGACCGGCTCCTGCAGCGTAAAACGCAGGGGCATCATAACCTGCCTCTACGGCAGTCTAAGGTTCTTCGGGGTTGCGGTGGCACCCCCTGTTTATGCCTTCTCCGAAAGGTATGGCCTTAAAACTGTCGTTCTGGCTGCAGGCGCTATAAGTCTCATAGCTTTTGTTTTAACAGCAATTTTTATGGTGCCAAAAAAAAATACTTTCCAGTTAATAAAAAAAGAGGGATGAATCCCTCTTTTTTTTTAATTATTCACTCGGCAGGGAAGAGCCCTTCAACGCTCAAATAACGTTCTCCTGTATCCGGAAGTACCGTTACTACCAGATTGCCGGGTTTTAAATTCCGGGCCACTTTCTGGGCTGCAAAAACCGCAGCGCCGGCGGAAATCCCGGCCAGAATTCCCTCTTTTGTTGAAAGTTCGCGGGTGGTTTCGAAGGCCTCTTCGTTGGTAACGGTTATAATTTCATCTACCAGGTCGAGGTCCAATACTTTCGGTATGAATCCGGCGCCTATTCCCTGAATTTTGTGGATTCCGGGTTTTCCGCCGGACAGCACCGGTGACGATGCCGGTTCTACCGCCACTATCTTCAGGTTGGGAATTTCTCTTTTTAATACCCGGGCAACACCGGTTATCGTGCCTCCGGTGCCTACCCCTGCTACGAAAGCGTCGAGTTTGCCTCCAGTTTGCTCTAATATTTCTAATGCCGTAGTTTTTTCGTGTATTTCAGGATTGGCCGGGTTCTCGAATTGCTGGGGCATGAAGGAGTCCTTGATTTCCCTTGTTAGTTCCAAGGCCTTTTCTACCGCTCCCTTCATGCCCAATTCCGGAGGAGTTAGGACAAATTCGGCGCCGTAGGCCTTCAAAAGCCTGCGCCGCTCTACGCTCATTGAGGCCGGCATCACCAGTATCAATCGGTAGCCCCTGACGGCGCATACCATGGCAAGGCCGATGCCCGTATTGCCGCTGGTGGGTTCCACTATGGTAGAGCCGGGTTTTAAGATCCCCTTTTTTTCGGCATCTAATATCATATTGTAGGCTATTCGGTCCTTTACGCTCCCCCCGGGGTTAAAGGATTCGAGCTTTGCTGCGATGGTGGCGCCGCCTTCGGGTGATAACTTCGACAGTCTCACCATAGGGGTGCTTCCGATAAGGTCGAGAATGGAATCGTATATGCGGTATGCCCGTTCCATAAGTCCTCATCCTTTCCATTTTTCAGTTTATCAGGTATTTTCACATATAAAATCGTAATTTCCGCTCAGGTCTTTTATAGAGGGATTTTCGCCGCAGGCAGGGCATTTTTCATTTTTCGAAAGAACGGGGGTCATAAAGTTAAGTTCCAGAGAATCGAAGATCAAGAACCTCCCGGACAAAAGCCTTCCACAGCCTCCGAAAATTTTTATGGCTTCTGCAGCCTCCAGCGTTCCCATGACCCCGGGTACGGGCCCTAACACGCCCGCTTCAGAGCAGGAGGGAACGGCGCCGGCTTGCGGCATTTTCGGAAAAACGCACCGGTAGCACGGACCTTCGCCCGGCAAGATGGTCATGGCAATTCCTTCGAATCTCAAAACGGCAGCTTCGGCGAGAGGCTTTCCTGCAAGGACGCAGGCGTCGTTTAAAAGGTAGCGGGTAGGTAGGTTATCGACGCCATCGATTATGATGTCATAATCCTTTATTATTTCAAGGGCGTTTTTATTGCTGAACCGTATGTGGTACTTTTCAATATCGATTCCGGAATTTATTTTTTTCAAAAACATTTCAGCGGATTCAACTTTCGGCATTCCTATGCGGGAAGTGGAATGAAGAATTTGCCTGTTCAGGTTGCTCATCTCTACAATATCGCTGTCCACAAGCCCGATATTTTTAACCCCCGCCAACGCGAGGGAAAAAGCCGCCGGCGAGCCGAGTCCGCCGCTGCCGATTATGAGGACTTTCAAAGTGGAAAGGTCTTTACCCTTAAGGGGGTCTTCCATCGCTATTTCTCCAACGGCTTCAAAGTCTTTTATGGATTTAAATTCCATGTCGAGCAGGTTGTAATAAAGAGGGTTTTCCAATACCTTTCCCAGGTTCAAACAAATTTTTATAGCCTCTATGGCCGAAATTGTCCCCGCAAAAAAGCGGGAAAATACGAGGCCCGTAGAGTTTTCGTAAGGACCTTTCATTTTTTGGGAGAAAGCAAGCTTATTACTTTCGGTGTCTCTTGCCGTCATTAAGCATCCAGCCCAGGGCCGGATGAGGTTAAAGATTTTAGGTACTCCTTTTAAATGCTCCGATTCCTCAAAGCCGTCCGCAAAGACCGCAAACTCGATTTTTTCCATATTTTTAAAATTCGGAATATCGCTGTAAAACTCCAATTCCAGGTCAGGATTTAGGTCCAGCAGGCCTGCTTTGAGTTCGGAAAAGTCTTCTTTTTTCTTCAAAATCACGTGGAGATGCCCTATTCCTGATGCGGCCAGATAATAAAGCAGGGAAAGGATTTCTTCAACGGAATCGGCGACCACTATACCTTTCGACTCCAGCAGTTTTTTTTGCCCGGCGCCGCTGATTTCAGGCATGATAATATGTCTCATGTACCTTGTTATTTGTTCCTTTGGGAGGATCACAGCACCACCCCTCAAAATAATTCCGGGTAAACTGATAAAATTATACTTTAATTATATAGTTAGCTAGATGCGTTGTCAAACAAAAAAAGAGAACCTGCTTGGAAGGTTCTCGAATAGTTCGCTAATTATTCAAAAACCTTTGAAAGAGATTATTTTTTCTCAAAGAAAAGGCGATGAGAGATACAAGCACTGCTTTTGCAATGTCGCCGGGGATAAAAGGCAGCATCCCCGCGGTTATAGCGGCAATCATATCCATACCGGTTACGAATGCAAGGTACGAAGTGCCCACGGCGTCGACAAGGACAATGCCTCCCAATATATTAGAAAGTAACAGCTTCGTCAAAGTTGGATTTCCTTTTTTGAGCAAAGAAGCTATTATATATGCCGCAAAAGGCCAGCTCATTATATACCCGCCGGTAGGACCTAGCAGTACTCCAAACCCGGCAGGACCCGGGGCGAAAAATGGCAACCCGGCAACTCTCATAAGTATATACACCAGCATGCTTAAAAAAGCAGTTTTAGGTGGTAAAAGGCTTCCTGCCAGCATGACAGCCAGCGTCTGCAATGTTATGGGAACGGGACTGAAAGGGAGGGGAATTCGTATGTAGCTGAAGACCGCCGTGAGCGCGGCAAAGAGAGAGCAAAGGACCATATCCGCTGCCGAAAGTCCTTTATTCATAGAGTTCTTAACTCCTTTCTCCGGTATTTTTAAGGATATTTTAATATATGCTACAGAAAATGTCAACCTAAATGAAAGTAATAGTTGACATATTGTATTGTATAATTGATTATGTAATCCCTGTTAGAAATAATTAAAATAAGGTAAAATAAAAAGAGGGTTTCTAAAGAAAACTCAAAGGGGGAATTGAAAATGTTGGATATAACTTTGAAGGTTTCGGGCATGTCCTGCATGCACTGCAAACACGCCGTCGAATCGGCGGTGAAGGCCCTGCCCGGAATAGAGAAAGTGGAGGCTAAGGTTGAGGAAGGAAAAGTGGAAGTTTCCTTTGATCCTTCAAAAGTTTCCCTTGAACAAATTACGTCCGCCATCGAGGATGCGGGGTACGATGTGGAAAGGTAATTGACGGTTCGGATTTTATGCTCCTTTCGGGGCATAAAATCTTTTTTTATTGCTTTAAAACTAGGGGTATTTTCCACTTGTCTTGCTCCGAATAAATATGGTACACTATAAATAATGTGAAGGAAGGCGGTATTTATGCTGACCAAAGGCGATAAGATTTTAATTGCAACGGTACTTTTGTTAGCCTTTGCAATTTTTACGGGATTTCAAATTTACGGCTTCACTGGCGGGAAAACCTATGCTGTTATAGAAATAAATGGAAAAGAATATCAAAAGATTACTCTTGGAAAAGATGGCCCGAAAATGCAATTGAAGGTACCGGGAGTTATCGGTGACGTTGTGCTTGAAATTGACAGGGACAGGGTTAGGGTGGTATCTTCGGACTGCCCTGACAAGGATTGCATTCGGCAGGGTTGGGTGTCCCGTCCGGGACAAACGCTGGTGTGCCTTCCCAATAGAGTCGTTGTAAAGATAGAAAACCGGGAATCCACGAGCGACTTGGATGGCGTGAGCTTTTAAGCATTATTTAGAGGATGATGTTTATGGCTAAAACCAAAAAAATAGTATATCTGTCGTTGCTGGTAGCCGGAGGAGTTGCCCTCCACATGGTAGAGAGCATGATACCGGTACCGTTTCCCGTGCCCGGCGCAAAGCTCGGCCTTGCCAACATTATTTCTCTGCTGGCGATAGTTCTTTACGGAACTAGAGAAGGGTTGGAGGTAAATATCTTGCGGTGCTTCATAGGTTCGTTTTTGGGAGGTTCGATGTCAAGCCTGATTTACAGCCTTTCGGGAGCAGTATCAAGTACTCTGGTAATGGGAATAGCCGTTAAGTACTTTGAAAATGTCTTCAGCCTCGTCGGCGTGAGCATATTAGGGAGCGTAACCCATAATTTTGCCCAGGTGACTGTGGCAAGCGTCATCCTTTCCACCTTCGGACTATATTCCTACCTGCCTTTTTTAATGGTGGTGGGACTTTTCACGGGGGTCTTCACCGGGCTTGCGGCAAATTTTGCAAAGGACAAGCTTTCCGGAAGTCTCGGCCTTATGGAAACGGTTGACAGGAGGAGATGAGTCGCAGGTGTGCAGTAACTTTCGTCCGAGGTTGATTTTGGCTTCGGCTTCTCCAAGAAGGCAAAAGCTTTTAAAACAGATTGGGCTCGATTTTGAAATCATCCCGAGTTCCATCGATGAAACAGTGCCGCCCGGGGTTGCACCGGATGTAGCAGCGGTGAAACTGGCCGAAAATAAAGCTATCGATGTGGCGCGTCGCCTGAAGGATGGCATAGTAATAGCCGCCGATACCGTGGTCGCTTTGGACGATAGCATTTTGGGAAAGCCGAAGGATGAGGAGGAAGCAAGGAAGATGCTCGAAAGACTCAGCGGCAGGTGGCACCGGGTTTTTACGGGCATCGCGGTGATCGACAGTTCGTCCTCAAAAAAAGTTACGGACTATGAAGAGAGCCGGGTGAAGTTTAAAAACCTTTCTTCGGTTGAAATAGAAAATTATATAAGAACCGGCGAACCCATGGATAAAGCAGGGGCTTACGGAATTCAAGGAAAAGGGGCATTGCTTGTAGAGAAGATAGAAGGGTGCTATTATAATATCGTGGGACTGCCGCTTTTCAGGTTGAGCCTTGTACTTTCGCATTTTGGCGTGAAAATTCTTTGACCGGGAGGAATTTTCGTGTCATCTTTGAAGATAAAGGACCTGCCCCGAGAGGTAAGGCCGCGGGAACGCATGCAAAAATACGGGGCCGCTGCCTTGAGCGATGCGGAACTTCTTGCCCTCCTGATAAGGACCGGCACCAGAGCCGAATCGGCCTTGGTGCTGGCTCAAAGGGTTTTAAAGGGCGACGGCGGAAAAGCTGGGCTGGAATTTGTGGCCGGAGCCAGCATCGAGGAGCTGTCGAAAATTAAGGGAATCGGCCTTGCAAAAGCAGTGCAGATTAAAGCGGCCGTCGAATTGGGGCGCAGGATTTCATCCTGTTTCAGGGAGGATGATATAGTAATATCCTCACCGGCTGACGTGAAAAAATTATTAATGGAAGAGATGCGTTTTTTAGATAGGGAGCATTTCAAAATAGTCCTGCTCAATGTGAAAAACCGCGTCATATCGGTGGAAAATATTTCGATAGGCAGTCTTAATTCATCTATCGTTCACCCGAGAGAAGTGTTCAAGCCTGCCATAAAAAGGAGCAGTGCGGCCGTTATATTGGTCCACAACCATCCTAGCGGAGATCCCACGCCGAGCAGGGAAGATGTGGAAATAACTCGCCGGCTGGTGGAGGCGGGCAGAATCCTCGGGATAGACGTGTTGGACCACATAATTTTCGGCAACCCGGATTACCTTAGTTTCAAAGAAAAGGGGCTTCTTTAAAAAAGAAAAATTCAACCAAAAGTGGAAAGGAGTAGCAGTACATGTTTGGACTTTTCAAAGCTCTTTCGAAAGATATAGGAATAGACCTTGGCACGGCCAACACGCTCGTGCATGTGAAGGGAAAAGGGATAGTGCTTAGAGAGCCGTCGGTGGTTGCTATTCAGCGGGATACGGGAGCCATTTTAGCGGTGGGCGAAGAGGCAAAACACATGATAGGTAGAACCCCCGGAAACATAGTGGCCATACGCCCGCTGAAAGACGGCGTAATTGCTGATTTCGATATAACCCAGGCAATGTTGAAGCATTTCATCTCGAAAGCCTTAAAGACGAGGAGCTTCGTGAAACCCCGCGTGGTAGTCGGTATACCTTCCGGTGTTACCGAAGTGGAAAAGAGGGCCGTCATAGACGCAACGCTGCAGGCAGGAGCCCGGGAAGCATATCTCATCGAAGAACCCATGGCGGCGGCCATAGGAGCGGGGCTCGAGGTGCAGGAGCCCACAGGCAATATGGTAGTGGACATCGGCGGCGGCACTACGGAAGTTGCCATCATATCCCTTGGAGGCATTGTGACCAGCAAGTCCATCCGTGTGGGCGGAGACGAGATGGATGAAGCAATAGTAAACTACATCAAAAAAGAATACAACCTCATGATAGGTGAGCGAACCGCGGAAGAAATCAAAATAACAATTGGGTCTGCTTTTCCCAAACCCAAAGAAGAGACCATGGAGGTAAGGGGAAGAGACCTGGTGACGGGCCTTCCAAAGACGATAAAGGTGAACTCCGAGGAGATAAGGGAGGCCCTGGCGGAACCAGTAAACAGCATTTTGGACGCGATAAAGGTCACGCTTGAAAAAAGTCCTCCCGAACTTGCCGCGGATATAATGGACCGAGGAATCGTCATGACGGGCGGCGGTGCGCTGCTTTACGGCCTTGACAAGCTGGTAAACCACGAAACGGGAATGCCGGTTCATATTGCCGAAAATCCCATGGACTGTGTGGCGCTAGGAACGGGAAAAGCCCTTGAGGAACTGGACCTTTTAAAGCGCGTGCAGGTCTTATCGAAAAAAGTTGTTTAAAGGGTGTGGTGCTTTTTGCTGCACCTTAGGAGATATAAAAAAGCTTTTTTTCTGATATTGATAGTGGTTGCCCTGAGCTTTGCAGTAAATGCTACGGTGCACAACAGGTCTTTATTCGGTGTGCTGGAGCATCCCGTGATTTTCGTGGTGAAACCCGTTCATGAAGCTTTTTCATGGATATCTCACAGGGTGAGGGAAACCGTGACTTCGGTTTCCCAGCTGTTTTACCTTAAAAGGGAAAACGAGGCTTTAAAGGAAGAGCTACAAGAGCTTTTGGAATACAAACACAAATTTCTGGAATACAGCGCAGAAAATGCAAGGCTTCGAAGGATGCTGGAATTCAGGGAAAAAAATTCTCAGTACGATATGGTGGCTGCTGAAGTAATAGGTAGGGACCCCGGCAACTGGTTTAACGTAATAATCATCGATAAAGGGAGGAAAAACGGTGTAACGGAAAATATGGCCGTCGTTACCGAAAGGGGCCTGGTAGGATACACGATGGACGTGGGGGATGATTGGGCTAAGGTGCTCATGCTTTTGGACAACAGAATGTCGGTGAGCGCGATGATACAGAGGACAAGGGATAACGGCATTCTCAAGGGCAATATCGCACCGGCTCCGCCCGGGTGCGCCAAAATGGTTTTTTTGCCGGCCGACGCCCGCATCGTGAAAGGGGATGTGGTCATATCCTCTGGTTTGGGAGGCATAGTGCCCAAGGGTATATTGATAGGAGAAGTAGTGGAAGTAAAAAAAGAATCGGATAATTTGACCCAGTACGCAATCGTAAAGCCGGCGGTGGATTTTCAAAAGTTGGAAGAAGTTTTCGTCATCAAAGGGCAAAGGGCCGTGCCGGGGGGTGAATAGCGGCTTGAGAGTACTTGCCTATTTCGCGATAGCTGTTTTGCTGATGGCAGCCCAGTCCACCCTGGGGGTGCTTTTTCAAATCGGCACCATTAAACCCGATTTCGTACTGGTATTGGTGCTTTGCGTGGCGTTAATTAAGGGAGAGAATGCGGGAGCCGTATACGGCCTTACAATAGGACTTCTCGAGGATATAGTTTACGGAAATTTTCTCGGATTTAACGCACTGATAAAGTTCCTGACCGGTTATGTGGTAGGTTACGGAACGAGAGATTTATTTAAAGGTCCCGTGGCGTTGACCATGGGCTTTGTTTTCGTTGGGACGCTGCTTTACAATCTGATATTTTTGGTAGCGTGCTGGGTTTTCGTCCCCGGGTACACCACCGGCCTTTTGGTGCCGAAAGCGGTATCTTCGGCCTTTTATAACGCGCTGATAGCTCCTTTTATGTACGCGGCTGTTATGAGGTTGGAAAAATTTCTGAATTTTTATTTTGAGACGAAATATTAAATCCAGGGGAGAATTGCCGTGGATGTTAAGAAAATGGAGAAAAGGTTGCACATATTCACGTGGGTTGCGGTGGGAGTTTTCCTTTTTCTAAGCATAGGCCTGTTCATGCTCCAGATAGTCCACGGTGTTGAGTACGAAAAACTCGCTCAGGAAAATAGAATCAGGATAGTGCCTGTCACGGCGCCGAGAGGAGTTTTTAAAGACAGAAACGGGAATGAACTGGTTAACAGCAAACCGAGCTATACTGTTTCTTACATGAACGTAAATTCAACCCCTGAAGAACAGGAAAGGGTATTCAAAGTATTGAGTGAGATTTTAAACATCCCCGAAATCACCCATGTGGTAAAAGAAAAGTACACTGTGGGTGAAAATGGAGAAATAGTTTTGGAAAAGCTCCCGCTGCATGACGTAAACGGCGACGGAAAGGTGGATGCGGGCGACATTGAAGTGATTGACGAAAGAACACAGAAAGGCGTCGGCATAAAGAGCATCGAGGTCTCCACCGGCAAGGTAATTCTCGATGCCCCTAAAGATGCGACGGTGCTCGTTTCATACTCTTATCACACCCTGAAGAATAAAATAAGGGACCTGGGATATAAAAAGTACATGCCGGTCAGGCTGAAGACCAACGTAGACATGGAGACGGTGGCCAAAATCGAGGAAAGACGGCTTCCTGGCGTTTATATCGAAGTGGAACCTATAAGGAATTACATCTACGGAAGTCTGGCAGCCCACGTCTTCGGTTACGTGGGAGAAATAAATCAGGAAGAGCTGAAAGCCCTCAGGGATAAGGGGTACCGGCCCGGGGATCTGGTGGGCAAGATGGGGCTGGAAAAGGTATTGGAGCCGTATTTAAAAGGCGAGGATGGGGGCCGGCAGGTGGAGGTAACGGCGACGGGAAAACCCATACGCACCCTCGGAGAAAAACCGGCGACTCCGGGGGCCACGGTTAATCTCACCATCGACCTGAAACTGCAGCAAGTGGCGGAAAAGGCTCTGGAGGAACAGCTTAAAAAGCTTCAGACGAACAAAAGAAATCCACTGCCCAACGCCAAAAGAGGGGCCGTTGTGGTATTGAATGTCAAAACGGGAGAAGTGCTGGCCATGGCCAGCTACCCCAGCTTTGACCCCAACATGTTTGCTAGGGGGATAACCCAGAAGGAGTGGGAAAGCCTGGCCAACAACCCCTTGAGGCCCATGTTAAATATAGCTATATCGGAAGTATACCCGCCCGGTTCGGTTTTTAAAATGGTCACGGCCACAGCAGCGTTGGAGGAAAAGGTGACCGATGAAAATGAGAAGATTCGCGACCGGGGAGTATACTGGACGATAGCGCCGAAAAAAGACTGGAAACCCGGAGGGCACGGCATCGTCGACATGGTAAAGGCCATTGCCGAATCCTGCAACATTTATTTTTACGAAATGGGAAGGAGGCTCGGCATCGATACCATAGAAAAATACGCGAGAATGTACGGCTTGGGGAAACCGACCGGCATAGAACTTCCCGGTGAAAAAGCGGGAAACGTGGCAAGCAGGGAATACAAGCAAAAGGTCTTCAATAGAGCCGAGGACAAGATATGGTATCCTGCCGAAACCCTGGATGCGGCGATAGGTCAGGGTTACCACCAGTACACGCCCCTTCAAATAGCGACTTATATTTCTGCCATTGCCAATGAGGGTTACTGGATGAAGCCATACCTTGTGAAAAGCATTGTGGACTCAAAAGGAAATGTGATTTATGAGAGGAAACCCGAGGTTGCGGGTAAAGTTCAGGTGTCGAAGAAGACTTTTGAAATCATAAAAAGGGGTATGAGGGGGGTCGTGCTGCCGGGAGGGACGGCTTACTCGGTTTTTGCTGATTTCCCCGTTGCTATCGGAGCGAAAACTGGAACAGCCCAGTGGGATGTAAAAAAGACGCCTCACGGCTGGTTTGTGGCTTTCGCACCTTTTGAGGACCCCGAGGTGGCTGTTGTGGTATTCATAGAGCAGGCCGGGTCTGGGGGAACCACGGGGGGTCCCGTGGCTAAGGCCGTATTGAGTGCCTATTTTAATCTGGATTTGGAAGATGACGGTGAAAAAGAGACGGCACATCAGGAAGTTGGGGAATGAACCAGAATCTGTAAGATTCTGGTTTTTTTGTTTTAACAAGCAGGAATTGGCTTTTTTTTGAAGAATATTGATAAAAGACGAAGCTGCGGAGGGAACTTCGATGAGTCAAAAGATGGTGGTAATAAAAGGTACAAGAGATGGAATTTCAATAATATTGCGCCGCCGTTCGGATTTTGAAACCATAAGGAATACCATCCTTGAAAAACTCCAAAAGGGAGGCGACTTTTTCAAAGGTGGCGAGGCGCGCCTGTTAGTCAAAGAAGGGCACATAAGCCAGGAAGAGATGGAACAGCTGGAAACGATGTTGAAGGAATACGGCTTAAATCTTAAGAAAGACCATCCGCTTTATACCATTCCTTTTCCGACTCCCCCGCTGCCAGAAACCCTAATTTTGAAAAAAACCCTGCGCTCGGGACAGAGGATTTCGTATGGCGGCAATGTGGTCGTAATAGGCGACGTAAATCCGGGAAGCGAAGTAATAGCAAAAGGGGATATCCTGGTTTTCGGGGCGCTGCGGGGTATGGCCCATGCAGGAGCGGAAGGAGATGCAAACTCGATAGTAGCGGCGTACAGGTTGCAGCCTACTCAGCTCAGGATAGCCGGCGTGATTGCAAGGCCACCGGAGGGGAAAAGTGCCGTTCCCCAGGTGCCGGAAGTGGCCCGTTTGAAAGACGGTGTCATAGTTATCGAACCCTATTATTTACATTAAAGACGGTTTATGATTGACAGGAGGGGAAGCAATGGGTCAGGTAATTGTAATTACTTCTGGGAAAGGAGGCGTGGGGAAAACCACCACGACTGCCAACATAGGGACGGGTCTTGCTCTTTTAAAGCACAGGAAGGTAGTGATGATCGATGCTGACATTGGACTTAGGAATCTGGATGTGGTTATGGGATTGGAAAACCGCATCGTGTACGATCTCGTCGATGTGGTACAAGGTGTGTGCAGGCTAAAACAGGCTCTCATAAGAGACAAGCGCTTTGAAAACCTCTACCTTTTGCCTGCTGCCCAGACGAAGGACAAAACGGCGGTTTCGCCGGAGCAGATGAAAAATTTGTGCGACCAACTGAAGGAAGAATTCGATTATGTGCTGGTGGATTGTCCTGCAGGTATTGAGCAAGGTTTTAAAAATGCAATAGCCGGGGCGGAGAAAGCCATTATAGTTACGACGCCGGAAGTCTCTGCCGTTCGCGACGCCGACAGAGTCATAGGACTTCTTGAGGCTGCAGGCTTTGAAGAACCTCAGCTGATAATTAACCGCATAAGGCCCGATATGGTAAAACGCGGCGACATGATGGATATTGACGACATCATAGATATACTCGCTATCGACCTTTTGGGAGTCATTCCCGAAGACGAGAGGATCGTGATTTCCACCAACCGGGGTGAGCCCGCAGTGGCAGACGAAAGTTCGAAAGCTGGGCAAGCCTACAGGAATGTAACCCGCCGGTTGGAAGGGGAAAACGTACCCCTAATGTCCCTGGATGTGGAGCCTACTTTAATGGAAAGGATTAAAATGCTTTTCGGCCTTAGGGCGAGAAAATAAAGGGGGCATGAGCGATGGATTTTCTGAGACTTTTTGGTCGGGATGATGTTTCGAGTAAAGATATAGCAAAAGAAAGATTAAGACTCATCCTGGTGCATGACAGGGCCAACGTTTCACCGCAATTCCTCGAAATGATAAAGAGCCAGATAATCAACATTATTTCGGACTACGTCGATATAGAAGAAGAAGGGCTGGAAATAAAGCTGACGAGAATGAAAAAGGACGAAGATGCGACCGTGCCCGCTTTGGTTGCCAACATACCCATAAAGAGGATAAAGCACGTTGCCCGCGCTTAAAAAAGGAGGAAATCTTTTCGTAAATGAGTGGAGAAGTTTTTGCCCTCGATATAGGGACGAGGACCATAGTCGGGCTCGTTCTGTGCAAAAGCGGGAGAGAATTTTCAATAAAGGACTACGAAGTTTTGGAGCACGAAACGAGAGCGATGTACGACGGACAGGTGCATGACGTGGAACTTGTGGCCGATGGCGTTCGGCGGTTAAAAGAATCGCTAGAGAGCAGGTTGGGTTACGAATTGAAAAAGGCGGCGGTGGCTGCAGCCGGGAGGACCCTGGCTACGATAGAAACCAGGGCTGAAAAAAGGCTCTCTCCTTATAGGGAAGTAGACGGAGACGATATAAGAAGCCTGACGGTTGAGGCTTTGGAAAAGGCTATTGAAGCGGTTTCGGGGAAAAGCGCTAAAGAAGGATTCCTTGAGTATCATTGCGTGGGATACAGCGTGGTCAGATGGTACTTAGAAGGTGAACCGATAGAAAATCTCGTGGGTCAGAAAGGGAGGAGCGCCGCCGTAGACATCGTGGCAACCTTCCTTCCGCGTTCGGTGGTCGAAGGCCTCATTTCCGTTTTGAAAAGGTGCGGCTTGGAATTGGAAAGCATAACTTTGGAGCCCATTGCTGCAAGCAGCATCGCGGTCCCTCCCAGCATGAGGAAGCTCAATATCGCCCTGGTTGATATAGGTGCGGGTACCTCGGACATAGCCATTTCGAAGGACGGGAGCATCTTTGCCTACGGGATGGTTCCTACGGCTGGAGATGAGATAACGGAAAAAATATGCGAAGCATTTCTTTTGGACTTTCAGGAAGGGGAAAGGGTAAAAAGGCAGCTTTTAAACAGTACCTTCGTAGAATTCACGGATGTGTTGGGGATTGAAAGGCGCGTGGAAACGAGGCAAGTAATGGAAGCGATAAAAGATGCGGTGTGGGACCTCTCGGCCCAAATAGCGGGGAAGATTTTAGAGCTCAACGGAAAACCCCCGGCGGCGGTAATCTGCATAGGAGGAGGGAGTTTGCTGCCGGGGCTTCAGGAAGCTATCGCGGCAAACCTGGAGATTCCAAAAGAAAGGGTAGGGGTGAAGAACCTAAAGTCCATAAACTTTATCAAAGGTGGTGGGGCCGACTTATCGGGACCTTTTGCCATAACGCCTGTGGGGATAGGGGTCAATGCGATAGAAGGGACGACCCTTTCCTTCCTCAGGGTTTGGGTAAACGGCGAAATGGTTCACGTGCTGGGTAAGGACGAACCCACCGTTTTTCAGGTTTTAATGCAGGCCGGATATCCTTCCTCTCGAATTTTGGGCCTCCCCGGTCCTGCTCTGACTTTCGAACTCAACGGAAAATTAAAGGTGGTGCCGGGAAAACTCGGGGTGCCCGCTGCAATTAGGGTGGACGGGCGTGCAGCGGGCCTCGATGATCGAGTAAAAGACGGTGCGAGAATAGAAATCGAAGAAGCAAAGCCCGGGGCACCCGGCAGGGCGCGGATAAAGGATTTTATAAAAGATGAAGACAGGATTTTTATATTCGTCAACGGCAGAAAAATTCCGGTAGAACCGCGCGTATTCATCAATGGCAAAAGTGCCGGTTACGACGATGAGATACCCCCCGATTCGTCGGTGGAAATAAGAAAGCCCGACCTCATCGTGAACGATATTTTTAATATAATAGATTTCGATTTAGAGGGATTCAGGGGCTACCTGGACATAAAGGTAAACGGCATGCCGGCAACTTTGACCACTGCTCTTGAAAACGGGGATTCGGTGGAGCTCTCGTGGAAAAATATACATGGCTAACCGGATGGCGGATGGCTTTCAAGGGTGGTTTAAGATATGGTATAATGGATAGTGGATTCTCTGGGGGAGGCTCGCTATGGATCCGAGGCTTTTAAAAAATCTGGACTACAGGATTATAATAGTAATAACGATGCTGGCAGCACTCAGCATATTGACCATCAGCAGCGCCACCCATGTGACTGCCCCCGGGGGAAGTTTCCATTATACCAAAATGCAATTCATATGGTTTCTCCTGGGACTCGTGGTGATGGCGTCTTTTATAGTGGTGGATTACCATACTATCGCAATGTTTTCCAACGCCATATATGTGGTCAATGTGGCCCTGCTCGTAATTGTGCTGTTTCTGGGAAGAACGACGATGGGCGCTCAGCGGTGGATAGACATAGGACCTTTTAGCTTTCAACCTTCCGAATTCAGCAAGCTTGCAGTTATAATTACGCTGGCGAGGTTTTTGGATAAAAAGAAGGTTGTCAGTTTAAAGGATCTAATTCAGGTATTCGTCCACGTCGGAATACCGATGCTGCTCATAGTAAAACAGCCAGACCTGGGGACATCCCTGGTGTTGATAGCGATAATGTTCGGCATGATGTTCGTAGCAGGGGTCAGCACCAAGCTTATATTGGGAACTGTGGCGGCAGGAGTGGCCGCATTCCCGGTATTGTGGCATTTTCTGCACGATTACCAGAAAATGAGGCTTTTGATTTTTATAAATCCCAATCTGGACCCTTTGGGATTCGGATACCACGTGATTCAGTCCAAAATCGCCATTGGTTCCGGCAGATTTTTGGGGAAGGGCCTTTTCAAAGGGACGCAGAACCAGCTGGATTTTATACCGGAGCAGCAGACCGACTTCATTTTTGCTGTGCTAGCGGAAGAACTGGGATTTGTCGGCGGGATGCTTCTTTTATCGCTATTTTTCGCCCTGGTATACCTTACAATACAGATAGCTTTCAAATCGCGGGACAACCTCGGAACTTATATGGCGGCCGGCGTGGCGACGATGTGGATATTTCAGATAATGGTAAACGTGGGCATGACGATGGGACTCATGCCCGTCACGGGGATACCCCTTCCGTTCATGAGTTATGGCGGGAGTTCGTTTTTGATGAACATGATGGCTGTAGGCCTGGTACTGGGAATAGGGATGCGAAGACAGAAGATTCTTTTTTGATGGCCGGGGAAATTTTTCCCCGGCCTTTTGTCTTTGTTTATGTAATAAACGAGCCTCGCCGGCCATAGATATATATCGAAGATTCATTCGGGAGGGGAAACCGATGTGGTGGCGGAGAGAACCCGATCCGTATTCCCAATATTATGCGAGTTCGGATGAAAGGAGCATAAACCGCTTTGTGAACCTTCAAAAGGTGATGATTGCTCTTGCCATACTGTGCGTTATGCTTTTTCTAAAAAAAATTGATTTACCGCAGACCTCCGCAATAATTACAAGGGTTCATCGGGCGATAACTTACGAAATGGACCTTGCAAAGTTTTTGGACGGAATAAAAAACCAGAAATTCATAAGGGATATACCCGCCTTAAAAAGTGTTTTCGAGAAGGAGACTTCTTCTTTGCCTTCGAGAGGATTCATTCCCCCTTTGACCGGGAAGGTAACTTCGGGGTTTGGACGAAGATTTCATCCCCTCCTGAAAGTGGAACGAATGCACAACGGAATTGACATAGAGGAACTCGAGGGAACACCCGTTAAAGCCGCGGCGAGTGGGACGGTGATACAGGCGGCGGAAGATGCGGAGCTCGGCCGGCTGGTAAAAATAAGACACGAGGGCGACGTGGTGACGGTATACGCCCATCTTAAAGACGTCTACGTAAAGACCGGCGACAGAGTATCTCAGGGGCAGATTATAGGAACGGTCGGCAAAACCGGGCTTGCCGAAAATCCTCACCTTCACTTTGAAATATGGGAAAAAGGAATGGCACAAGATCCGGAAAAATGGCTGGAAATTTCCGAAAAGCCTTAGGGGGAGACCTATGGTTTTTTTAATTTACGGAGTGAAGGTAAGACTTCATTTTTTATTTATCGTAATAATAGCCGCGGGTTTTGTGGGAGGGCTTTATGAAGAGGTTATAGCTGCTATGTTGGCCATCCTGGTTCATGAAATTTCTCACGTTTTGGCAGCCCGAACGCTTGGCATAGAAGTGGATGAACTGGAACTTTTGCCTTTCGGTGGGAGGATAAGTATTAAAGGGTTTTACCAATACTCCCGCGAAGGCGAGGTGATCGTTGTCCTCGCAGGGCCTGCGGGAAACTTGTTTTTGGCCGCGGTTTTCATATCTCTGGCCTATCATGGGCTTATACCTTATGATACGGTGCATCTTTTTATAAGGTACCAGCTTACTTTAGGACTTTTCAACCTGTTGCCGGCTCTACCTCTAGATGGTGGGAAGATATTCATGTTGTGGCTGAGTCAGATGGTGAGTTTTATAAAAGCGGTACGCATGGCGGCGAGGGCGGGAAAGGTTTTGGCGTTTTTTTTATGGGCTTTATTTTTGGCTATGGCCGCCAATTCTAGTTTAAGTCCGGTGCTGGTGGTGACGGGAATTTTTCTTTTCTGGGCGGCCGGTGAGGAGGAAAAACAGGCTCCCCTTATGTTTATGAGCTATATGGCACATAAAAAGGAAAATCTAATCGAAAAAGGGCTATTGCCGGTTCAGGCCATAGTAGCTTTTGTCAAAATGCCGGTAAAGCAGGTTCTCTTTCGTTTAAACCCACAGAGTTTTTACCTCGTCTACGTTGTAGACAATAGCTGCAGGCTGAAAAAGTGCTTGACCGAAACGGAAATATTTGACACTATTATAGAAAAAGGATTGGATATAAAGGTGGAAGACCTGTTATAATATAAAAGGCACAAAGCGACGAGGAGGATGCAAGCCTTGGAGATAGAAAATATTCTCGACGAAATTCTGCCAAAAGTTTCGAAACCCACAAGGTACGTAGGCAATGAGTTAAACAGCGTGAAGAAGGACAAAAACGGGATCAAGGTCCATATTGCCCTGGCATTTCCCGACGTATACGAGGTAGGTATGTCCCATCTGGGGCTCAGGATTTTGTACCACCTTTTGAACGAACGAGAAGATGTCTACGCGGAGAGGGTATTTGCGCCGTGGGTTGATATGGAGGATATACTGAGACAAAAGAAAATTCCTCTTTTTAGTCTCGAAAGCAAGACCCCCCTTTCGGAATTCGACATGATCGGTTTTTCCCTGCAGTACGAGATGAGCTACAGCAACGTGGTGAATATGCTGGAGCTTTCGGGGGTCCCTATTTTTTCATCGGAACGTAAGGATGACGACCCAGTAGTGATTGCGGGAGGGCCCTGCGCTTACAACCCGGAGCCCCTTGCCGAAATTATCGACCTTTTCGTCATAGGTGAAGCTGAAGAGTCTATTCTGGAACTGGTGGACCTTTATATAGATTGGAAAGAATGCTCGGCTAAAAGAAGTGAGTTTTTGGAAAGGGCTACCCAAATCCCCGGAATTTACGTTCCGTCCCTTTACCGGGTGACGTACAACGAAGACGGGACAGTGAGGGAGATCTTACCCAGAAAAGAGGGTGTTCCCGAAAGGGTGAAAAAACGCTTTATTGAGGACCTCGATAGCGTATATTATCCCACGAAACTGATTGTCCCTTATACGGACATCGTCCACGACAGGGCGGTGCTGGAAATATTCAGAGGATGTACAAGAGGCTGCCGCTTTTGCCAGGCGGGGATGATATACAGGCCCGTTAGGGAAAAATCGGCGGAAAAATTGGCGGACATTGCCCGGGAAATGATAGATGCCACTGGTTATGAAGAAATTTCGTTAGCTTCGCTTAGCACCAGCGATTACTCGGATTTGAAAAGGCTTGTAGAAATATTAACAGCCGAGTTCAAAGACCGCAGGGTCGGCCTTTCGCTGCCGTCGCTTCGCATCGATTCGTTCACGCTGGATTTGGCCCGCAGGATAATGGAGATTAAAAAAAGCGGGCTTACCTTTGCTCCCGAAGCCGGTACCCAGAGACTTAGAGACGTCATTAACAAGGGCGTTACGGAAGAGGACTTGCTGAACTCGGTGAGGGGAGCTTTTGAGGCCGGCTGGAACTCGGTTAAACTTTATTTCATGATAGGACTTCCGACGGAAACTTACGAGGATTTAGAAGGGATTGTAGACCTTGCTCATGAAGTGGTGGATGTTTACCGCGAGGTAAAAGGGAAGAGCAAAGGACTCAGGGTTACCGTGAGCACCTCTACTTTTGTGCCTAAGCCCTTTACTCCATTTCAGTGGGAGGCACAGATTACTTTAGAAGAGATAAACGAACGCCAGAAATTTTTAAAGAAAAAGCTTAAAAATCCGCATATAATTTACAACTGGCACGATGGCCGGCTGAGTTTCCTGGAGGCGGTGTTTTCAAGAGGAGACCGGCGACTGAATTTAGTGCTCAAGAAAGCCCGCGAAAAGGGGTGCAGGTTTGACGGCTGGAGCGATATGTTTGCTTTTTCAAAGTGGATGGAGGCTTTCAGCGAAGCGGGGTTAGACCCCGGATTTTACGCCAATAGGCCGCGCCCTGAAGGGGAATTTTTCCCCTGGGAGGTCATAGATCCGGGAATAGATAGACACTTCCTTTTGAGGGAGCTGAAGAAAGCGAAGATGGCACAGCCGACCCCCGACTGTCGGTTCGACAGGTGCCACGGGTGCGGGATAATCAAAATAAAAGGCGGGATTCGATGTGAAGTTAAGAATGAGGATTAGAAAAGGCCGGGAGGTAAAATTTATATCCCACCTCGATATGATGAGGGCTCTGGAACGGGCCATGAGAAGGGCCAGGCTCCCCCTAAAATTTACGGAGGGCTTTAACCCCCGGCCTAAGATGAGTTTTACCCCGGCCATGCCGGTCGGGATTACCAGCGATGCGGAATACGTGGACGTGGAATTCACGAAAGAACTTGCTTTGGAAGAAATTTATGACAGCTTGAACTCAACACTGCCACCCGGCATTGCCCTGTTAAAAGTAGGAGATGCCGAAGGCAAACTGCCCCTTTCATCGGTTAACAGGGCGCTTTATACGGTCGTTGTAGGCCTGGGAGGTGCTTCGAGAGAAGCCCTGGAAGAGGCAATCGGAAAAATCCTTTCTTCAACCGAAATAAAAATGGTCAAAAAATCTAAAGGAAAAGAGAAAGAGGTGAATATCGCCTCCGGAATTTACGGGATAAAAATAAACACCGCTGAAAACGACAGGTTCACGCTCAAGATGGAACTTGCCGCCGGGCAGGATGCAAGTGTAACTCCGTTTATGGTGATTGATGCGTTAAGGGAGCACGTCCCTTCTCTTAATGTGCTGTGCGTTAATAAGGACGAGCTGTTTGTTTTCGACAGAGGCAGGAAAATTCTTCCTCTTTAGGTTCCGCAAGGGAGATGAATGTCCATGAAAAAAGAGATAGTTGCTGATGTGGGAAAAGATGAGGTGATGGTGGGGATTTTGGAGGACGGAAAACTGGTGGAATTTTTTGTGGAACGAAGCATAAATGGTCACTTGGCCGGAAATATTTACAAGGGCAAAGTGGCTAACGTCCTTCCGGGTATGCAGGCTGCTTTTGTGGACATAGGCCTGGAAAAGAATGCCTTTTTATATGTGGGCGATGTTAACCTGGAATCGCTGGGTTTTTCCGATGAACATTCGGGTGGGTATGCAGAAAAACTTTCCATACAGGATATATTAAGGCCCGGGCAGGAGATACTGGTGCAGGTAGTAAAAGAGCCCATTGGTTCGAAAGGGGCCAGGGTTTCAACAAATATAACTCTGGCCGGTCGGTACCTGGTCCTTATGCCCAGGCTCGATTATGTAGGGATATCAAGGCGAATAGAAAGAGAGGAGGAAAGGGCCCGTTTAAAAGCTTTGGCCGAGGAATTGCGCCCTTGTCGCATGGGGGTTATTGTGAGAACGGCCGCTGAGAACATTGGAGAAGACGAAATAAAGGCTGAAATGTATTATTTGAAAAGCTTATGGGAAGAGATCCAGAAGAAAGGGCAAACTTCCGGTGCCCCTAGGCTGATTTACAAGGATATGGACCTCATAGAGCGGATAGTGAGGGATGTATTCACGCCCGAGGTGACATGTTTTTACATTAATACAAAAGAAGCTTATGAAAGGGTTGTCGAGATAGTATCGGTAATTGCTCCGGGTTTGCAGGAGAGGGTGAGCCTGTATAACGGCGAAGAAAGTATTTTCCAATATTTCGACATCGCATCGGAAATCGAAAAAGCCCTGCGGCGCAAGGTGTGGCTTAAATCAGGTGGTTACATCGTTATAGACAGGACCGAGGCCCTGACGGCTATAGACGTTAATACCGGGAAATTCACAGGCAATAAGGACCTGGAGGATACCGTTTTGAAGACCAACCTCGAAGCTGCCAGGGAAATAGCAAGGCAGATAAGGTTGCGGGATATCGGGGGGATTATAATTATAGATTTCATAGATATGAATTCGCAGGAACATAGAAAAATGGTCCTCGACACCCTTGAGATGGAACTCAAAAAAGACAGAACCAGGACCCATATTCTCGGGATAACGTCCCTGGGCCTTGTGGAAATGACTAGGAAGAAGGTGAGACAGAGTCTCGATGAAGTTTTAGAGAAATGGGGGAGAGCGAGGGGGCAGTAATCCCCCTCAATTTATTGAGGGGATACACGGACCCCCTCGCTCTAACATTTACAAACGTTTCGCG
>NZ_LOED01000012.1 GCF_001562425.1 Fervidicola ferrireducens
TGGCTCTCCCATCAGGCGTTTGGTCCGGCACAAGGCGGTGTGCGAAAGATGCGGCTGCGTCTGGCACGCCGACGCCAACGCGGCCTTAAACATACTGTTTTTGGGCTCCTCGAAGGGGCACGGGGCGGAGGCCACGCCCCTGAAGCCGCTTGCCCTCCGGTGGAACTACCACCGGTGGGTAAGCCGCTTCGAATCTACCGCCGGTACGCTGCATGCGGCGAGCGGTAGTCGGATGGCGACTTAAGTCGCCTGAAGGAATCCCGCCTCCTTTAGGGGGCGGGAGGAAGTCAAAGCCCAACTTCACTAGGAGGGCGGTGAAAGATGTATAAGCACCTCGTGAGGATGACCGACTCCACGGGAATAATCCAGTTTGCCGAAAAATCTACACCGCAGAAATCCAGCGGTTATACGGTGGACGACAACGCCAGAGCTTTACTTGTGACTTTGGATATGAAAGATGATGATCGAGATAAACTCGCCCAGATATATATAAGCTTTCTGGAACAAGCACAGGAAGAAAACGGCTTGTGGAACAACCTGAAATTGGAAGATCGGTTTGTGCCTGTGCTTAATTCGGAAGACTGCATCGGCCGTGCATTTATGGCCGTAAGCTTTTCTGCATCGAGCGATATGAGCCACGTAAAACAGGCAAGCTTGAAAATGGTGAAAAAAAGTTTGGAAAAAGCTTTGAGTCTTGAGGCTCCCAGGGCCGTAGCATACGTGCTCCTGGGCATAGTCAACCTCATAGACAATTTTGATGCATATAAAGATCTATATCCTGCTGCAAAAAAGATGGCCTACAAGCTTGTAAAATTATATGAAGAAAATGCGGCTGGAAAATGGTGCTGGTTCGAAGATAAACTGACGTATTGTAACGCCCTGCTGCCGCATTCATTATTTTCTTACTATACCATGAGTGGCGATAGGAAGGTATTGGAAGTGGCCAAGAATACCCTTGGATTTTTAACTGATGCCCTTTTTAAAAAAGGCTATCTGAATATAGTGGGCAATAGAGGATGGTGGGAAAAGGAAAACACAATGCCGCTTTATGACCAGCAGCCGGTAGATGCTGCTTCCGTAATATTGGCGTGCCTCCAGGCATTCATTGCAACGGGAGAAAGGGAATATTTTTTGAAGGCCAAGACGGCTTATAACTGGTACTGGGGGAAAAATATTAATGAAATTCCCCTCATAAACAAAGAGACCGAGGGCTGCCATGATGGTCTGACGCCCGATGGAGTCAATCAAAATCAGGGAGCAGAAGCGATAGTTACCTTCCTCTTGGCTCATCAAATCCTTGAACAAATTGAGATGAACAGGAAAAGGTCCCTTGTGCCGGCGGCATAGGAGGTAAAGATGTGGAATTAAAAATTCTGAACGATACTGTAAAAAGCGTAAAACAATTGGTCGAAAACATTAAAAATGAAGGAATTGATGTGGTAATTGGTATACCCTTTATCAACGAGAAAGAAACATTGGAGAAGCTGTTAGAAACGGCAAAAAATAGCCTGGTTTCCGAAGGATATAAAAAGCTTATCGTTTGTGCGGGAGACCCTGCTGGAAGGGAAATCGCCGAAAATCTTAAAGCGTGTGAAAAAGAAGGAATTCTTTGTTTTTCGATGTATGGTGGAGCAAAAGGCAAGGGTTTTAGTACCAGGGCCATATTTGAGGTGGCCCGCTTGCTGGAAGCGGACGCCGTGCTCCTTGAAGCCGATTTGGAAAGCGGCCAGGACAAGGGGATTACCCCCCGGTGTATTGAGAGATTGTATAAACCAATAGCGATGGGGTATGACATGTCCATTGCAAGCTTTCGGAGAAGCCCTTTTGAAGAAACCACCGGCAAACTTTTGGTTTCTCCCTTTCTCACAGCCTTTTACGGGGTGAGCATTTCGGACCCTTTGAGCGGAGTGTACGCCTTGTCCCATGACTTGGTAGAGGACCTTTGCAAAGAATTCGACCAGTGTTCGGAGCACGTAGGAGGCTACGGAATAACTCCATGGCTTATTATGACAGCCATCAGGTGGAGAAAAAAGATATGCGAAGTAAAATTAGGCCCCAAGATATCTTCGCCGTCGCTTTACCAAAAGCGAAATATAGTTTTTAAAGCGGTATCCAGGACCGTCTTTGAATGTATATTGCGCGACGAAGAACTCTGGCAGGATGAGTTTGTGGTAAAAAAGCCGGATGTCTTTGAGGCGGATTATGGAGTAAAACAACAGGGACCTTATGAGGAATTAAACCCCGAAACTTACCTTGAATCTTTTAAGAAAAACTTTAAGCGCAACGAAAGCCTATTTGAAGTTCTGCTGGAGAAGGACACAAGTGAAGCGTTAAAGGAAATCTCATCTTCGAGAAAGAACGATTTTAGGTTTCCGGCTGAAATTTGGGCGAAAGTCGCCTTCGAACTGCTGATTGCTTTTTCAACGAAAGGGGAAGTGCTAAAAGAGGACATCATAGATGCACTTGCCGGCGTTTACGACGGCAGGGTCGCGGGGTATGCGAAAGAAATTCTCGAACTGGATTCGGTTTTGAAAAAAATAGGGGTTGATGAAAGGGAAATAATTAATTCAAAAGTAAATAGCCTTGTAGAAGCCCAGGAAAAAGCTTTTTTAAATGAAAAAAGGAACTTTAAGGTCCTCTTTGAAAAAAGACGCGTCGGGGCAAAGCCCCTGATTACACCTCTTGACTATCTGGAATTCGTGCCCGGAGTCCCCATTGTACTTCCCAAGAAATTGAAAGGTTATCAGGGCAGAGAAATTTATCCCAACGAGATATTCAAAAAGCTGCAGCGAAAATACGGCAGAGCTTTTGAAGACTACATAAGAAATACGCTTGAAATAAACGAGGAAAACTCTAAACTAATAGTCGAACGTGTTGAGAATTTCATAGGGGAACTGGAAAGGGTAGTTGACCGAATTTTTCCAGGGGACCTTTCTACTGAAGAAGGTATCTCTGAAGTATGTCAAAAAATTTTCGAGGTTTTCCCTCATGGGAAGGTACTCGGCGTAAAGTGGGAAGTGCTACGAAAACTGCTTTATGAGTTTCCGCCGCGAAATTTGCTGGTTAGGCTTAATTTCCGCAACATGCGCGAGCTGATGGACAACTTGGACGTGAGGGATATCTTGACTTTAGCTCAGTTTACCGAGAGCCCCGAATATTTTACGCACATTTATGAATGGCTGCAGGATAATCTAAGACCCGACAGCTTCGAAGAAGTAGAATTACTCCCGCTGGTGCTCAGGAGGGAAAAGATTCCGGTTTTGAACGATTGGGCAGATATATCGCGCTACAGCAGGTTGACGGCAAGGATAGCTGTCGTCGCTCTTGGCAAGGGGATGGGGGGCAAATACCCGAAACTCCGGTATTTTACGAGAATAGCCAAAAGCATAATCGAAGCCGAACATTATTCCAAGATATGGGAAATTTACGCCAAAGAGCGTCGGGAAGTGGGGCAAAAATTCGTAAATTCTATAACAAAACATTATGGCAGGGAAATTTTTTCAGCCCACCGCGTCTTTGAAAACTGGCACCAACGGGAATTTGTGGCGAGGCTCAAGGAATTTGCAAGAAACCTTGAAGGAGAAGGAAGGAAAAGGGAAGCTGAGTACCTTTTTAAGATGGCCGAAGGTTATGGGTTGGGGCTCACCCTTGAAGACGGGACTTTCCTGCCGTGTTCGGCATGGACGTGGGCTAGCTTCAGCTTCAAAGGCGGAGAAGGGGTTCCGACGCCGCTTTCACTGCACGTCGAAAGAGATTGGTTCAACCATGACCTGTTGGAAGAAATATATAAAGAGTTAGGCTATGACCCCGAAGAGATAATGAATCAGGTTTTCCAGCTGATAAGTCTGGGAAGGGAATACCAGGATCTCTTAGATATACTTTTAGGGATTAAGCCACCTAAAGAAGAGGTGGTAGTGCAGGAACTGGAAGAGTGGCCGCCGGCTGGGAAGCTTGAGCGGTATGAAAAAAATCCGATTTTAAGTCCTATAAAAGAGCACTGGTGGGAAAGCAAGTACGTGCTAAATGCCGCAGCCCTCAGAATAAAGGATAAAGTTTATCTTCTTTACAGAGCTTTTGGTCAGGACGAAGTGTCGAGGATAGGCCTCGCTATAACCGACGGGTATAACGTCCTGGAAAGGTTAAAGCACCCGATTTTCGTTCCGGAAACTAAAGAGGAAGTAAAAGGTTGCGAAGACCCTCGGGTGGTTGTGATAGACGACGAGATAATAATGCTTTACACGGCTTACGACGGGGTTGTAGCGCAAATAGCCGCCGCGTCGATTTCGGTGGAGGATTTCCTGAACCGCAATTTCGACCGGTGGAAGCGAAAAGGATTGGCATTCCCGGGTGTGTGGGATAAAGATGCCATACTGTTCCCCGAAAAGATAAAAGGAAATTACGTTATATACCACAGAATAGAACCTAGCATCTGGGTCGCCTATTCCGAAAAATTGACGTTTCCCTGGCCCCACGAAGGCCATAAGATAATAATGGGGCCGCGCTCCGGTATGATGTGGGATTCCCTAAAAATAGGAGCGGGGGCGCAGCCTTTGAAAACGGAGTTCGGATGGCTTTTAATATACCACGGCGTCGACCAAGAAATGGTCTACAGGCTCGGGGTAATGCTGACGGACCTGGATGATCCGGGACGGGTGCTGTATCGTTCGCCCAACCCGATTCTGTCGCCGGAAAGCGAATACGAAGTCGGGAAAAAAGGCGAATCCTGGGTGCCCAATGTGGTGTTCACGTGCGGGGCGGTGCCTGCCGAAGATAAGGAAGTCTTAAGCGAAGACGACGAAATCCTCGTATACTACGGGGCTGCTGATACCAGCATTTGCTTGGCAAAGGGTAAAGTAGGCGACCTCATACCGGAAAAAGTAAGACAGCGCCTGAAAAGGAAAGCCGTATGAGAACAAAAGCAAAAAAGCCGCGAGTACCGCCTGAAAATATTCTCGGCGATACTCGCGGCTTTTTTAGTATATGCGCTTTAATCCTGCGGCCCTGGCGATTTTCAACGCCTGACTGTACTCTCGAGAAGTTATGCGTCTTGAAAGAACGGGGTCATTATGAGCCTTATGGGCGGGGCAATACTGGTCCATGATATTGACAAAAGTATTGGGAGAAATTTCTTCAGCGAGAAATTTCATAACTTCTTCTGTCCGGGCAAGGTCTTCGGGTAGCACGAGGTGCCTTACTATCAAACCTCTAACGGCCAGCCCACTTTCATCGACTACGAGGTCCCCTACCTGCCTGTGCATTTCCTTTACCGCCAGCTTTGCTACGGTAAAATAACCCGGAGCGGAAGCATAAATCCTTCCCGTTTCGTCGTCACCGAATTTTATGTCAGGCATGTATATGTCTATGATGCCGTCAAGGAGCCTTAATGTTTGAACAGAATCATACCCTCCTGTGTTGTAGACGAGGGGAATTTTAAGGCCTTTTTGCACCGCAATTTCTAAAGCCTCTAGAATCTGCGGCACTAAGTGGCTCGGGGATACCAAATTTATATTATGACATCCAATCTGTTGTAGCTCCATCATTATATCAGCAAGCTCATGGGGTGTGTATTCTTTCCCTTCTCCGTAATAACTGATTTCGCAGTTTTGGCAGAAACGGCAGGCCATGTTGCAGTAGGCGAAAAAAATGGTGCCGGAGCCGTTGGTGCCGACTAGCACTTCCTCTTCGCCAAAATGAGGTCCCCAGCTGCTCACTACCGCATAGCGGCCGGTGCGGCAAAATCCCCTCTCGCCTTTCAGGCGGTTCACGTGGCATTCTTGGGCGCAGACCGCGCAATCGGATAAAAGTTCAACGGCTTTTTTAACCCGGCGGGATAATTCTTCAAAAGAAAGGTCGCGATAGCCCATGCCAAAACACCTGCCTGCTTTGAAAACCTTCTTTAAATAATATTCTACCTTATCCGCCTATGGAATATTAAGTCCTCTCAAAGCAATGTGAAAGGCAGTATTGTAATCCCGTGCTTTGTATGGTATTATTAAATAAACTGAATCAAATTTTAAGAAAGTCTTCGGGGCAAGGTGAGAAGGCATTTTGCCTTCAATTCCTGACCGGCGGTGATAGGCGAAAAGCCTTAAGCCCGCGAGCCGAAAGGCTGATCCGGTGAGATTCCGGAGCCGACAGTAAAGTCTGGATGGGAGAAGACTTGTTTAATTATTTTATCCGAGAATACCCTGAAGACAGCAGGGTATTTTTTTATGCGGAGGTATTTTATGGAAAGAGACATTTTCTTCATGAAACGAGCGCTGGACCTGGCAAAGAAGGGGAGAGGCACCACCAGTCCAAATCCTATGGTGGGGGCGGTAATAGTAAAGGACGGCGAGATAGTTGGCGAAGGCTACCACAGGAAAGCTGGAGAGCCACATGCCGAGGTGATGGCCTTGGCCCAGGCGGGCGAAAGGGCCAGGGGGGCGGAGCTATTCGTAAACCTTGAACCCTGCTGCCACTTCGGTAGAACACCCCCTTGTGCCGATGCGATAATAAGGGCCGGGGTAAAAAGGGTTGTAGTGGCTATGACCGACCCGAATCCCCTGGTAGCCGGTAAGGGCATAAAGCGCTTGAGAGAAGCTGGTGTGGAGGTAGAAGTCGGACTACTGGAAGAAGAAGCGAGAAAATTGAACGAGGTGTTTATAAAGTATATCACCACTGGCAGGCCCTTCATAGTCGCAAAAATAGCCCAGTCCCTTGATGGCAAGATTGCTATGGCCTCGGGCGAATCTAGGTGGATTACCGGAGAACCTGCCAGGATAAAAGCCCACGAGTTTAGGAGCTGGTACGATGCGGTAATGGTAGGTATAGGCACGGTACTGGCTGATGACCCGCTTCTCACCTGTCGGTTGCCGGGAGAAAGAAAAAGCCCACTCAGGATAGTGGTGGATTCGTGGGCCAGAATACCCCTTGACGCGCGGATGCTGGAATGCAAAGACGGGCGGGTGATACTTGCCACCACGGAAAGGGCCGATGGCGAAAAGGTCAATGCTCTGAAGGGAAAGGGCGTTGAAGTGATAAAAGTTCCCGCTGTCGATGGCAGGGTAGACCTTAAGCGGCTGATGGAAATCCTGGGCAGTATGGAGATAACTAGCGTGTTGGTCGAAGGAGGGGCCACCCTTATAGCTTCTTTCATAAAAGAGAATCTGGTGGATAAACTGCTGGTGTTCCAGGCTCCTTTGATAATAGGCGGCGATGGAATTGATTCTATTGGAATTCTTCCCATCGACCAGCTGAAGCAAGCTCCACGGTTCAAATTTCATTCAGCCGAGGCGATAGGCGGGGATCTACTCCTGGAAGTCTATCCTGACCCTGGAAAAGGAGGATCCTCATGTTTACCGGGATAATCGAAGAGGTAGGAATTGTTACTAAATTGGTCGGGTCTTCTTCGGGAGCCCTGATTACCATTTCATGTAAAAAAATACTGGAAGACCTTGAGATAGGAGATAGTGTTGCGGTCAATGGAGTATGCCTGACAGCAAGAGAGGTCAAAAGCGATTCCTTCGTGGCCGACATTATGCCGGAAACTTTAAGGAGCACAACCTTGAGCGAGCTTTCGGCGGGAAAGCGAGTAAATCTTGAAAGAGCTCTAAAAGCGGAAGGTAGGTTTGGCGGGCACATGGTCTTGGGCCATGTGGACGGGGTTGGTAGAATACTTAGAACTTATCCCGAAGGAAACGCGGTGGTGTTTGAGATAGGCGTGCCGCCGGAGCTAATGAAATATATTGTACCCAAAGGTTCCATAGCCGTAGACGGCATCAGCCTGACCGTCCAGGCGGTGAATATCCATGGATTTTCAGTTTCTATAATACCCCACACCCTCAATACTACGGTCCTCCAGTACAAAAACCAGGGAGACACGGTAAACATCGAAACTGATATTATAGGAAAGTACGTGAGAGAGTATCTGTTAAACCTCCAGGAGAACACTTCAGGTAAAGGCCTGACTGCTGAAATGCTAAAGATTTACGGCTTTTAGCCGGTTCAGGGCTGCTTTTTCAACCTTAGAGTCTAAAAAGGAAGGAGAAAGTCGATGTCGGGGGAATTTAAATTCAATACCATTGAAGAAGCCATAGAGGACATTAAGCAGGGAAAAATGATAATCGTTGTCGACGACGAGGACAGGGAAAACGAGGGAGACCTTGTCATGGCTGCGGAGAAGGTAACGCCGGAAGCCATAAGTTTTATGGCAATTCACGGCCGCGGCCTAATATGCGTCCCCATTACGAAAAAAAGGGCTGAAGAGCTTGACCTGCCCTTGATGGTTGGCAATAACACTGACAATATGGGTACCGCATTTACGGTATCGGTGGATTACGTCGGAAATTCCACTGGCATATCAGCTTATGACAGGGCCGATACAGTAAAGGCGTTGATCGATCCGGCCACAAAACCACAGGACCTGCGCCGCCCAGGCCACATCTTTCCCCTGATAGCCAGGGACGGTGGAGTGCTGCGGAGGGCCGGGCACACCGAAGCGGCCGTAGATCTTGCGCGATTGGCCGGGCTTTATCCGGCCGGCGTTATCTGTGAAATAATGAAGGACGACGGCACCATGGCAAGGCTCCCAGACCTTATGAGTTTTGCCAAAGAATGGGGATTAAAAATAATTACAATAGAAGACCTCATAAGGTACCGCAAAGCCAGAGAAAAGCTGGTGAGGCGGGTGGCAGAAACGCTCTTGCCCACCGACTACGGCGAATTCAAACTGATATGCTATGAAGATGTCATTACTTCCGAGACCCATCTGGTGCTCATGAAGGGGGAAATAAAGAAGGGAGATGTACCTCTTGTGCGCGTGCACTCGGAATGCCTTACCGGAGATGTTTTCTCTTCACAGCGCTGCGACTGCGGTCCTCAATTGAGAGCGGCCATGAAGTTAATTCAGGAGGAAGGAAAAGGTCTGATTCTGTATATGCGCCAGGAGGGCAGAGGTATCGGGCTTGCTAACAAAATAAGGGCGTACGCTTTGCAAGATGCAGGATTCGATACTGTGGAAGCCAATCTGAAGTTAGGGTTTCCTCCCGACCTTCGGGATTACGGCATAGGTGCGCAGATACTCAAGGACCTGGGGGTTGAGAAGATGCGCCTTCTTACCAACAATCCTAGGAAAGTAGTGGGCCTTGCAGGTTACGGCCTTGAGATAGTGGAGCGTATACCGCTCAAAATCCCGCCTACTAAAAACAACGCAAGGTACCTGGAGACCAAAAAAGAAAAGCTGGGTCACTGGCTATAAAAAAAGGAGGAGGATGGTAAAATGCCCAAAATTATCCAGGCCAAACTGACAGCAGAAAACCTGAGATTCGGCATTGTTGTCAGCCGTTTCAATGAATTCATCACCAAAAAACTTCTTGAAGGTGCGCTCGACTGCCTGGTTCGCCACGGTGCCCAAGACGAGGCTATCGAGGTTTACTGGGTGCCGGGAAGTTTCGAGATCCCTCTTACGGCGAAAATAATGGCAGAGAGCGGGCGTTTCGATGCAGTAATCTGCCTAGGTGCCGTCATAAGGGGTGCGACGCCTCATTTCGATTACGTTGCGGCCGAAGTTTCTAAAGGGATTGCTTTAGTATCTCTCGAAACAAAGGTGCCCACCATCTTCGGCGTCCTGACCACCGACACCATAGAACAGGCAGTGGAGAGAGCGGGCACCAAGGCGGGAAATAAGGGATGGGATGCGGCGCTGACAGCTATAGAGATGGCCAACCTTAAGAAATTACTACCTACTAAAAGCGGCGAATAGCCGCTTTTTAAATTTTTCGCGGGAACATATTACCATAAAATATGAGTCCCGAGAGGGAAGGAATTTTGGGATTTGTGTCGAACTAAAAAAATAGTTGATGAGGAGTGGATTGAAAGTGCAACACATTATAGAAATGGTTGGAGTATCCAAAATTTACCCGGGCGGGTGTGTAGCGCTCAGGGACATAAACGTAAAGATAGAAAAGGGCGAGTTTGTCTTTCTTGTAGGACCGACTGGGGCAGGAAAATCTACATTTCTCAAGCTCCTTTTTCGCGAGGAATTACCCACACGAGGCCAGATTTTTATAAACGGAAAAAACATTACCCGTTTGAAGCCGAAGGAAGTGCCTTATCTGAGGAGAAGGTTGGGAGTTGTTTTTCAGGACTTCAGGCTGCTTCCCCAAAAGACCGTTTATGAAAACGTGGCCTTCGCCATGGAAGTTATAGAGGCGTCTCCAAGGGAAATCAGGAGAAGGGTACCCAAGGTTATAGAAATGGTAGGGCTTTCTCATAAAATGAACTCAAGGCCCCACGAGCTTTCGGGAGGGGAACAGCAGAGAGCGGCACTGGCGAGAGCTCTTGTCAACAATCCGGACGTAATCATTGCCGATGAACCTACGGGCAACCTGGACCCGGATACTTCCTGGGAGATAATGAAATTGCTGGATGAAATAAATAAAAAAGGCACGACGTTAATTGTTGCCACCCATGCCAAAGAACTCGTAGATGCCATGAAAAAAAGGGTTCTGCAATTAGAAGATGGACGACTGGTCAGAGACGAAGAGAGAGGGGTTTACCGCTGTGAAACTTAGAACCATCCGTTACTTTTTCAAAGAAGCTTTTGTAAACCTTTTTCGAAACGGGTGGATGAGTTTAGCTTCCATAGGAGCCGTGGCTTCGGCTTTGATAATATTCGGCTCTTTTTTGATGATCTCGATAAACTTTGATTACATAGCAAAAAATGTGGAATCTCAGGTGGAGATTACCGCGTACGTCGAGGATTCGGTAGACAAGCTTAAGATAAACCAGATAGAATTGGGCATAAAAAGTATTGATGGTGTCAAAGAGGTTGTATTTGTATCGAAAGAACAGGCTTTAGAGGAATTCAAAAAACAGGTAGGCGAGGAACTGCTGGAGGGCATAGAAAATCCGCTGCCCAACTCCTTTCGCGTTAAGGTTGAAACTCCGCAGGAAGTAGCGGGAGTGGCGGAAAGGATACAGAAAATAGATGGTATAGAAGAGGTAAAATACGGTAAGGGCGTGGTAGAAAAGCTGTTTAAAATTACTTACTGGATGAGGCTGGTGGGCCTGGCCGTAATGGCGATTTTCGCTGCAATATCGGTTTTCATCATATCGAACACCATAAGGATTACGGTTTTTTCCCGGCGCCGGGAGATAAGTATAATGAAGTACATCGGTGCTACCGACTGGTTTGTGAGATGGCCTTTCCTGATTGAAGGCATGATGCTCGGGTTTACCGGTTCGCTGATCGCGATTGCGTTGCTGGCGGCTGGTTACAGCTATTTGTATGACATGGTGAAATTGAATGTTCCGATGATTCCTCTTCTGCATCTAGAAGAATTTTACGATTACAGTCTGGGGCTGCTTCTCATGGGGACCTTTTTAGGAGCCTTTGGCAGCGGCTTTTCGATGAGAAGATTTTTGAGGGTCTAGTCGCCGAAAGGAGGTTTGAGGTTTGGGAAAACAGAGAGCTAGTAACATTGTCGGTTTAATTTTGACCCTCTTTTTTCTCATAACGTCGGTGGCACCGGCCGGTGCGAGCGACCTTGAAAATTTAAAAAACCAGCAAAGCAAGATATCCAAAAAAATACAGGAGATAAGGAATTCATTGATAAAAGTCAACGCTCAAAAAAATAACGTTGTAGAGGAGCTCGAAGCGATAGAAAAGGACCTTCAAGAGACGCAAAGAGAGCTTGCAGCTACCGAGACCCAGTTAAAACTCACCCAGCAAAAACTGGCTGTTACCCAGCAGGAGCTAAAAAAAGCCGAAGAAGAAGTGAAAAAGCAGGAAGATGACCTGAAGACGAGGCTTCGGGCGATGTACAAAGCAGGGCCTGTGGATTATCTCGAAGTAATGCTCGAGGCCACAAGTTTTTCGGACTTTCTGACCCGAATAGATATGGTAAAGCGCCTTTTGGACTATGACAAAGGACTTCTCATGGACTATCAAGCGAAAAAAGAATTGGTGGAAAAGAAAAAAGCTGAGCTGGAAGCCCAGCGCCAGGCCATAGCCCGGCAATATCAAATTATAAACACTCACAGGGCGAAACTGGCTTCCCGCCAGCAGGACCGCCAGAGGCTTTTGGCCGTTCTGGAAGAGCAAAGAAGGGAATACGAGCGCCAGCAGGACCAGCTAGAAGAGGAATCCAGGAAAATAGCGGAGATGATACGACAAATTCAGGCGAGAAGCTCGAAGGGCTACGTCGGAACCGGAATATTTCAATGGCCTGTCCCAAGTTCCAGGAATATTACATCTGACTATGGCTGGCGCGTTCACCCGGTATACAAATCAAGGCGTTTCCATACGGGGATAGACATAGGTGCTCCCATGGGGGCCAATGTGGTGGCTGCAGACGATGGCGAAGTGATATATGCCGGCTACTACGGCGGATACGGCAATACCATAATCGTTGACCACGGCGGAGGTATTTCAACGCTTTATGCTCACCTTTCCAAAATATTGGTGGGCGAAGGGCAGAGCGTAAAAAGAGGAGAGAGAATAGGCCTTGTTGGCAGCACCGGTATCTCTACGGGGCCTCACCTTCACTTTGAAGTGCGCAAGGACGGTCAGCATGTAAGCCCATGGAATTGGGTAAAATAATGTGGTATAATAGATAAAACAAAACAAAAGATTTTTGAATGAATTAAGGGGTAGGATGGATGCTGACCGAAAAACGAAAGATTATAAGGGCGTCAATTACATATCTTATCGTGTTCGCCGTTGCGTTCTTTCTAGGGGCTGCAATCGGGGTAAAGCCCCTTTCTGCTTTAAAAGAAAAACCCGTTCCAGAAGAACTTCCGGCAAAATCAGGGGAAACTTCCGAGCTCAAACCCGCTTTAGAGGTGCTAAATTACATACGCGAAAGGTACGTAAAGGATGTTCCAACGGAAGTTCTCATCCGCGGAGCGATAAATGGGATGGTTCAGGCTCTGGAGGACCCCTATTCGGTATTCATGGAACCTGAAGAATTTGAGGATTTTATGATTTCGGTGAATGGTAGTTTCGAAGGGGTCGGACTTTCCCTGGACGTGGACGAGGAGACAGGTTCGGTTATAGTGGTGGCTCCTATAGAAGGCACGCCGGCGCATAAAGCCGGTATTCGCCCGCGGGACCGGATAGTTAAGGTTGACGGTGTGGAGCTAAAAGGGAAGAGCCTTGACGAAGCCGTAAGGCTACTGCGGGGTAAAAAAGGTACGAAGGTCACCATTTATATAGAAAGGCCCGGGGTGAAAGAACTTCTAAAATACGAGCTGGTGAGGGACGATATAAGGCTAAAAACGGTAAAATGGGATGTAATTGAAGATGGCATCGGCTATGTGAGGATATCTTCCTTTGACTCTTATACCCCTGAGGAATTCGGAAATGCCATCACGGCTTTGCAGCAAAAGGGGGTAAAAGCGCTGGTGCTGGACCTCAGGGACAATCCAGGGGGAGCTCTCGACGCGGCTGTGCGAGTGGCGGATATGCTCATGGGAAAAGGGCTGGTGGTCTTCACCAGGGACAGATACGGACATAAGTTGGAGGAATATTATTCGGACGATGCAAGTCTTGAGCTTCCTCTGGCCGTGCTTATAAACGAAAACAGTGCCAGCGCTGCGGAAATCGTTTCTGGAGCACTGCAGGACAGTGGAAGGGCGGTGCTGGTGGGGAAAAAGACCTTCGGAAAAGGCACCGTGCAGGAACTCGTGCCTTTGAGCGACGGGTCCGGCCTGAAAATGACCATTGCGAAGTACTATCTGCCCAGCGGCAGGTCTATTGACGGGAAGGGAGTGGAACCCGACGTAGAGGTGTCTTTGGGAAAAACGGAAAGCTCATTCGAGATTCCCAGAAGTAAGGATGGGCAGCTTAAAAAAGCTGTAGAAGTACTGAAAACAAAACTTTGAGGAGAAGGGTGCATGTTTCCACTGTTTCGAATAATCCGCTTCATTTTAGAAGGTTTGCCGCTTTCGATGGCTAACCCTTTCTTTTGGACGGTAATATTAATAATTTGGCTGCAGTACAAAAAGACCGCCGACCTGGAAGAAAGGATGTTTGGGTTCGTTAGAGAAAGTCCGGGAAGGAAAGTTCTTTATTCCATTTTGGCCGGTTTGCTGGGGGGTATAATCGGGAGCCTTATAATAGTTTTTTTGGGTATTAGCATAACCGAAGCCGGCCTGACTTACGTCTGGCCTTTGGCGATCATTCTGATGCTCATACATCCGCGCTTTATGTGTTTTTCCTATGCGGGCGGCATAATTTCCCTTTTTTCTCTCATTTTTGGCTTTCCAAAAGTTGATGTGGCGGGTCTCATGGCTCTGGTTGGCGTTCTTCACATGGTGGAAAGCCTGCTGATTTACACTACGGGTGATTTGAACAGCGCACCTGTTTTTGTCCAGGACGATAAATACGGGATAATAGGAGGTTTTTCCCTTCAAGAATTTTGGCCTGTGCCGATAATGATGCTGGCGGTTACTGCAGGGCAGCTACCCGTTCAGGATATCGTCAACATGCCCGAATGGTGGCCGATAGTCAAACCCCCCGCCGAATTTCTTGAAAGAGGGGATATAGTATACCTTATGATGCCGGTGGTAGCTGCCTTGGGGTACGGAGACATAGCACTATCCAGGACGCCCAGGACAAGGAGCCGGTCATCGGCAATAAATCTCATGTTTTTCAGCACCGTACTGCTTTTGCTTTCAGTAATAGCATCGAGAATACCGGCCTTTAAGTATCTGGCTGCCCTTTTTGCACCTGTCGCCCACGAGGCCTTGATAATTTACGGAAAGAAAAAGGAAAGGCAAAGTCCACCTCTTTTTGCACCGCCCGAAAGAGGAGTTAGGGTTCTGGACCTGGTGAAAGGTTCGCCGGCAGAAAAAATGGGGATAGAGCCTGGCGATGTGCTGCTTGCCATAAATGGACAGCAGATTGATGGTGAAGATGACATAAGGATGATAAAAGAAACTAGGCCTACTTACGTATGGTTGGATGTAATAAAGCCTGACGGGGAATTCAAAACGGTGGAGATGACCGCTTACCCGGAAGGTATAGGAATGTTAGGGGTGCTCGTTGTTCCAAAAGACCAGGATGCCCCTTTTGTAGTTGTGGAGGAAAAAGGCTTGCTTGAACGGCTGAAAAAACTTGTAAAGAGGAAATGATGAATAATGAAATTTGTATTCGAAGCTGCTTTGCAGCTTTTTTTATTTATTGAATAATGAATAAAAGTAAAAGGGGCGGGGGATACTATGTATGGAAAGGAGGGATGGGTTAAGGAACTTTTTAAAATTCAGGTTAAAATTAAGAAAATTTGTGGTTATTTATAACTTACATACTTGATAAATTTTTTACGATATGATATAATGATTGTGAAAGAAATAACAGTCCTAAGCTAGATTAAAAAATACAATATACAGGGAGGGGTTGCAGTGACGCGGCAGCAGTACTTAGAGCGGGAAAGAGATATGCTCCTCAGAGCATATATGACCGCTTCTGAAGAAGAGAAAAAGCAAATCATGCTGAAGATTATGAACATAGATTCCATGCAGGAAGGCAAGGATACCTACGGACAAAGGTCAGCAGGCTTCTTCACCCGTCGGCGGAATAAAATAATCTACGTGAATTAAAATTAGCGGAGAGGAAAGCCCTCTCCATAATTTATTTTTAGGGAGCTGGTGGATCTGGCACAGATATTGCATTTTCCGACACAATAAACGAGCGATGGAGGTCGTATAATATGGCGGCAACGAATTTCGAAGGTTTTACCATTCCCTTGGAGAGCATTTTGGAACATATAAACGAGGGTATATGCGTTATCGACAGCGAAAGGCGCGTAGTGTACTGGAATAGTCAGGCTGAAAAGCTTTACGGAATAAAAAGGGATAGAATTTTGGGGAGGGACATCGCTCAATTTTTCCCGAACGCTCTGGCTTTGGAAGTTTTGAAAACGGGGAAAGCGGTGGAATACGTGGAACACAGGCCGAGAGAAGGCAATGTAGTGGTAATCAGCTCCATTCCCATCAAAAAAGGAGATACGATTTTAGGCGTCGTATCGATTGATCAGGACATTACGGAAATAAAAAAGCTGAGTCAAGAGCTGGAAAAGGCGAGGGACAGGATTAAATACCTCGAGTACATTGAAGAAGAGATGAAAAGGGGCCAACAAAATTGCAGTTTTGAAAATATCGTATACAAAAGCAAGAAGATGTACGACCTCATATTTCTTGCGCGAAAAGTAGCCGAAAGCGATGCGTCCGTGTTGATACAAGGTGAAAGCGGTACAGGAAAAGACCTTTTTGCAAGGGCCATTCACCAGGAAAGTCCCCGAAGGGATAAACCCTTCGTTGTGGTAGACTGCAGCTCTATACCAGAGAGCCTGCTGGAAAGCGAGCTTTTCGGATACGACCCCGGAGCTTTCACCGGAGCCCAGAAAAAGGGGAAACCGGGAAAGTTCGAACTTGCTGAAGGCGGCACCCTCTTTCTCGACGAAATAGGTGAGATGCCGCTGGAGATGCAGGCAAAACTCCTCAGGGCCCTGGAAAACAGGGAATTTTACAGGGTCGGTGGAGTAAAACCCGTAAAAGTAAATATAAGAGTAATAGCTGCCACCAACAGGGATTTGCACGAAATGGTGAAACAGGGTCGCTTCAGGGAAGACCTCTTTTACAGGCTCGACGTGGTATCGCTGAAGATACCTCCATTAAGAGAGCGGCCCGAGGATATTCCTGTATTAATCGATCATTATTTAAAAGAGTACTCGGTTAAAAATAAAAAAGTGATAGATTTTATTGAACCGGCTGCGGTGGAGATGATGTTAAATTATCCGTGGCCTGGAAACGTGAGGGAACTCAAAAACGTCGTTGAACGGTTGGTAATTCTGGCAGAAGAGGGGATGATTCTAGCTGAACATCTGCCCCAATCGATAAGAAGATATTTTGAAGAAAAGGGCGTGGAACAAAATAAGGTCAGCCTCAAAAAGCTGGATGAGGTTGTGGCCGAAGCTGAAAAGCAGGCCATCACTAATGCCTTGAAGATGACAGGCAACAACAAGGCAAAAGCTGCCGAGCTTCTGGGAATACCGCGGAGCACCCTTTATTACAAAATGCAGTCGCTCAAAATCGGATGTCCAACTAGCTGACAGGCGTCAGATAGTTGGACATTTTTTTAACAAGCTTCATTTTAAGTGATTATTATGGTTTTCACAAATACCTTGTCGAATAATGTCGGTACACTGACGGTTCGAGTTTTATTTTTTGCCAACGGCTAAAACGAGAATAAAAGCAAACATGACGGCTGATATTAACTAGTGAGGCTTTAAAAAATTTTGTCTAACGGAGGCGAACGTTGGCACGCAAGTTGCTTAGATATTGTTCCGAAAGTCACAAAGGAGGTGAAAACTTGGACTACAGCTTGAGGATACCGCTCCGGCAGCACGTCGGTTCCCCCTGTAAACCCGTCGTAAACGAAGGCGATACGGTAAAAAAAGGTCAGCTCATAGCGACGCCGGAAAAATTGGGAGCCAACATTCACTCGAGCGTAAGCGGCAGGGTTAAAGCTATAACCGAAGAGTATATCGAAATAGAGCCTGACAAAGAACAGCCGGAAGGCTTCGTCCCTATTAAAGAAACGGACAGCATAATAGAGGCAATAAAAGAAGCTGGAATAGTGGGAATGGGCGGGGCTGGATTTCCCACCCATATTAAAATGGACGTGGATTTACAGGGCGGCGTTGTCATAGCCAATGGGGTGGAATGCGAACCGCTTCTTGAGCACAACGTCAGGCAAATGGAAAAAGAGCCCGAAAAAGTATATAGGGGAATTAAATATGCCATGGAGGCTACCAATGCTTCCAGGGCTTATATAGCCATAAAGGCTAAAAACAAAAAGGCTATCGAAGCAATGAAGTCGGTAATAGACGATCCCAGGATCGAAGTTAAAGAGATGCCTGACATCTATCCGATGGGCGAAGAAAGGGCCTTAATCAGGGACATATTGGGGCAACTTTTAAAACCCGACCAGCTCCCCAAAGAGGCGAGGGCCGTCGTATCGAACGTAGAAACCCTTTCCAGAATATGCGAGGCGGTAGAGGAGAGAAAGCCGGTAATATCAAAAAACGTAACGGTGGTGGGTCGCTTAAAAAGCGGAAGGAAGGCTCACGTATTTTTCGACGTCCCAATTGGAACTCCAGTGTCAGAACTCATAAGAATGGCGGGCGGTATCGAAGGAGAATACGGAGAAATTATAATGGGAGGTCCGTTTACAGGAAGGGCCGTGGATCTGGATTGCGTCGTAACCAAGACTACGGGAGGCGTAATAGTTACCGACCCGTTGCCGAGGGAGAAAAGGAAGGCGGGACTGCTAGTTTGCGGCTGCGGTGCAAATGAAGCGAGACTGCGAGAGATAGCGGAAAAGATGGGGGCCTGTGTGGCCGGAGTCGAGCGCTGCAAGCAGGTTGTGGACGCAAGGGGCACGATAAAGTGCGAAAATCCTGGAAACTGCCCAGGCCAGGCCGAAAAGATACTGAAGCTAAAGAAAAGTGGAGCTGAAGTGCTCATAGTGGGGACGTGCAGCGACTGTACAAATACAGTAATGGGTGTAGCACCAAAGCTGAAAATGCCCGTATATCATCACACCGACCATGCCTTGCGCACCGTGGGTCACCTCCTCGTGCGGAGGCTAAAGAAATAAGAAAAGGAGGTAGAGTCCTATGTCTATAACGCCGGAAACCGCCAATCAGCATAAAAACGACCCGGCGGTGGTCTGCTGCCTTACCCAGGAGGGAACTATAATAAGCCCCGCTGACCTGGAAGACCCTGCCATATTTCCGGACCTGGAGGAATCAGGACTCCTTACCATACCGGAGAACGTTTTGACAATAGGTCAGGTCCTGGGGAAAAAATTAGTAAAAACCGTAGACGCCTTGACGCCCATTACCCCCGATATGATAGAAGGGGGAATGGAAGAGGAAACGAAACCTGAGGTAATAAAGGGGAACGGTGTAGCTGAGGAGGAAGCGGTTTCGAACGCAATTGGCAAAGGGAACGTCATAAGAATTCACATCGAAGAGGGTAAGGGTATAAACCTGGAAATTCCCGCTATAGTCACGACCGCGACCGCAGTAGAACCGGCGGCAAGGCCGGAAGAAGAATTCCGCAAAGAAGAAAAAATAGAAGACCGCGTGAAAAGGACGCTTTTAATGCGCGAATTCGATGTTAAGGAAGTTAGACTGGGAGATGAAACTTCTTTTGAAAACGGCATTCTCACCATCAGGAAAACATTAGCGGAAGATGCCTTAAAAGCCGATCCGCTGGCGAAGAAAATGGAAATAGACATAATAACTCCCGACAATAAAAACGTCTTCACCAACACCATTATGGATGTAATCCCTATAGCCACGAAAGTGGAAGGTGCCATCGGAGAAGGTATAACCCACGTTCTCTCCGGGGCGGTCGTCATCCTCACAGGTGTTGATGAAAGCGGGATTCAGGTGCATGAATTCGGCTCATGCGAAGGAATTATCGGGGAAAAAGTGCGGTTCGGCAGACCCGGCTGTCCCGATGAAAACGACATCATGATAAGGATACACGTCACGATTCAGGCCGGGACCGGAATGGAAAGAAGAGGGCCCTATGCAGCTCATAAGGTCTGCGATGCAGTGATACAAGAAATCAGAGAAGTGCTGAAGAAGAAGGACCCATCCGAGGCCGCCAGGGTAATCGAATACAAAGATGTGGAAAGAGTAGGAAGGCCGAGGGTGGTAATAGTAAAGGAAATCATGGGTCAGGGTGCCATGCACGACAACGTGATACTGCCGAAGGAGCCCGCCGGAGTGTTGGGAGGCAGGCCAAATGTGGATTTGGGGAACATCCCGGTGGTGCTATCGCCCAACGAAGTAAGGGATGGAGGAATTCACGCCCTCACCTGTATCGGTCCGGCATCGAAAGAAAATACGCGGCACTATTTCAGAGAACCGCTCGTAAACCTCGTGGCGGAAGATGAAGAGGTGAACCTGGTGGGTGTGGTATTTGTTGGAAGCCCGCAGGTCAATGAAGAAAAGTTTTACGTGTCGGAACGTCTCGGCGCCCTGATTGAGGCTATGGGAGTGGACGGTGCTATTGTGACCACTGAAGGGTTCGGCAACAACCACATCGACTTTGCTTCCCACATAGAACAGATCGGCAAGCGGGGAATTCCGGTGGTCGGCGTGACCTATGCGGCGTATCAGGGGCAGCTGATAGTGGGCAATAAGTACATGGATGCGATGGTCGAGCTCAACAAGGACCCAAACGGCATGGAATCCGAAATCCTGGGCGACAACACCCTCACCAGAGAGGATGCAGAAAGGGCACTTGCCATGCTGAAGGCAAAGATGGCCGGAGTAGAGATTAAACCGGCGCCAAAGAAATGGGATCAGTCGGTGATTGAAAAGAACCAGGAGCTCATAAGGAATGCGAAAAAGTAGCAAAGGAGAAGCATTATGGAAATAAATGCCGATGTCCGGCCGATCAAAGGTAAAATAATTGAACTAACCGAGAGAGATGTAAAAATCGAATTTTACGGCCGGATGGGTATGTTGAGGGTTCCCCTCCGGATGCTTATTTGCGGTAAGCATCCGGAGGTTGGAGACGAGGTCGAATTAAAAATGAGTTATGTTATATTAAAAAGCAATGGGAGGTAAACAAATGAAGCTTACAGTGGTGGAAGGGCTCCAATCGGAGATTTACGTTCCTATTACTCCGCCGCCGGTATTTACGCCTTTTACAAAAGAACTCAAAGATTGTACCGTAGCTCTGGTGTCTGCGGCGGGGATTCACATGAAATCCCAAAAACCGTTCAACCTGGCCGGGGACTTCACCTTCAGGGAAATACCCGGCGATACTCCATCCTCGGAGCTGATGGTAACTCACGGAGGCTACGACAACACCGACGTAAACAGGGACATAAACTGCATGTTCCCCATCGACAGGCTCAGGGAACTGGCAAAAGAAGGCTTTATAAAAGCAGCGGCTCCCGTGCATATAGGATTCATGGGTGGGGGCGGAAATGTAAAGAAGTTCCAGGAAGAAACGGGTCCCCAGATTGCGGAAGTGCTGAAAAGGGAAGGAGTTGACGTGGCCGTCCTGACCGCCGGCTGAGGGACCTGCCACCGCTCTGCCGTGATTGTGCAGAGAGCAATAGAAAGTGTCGGAATCCCGACTGTGCTTATCGCTGCTTTGCCGCCGGTAGCGAAGCAGCAGGGTTCACCCAGGATTGTGGCGCCTATGGTGCCTATGGGGGCGAACGTAGGCGAACCCAACAACAAGGTTATGCAGACTGCGATTTTAAAAGATGCCTTAAAAGCTCTGGAGACTATAGATACCTATGGAAAGGTAATTCCACTTCCTTACGAATACAAAGCCAAGATATAAAAGTATTTTTGAGCCGGCAGGCCTTTTGCCTGCCGGCGGCAAATGCCATGTAAAGGGGGTGAAATAAAAATGGTCAGGTTGTCCATTGCCAGGGCGAAGAGTGTGACGATGGAAATGCCGGAAAAGTATGCAGAGCTCGCTTTAAAAAATAAATCGGAGAAGAAGTCGAAAAATGAGGTGACACCTTTTCTGAAAGAAAAAATAATGAGAACACTGACGTGGCGGGAATATTCCGTAAATGATGTAAAAATTTCGAAATATACTAAGATAGAAAACAATATCCTGTACATCGATGAAGAGCTGGCCGGTCGTGCTGTTAATATTAACCCGATTGTGAAAAAAGTAACTTTAAGGGTTATTAAGCCCGGTGAAAGGAACGTCTTTGTGAATTCCATCATGGACATTATTCCAGTAGCGGCTAAGGTGGAGGGCAAAATCGGAGAAGGTGTCACCCATTTTCTCAGGGGAATGGTGGTCTTTCTGACCGGAACCGATGAAGAAGGCAGGCAAATATCCGAATTCGGTTCGTCCCATGGAATTTTAAGTGAAAAGGTGGCCTTTGGAATGCCGGGCACGCCTGGAAATAGGGAAATTATACTGAATATCGATGTGGTGATAGAAAAAGGCACCGGCATGGAAAGGCGAGGTCCCTTGGCAGCCCATCAGGTATGCGACTGGATTCTTGACCATATAAGACAGGAACTTAAAAAATTACCTCCTCAGGAAGCAATATATGTCCAGGAGTATAAAGATGTAAGGCGTGAGGGCAGGCCAAAGGTGCTCATCGTAAAGGAACTGGGCGGCCAGGGTGCAATGCACGAGAAGATTATAATGCCATCAGAACCCGGTGGGGTGCGGGGAGGTAAGTCCATCATAGACCTGGGCAACGTGCCTGTAATCCTTTCGCCCAACGAAGTAAGGGACGGCGGCATTCATTCCGTCACCTAAGGAGGTATAAGTATGGGAATAGGACCTTCCACTAAGGAGACCACCTTGCACCACATGAACGACCCGATGGTGGAAATCGTCAGAAACGACAAAAGTTTGGACCTGGTTGGCATTGCCGTGGTAGGAAGCCCTCAGGACAACCTGGAAAAGTTTTACGTGGCCAAAAGGCTGGGCATACTGGCAGAGGCGCTGGGCGTCGACGGAGTCTTAATATATGCCGAGGGTTTCGGAAACCAGCATATAGACTTTGCCGCACACATCGAAGAGCTGGGCAAAAGGGGGATTCCGGCGGTGGGCCTTACCTTTGCCGGCAACGGGCTGGTAGTCGAAAACGAATACATGGAAGACATCATAGATCTGGATAAAGCGGGCGAAGGTATGGAGACGGAGATTGTCGGACAAAATTGCGTTACGAAAAAAGACGTGATAAAATCAATTAAAATTTTAAAGAAAAAAATGAAGCAAAAAGGGAGATGAAAATATGAGATTCGGCAGGCTCATAATCGCGGTGGATTCCCACACCATGGGTGAACCGACCCGGGTGGTGGTGGGAGGAATTCCGCACATACCGGGGAAGACCATGGCCGAGAAAAAAGAATATCTCGAGAAAAACATGGACCACATAAGAACGGCATTGATGCACGAGCCGAGGGGCCACAGAGACATGTTCGGTTCTATAATTACGGCACCTGTAAATCAGGAAGCGGATTTTGGCATAATTTTCATGGACGGCGGCGGATACCTCAACATGTGCGGCCACGGGTCTATAGGCGCAGTTACGGTTGCGATTGAAACAGGCATGGTAAAGGCCGTAACTCCGGTAACCCACGTCAAATTGGACACACCTGCTGGACTTGTAGAGGCAAGGGCAGAGGTGGAGGATAACGTTGTAAAGTCGGTAACTGTCAGGAATGTACCGGCCTTCCTTTACGAAGCGGATGTGAAGATAGACGTGCCAGAGCTTGGGCAAATTACCGCTGATATTGCGTTTGGCGGAAGCTTTTTTGCTATAGTAGATGCAAAACAGCTCGGTATAAAAATTGAGCCTTCCAATGTGGATGACTTGATAAAAGCCGGAATGGCCATAAAGAGGGCGGCTAATGAGCAAATTAAAGTTCAGCATCCCGAAAAGGAACACATAAAAACCATAGACCTTGTGGAGATTTACGATGAGACGGAAAACCCGAAGGCGCACCTTAAAAATGTGGTAATTTTCGGCGATGGTCAGGCAGACCGGTCTCCCTGCGGTACAGGCACCTGTGCCAAAATGGCTACTCTTTATGCCAAAGGCAAACTTGCCCTGGGGCAGGACTTCCTGTACGAGAGCATAATAGGTACCGTATTTAAAGGGAGGTTAATCGGAGCCACCAAGGTCGGACCTTTCGATGCCGTAATTCCGGAGATAACCGGAAACGCTTATATAACGGGATTTAACCAGTTCGTAATCGACCCGGATGACCCGGTAAAATATGGATTTTTACTGGGAAGCAAGGGTTCAGGTGAATGCTGCAAGTCGGAATAGCCGTTTAAAAATTTACAAGGAGGGGAATTATGACACAGGCCGTACTGTCGGTTTTGGGACTTTTAACCCTTGGGTTTTCTTACGTGTTCGTAAAAGACACCATAAAGAACAAGCACACTTTTTCCGATGCGAGTTGGGCAAAGCTTTCGCTCGTAGGTTTCATAGTGAACTTTTTTGACACTTTGGGAATAGGGAGTTTTGCACCCACAACGGCCTTTTTTAAGCTGATGAAGCTTGTTCCGGATAGATTGATACCAGGAACACTGAACGTGAGCATGACGATACCGGTAGTTTTGGAGGCGCTGATTTTCATAACGGTAATTAAAGTCGAACCGATAACCCTCATCTCCATGCTGGCTTCGGCTACATTAGGTGCTGTGATGGGCGCAGGAATAGTATCCAAACTTCCTGAAAAGAAAATACAGATGGGAATGGGCATCGCGCTCCTGGTAGTGGCCTTGATTTTCCTCGCCGGAATATTCAACCTGATGCCGGTAGGCGGCGAGGCGATAGGACTTACCGGAACGAAGCTGGTTATAGGCGTTTTGGGTAACTTTATATTGGGTGCATTGATGACAATCGGCATCGGGCTTTACGCACCATGCATGGCTTTGGTTTATGCTCTAGGCATGAGCCCCAGGGTGGCCTTTCCAATCATGATGGGTTCGTGCGCATTTTTAATGCCGGCGGCCTCGATAAAATTCGTGCAGGAGGGTGCTTACGACAGGAAAGCGTCAGTGGCGATTACCATCGCCGGTTCTTTGGGAGTGTTTGTGGCAGCGTATCTCGTGAAGTCAATGCCGCTTACATTATTGAAATGGCTGGTGGTATTCGTAATAATATACACGGCAATTACGATGTTAAGGTCGGCCATGAGAGGTTCGGAAGAAAAATAAATAAAATATCTCTATATCTCTAGTTGTTTGCGGGGCCCTGCATAAGGGCCCCAGGAAATTTTCAAAATGGAGGTTAGCCGATGGCAAAAAGGGAATCCTTTGCAACTCGGTTCGGTTTTATAGCTGCTGCGATGGGACAAGCCGTGGGAACGGGAAATGTGTGGCGCTTTCCAAGGGTAGCGACGGCGAACGGTGGGGGACCTTTTTTGGTGGCGTATCTTGTAGCACTTTTAGTTTGGTGCATTCCCCTTCTGATGGCGGAGGTCGCCATAGGACGAAGGACTAGGAAGGGCACGATAGGCGCTTTTAGGGACTTTATAGGCGAGCGCTATACCTGGATGGGCGCGTGGATAGCTTTTGTTTGCTTTGCGCTTGGTGCTTATTATTCGGTAACTATGGGTTGGACGTTGCGGTATTTCGTTTTCAGCCTGGAAGGGGTTTTAAGACCGGGTGCTGATACTAAAGCCATCTGGGAAGGCTTTATAAATAATCCGGGGCAGGGAGTCTTATTTCACTTCATTTCGGTAGCTTTGGGCACTTACGTGGTATTTAAAGGAGTTGAAGGCGGAATCGAGAAGGTTTCGAAAATATTGATTCCCTCCCTTTTTGCCCTGTTGGTTATAGGAATGGTGAGGGCTCTTACGCTTCCGGGTGCTGCAAAAGGGCTTGACTACCTTTTCAATCCGGATTTTGGCAAATTAACGAGCGCTAAAGTGTGGCTTGAGGCTTTCACGCAGGCGGCCTGGTCCACTGGTGCTGGTTGGGGATTTATGATAACGTATGCGGTCTACACCAGCGAAAAGGAAGATGTGACAGTAAACAGCTTTATAACGGGTCTTGCCGATACTTCTGCAGCTTTTATAGCAGCCATGACCATTATCCCGACAATCTTTGCGCTCGTTCCTGCAAACGTGGAAGAGATACTTTCTTCGGGCAATACAGGGCTTACGTTTATATGGCTTGCAAGGCTTTTCCCGGAGCTACCGGGTGGCAGGTGGATTGCATCGGCGTTTTTCCTGGCTATGGCTTTTGCAGCCTTGACATCCCTTTATGCCATGTACGAAGTAGTAATAAGAAACCTGATCGATGCCGGATGGGAGAGAAAAAAGGCGGCTTTCACCGTTGCCTTATTTAGCTTTCTCGGCGGGCTTCCTTCGGCAGTGGACATCGATTTTCTAAACAACCAGGACCAGGTGTGGGGTGTAGCCCTATTGATAAGTGGCCTTTTTGTTGCCTTTGCCCTTATTAAATATGGGCTTGAGAGGGCAAGGAAGAAGGATATTAATCCATTTTCCGATATAAAAATCGGCCTCTGGTGGGACTTTTGCATAAGAATATTCCCCATTCTTTTTGCGATAATTTTCGGCTGGTGGATATACCAGCAATTCACATGGTATCCGGAAACCTGGTGGAATCCCTTTGAAGTTTACAGCCCCGCTACCATGTTTGTGCAATGGGGCATAGTCATTGCGGTGATATTGATGCTTAACGAAAAAATTGCAAAGGCCGTTTCTAAAAAGAGGGGTGAAAGCTAAAAAATGAGACCCGGAAGTATAATTACTATGATAGTGATGCTGACTATCGTATGGGGAGGACTATTTTACTTTTTAAATATGGCGTTAAAGTCCGAAAAAAAATAAAAAAGGTGCACCGCCAAAAGGCGGTGCACCTTTTTTATTTACGCCGCTTTTTAATAGTATTATAATTTTATTGTCGCAAATTCGAAAGGTAAGGGATGGAGTCATGCAAAAGCTTTTAAAGTGGCTCAAACCTTATAAAAATTACGTTATTGCATCGCTTTTTTTGATATTTTTACAGGCGGTGTCCGAACTTTACCTTCCCAATCTTATGGCAGACATCGTAGATACGGGAATCCTAAATAAAGATGTCGGATACATATTGAGAAAGGGAATTATGATGCTGCTGGTGGCTTTAGGGGGAACTATTGCGGCCATCCTGGCAAGCTATCTTTCTTCGAAGGCCGCCGTGGGATTCGGCAGGGATTTGCGGGAAGACATCTTCAAACATGTGGGAAGTTTTTCACTTGCGGAATTCGATAAATTCGGCACCGCATCGCTCATAACCCGGACGGTGAATGACGTAAACCAGATTCAAATGATGACGGTGATGGGGCTCAGGATGGTGGCAAGGGCGCCTTTGATGGGGATAGGCAGCATGATAATGGCAGTGTACAAGGATGCAAAGCTTTCGCTGGTTTTGCTGGTTACAGTGCCGTTCCTCATTGGAATAGTCTATTTCCTGTATAGAAGGTCGGTGCCGCTTTTCGAAGCCATCCAGAAAAAAATAGACAGGTTGAATCTCATACTCAGAGAAAACCTCATAGGGATAAGGGTGATTCGCGCCTTCAACCGGTCGGAATACGAAAAGCAGAGGTTTGAAAAGGCCAATCTGGACCTGACCGAAACTTCCATTAAGGTGAACAGGTTGATGTCGTGGTTCATGCCGGCCACCTCACTTGTCGTAAACTTTACGATCATCGCCATTTTATGGTTCGGGGGGATAAGGATTGAGCGAGGAACCCTTCAGGTTGGGGACCTGATGGCCTTCATCCAATACGTAATGCACTTGATGTTCTCCCTGATGATGATGTCCATGGCGTTTGTAATGTTTCCGCGCGCGTACGCTTCCGCGTCGAGGGTAATTGAGGTCCTCGAGACGGTGCCGGAGATAAAGGAACCGGAAAACCCCCTTGAACCGGAAGAAATAAAAGGGACTATAGAGTTTAAGGATGTTACCTTTAAATATCCCGGTTCGGCAGAGCCTGTTTTAAAAGAAATATCTTTTAGAGCCGAACCGGGCAGCGTCACCGCCATAATAGGAGGCACCGGAGCCGGCAAGACGACGATTTTAAATCTCATAATGAGGTTTTACGATGTAACATCGGGCAGTATTTTAATCGACGGAATTGATATAAGGCTTTTGCCCCTGGGGAAATTAAGGGATGCAATAGGATATGTGCCACAAAGGGTGGTGCTCTTTTCGGGCACCGTTGAGGAGAACATAAGGTTCGGGAAAGATTTGCGCCGCGAAGAAGTAGAAAGAGCGGCTTTGATAGCTCAGGCTTCCGAGTTTATTTCAAATATGGAGGGCGGATATAATTCTGTAATTTCCCAGGGAGGGAAAAACCTTTCCGGCGGTCAAAAACAGCGCCTTTCAATCGCACGGGCCGTGGCGAAAAAGTCACGGATTTACCTTTTCGACGACTGTTTTTCCGCCCTTGATTTTAAAACCGACGCAAAAGTGCGGGCTGCTATAAAGGAGGAGACGAAAGACAGCACCGTTTTGGTGGTTGCCCAACGGGTGGCCACGGTCATGGACGCCGACCAAATCATCGTCCTGAAAGACGGCAGGATAGCCGGAATAGGAAAACACGAGGAACTTTTTAAGACTTGCCGGGAATACCGCGAGATAGTGTTATCTCAACTTTCCGAGGAGGAATTCACATGAGCATAGGACCGCGAGGGCCCATGTTCCACGGGAGGCGGCCCGGTCCAAGGGGCTTTGTCGGTGGACCGCCCATGGTGAGGCCCGCGGAAAAGCCAAAAGACCTGAAGGGTACTTTGAAAAGACTCCTGAAATATCTAAGGCCTTATTTTTTCCAAATTGCGATTGTGTTCGTACTAGTTGTGCTGGCCAATGTGTTCAACGTATTCGGACCCAGAATAATGGGAGATATAACAACAGAACTCTTCAAAGGTGTTGTTGCTAAAAGGACGGGCTTAGGTTCAAAAATAGATTTCGGATATATATTGCAAAAACTTACACTTTTGGCTGCACTTTACATATCGGCTGCTTTTTTCACATACATCCAGCATTACTTGATGGCTGTAGTATCCCAGCGCATGGTTTTTTCGCTCAGGAACGAGGTTATGGGAAAACTTACCAAACTGCCTCTAAAATTTTTCGATTCCCGCACCTACGGCGATGTTTTGAGCAGGATTACAAACGACATAGACAATATAAGTACTACGCTGCAGCAAAGTATCCTCCAGCTTTTATCCGCTGTTGTTACTCTTTTGGGCATCGTGGCGATGATGCTGGCGATAAGCCCGGTTTTGACCTTTATCACATTATTGACGCTGCCGCTGAGCATTGCGGCGACGATGTCCATAGCGTCCCGCTCGCAGAGGCTTTTTTCAAAGCAGCAGGCTGTTTTGGGCAATTTGACCGGTCACGTGGAGGAAACCTACGGCGGATTTAACGTGATTAAAGCCTTCAACCGCGAAGGGGATTTCGTAAGAGCTTTTGTGGAAATGAATGAAAAACTCTACGACGCGTCGTGGAGAGCCCAGTTCCTCTCGGGAATCATAATGCCATTGATGAACTTTATCAGCAACATAGGATACGTGATAGTCTGCGCTGCTGGAGGAATTTTTGTAATTAGAAGGGTTCTCGAAATAGGAGATGTTCAGGCCTTCATCCAGTATTCCAGGCAGTTCAATCACCCCATAACCCAGACAGCGAACATTACGAACATCATCCAGTCCACCATCGCTTCCGCCGAGCGCGTCTTTGAGATATTGGATGAGGAGGAAGAAACCCCCGATAATCCTAAATTGGTACTGAAAGATGTAAAAGGATGCGTGAAATTCGAAAACGTGAGCTTCAGTTACAGGGAAGATGTGCCCCTGATAGAAGACCTGAACGTGGAGGTAAAACCCGGCCAGAAGGTGGCCATCGTGGGTCCGACGGGAGCCGGAAAAACCACCATAGTAAACCTTCTGATGCGGTTTTATGAAATTAAAAAGGGAAGGATAACCGTGGACGGCGTGGACATAAGGGATATTTCCAGGGAGAATTTGAGAAAAATATTCGGGATGGTCCTGCAGGACACCTGGCTTTTCAGCGGGACCATACGGGAAAACATCGCGTACGGCAAAGAAGGGGCCACCGAGGAGGAAATTATAAACGCGGCAAAAGCAGCCCACGCCCACCATTTCATAAAGACCCTGCCGGGAGGTTACGATGCAGTTTTAAACGAAGAGGCATCAAACATTTCCCAGGGACAAAAGCAGCTTATAACCATTGCCCGGGCTTTTTTAGCCAATCCGGAAATACTGATCCTTGATGAGGCAACGAGCAATGTGGATACGGTAACGGAAATATACATCCAAAAGGCTTTGAAAAACCTAATGAAAGGCAGGACGAGCTTCGTCATAGCCCACCGCCTTTCCACCGTAAAGGACGCCGACATGATTTTGGTGATAAACAACGGAAGGATAATCGAAAAAGGCACGCACGAAGAGCTGGTAAAAAAAGGTGGATTTTATGCAGAGCTATATAAAAGCCAGTTTGCCGTCACATCTTAAGCCCAAACAAAAATTCGGGGCTTTCTTTTTTTATAAGTCCATGTATGGTATAATTTTAGGGTGAAACAGGTAAAGAAGGTGGTATTGCCATGGGGGAGTTTCGGGTAGTTTCAAGCTTTACTCCGAAAGGCGACCAGCCCAAAGCAATCGCACAGTTGTCCGAAGGTATAAAAAAGGGATATAAATTCCAAACGCTTCTCGGGGCTACTGGCACCGGCAAAACTTTTACCATCGCTCACATAATAGAAAAGGTCCAAAAGCCGACTCTGGTCATAGCTCACAATAAGACCTTGGCGGGTCAACTTTGCAGCGAGCTCAAGGAGTTTTTTCCCAATAACGCTGTGGAATATTTTGTCAGCTACTATGACTATTACCAGCCCGAGGCGTACATCCCCCAGACCGACACCTACATCGAAAAGGACGCATCCATAAACGACGAGATTGATAAGCTCCGCCACTCGGCCACGGCGGCATTGTTCGAACGGCGGGACGTTATCATAGTCGCTAGCGTTTCCTGCATATACAGCCTGGGTTCTCCGGTGGATTACGAAAACCAGGTTATATCTTTAAGGCCCGGAATGGTAAAGGAAAGGGACGAAGTCATCCGCAGGCTGGTAGAAATTCAGTACACGAGAAACGATTACGATTTTACCCGCAACACTTTCCGTGTGCGCGGCGACATCCTTGAAATATATCCCGCTTCTTTCACCGAAAGGGCCATAAGGGTGGAGTTTTTCGGCGACGAAATCGAGAGGATAACCGAGTTTGACACCCTCACCGGCGAAGTTATCGGGGAAAGAAACCACGTTTCGATTTTCCCTGCGTCCCACTACGTAACTCCGAAAGACAAGCTGGAAGCTGCCATAAAGTCCATACAGCAGGAGCTTGAAGAGCGGGTGGCGGAACTGAAGGCTAAAGGGAAGCTCCTTGAAGCGGCAAGGCTCGAGCAGCGCACGAACTACGATATTGAAATGCTTCGTGAGACCGGATACTGCAAGGGGATTGAAAATTACTCCAGACACCTTACGGGGAGAAAACCGGGAGAGCCGCCCTTTACTCTCCTTGATTATTTCCCGGAAGATTACCTGATAATTATAGATGAATCCCACGTTACGATTCCCCAGCTAAGGGCCATGTACGCGGGGGACCGCTCCCGCAAGGAAGCCTTGGTGGAACACGGCTTCAGGCTTCCTTCGGCCTTCGACAACCGGCCTCTGACCTTTGAGGAATTCGAGGAAAGGATAAACCAGGTCATATTTCTTTCAGCCACGCCGGGCCCCTACGAGCTTGAAAAGAGCTCTCAGGTGGTCGAACAAATCATAAGGCCTACCGGGCTTTTGGACCCTGAAGTGGAGGTGAGGCCCACAAAGGGGCAGATAGACGACCTCATCGGCGAGATAAGAAAGAGGGCTGAAAAGGACCAGAGAGTCCTGGTTACCACCCTGACGAAAAAGATGGCCGAGGACCTTTGCGACTATTTGAGAGAATCCGGAATCAAGGTAAAATACCTGCATTCTGAGATTAATACCTTGGAGAGGCTTGAGATATTGCGGGACCTCAGGCTCGGAAAATTCGACTGCCTTGTTGGAGTCAATCTCTTGAGGGAGGGCCTGGACCTTCCTGAGGTCTCTCTGGTGGCAATTTTAGATGCCGACAAGGAAGGATTTTTGCGTTCGGAAACCTCGCTGATTCAGACTATCGGGCGCGCGGCTCGCAACGCCGAAGGACGCGTAATAATGTACGCCGATACCATAACCGAGTCAATGGCAAAAGCGATAAGCGAAACCAACCGCCGCCGAAAGATACAGATGGAGTACAACAAAAAGCACGGCATAGTGCCCACCACGGTCAAAAAGGGCATAAGGGAGCTCATCGAGGCCACTAAGGAAGTGGACAAAAAAGAAGACTTCCTGCCTGATAAGGACCTTGCCAAGATGACCAAAAAGGAACTGAAAGCCTACGTTGAAAAGCTGGAAAAAGAGATGAGAGAGGCGGCGCGGAATCTGGAATTCGAAAAGGCGGCCCAGCTTCGCGATATCATACTGGAAATCAAAGCCCAGGCTTTCAGCGTCGTGAGAGAGGGTAGTGATATTCATGTCAAAGGATAAAATAATAGTTAAAGGAGCAAGGGAGCACAACTTAAAGAACATCGATGTGGAGATACCCAGGGACAAGCTGGTTGTGATAACGGGTATTTCCGGGTCAGGCAAATCCACTCTGGCCTTTGATACAATTTACGCCGAAGGGCAAAGGCGCTACGTAGAGTCGCTGTCGGCCTACGCCCGCCAGTTTCTGGGCCAGATGGACAAACCAGACGTGGACTATATAGAAGGTCTATCCCCGGCTATTTCAATTGACCAGAAGACCACCAGCAAAAACCCCCGTTCCACCGTGGGGACGGTTACCGAAATCTACGACTACTTGAGATTGCTTTATGCAAGGATAGGCCGGCCCCACTGCCCGCGCTGCGGCAGGGAGATATCCCAGCAGACCGTCGACCAGATAGTGGACGCGGTGATGGAACTGCCTGAAGGCACTAAGATACAGGTGCTTTCACCGGTGGTGCGGGGCAGGAAGGGCGAACACCAGAAGCTTCTGGAAAATATAAAAAAGGACGGCTTCATGCGGGTTCGGATAGACGGTGAAATCGTGGAAGTTGGAGAAGAAATAAAACTCGATAAAAATAAAAAGCACAATATCGAAATCATAGTGGACAGGATTATTGTGCGGCCCGGCGTGGAATCAAGACTTGCGGATTCAATAGAAACGGCCCTTGCAAGGTCGGGGGGGCTTGTGATAATAGATGTCATCGGGGAAAGAGAATTACTTTTCTCGCAGAATTTTGCCTGCCCGGACTGCGGCATCAGCTTAGAGGAACTGTCGCCTAGGATGTTTTCATTTAACAGCCCCTACGGTGCCTGCCCGGCCTGCAGCGGACTCGGGGTGAACATGGAAATCGATCCGGACCTTGTAATACCTGATAGGTCAAAGTCTGTGGCCGAAGGTGCTATAGTGCCTTGGAGCAGCAGCGCCGACGGGTATTATTTCCAGATGCTACAGGCGGTGCTGGAGCACTATGGCTACGATGTGGAAACTCCTCTCGAGAAGATGGACGAGCGCATGATAGACATTTTGCTATATGGTTCCGACGAGATAATAGACTTTTACTACGAAAGCCGTTACGGCAGCACAAGGCACTACCGGGGATATTTCGAAGGCGTTATCAATAATTTAAAGCGGCGATACGAGGAAACCGATTCCGAATGGTCTCGGGAAGAAATCGAACAGTTTATGAGCACAAGGCCTTGCCCCGCCTGCAAGGGGGCAAGGCTAAAGCCTGAAAGCCTTGCGGTAAAGGTGGGAGGCCTTTCCATAGCCGAGGTGACGGCACTTTCCATAAGGGATGCCATGAAGTTTTTCAGCGAACTTGAGCTTACCGAGAAGGAAAGAATTATAGCCCAGCAAGTATTAAAGGAAATAAAAAACAGACTTCAATTTTTAATAGACGTGGGCCTCGATTACTTGACGTTGGACAGACCTGCCGGGACGCTTTCCGGCGGCGAATCACAAAGAATAAGGCTTGCCACCCAAATAGGCTCGAGATTAGTAGGAGTTTTATATATACTCGACGAGCCCAGCATAGGGTTGCACCAAAGGGACAACGAGCGCCTTATAAGAACCTTAAAGGAACTTAGGGACCTGGGAAATACGGTGCTGGTGGTGGAGCACGACGAGGATACCATGAGGGCCGCCGATTATATCATAGATATCGGCCCCGGTGCGGGAGAGCACGGCGGTAGGGTTGTTGCGGCAGGACCAGTGGAAGTTATAGAAAAATGCGAGGAGTCCCTGACCGGAAAGTTCCTAAGCGGAAAACTTAAAATACCTGTGCCACCGGAAAGGAGAAAGCCCGACGGCCGGTGGATAGTGCTCAGGGGCTGCCGAGAGCACAACCTTAAAGATATAGACGTGAAATTTCCGGTGGGGCTTTTTACCTGCGTGACGGGGGTTTCGGGTTCCGGAAAGAGCACCCTTGTGAACGAGATCCTGTACAAAGCTTTGAAGGAAAAGCTATCAGGCGTAAAGACAAGGCCCGGCGACTTCGATGGCATAGAAGGCGTAGAATACGTGGAAAAGGTAATAAACATAGATCAGTCGCCAATAGGCAGGACGCCGAGGTCCAATCCTGCCACATACACCGGAGTTTTTAACGATATCCGGGAGGTCTTTTCGCTAACCCCAGAGGCCAGGATGAGGGGATACAAACCGGGCAGGTTTAGCTTTAACGTAAAAGGCGGTCGGTGCGAAGCATGTAAGGGAGATGGAATAATAAAGATAGAAATGCATTTTCTGGCAGATGTTTACGTCCCATGCGAGGTATGCAAGGGCAAGCGCTATAACCGGGAAACCTTAGAAGTAAAGTACAAGGGAAAGAGTATCGCCGATGTGCTCGATATGACGGTGGACGAAGCACTGGAATTTTTCCAAAACATTCCCAAAATAAGGCGTAAGCTGGAGACATTACGGGATGTGGGGCTGGGGTACATCAAGTTAGGACAGTCTTCCACTACGCTGTCGGGAGGCGAAGCCCAGAGAGTAAAGCTTGCTGCCGAGCTTTCGAGGAAGAACAACGGTGGCACGGTGTATATACTGGACGAGCCCACCACGGGACTACATCCGGCGGATATAAAAAAGCTTTTGGATGTACTTCACCGGTTGGTGGATGGGGGAAGCACGGTAATAGTTATCGAGCACAACCTTGATGTGATAAAAACCGCCGATTATGTAATAGACCTCGGTCCGGAAGGAGGAGATGCGGGAGGCGAGATCGTTGCCCAGGGGACTCCGGAAGATGTGGCCGCCAACGAGAAGTCTTACACGGGGCATTTTCTAAAGAAAGTTTTGGGATGATAGAAGTAAAAGTAGCCGGGCTTATCGGTCCGGGTATTTTTTTGTCCTATTTTCTCGAGCTAACGGATAAAGAGAACTTAAAAGCACTTTATTGCTCTCGCATATTTATGTATTATAATAGTTTGTGGGATTAACATGACTTTTCTAGTTTATATTTGGAAGGGGTGGTATTATCGTGAAAGAGGCCATAATTTATAATTTGGAAGGGCTTTTAGAAGGACTGGCAGGAGAGGATGGGATAAAAAAAGAATGGGAGGATTTTTTGGTTAATCTTGCGGATGCTTCCGAAAACGCGGACATGAAGGAAAAAATTAAAGAACCGCTAAAAAGTCTCATGAATGTCGTTAATTCAAGTGCTTTGTTGAAAGGATTTGAGTTTTTGAACGAAAAAATAGAAGGATTTCCTCTTGCGGAAATTTTAAAAGTCGTAGTTGAAGTATTGGATGAGTCGAAAAAAGAAAAAGAGACACGCATCAGAGAACTGGGGGACATACTCGCCGAACTTGCGACTCCCATAATAAGGATCTGGCAGGATATACTTCTCGTGCCTCTTATTGGTACCCTTGACAGCCACAGAGCCCAGAACATGGCCGAAAAACTTCTTGAAAAAACAGCAAGCACCAGGGCAAAGATGGTGATCGTGGATGTGACGGGTGTGCCGATGATCGATACCATTGTCGGAGGATTTTTAATAGAAATGTTTAACGCGATAAAGCTGCTCGGCAGCGATGTGATTCTGACGGGAATAAAGCCGGAGATAGCCCATACCCTTGTAAAACTGGGCGTCGATTTCAACATGGTAATTATAAAGAGGGACTTGGAAAGCGCCCTCAAGTATGCGATTGGTATAGCGCCTGACAAAAGCGACAGAAAACATAGCCGAAAAAGAGGGGACGGCGATGAAGAGTAAGGTAGTGCCGACTATAAAGCTTTATGATTACTTGCTTGTCCCAATACAGATCGAACTTGATGATAATACGGTTGAGAGGCTGCAGATGCAGATACTCCACGAGATACACGAGAATGACGTCCGGGGTATAATAATCGATGTCAGCATGGTAGATGTAATCGACAGCTACATATCTTTTGTCCTTTCGGAGACGGCCGGTATGGCTAAAGCTATGGGATGCCATACTGTTTTATGCGGGATTCAGCCGCAGGTAGCGCTTACGCTAGCCCAGATGGGCATCAGGTTGAAAGACATAATCACTGCCCGGAGCCTTGAGGATGCTATAGATATTCTGGATGAGCTGGAGTAAGCGGCGCTTTTTCAATGCTTTTGCGTTGGGGGAGTGATACCGGGTGATAGAAGTAAATCCCCAGGACTACGACATAGTGCTGAAGATAAAAGATGAAAGCGATATAGCGGTGTCCAGGCAGATGGCAAAAAATTTTGCACAGAAAATGAATTTTTCTCTGGCGGATGTCACTAAAATAGCCACGGCCGTCTCGGAGCTGGCAAGAAATATTTACAGGTATGCAAAGGAAGGGTACATTTACATTAGAAAGAAAGAAGCAGGTCCAGAGAAGGCGACAACCATAGAGATTTTAGCGTGCGACAAGGGACCTGGGATAGAAAATGTGGAACTTGCGGTAAGCGGAGGATATACGACTTCAGAAAGAAGCCTGGGGCTGGGCCTTGCAGGGATCAGAAGGCTGATGGACAGTTTTCATATCGAGTCTGAAGTTGGGAAGGGAACGGCTGTTATCGTGGAAAAAAGGAGGCGCGCGTTTTGACAGAGAGGCTGAAGGTTGATATTGCTGTTGAAGCCGATCTTTTTATTCTCGAATACCGCCTGAAGAAATTTTTGAAAAAAATTAACCTGGACATACCCTCAACCTTGCTCGTGGCCAAAGAATTGGCCACTAATATTTTGAAATACGGCAAAAAGGGCTTCATAGAGGTAGAACTTACTGAGGATGGTCTTCGCATCGTGGCCGAAGATATAGGAAAGATTGTGGGGGATAGCAGCGAAGATAAGCTATCCGGTGGACTTGGTATAGGCCTTGAAGTGGTGAAAAAAAGCAGCAATGAACTTGAAATCGAGCGAAAACCCGGCGGAGGTACAAGAGTAAAGGCTACCTTCAAGCCTTCAAAGCAAAAGGGGAAGAATTTTATTTTGCAAGTCGGAACGGCATCAAAGCCGCATTATCTGGAGGAAGAGAGCGGAGATGTGTGCTTATGGAAGAAGATGGGCGAGAAATATATGTTATTTGTCGCGGATGTCTTGGGCCACGGCAGAAGGGCGCACGAAGTTGCGAAACTTATAGAGTTTTACGTTAAGAATTCAGCGGAGGAGAAAATAGAGAAGATATATGCGGATCTTCAGGGGCTTTTACGAGATACCCGCGGCTGTGCCGCTTTTGTTGCTCTGGTTTCTGAATCTATGATAGAATACATAAACGTGGGCAATATAAAGGCCTGGCTTGTCGATGCTTGGTCTGCTAGGAGAATAATGGGAGTAGGCGGTGTCGTCGGGAGGATGCAGGCCAGCCCGAAAATATTTAGAGAACCTGTGTCGCTGATTTATTCCACATTGGTAGTGTGCACGGATGGAATAAAGAATCAGTTTATTCCGACGCCAGACATAGTATGGATCAGAACGCTAAGTGCCAGAGACGCCGCTTTAAAGATAGTGACGGAGTTCAGTATAAAAGAAGATGATGCTACCGCACTGGTGGCAAAGGGGGAATAGGGCAAGTGAAAAATCTTAAGAGCTTTGTGATGGAGTACAAGAATTACCTTTCAGAATACCTTCTAAAAGGTGGGCAAGATGAGGTACTGTTTGAGGCATACCAGCGCCTTATAAAATTGCTGGACGAGTCTTCAGCCCAGGCCGCAAATATTCTGGACATTCATAATCAAGTTCTAAAAGAAGTTCTTAATATAAAGCAGGATAACGATGTGGTCCAGTGGATCTACATTGAGAGAGCTACAGAATTTTTGGCCCAGATACTCATAGCAACGGATGCCTTGCTCCTCACTCTTAAGGAGAGTGTCGAAAGAGATCCTCTGACAGGTCTTTACAATAGGCTAGCAATTGATAGAATTCTCTCGAAACTTTGGTCGAATGCAAGTATGACAAAAACACCTCTTACAGTGGCCATGCTTGATATAGACAATTTCAAAGATATCAATGATAGATACGGCCATGTGATCGGAGACGAACTGTTGAAGGAAGTAAGTACTGTTATAAAAGCTTGCCTCAGGGACAAGGACGTGGTTATGAGGTATGGGGGCGAAGAATTCCTCATATTGCTGCCGGAAACGGAAAGTAGCGGTGCTAAAAAGCCCCTGGAAAGGGTAAGAAAACGAATAGAGGAGGGGGTTTTTACAGAAGCCAGGATTAAAATTACCGCTAGCATTGGTGCAGCGGTGTATCCGGATGACCGCCCGTTAAGTATGGAGGAGATCATAGAATTTGCAGATGCGGCCATGTACGCGGCTAAAGCAAAAGGTAAAAACAGGCTCGTTTTCTACAGCCACCTGAACGGCAAAAATTAGGGAGGGGGCTTAAATGGAAGATATACTAATGGACCGATGCGATTTGCCTGTAGTTCCACCAGATGCCAGTTTAAAAGAAGTTGCGAAAGCACTGCTTGAAAGTGAAGGAGCCCTGGTAATTGTAGAGAAGGAAGAAGGTGTTTATGGATACATTGATGGCAAAACGATAATAAAATGGCTTCTCATGGGAGATGAAGGTGCAAAATTTAAAGCAAAGGACATTGCCGTTCTGATAAAAGATGAGGATAAACTGGAATCGTCCATGGACATAGAAGCCATTGTTGAGAGGATAAATAAATGCGGAAGATTGCCATTATTTACGGGTAAAGAAGGAAAAATAGCAGGAAGGCTTTCACCGGATAAGCTAATAGGCGAACTTGCAAGGTCGCACGGTGAGGAAAGAAAAAAAAGAGTAGATACAGAGCACTTGATAGAGGCAGTGATAAACCTCCTTCCCTTTGGGATTGCGTTGGTATCGGAGGGCGGCGAGGTTGTACAGGCTAATAGACTCGCGATGGAAATAATATCAGAAAACTCAATAGGTACTGAAGAAATGAAGGCGATAGTTAAGAATAATCAAAGAAAGATATTCACAACAAAAACAGGAACCTACTACAGGATGTGTACGGATATTTTACGGGAAACAAATTATTTTCTGGTTACTTTTGCCGATATAACAGCGGAGTACACCATGATGGAAAAATTGAGAAGTAGTCAAAGTGAAGTGGAAACGGCATTTTCGATAATGCTTCCGGACCAGCGCATAGAGGCACGGTTAAAATCCATAGTGGAGTATATGGATGAGTACGACGAAAGTACAGGCATGATAAAAATAACCGGCGTGATCAAAAACGGCTGTTTCAGGCATGTCATAAACATGCTAAAGCTAATTGCAGACGCTTTTAGGCAAGGGCTGATGGAACTGCCAGGGATGGATAAGAATGCACTTGTGCAGGCCACCGTTCTGCATGATATCGGAAAGGTGCAGCCGGATTTAAAAATAGGGGATATAGTAAATCCGAAGGAAGTATTTGAAAAGGGTCACCATCATGCATTTCGGGGAGCTGATTTGAGCAGGGCGTTATATAACATAGACGATAAAGTGTATTATTTGATAAAGTATCACCATCATGTGGAGAACGAGCTGCCGTCCGACTTTCCGCAGTATCTTTTGCCAATGTACAGGTTTTTCAGATTGATCGATGGCCTTTCAGCTGGAATTACTCGCAGGGGCTCCAAAGTTGCGATGAAGGTGAAGGGGACAAGAATTCACGTGAAAGAAGAAAGTAGTTTTCCCACTTACAATCAGGAAATTGAGATGGATATTTACACAGGATTTTTTGCTAGCAGGAAGCTGTGAGGTGCTGAGGGATTTTGATGATGAGGGGAATACACCCTCTATTTTTTTGCTTTATTAAAAAATATATTTTTGAAAAATAAAAAATAATTTAAAAAAAATAAAAAAAAAAAAAAAAAAAAAAAAAAATGAAGGATTCTGACAATTTATGTCGAAATATCAAAACATAAAAGAAGAGATCAGTTAGGAGAGGTGATGTTAAGTAAGTGACACGTACAATTTACAAAAATCAAAGAAAACGAACATCACAGGGGAAAGATGAAGTGTGCTATGGAATCTCACTCTTGCTTTGTTTTACGTGTTATTAGCAAGGGATCGGGTAACGGCAATTCATTGCAAAAATGTGGCAAAATACGCAGCAGCGATAGGTAATGTGTTGGGCTTAAGTCCTGAAGAAATTAAGGAAGTTTATATAGCATCCTTACTTCATGACGTCGGCAAAATTGGACTTCCGGATAGACTTTTAAAAACGACGAGAAAATACACCCGCTGGGAAAAGCAGATGGTGCAGCAGCACGTAGTTATAGGCAGGAATTTGCTGGCAAGCCTCGGCTTTTCAAAGGCCATAGTTGATGGAGTCTACTATCATCATGAAAGATACGATGGTATGGGTTACATAAAAGGATTAATAGGTGATCAGATACCGCTCTTCGGGAGGATCATAGCTATAGCTGATACGTTTGATGCGCTTACAAGCAAAAGGCCTTACCGCGACCCGCTGCCGGTACACCAGGCCATCGGTATATTAAAAGATTCTAATGGCCAATTTGATCCGGAGTTACTGAAATGCTTCTTACAGAGTGTCGAACTACTGCGTATCGACGTTAGATGATTTTACAAACGAAATACAATTCTAAATAAACAATAATAACCGGAGGTAGATGGAAATATGCCAGAGAAAAATTTTAAAACACTTGCCCCGTTAGGTGGAGAGCCTGCAGATACAGCAAAGAGCGATAAACCCGGTTCAAACCAAATGGAATCAGGCGGGTACAACGTAGATAAAAAACAGCTTGAAATGCAAAGAAAAAAGGCGCGCACCTTTGCAAAGAGGCAGCAGGCAGCGGAAAGGATTGCAGCTGCTACCGAAGAGCTGTCATCAGGAGTAGAGGAGGCTACAGGAGCAATCGAAGAGCTGAGGGCCTCCATGGAACAGATTGCCAGCGGAGCGGAAGAAGCGAGCAAAGCGACCCAGGAGTCACTGGCGGCAATTGAGCAGATAACAAAAGGAGCAGAGAAGGCTGCGGAAAATGCCCGGCTGGCGCTGGAACGGGGGAAGGCCATTCAGGCGCTTGTTGAAAAAACGGCTGAAGACATAGAAAAGCTTGTAGAAGGTGTTAACAAGGCATCCTCTAAAAATGAGGAATCAGCAAGGCTTGTAGCCCAGTTAGAAAAGCAGGCAGAAAGCATAGGCAATATCATTAAAACGGTTGTCAGGATAGCCGATCAGACTAATTTGCTGGCTTTAAATGCGGCAATCGAAGCAGCGCGGGCTGGAGAGCACGGCAAGGGATTCGCTGTGGTGGCCGATGAAGTACGGGTACTGGCAGAAACTTCTGAAAAGGCAGCTAATGACATAAGAGAGGTCGTAAATAACATTCAGCAAGAAGTAAAGGTTGTTGTAGATGCCATTAATGATTCAGCAGCCAAAGCGCGCTCTCAGGTGGAAAGAGGGAAATTGATAAGTGAAGATCTGATTTCTGTTATCAGGGCAATGGAAGAAGTCGTAAAAGCTGCAGCCAAAATAAATGATCTAAGCCGCGAGTCTTTGCAGGCTGTGCAGGAATTCCAAAAGGGAGCTGAAATAGTCGCAAGCGGAGCTGAGGAGCAGGCCAAAGCAACGCAGGAAGCCCTTCAGGCGATAGACCAGCAAACAAAAGCCCTTTCTGACATAAGCCAGGCTGCTGCAGAACTTGCTGAAATGGCAGAGGAGTTGAGATCTTCTACCGATACTCAAAAATCAGCCGAGAGCCTTGCAGCTGCGGCAGAAGAACTTTCTGCTGCTATTGAAGAAGCAAGCAAATCGGCGGACCAGATCATGGTGGCGCTTTCTCAGATAGCCAGGGGTAGTGAACAGCAGGCAGCGGCGGCCGAAGAATCTTCCGGAGCTGCGGCACAGATAGAGAAAGGGATGAAGACGATCAGCGAAGAGGCGCAGTCTTCGTTAAACAAGGTTAAAGAACTTGCTGAATTATTGGAGCGCAACAAAGCGAATGTAGACCAATTGATTTCCGGAGTTTTAGAAGCCATGAATACAAACAGACAAAATATTGAAAAAATAAAGACATTAGAATCCAGGGCCAGGGAAATCGATAAGATTGTGGACACTATCGTTACGGTTGGTATTCAGACAAATATGCTTGCTGTAAGTGGAGCTATAGAGGCAGCAAGAGCAGGGGAATATGGTAAAGGTTTTGCGGTTGTCGCATCGGACATCAGGAATTTGGCCCAGGACAGTGCAAGCAATGCGGAGCAGATAAAAGAGCTTGTAAGGTCTATACAGGAACAGATAAAGATTGTGCTCATGGACGCTGAAGCAATAGGCGAGTCCACAATTCAAGAAGTAGAAAAAGCAAAAAAGACTTCAAAGGATCTAGAACAGATAGATAAAGACATGAAGACCATAGTAAAAGGGACGGAAGAAATTGCTGAAGAAGCCAGGCAAAGTGTGCACGCTATTGAGGAGGCAAGAAAAGGTGTTGATCAGATCGCATCTGCTGCGGAGGAGGCGTCCAGAGCCGCCCAGGAAGCGGCTACAGCAGGCAAGCAGCAGGCAGAAGGTGTGAGAGAACTTTCAAGAGCCATTGAAGAGATTGCAGCGCTGGCCGATGAACTGCAGCAGTTTTAAGGACAGGGTGATGGTTTCATGGAGCCGGTAACCACAATCGAAAGGTCGATTGAAAACAGCAATCAGTACATTACCTTCTATCTGGGCGATGAAATGTACGGAGTGGCAATAAAGTATTTGCAGGAGATAATAAGGGTCCCGGAGGTTGTGAAGGTCCCGCGTGTCCCTCAATATATTCGGGGCCTTGCCAACCTGCGGGGAACCATCCTGACAATTGTAGATTGCAGGCTGCGCCTGGGGCTTGCGAAAGCGGAAGATACAGAGGCAAGCCGGGTGATTGTGCTGACAGCAGATGATAAAAGACTCGGGTACGTGGTAGACCGGGTTGCTGGGGTAATATCTATTCGAAGGGATGAGGTAGAAGAAATATCTGGGGAAGAAACTGCTGTGGACTTTTTGGAAGGTGTGGCGAGAATCGAAGATGGCGAGAAATTGGTTATGCTGTTGGATGCTAGGCGGCTCATTAAATCATGGGATGGAGAAGCCAGCCAAAAGCTGGTAAATACAATTAATCATACCAGAATTAACGAAGATAATAAGAAAAGTATGGATACAACCAGTGAAGAACAGTTGCAGCTCATCAGCTTCAAGATAGGCAACGAGGAATATGGAATAGAGGTGGCGAATGTCCAGGAGATAGTCCGTGTCTCCGAAGAAATCAACGAAGTTCCCAATACACCCCCTTACATTCTTGGAATTATTTCACTACGCAATAGGATATTGCCTATCGTAAGCATGAGGCGGTTATTCCACATGGAGGAATGCGCTTTTGACGAGAGGTCAAGGATAATAGTAACTCATGTAAAAGAAGAAGACTGCTCTTATACAGTAGGATTTAGAGTCGATGTGGTTTCAGAAGTGCTGCGTATTGCCAGAACCTCGATTGACCCTGTACCACCGCTTTTAAAAGGAAAAGGTATTGAGGAGATAAGCGGAATATGCAAGCTTGATGGCGGCAGGCGCCTGGTTTATGTGCTTGACCCCAAAAAGATGTTTTCCCACGGGTTAAAAGAAAGCGCTGATATATTACGGTCTCGCGGGGATAATGGTGAAATGGAAGTTATTGATGAAAAGGATGAAGAGGAACAAATTGTGAGTTTCGTCGTGGATGGCATGGAGTGCGCATTCTCGATAGAAGATGTGAGGGAAATAATAAGGCTAACGGATATACTAGCTGTTCCAAAGGCTCCTGATTTTGTAGAGGGCGTCATAAATTTGCGTGGTATAATTGTGCCCGTAATTGATCTTAGGAAAAAGTTCGGATTAAAGAAAGTAGAGCGGGATGAGCATAACAGAATAGTGATCGTCGAAATTTCCGGAAGGCGCACCGGCCTCATTGTGGATTCTGTTAAAGAAGTTCTAAAGGTAAAGCGATCCAAGATAGAAAGCACGCCTGAAATTCTGGTTGAAGAGATCGAACAGAGGTTCATCAGGGGAATAGCAAAATTTGATGGAGCAAACAGAATGATTATTCTGCTTTCTGCGGAGGAGGTCCTGTCGGGGAAGGAAAAGAAAGAGCTCATGGAAATTGACAAAATAGAACAAGGGGAATGATTGAGAACCATGCGTGAAAAGATTCGCGTGCTTGTGGCGGATGATTCCGCCTTCATGCGCAGGTGCCTCTGTGACATACTTGAAAGCGATGGCGATATAGAAGTAATCGATACAGCTAGGGATGGTCAAGAAGCTGTTGAAAAGGTCCTGAAGCATCGACCTGATGTCGTAACTTTGGACATCAATATGCCCCGTATGGATGGGCTCACCGCATTGCAGTATATCATGGCCCTTTCTCCTTGCCCTGTTATAATCATCTCTTCTCTCACTACCGAGGGGGCCATGACTACATTCGAAGCTTTGGAATTGGGTGCCTTCGACTTCGTCGCGAAGCCGGGAGGGACGGTTTCCCTTGGCATAAAAGAAATAGGAAGGGAAATCGTGGAAAAGGTAAAAGCTGCCTTTTTGTCAGCTAGAAAGCCAAAAAGCGGGAGGTTGTTGAGAGAAAAAACCTTAGAGAGTAGAAAGAGCGGGCCATCGGGGAGGGGAAAAGACATATCAGCGCCGAAAAATGTGGGAGAAATAATTGTAGTAATTGGGGTTTCCACCGGTGGCCCCAAAACGTTGATGGAAATTCTGCCGCGACTGCCCGATGGGTTTCCAGCTGTCGTCTTGGTAGTGCAGCACATGCCACCGGGCTTTACCGAATCTTTTGCCAAGCGACTTGATCAATGCTGCAGTTTGCCCGTGCGGGAGGCGGTGGATGGCGCAAAATTAGAACGCGGGACGATTACGGTGGCTAAGGGTGGTTGGCACCTGCTGGTAAAAAGGGATAAAAGTTCAGGCTTAATGGCGAGCCTTTCACAGGAGCCTGAAGATGCCCTTTACAAGCCTTCGGTAAACGTCACCATGAGGTCCGTAATCGAGAGCGTTGAGGGCAAAAATATAATAGGTGTGCTTCTCACGGGCATGGGGGACGATGGAGCGGATATGATGGTGGAGATAAAAAGAAGAGGGGGATTTACGATCGCAGAATCGGAAGAGACCTCGGTGGTCTTCGGCATGCCGAAGGCGGCAATAGAGCGAAAGGGAGCGGATATTGTAGCTCCATCTTACAAAATTGCCGACATTATTATAAAAAGGGTGAACGAATGTGTTAGAGGTCAAGATAAGTGAATTGGCGGAACAGATGAAAAGTGGAAAAAGCAAAAATGAACGCATACAGGCGGCGCTTGACCTTGGGAGTATCAAGGCGAAAGAAGCCGTGGATGTCCTGGTAGAGCAGCTTTTAGTGGAAGAAGATGAAGTTGTGCGGGAAGCGATAGTCACGTCGCTTATAAAGATAGGGGATGAATATGTGGCAAATCGTGCTGCAGGGCTTCTAGAAAGCGAAGATGCTTACGTTAGAAATGCGGGAGTAGAAATACTCTCGATAATAGGCGAACCTGCCATCGAAATACTGCAAAAGATGATAAACCATCCCGACAGGGATGTGAGGATTCTGGCAGTAAATGCGCTAGGGGAAAGCCATATAAGAGAAACAATTAGGTATTTGCGCCGCGTGATAATGGAAGATGATGACGAAAATGTGGTGGCATCGGCGATAGAATACCTGAGTGAGTTGGGGTTTGAAAAGGAAGATAAAGAAGTTGTAATGAAGGCTGCAAAAAGATTTTCAAGTCCCTTTTTCCAATATACAGTAAAATCCGCAATTGAAAAAATGGCGGATTTATAAGGTTGAAATGAGGTGCAAAAGTGACGGCGGAGGAATTCATAAAACTGAGGGACTTTATATACAGGAAGACCGGGATTTATTTTGAAGAGCGAAAAAAATATTATGTTGAAAGCAGAGTGGAAGATCGAATTAAGGCTACGGGGCACGATAACTTTAGGAGCTATTTCACATGGCTGAGGTTTGACGTTACGGGTAAGGAGCTTCAGGAGCTCATAAACGCCCTTACGGTCAACGAAACGTATTTTTTTCGAGAATACTATCAGCTGAAGTGCTTCGCCGAAGAAATACTGCCCGAAATCGTGGAGAAGAAATCCAGCATCAGGGTGTGGTCTGCAGGGTGCTCCACCGGAGAGGAACCGTATACACTGGCGATAATAATGGAGGAGATGTTGGAAGGTATAAGTGGAGTTACGTGGGAAGTCCACGCCACTGACATAAATACGGAAGTTATAGAAAAGGCAGAAGTAGGCTTGTATTCTCAGCGGTCCGTCCGGCTTGTACCCGAGGAATATAAAATGCGCTATTTCGTGGCGAAAGGCGAGTTTTACGAAATCGTGCCGGAGGTCAAGAAAAAAGTTAAGTTTTACCAGCTAAATTTGATGGATGCCACCGCTATGAGAAAAATGAGCGGTTTTGATGTGATTTTTTGCAGGAATGTGTTGATCTACTTCGACGATGCTTCCAGGAGACAGGTCGCCCTTTACTTTTACGAAGCTCTGACAGAGGGCGGTTATATATTTTTGGGCCATTCGGAGTCGATGAGCCGTATAACTCCTATTTTTAAACTGCGTCGGTTTAAGAATGCATTTGTATACCAGAAATGAGGTGATAAAAAGAATTATGAAACCCCGGGTATTAATTGTGGATGATTCTGCCGCGGTCCGAGGCTTTCATGGCTCGATACTCCGGAATGCGGGGTTTGAGGTAGAAGAAGCCGCTAACGGTTATGAGGCACTGGAAAAATATTTTAAAAACAGATTTGACCTTCTGCTAGTTGACGTGAATATGCCCAAAATGCACGGATACGAGCTTATAAGGCAGATAAGACAGCAGCATCTTTCCGACTTTGTTCCTGTGATCGTCATATCCACCGAGTCGGGAGAAAATGACTATTTGGAAGCCTTCCGAGCTGGAGCCAATCTTTATTTAGAAAAGCCTGTTGATCCGATTTATCTACAGCTTTCCGCGAAGATGCTGACAGGTATTAGGTAGGGATGGGAAAAAATGATTAGTGGAGAAAAAAGCTTTGTAAAAGCTGCAAAAGAACTTCTTGGCAACATAGGCTTTTTGGTGCTTGCCCTGGAAAATGCGGATGAAAAAGATAAGGCAGCAGAGCAAATTTTAGGCAGATTGGATAATCTGTTAGAATTATGCAGGTCATATGATTTGGAAGAAATAGGTTCTGTGGTCGAAGGTTTAATAAAATTGACAAAAGAAGTGGCTTTGCGGGAAAAGACCATTGATGCTGACCTTAGCGATTTTATGCTGGACGCCTTTGAGAGGCTAATGAGTTTAGTAGAAAGTGCGGAAAAAGAAGGACTTGAGACTTTAAAGAAACCAGGGCTAAAAGAAATTGAAGATAAAGTATACGACTTTTTGAATAAGATGGATAAGTTGCTTTATATGCCTGTAATTCATACAGACGATATGCTGCACACGATTTCGGCAGAGAGGAAAAAATTTTTGAGGGAATTGCTGCATAAAGGCGGTGACGTATACGAGGTATCGCTGCAAACAGCTGGTCCCGGTGCAATGGAGATTGACGTAATTGATATTTTCTGCAAGCTGAGGGAAATAGGGGAAGTTGCCCATATTGCTGCTGACCCGCGGACATTGCCTTCACTTCAAGATTTTGATCCTTCTAATCCCTTTATATCGCTGAATTTTATTGTCGTTACCGACAAAAGCGCCCAGGAAATAGAAGAAGCGATTTGGGAAACAGCAGGATCGGAAAGTAATATCAGGGTGCTGGTATCCCCAGTATTTCCGGATGCGGTTATGGAGCTTTTAGAATCAGAAAATGGTCCTGCGTCTATTTCTGCCGGAGGAGATAAAGTAAACGAAGTGCTCGATTTAATCATTTTCCAGCAAGAAATGTTCTACCAAACCGCCGAAACGCCAGAAGAACGGCGCGCAAGGGGAGATATGGTTATAAATGTGCTGCAGAAGGTTGCAGAATACATGGGGTGGATTGCAAAAGGAGAAAGCTTAATCGAGGCGCTTAAGGCAAATAGCACGATATGGCCCGAGAGGTTTTCAATGCTCATTGGCCGGATAATTGAAGGTGAGGAGAAACCATTTAAAAAGGAGCAGGTTAATTTCACCAAACCGCCGGTTATAGAAAAGAAGGGAGAAAAGATTTCTGCGAAAACCAGAGATGGTGAAAATAACAGTTCGGAAGGCGAAATTACAAAGACATTAAAGGTAGAGCAGGCCAAAGTGGACGAACTTATGAATCTCGTCGGAGAACTGATCGTGGTGAACAATGGTCTCTCTTATATGATAAGAAAAGTTGAAATGAAATACGGTTTATCGGAAATAACAAGAGAGTTGAAAGAACGCCAGGTTTTGCTGAATAGAATAGGAAAGGATTTACAGGATTTAGTTATGAGCTTGCGGCTTCTTCCTGTGCGGTATATCTTCGACCGTTTCCCGCGAATGGTTCGCGAAATCAGCAGAAAGTTGAATAAAAAGGTGCGCCTTGTCACCGAAGGTGAAGAGACACAAATAGATAAAAATATCGTAACGGCTCTTTACGATCCGATGCTGCACATTATAAGAAATGCGATCGACCATGGCATTGAAGAGCCCAAAGAGAGGCTAAAAGCCGGCAAGCCCGAAGAAGGCACGCTGATTCTCAGAGCTCAGCGAATAGGAGATAAGGTCGTGGTTGAAGTCAAAGATGACGGGCGCGGTATCGACCCAGATGTTATACGGGCTAAAGCGGTTGAAAAAGGGTTTATATCTGCTGAAGAAGCAGCCGGGATGAAAGATGATGAAGCCTTAGAACTTTTGTTCATACCAGGTTTCAGCACTTCAGAAGGTGTAACCGAACTGTCCGGCAGAGGGGTGGGAATGGACGTAATCCGTGATACAGTTAGAAAACTGGGTGGCAATGTGCGCGTGGTTAGCAGGGTAGGAATAGGAACTTCTGTATTTATGGAACTGCCTGTGACGATGGTGACATCGAAGGTATTGCTCGTTACCGTGCAGGGCCAGCGTTACGCTTTGCCACTCGAGAGTGTGCGCGAGATGGTGAAAATCAAAGCACTTGATGTAAGAAGGATGAAGGGGAGAGAAGTAGTTGTCCTCAGGCAGGAGGTAATGCCGCTTTTAAGACTGCGGGAGTTTATGGGACTTCAAAGTGATAAAGATAAAGGGTATGAGAATGAAGAGTATCCGCTGGTTGTGCTAAATAGCGGCATGGCGGTTGTGGTGGATGAATTTATTGGTGAGCAGGAAATTATAATAAGGCCGCTAGCTGAAGAGCTTTCTTCTGCCACGTGTTTTTTAGGTGCAGCCATACTGGGAGATGGAAATATTGTCCTTGTCCTGAATCCTGAAGAACTGGCGGGAGGAGTTTAAATGGAATGGAATTACCTTGATGCATATATCGAAGAGACGGGGGAGCAACTTTCTAGATTGGAACAACTTCTTCTGGAATTGGAAGAAAAACCTGAACAATCGGATGTTCTCAATGAGATTTTCAGGATTATGCACACATTAAAAGGCTCGTCGGCTACTATGGGTTTCAGTGAAGTTGCAGATTTCAGCCATAATTTAGAGAGCCTTTTTGATAAGCTTCGAAAAGGTGAACTTGGTGTTAATGATGAACTGATAGATTTCTTCTTTGAATGCCTTGACGCTCTTAGAAAAATGATCACTGCAGCGATTAAAGGGGAAGTTTATGATGGCAATGCAGCCAAACTGGTAGATATTATAAACAACTTAATACATACAGGCTCAAGCGGAGAAAATATCAAATGGCAGGTATTGGTGAGGATAAACAGTGACTGTATGATGAAAACTGCTCGCGCCCTGGTAATAGTAAAGTATCTCGAGGAAATGGGGAACATATTGAGCATTGATCCTCCCCTTGACGTTTTAATAAGAGAAAAACTCGAATGTGAAGAGATATCAGCGGTAGTTGAAATTCAAAGGGACATTGAAGATGTCGTTTTGGGACTGAAAAATATACCGGATGTTGAAAATGTGGAAATAAGACCGGTTTGTCGAAATGAGGCTGATGTGAAAGATGTGAAAGATGTAAAAGATGTAAAAATAAATTTGAGCATGCAGTATAAATTAGAAGACCTCAAACGCCTAAAAGAAGCGTTGATGCGTGCTGATGTAGTAAAGCTCGAATTTGGCGAAAAGTCCAATATGAGTCTTGCGCTGCTGCAGCTTATACTTGCTGCACGCAGAGAAAACAAAGTGATTCGCTGCGAAAAAGGCGGAGGTCCTGTTGCCAAAATGTTGAAGTTGATGGGTGTATTTTAATCAGTTTGCGGCTGCGAGTTATGCCTCGCGTCCGCTACTTTATATTGCTGCTAAAGTTATAAAGGTGTCTTATAAATTCTTCGAACAGATTCGATTTAAACTTGTCTTTATGATAAATGATGCTAAACTTCCTTTCAAACCTTATATTTCCAATGTCAACTTTCACGAGCCTGCCGCCTCTTATCTCCTTTTCCACAGCCAGCCTGGATATGACCGAAACGCCTATATTGGCTTCGACGGCCTTTTTTATGGCCTCCGTATTGGTAAGAACGTATTTTATTCTGTACCTCACATTATTTCTCGCCATGGTCTCCTCAAAGACTTCCCTCGTCCCGCTTCCCTTTTCTCGCATGATTATATCCTCATTTTCAATCTCTGCGGGGCTGATGCTTTTTTTCTCCGCCCACCTGTGGTTTTTTGAGCATACAAGATATAGCTCATCATCTATATAAGGTATTACAACAATCTCCCTTGAGTGGACCGGCCCTTCGACAATGCCAAGGTCTATAGAATTGTCAGATATCAGCTTTTCTATCCCTGCGGTATTGTCAATCGTAAAGTAGACGTCGACACTGAACCTTTTCCTGAACTCGCCGATTATCTCCGGGAGCAGGTAAATTCCCACCGTTGTACTGGCTCCTACCCTCAGCCTTCCCATCCTCATGTTCCTCACATCATCAAGAGTACTCTCTGCCTCCTTGACAAGATTGAGTATCCGCCTTCCGTAACTATACAGGATTTCTCCCGGATACGTGAGGGTAAGCTTCCTACCTATCCTGTCAAAGAGTCTGACCTGGAGTTCTCCCTCCATCTGCGATATGGTCTGGCTGACGGCGGGCTGGGACATATAGAGCTTTTTTGCGGCAGCAGACATGCTCTTTAACTCGCAAACGGTCACGAAGATCTCTATATCCCTAAGGGTCATAACGGTCACCTCATATAACCGTAAAGTTATCAGTTTCATAATATCATATTATTTTACTAATAATAAAGTAAGATGTAGAATTTATCTTGGAGGTGATATAAATGCTCTTCACTGAAGGCAGTATCGGCAATATGGTGTTGAAAAACCGCATTGTTATGCTGCCTACCGTAACCAATCTGGCTTCAGGCGGTTGTGTAAGCGACAGTGAACTCGGTTATTACCGGAGAAGGTCCGCCGATGCCGCACTTGTAATAGTAGAGGCAAGTTATGTAAACGAATTCGGCAAGTTCTTTAAAAATCAGCTCGGCATAGAAAACGATGACAGGATAAAGGGGCTTTCCAAATTGGCCGGGGTCATACACGATAACGGCGCCAGGGCAGGTATACAGATTGCACTGCACAATCCCAGATACAGGCCATCTGACTTTACGCATGAGGAAATAAAAGGCTTCGTTAAAGATTTTGCTAAAGCTGCTGCTAGGGCAAAAAAGGCAGGATTCGACCTGGTCGAACTTCATTTTGCCCACGGCTGGCTGGTAAGTCAGTTTTTGTCTGCAAACCTAAATGCGCGGCAGGATGAATACGGCGGGAGTTTGAAGGGAAGGGCAAGATTTGCGCTGGAAATTTTAAAAGAAGTGAAAGAGCAGGTGCCGGATATTGTCGTTACGTGCAGGATAAACGCTGACGATTTTACTCCCGGAGGCCTTGACATTAGTGAAAGCATAGAAGTAGCAAAAATGCTGGAAGAAAGTGGAGCCGACGCCCTCAGCATCTCTGGCGGCATAGGTGCTAATGCCGAATACCACATAGCACCCATGTCCCTTGAAGATAGGCCACTCATTTCACTTACAAGGCGGATAAAGGAAAACGTCAAAATCCCAGTTATTGCTGCAAACAAGCTGGGTAGAGCAAAAGATTGGGAAGATATTCTCACAAGCGGTGCGGCCGACTTCATCGGCATAGCCAGGGGGCTTATAGCAGATCCGGACTGCATAGGTAAGCTGAAAGACGGCCGGGAAGATGAGGTAAAATACTGCGTCCACTGCAACCAGGCCTGTATCGCGTATATATTGAATGGATCTTCTGTATCGTGCCTGATGAACCCGGAAGTGGGAAGGGAAGAGGATTTCAGGGTAAAAGCCGAAAGGCCCCTTAAAATTGCCGTGATAGGCGGAGGCCCAGCCGGAATGGCTGCCGCATCTTACCTTGCCAGAAAAGGCCACCGGGTTGACCTTTATGAAAAGGAAACAAAGCTGGGCGGGCAGTTGAATGTAGCGAAACTCCCCCCGTACAAGCAGGAAATCGGGCGGGTGGTGGAGTACCTGGAAAAGGATCTTTTAAAATACGGCGTAAACATCTTTCTCGGGAAAACAGTTACGGTCGACGAAATCGAAGCGAGCGATTACGACAGGATTGTAATAGCTACCGGATCAAAGCCGGCAAATCTCAAGATCACCACGGACAAAACGCCCTTTTTGGCCGTCGATGTACTTGCGGGCAACATCCCGCCTGGTAAAAGGGTTGCTGTAATAGGCGGAGGACTTACTGGCCTTGAAACCGCTGAATATCTGGCAGAGAAAGGAAAAGAAGTGACAGTTCTAGAAGCACAGGGCGATGTATTATCGAATCTTTTCCCGATGCTGAAAAGACTCATCCTTGAGAGGCTCAAAAAGCATGGCGTGGAAATAAGGACGAATACTTCTGTTAAAAAGTTGGAAGGCGGAAAAATCATCTGCGATTCGACCGAAGGTGAAATCAGCATTGAAGTGGACGACATGGTGGTGGCCATCGGAAATGCGCCCGATGACACTTTCAGCAGGCTTCGGGGGGATGAACGGTACTTCTTCATAGGTGACTGTAAAGGTGTAGCAACTGCGGTAGAGGCGATAAGAGACGGTGCCGAACTTGCATTAAAAATTTAGAAAGAAGCGGTGAGGAAAATGGATATTAAGGAAGAATATAAAACCATTCGGGGAGCAAGGATTCATTATCTAACGGGCGGTGACGCTAAAAGTCGTGATAAGGTGATACTCCTTCACGGGAAGCGATATACCTCTCAAGACTGGAGACAAGTCGGGATTATGGAAAAGCTTTCCATGAAAGGATTCCATGTAATAGCCCTCGATCTTCCGGGATACGGAAAATCGGACCCCCTGGAAGGGGAAATGGAAGACTTTCTGCTGGAGTTTTCTGACGAATTAAAAATTGAAGAGTTTCACCTGGTCGGTCCGTCCTTCAGCGGTGAGATTGCTTTAAAGTTCGCCCTGAAGTACGGCCACAGGCTGAAATCGCTGATCCTTGTAGGCAGCATAAACGTGGAAAGATATGCGAACAGGTTGAAAGATATAAATGTGAGGACCTTAATCATATGGGGGGAAAAAGACGACATCGCCCCCTATGAATTCGCCCGGCTTCTCAAAAACAACATACGGGGAAGCATACTTTATACTTTTCATGAACTTGGGCATGCCTGTTACCTGGAATGCCCCGAGCGATTTGTCGATATCCTGACCGAATTTTTATCCGGCTGAAAATTTAAAATCCCAAATTTCATTTAGTGAACTAGTGCATGTTTGTAAGTTCGCAGCCATATAGGCCGGCGAGAGCATCTCTTGCCGCCGATTTTTTTTGCTTTCCTGCCAAGCATGTCAGCTCATCTCTTCGACGGATTTAAATCATGCCCTATCGGATGACCTTGCAATGTGTTGAACTAAATGTTATTATAATATCGTAGAACGATATCGATAATAGATATTGAGGTGAATGAAAATGAAGGACAGAATCTTACGGAAATTTTTTCTCGGCTTTATTCAAGTCCACATACTACATCACGCCAAAAAGGAACCTTTCTTCGGTTCGTGGATGATAGAAGAACTCAAAAGGCACGGGTATTCCGTAAGTGCAGGAACACTCTACCCTATACTCCACAATATGGAATCCTGTGGTTTATTGAAGAAGGAAGATAGAATTGTCGAAGGAAAGGTAAGGAAATATTACTCCATCACTGAGAAGGGAGACGAGATTTTGAATGAAGTCAGAAAAAAAGCTTACGAGCTTTTCAATGAAATAAAAGACTGACATTCAAGTTTCATGGAGGAAGGATGTAACATGTTTCGTCTGCAGGAAGTTAAATACAAAGATATACTTTACATTAAAAATCTATTTATCCCAAAAGGCAAAATAACCGCGATAGTAGGAGAAAGCGGAAGCGGGAAAACCACGCTGTTGAGGTTATTAAACAAACTCATAAGTCCCACATGCGGGAAAATATTTTATAACGGAAAGCCGTTAGACGAGATAAATTCCATTGAATTAAGAAGAAGTGTGGTCATGCTACCCCAGACTCCTCCAATTTTTGCCGGCACCGTCAGGGATAACCTGCTTATAGGCTTGAAGTTTTCAGAAAAACCAATTGTTGGAGATAATAAACTGCTGGAAACTTTGAATATGGTGCATCTAAACAAACCCCTTACAGAAGATGCGGAAAAATTATCGGGTGGAGAAAAGCAGCGATTGGCTCTTGGAAGAATCATATTAATGGACCCCGAAGTTTTTCTGCTGGACGAACCTTCATCCGCTCTGGATGAAGATACAGAAAAAGCGGTTATGGAAAATTTGGTTCGGTATACAAAGGCAAAGGATAAGACACTTATTATGGTTACTCATTCCACGAAAGTTTCAGAGGTTTTTTCCGACATTATAATTGAAATAAAAAAAGGAACGGTTGCAGGCTAAGGAGGGGAGTGAAAATGAAAGACGTGATCGAGCTTCAAATTTGGCAAATTGCTGCAGCTTACATTTTCGTCGTCATTTTGCTGGCAATTGTTCGAATAAAAGGTATTCCAAGAGAAAAAGAAATAATAATTTCTACCGTGCGAATGACATTGCAGTTAATTTTAACAGGTTACGTCCTTGTTTATATCTTCGACAACAGCCATCCTCTATACACAATAATCATTACCGGCATTATGGAAGTATTTGCAATTAACAATATTTGCAAGCGGACAAAAACGAAACTTGCACCAAAAGTAAAAAGAATTATTGCCTTTTCGATGATATGCGGTACGCTATCCAGTCTTATGTACTTCATACTCGTTGTGGTTAATCTGTCACCATGGTATGAACCGAGATACTTTATCCCAATTGCTGGAATGATTATTGGCAACTCGATGACGGGAATCTCGCTCGGCGTAACAAAGCTTGTTGATGGTATGACCGCCCAGAAAAATCTGATAGAATCAGCATTGATGCTCGGTGCAACTCCCAAAATGGCAGCAAAACAGGTTGTCGACAGTGCATTTGATTCTGCAATTCTCCCAACAATCAATTCTATGGTGGGAATGGGCATAGTGTTTTTACCGGGAATGATGACAGGTCAAATTCTCTCGGGCACTTCCCCTGTTACCGCTATAGAATACCAAATAGCGATCATGCTCGGAATACTTGGAAGCGTAACACTGACGGTTATTTTATTTTTACACTTAGGGTATAAAGCTTTTTTTAACAAAGAGCACCAGCTGGAAATATAGTGCCAACACCTTCTACTGGTATCAATATCTTTATAAAAATGCGTCAAGCATCAATGAAAATGTCAGGTAAAAAGCTCTTGAATTATAATAAAGAGTGTGGTAATATAATAATTGCAATTTGTGCCGAAGTGGTGGAATTGGCAGACGCGCTACATTCAGGGTGTAGTGGGCGAAAGGCCCGTGTGGGTTCGAATCCCACCTTCGGCACCAGAAAAAAGGCGGTTTCCAGAGAGCTCCGGAAACCGTTTATTTTTTTATAAATATGAACTTCTAACAAACATCAAACAGGGAATACTAACAATTAATCAGAGATTCAAAGTAATTAAAGAATATTCTCTCCAGAACTAGCTCATAATTAATAAAAAAAGGAGAATTAGAAATGACACCTTCCATACAGAATATCGAAGATGTAGAAAGGGCAATAAGCGTTATAAAGTCTTCCATAATGAAAAGGGGAGCGTTGCCGGAAAATCTGGTTGAATCAATAACTGCTGAACTTACAGTATCGAAACCTGAAATAGCATCATGTTTCCTGGATAAGCTTTTCCAAGAGTGTCCTGGAGCGGCAAAATATTTTGCAAAACATCTCAAAGACAAATTTTAAAGCGGCTAAAAAAGCCGCTTTTATTATTCGAACCTGAAGATTCCGAGGGCCCTATAAGTGGCCTCGTCAACTATGCCGGTAGCCTTAAGGCCGCTTTCCTTTTGAAAGGCCTTTACGGCTTCCCGTGTTCCGGAACCATAGATTCCGTCAAAGTTGCCGTTGTAAAATCCGTGATTGAAAAGCCTTTTTTGCACCTCCACCACATCCGAGCCCCTGCTGCCCTGGACCAGCGTCCTGAAGCCGAAGGTGAAAGGCCCGTCCACGCCTCCCACTATATAAACCTTTGTGCCCACCTTTACCCAGCTGTAAACCTCTTCCACGTGCCTGTTGTGCATCCTGATGCACCCGTGGGAAGCGAAACCGCCGATGGAATAGGGCTTGTTTGTGCCGTGGATGCCGTAAATTCCCCAGGGAACGCTGAGCCTCATCCACCGGCTGCCGAATCCCTCGCCCCATTTTGATTTTTCTGTAATCCTGAAAAGACCTATGGGAGTAGGGGTTTCGAATGTACCCACCGCTACCGGAAAGGTCTTAAAGGGCTTTCCGTCATCCAAGACTACAAGCTTCCTTTCAAGGGTATATATTACCAAAGAAACTTCGCCTTTTGGTTTTTGGCCGGAAGTATCCTGGAAGGCCTGTGAAGGTGAATAAAAAGCCACTAAAAATATAAATATAAAAGCGGTGACTCTAAGTAATTTTTTCAAAATTTCACCTCCCAGCGCTCACGGTTATATTTTGTCCTTTAAAAACGAATTGCATACGAGGGGATAAGATGCTTGTAAGCGTTGTAATTCCAGCTTTTAACGAAGAAAAAAATGTGAAATTCGTCATAAGGGAAGCAAAAAAAATTGAAAATTTAAAGGAGATAATAGTGGTGGACGATGGTTCAACGGACCGTACCGCGGAAAAAGCAGCCACCGCAGGAGCAACGGTAATAAGGCATGAAAAAAACAGGGGAAAAGGGGCTGCTCTGATGACGGGCTGTTTTGCCGCAAAAGGAGAAATAATCGTTTTTCTCGATGCGGACCTTTGTTTTAAGGCCGATGACCTGGAAAAGCTTTTGGAACCGATAAAAAAAGGAAGAGCCGATATGACCGTGGCTAAATTCCCCAAAGCCAGGAAAAAAGGCGGATTCGGGCTAGTGAAAAGTCTTTCGCGGTGGGGAGTTTATCTCATGACAGGGCAAAAATTTAATGCAGCACTATCAGGCCAGCGAGCGTTTAAGCGCGAAGTGCTGAAAAGCGTTAGGGAAATCCCGGCTGGATTCGGCGCAGAGGTCGGGTTTTTGATAGACGTGCTCAGAAAAGGTTTTAAGGTTGTCGAAGTGGACGTGAATATGAGCCACCGCGAAACGGGAAGAAGCCTGCGGGACTTTGCGCACAGGGGGCGGCAGTTTACAGACATCCTGGTCACGCTGTTGCGAAAGTTGTACGCTGTATAATATTTGATACATTCATATACATTGAAATGAACGCATTTCCTATTACTCTATTTGGCATGTTTTTTGCACTATGATGCAGGTGTAGCGTTTGGGTCATAAGTATTATAAGAGGAGGATGTCCATGCTTCGCGAAGTAAAGGTGCCCAAATTTTCATCTACAATTTCGGAAGCCACCCTTGCCAGGTGGATAAAAAAAGAGGGGGAATTTGTAAAAAAAGGTGAGCCGCTTTTTGAAATATCAGCTCTGAAGCTCAACATGGAAGTGGAATCGCCTTTCGAGGGCGTGCTGTCAAAAATAATCGTCTCTGAAGGCACAAGTATAAAAGCCGACGACCTAGTGGCATGGATTGATGTGGTCGAAAAGGATGAGTCCTCGGCTGCTAGTGCCTATGTAGTTTCAGGGGAAGTAGCTACTTACGACGTGGCAGTAATCGGAGGTGGTCCGGGAGGATACGTAGCCGCTATAAGGGCCGCACAGCTTGGAGCGCGAGTAGTGCTGGTGGAGAAAGCCCTGCTTGGAGGCACTTGTCTCAATTGGGGCTGTATACCCACCAAAGCCCTTGTGAAAAGTGCTTCAGTTTACGAAAATATAAAGCGGGCTTCTGAATTCGGATTTGAGGTTAGAGAAGCGCTCATAGATTTTAAGAAAATAATGAATCGAAAAGACAAGATAGTTGCAGCGCTCCGCAGCGGGATAGAGCAACTACTTCGTGCCAGAAAGATAGAGGTTGTAAAGGGACAGGGGAGAATTTCCTCGGCCGATGAAATCACTGTGTATGGAGAAAAAGAAACAAGAAAAATAAAGGTGGAAAAGGGCATTATAATTGCTACCGGGTCCAGACCCGCAGTACTTCCTATTCCCGGTATAGAAAACACTGGCGTGTTAAACAGCGACCAGATACTGGAGCTTGACGAACTTCCGAGAAGCATAACGATAATAGGCGGCGGCGTTATAGGCATGGAATACGCTTTCATCTTCAATGCATTCGGGGTGGATGTGACCGTTATCGAATTGATGCCCGAAATTCTCCCGAATATGGACATGGAAATATCCGCTGCGCTAAGAAATGCAGCCCTCAAGAGGGGGATAAAGGTTCATGCGTCGACGAGGGTTTCGGAAATAAAGCGGGCGGAAAACGGTGGATGAAATAGGAGAAATGCCGGTGGAAATGCAGGCGAAACTCTTGAGGTTTCTTCAGGACGGCACTTTTTACAAGGTGGGAGGCACCAAGCCTATTTCTGTGAATGTGAGAATTATAACCGCAACTAATAGGCCTCTAGAACGGCTCATCAGCGAGGGCAAACGGAGACTTGCTGCCCAGGCATATGAAGGAAGAAGCATTTTTCAGGGAGATGCCGAGAGAATCGGGTGAAATCGTCGAACTGAGCACGGCTGCAAATTAGGCTGAAAAGAAAGTGATTCAGGACAATTTAAAAAGGTACGCCTACAATAAAACCAGGACAGCCGAAGCTGTGACGTCCTCCCCTCAATGAATTGATGGGCATCCTAATACGGATGCACGCAGGGTTTTATCCCCGCGCTTCGGTTCTGCGACGCCGTGCCATCCCAAGTGGTATGACACGACCGCGGGCCGCGCCACACGGCCACTACTCCCCTTCACGGGAGATACCTTATACGCCCTCTCGTAGATGTTCAGGGCACCGTTTACGTCCGCTTGGGCTTTCCAGCCACAGGAACATACATACAGACCTCGGCGTATCCGGTTTGAAGCTACAACCTTCCCGCAGGCGTGGCAAGTAATAGACGTGCTTCCTTCATTTATGTCATCTCGCACCAGAATTCCCGCCAGCACCCCTTTGTATTTAAGCATATCAATCAACTTCCGGTACGGTCAGGCGTGCAGCCGCTGGTTCAACTGGTCTCCATAGTCAATGCTTTCACGGATTCCATTAAGGTCCCCAATGGCTATTTCCTTCACACCCCGTTGCACACATTCCGCAATAAAGTGAGATGTAGCCATGTGCATCAAGTGTTCTACCTGTTTCTTTTCCCGGCGCGCTATTTGTTTCCACCGGCGGGAATTCTGTTTGAGGTTAGCTCGTACCTTCTGCCAATATCGCCTTACAGCTTTTATCAGTTTGCCTGAATAAAGCATTACCACACCATCGTCAAATGCAGCAGCCATTAAGATGTTTTCTCCAAGGTCTACCGCTGCTCTCCCCGTCCCTTTGTTTTCGCGGGCCTTAACTTCCACCACCAGGCGGGCTTCTATTCGCCCGGAATCCTTGTCGTAGATAATGGAAAGTTCACGCACCCGCTCATATTTAACATCAGGACGGTGAGATATACGGAAAGAGACCTGTCTTACACCATCTTCCCGGTTGGTGCCCAGACTTAGAGTAACTCTGTCTCCATCTACCCCGAACCCACTTTGGACGTACTTGAGCGGTGAAAGATAGTTCTTTCGCCGGAAGCGGGGAGCCTCGTGCTGCGTGAGTCCCTTTCTCTTGAGGGCAAAGAAAGACTTATATGCTTCCCGTACTTCGTCCCGGGTGAGTTGCACTGACATCGAGTAGTACCCTTTGGCTCTAGGCAGCTCTTTTAAGATGCGGTTGAGGTTCTTTCGAGAAATATCTACTCTCCCGGTTTCCTTGTGCTCTTTCCGCAGATGCCACAAAAGCCCGTTGTAGACCTTGGTGGCACAGAACATGGCGTCCTTCAGAATGGCTTCAGTCTGCGGGTCTGCATGGATTTGGGCTTTGAGTGTAATTAGAGGCACTCATTCACCTCCCTCTGTTTTTTGAGCTTCGATGTATCGCCTGATAGTGTCGCTGGAGACCTCTCCGGCTGTACCTACATAGTAGCTTGGGTTCCATAAATGTCCGCCCCAGAGCTTTTTCTTAAGTTCCGGATGCTTCACAAAGAGCCGGCGAGCCGTGGAACCCTTTAATATTTTGGCTATCACCGCCGGAGCTATCTTAGGAGGAGCAGAAAGAAAGACGTGTACGTGGTCGGGCATAACCTCCAAAGCCAGCAACTGGTAGCCATGTTCCTTACAGAGAGTAGTAATTGCTCCCTTCAGGGTTTCGTTTACTGGTGGCAACAATACCTTACGGCGGTACTTCGTTGACCATACAAAGTGGTAATTGATGTTGTAGACTGCTGTTCCAGTTGATTTCCAAGTTTCATTCTTCATACCATTATGATAACATATTATCAAACAATTGTAAATGTTAGAGCGAGGGGGTCCGTGTATCTCCTCAATAAATTGAGGGGGATTACTGCCCCCTCGCTCTCCCCCACTTTTCTAAAAATTCCAAGAAGCACCCTTTACAAAAAGATAAAGCAGTACAACCTAGAACATCTTGGAAAAACCGAGTAGATACTATAAAAAAGGCATCTCCGTTCGGAGATGCCATATTATTTATCCGAGCATTTCGGCGAGGTCCTTTTCTACATCGCTTATGAGCTTCAGGTTGAAGTTGTCCTGGAGGACCTTCATCACTCCCGGCGTAATGAATTCGGGGGCTTTGGGGCCGATATAGATATTTTTCACTCCCAGGCTCAAAAGGCCGAGAAGTATTGCCACGGCTTTTTGCTCGAACCAAGAGAGCACTATCGAAAGGGGCAGGTCATTCACCGAACAGTTGAAAGCTTCGGCAAGGGCCGTTGCCACCTTTATCGCCGAGATGGAATTGTTGCACTGGCCGAAGTCTATATAGCGCGGGATGTTGGTTCCAGGCACGGTGCCGTAATCCACGTCGTTGAATCGGAATTTGCCGCAGGAGGTGGTGATGATAACGCAGTCCTTCGGCAAAGCTAAGGCGAGCTTCCTGTAGTACTCGTTGCCGCTGCCCGGAGTGTCGCAACCTGCTATCACGAAGAACCTTTTTATTTTTCCGGCCTTTACGGCGTCAATTATTTCGGGGGCGATTTTAAGTACCGTTTCGTGATGGAAGCCAGTCACTACCTTCTTATCGGAATCTACGTTGGCTGGCGGAAGCGACAGGGCTTTTTCGATAACGGGCGTGAAATCGTCGTTTTCGATTTTCTGAACGCCCTCAAGTCCTGCTACACCGTAGCTGAAGAAGCGGTCGGAGTACGTGCCCTTTATTGGCATTATGCAGTTGGTGGTCCCCACGATAGCGCCGGGAAACTCTTCGAAGAGTTTCCTTTGGTCGGTCCAGGATTTGCCTAAGTTCCCTTTTAGATGCTTGTATTTTCTAAGTTCTGGATAGCCGTGGGCAGGCAGCATTTCGGAGTGGGTGTAAATGTTTACGCCCTTCCCTTCGGATTGTTCGAGCAGTAATTTAAGAGCGTGGAGATTATGACCGGTTACCAGGATGCAGTGACCTTCGATTTTGTCCTGGGGAACTTCCACCGGTTCCGGGATTCCGAACTTGGACGTATGAGCCTTGTCTAAAAGTTCCATGACCTTTACTGTTGCCCTGCCTACCTTCATTGCCATATCTATATGCTCCTGTAGGTTGAAGTTGACGTTGGTCAGGGTCATGTAAAGAGCTTCCTGTATGGTGGCGTCAACTTCGGGGTCGGTAAAGCCAAGTTCTCTTGCGTGGACCGCGTATGCTGATATTCCCTTGAGTCCCAGGATGATCATATCCTGGAGGCTGGATATATCTTCGTTTTTACCGCAAACTCCGATTTTTGTGCAACCGCCTTTTGGAGTTTGCTCGCACTGATAGCAGAACATATAATCCCCTCCGTGGTATTTTTTTGTTTCAATTAAAATAATAACGCCGAAAAACTGTAAATTCTGTGATGAAAATCACATTCAGGTCTAAAACTGGACTCTTTTTTGGATTAATATGCTCTTGAATTATGGCCGAAGATATGGTAAGATAATAGTGCGGTTGTGCCGAAGTGGTGGAACTGGCAGACGCGCCGGACTCAAAATCCGGTGGCCGATGAGGCCGTGTGGGTTCGACTCCCACCTTCGGCACCAGGAATATCAAGGCTTCCGGGGTTTGTAGGAGTACCTCGGAGCTTTAATTTATACCCTTAAGTACTGCAATTTTACTGCAATCCGTTTCAACGTTGCTCGCCTTGCGTTGTAGCAGGGCCTTTTTTATTGCCTAAAAGCCCATTAAGTGACTTTGCCGCCATTTCCTGCAAGCTAGGTATTAGGTGACTGTAAAGGTCAAGGGTCATGGTTATGGATGAATGGCCTAATCGCTCTTGCACTATCTTTGGGTGGACGCCACGGGCAAGTAAAAGGGTAGCATGGGTATGGCGTAAATCATGCAATCTCACTTTAGGTAATCCAGCTTTAACTAAAAGCCTCTGAAAGTGCTTTGTGAATTCCCTCGGGTCTAAAGGGCTTCCATCTTCCTTGCAAAATACAAGGCCGTTGTCGTTATAAGCCTCTCCCATTATTAACTTTTCTTGCAATTGCCGTTTTCTGTGAGCTTTAAGCTCTCTTACGGCGTCATCGGTAAGGTATATGCTCCTCCTTCCGCTCTTGCTTTTGGTCGTTTCCTCCAAAGAAAGGCCGTCTTTAAGGGCTAGTAATTGCCTTTTCACGGTGATTATTCCCTTCTCGAGGTCTACGCAATCCCAGCAAAGGCCCAATAATTCGCCACGCCGCAAGCCGGTGGTAACTGCAAGAACATAGGCCGCAAAAAGCCGGTCATCTCTGGCGACATCGAAGAATCTTTGTAGTTCTTCCTCAGTTAAGGGCCTCATTTGCTTGTTTTGTATGGTCGGCGGGTTTGTGGAATCGGCCACGTTCCGGGCAATAAGGCCTTCCTTAACTGCCTGCTGTAAGGCCTGGCGTATAACTGCATGGAAGTAACGCACAACTCGAGTGGATAGGCCGCCTTTCCCATCGGCTCTGCCGTTTTCCAGCTTATCGTTATAAAAAGATTGTATCATGTGCGGTTGCAGTTTCGCCAGAGGAATGTTCCCTAAAGCCGGTTTTATGTGGACGTTGATTAGCATTTCATAGCTTTCGTAAGTGCTCGGTTTTAGCTGGCCCTTTTTGTAGTTCACAAGCCACTTATCTAACCACTCGCCAAAGGTCATTTCAGAAGGTTCAACATATACGCCTTGGTTAATATCCTGTAATATCTTCGCCAGCTTGTCGGCCACTTCCTTCCGGGTCTTTCCGTAAACAGTTTTACGTTTCAGCTTGCCGGTTTTAGGGTCGTAGCCAATACTTATTTGGCCTACCCATGTTCCGTCAGGCCGCTTATATATCGTTCCTTCGCCATTTCCCCGCCTTTTAGCCATTTACAGTCGCTCCTTCTAATTTGGTTATTAGCTTCTTCAATAGTCTGTCGGGCATAGTGCCAAAAATTTTAGCAAAGGCATGCGCATATAAAGCAGTATGATAGTCATCGCAACCAATCCGTCTGGCGACTTCTTTAACACGCTCCAGGGTAAGGTTCTCGTAGCGATTTATCCTGTTTTTGTCATTCAACATCTCTTTTAGTGCTGGAATAATCTCCTGTTTTTCTTTAAAAAAAAGCTCCGCCATAGTCCTTTCAAGCCTGTTCATCAGCTAAACCTCCTTAAGACGGTAATTTTACTTCAATTCCCTTTTCTTTCAGCTTCTCCACCAGCGAGTAAGCAGAAAAGCCTATTGTTTCTACATACCACTCCACCATATCTTTTGCCTTCGGGTCGTCCTTGTCTATGGCGTTCCATATCGCCTCATATATTGCGTAAGTGATGGGTATGTATAGGTCTTTCGGTATGGGAAGGGTTTTGTAAGGGGTTTGGGCAGTCATTTTTATCCCTCCTTTGTTTATTTTAGTTTAATTTGGTTCATTCTAGTTACAGTATATTACACTTCATTACACTAGTCAAGTGTTTTTGCATGTTTTGAAAAACATCGCAACCTATGGTAATATAGTGTTAAGCATTCCCTTGGAGGTGAAAACAGTGGAAAACTATTACACGCCGCAAGAAGTAGCCGAAAAGTTAAAGTTAAACATAAGGACTGTTTATAAGTGGATTAAAGAAGGCCGAATAAAAGCCGTTAAAATCGGCGATTTATGGCGTATTCCCGAATCGGAAATAAACCGTATTCTCAACATAGATTAGCCACCAGCTAGGTGGTTTTATTTTTTGAATTGTAAAGCTTCCTGCCTTTAACGCAAGGCCCTAACTCAACGAGCCCAATTTTGGGCCTGTTACTATGGTCTCGAGTTTCCCGAGGTCGTTTCAATTGCTTCCCTTTTGCTTCTCTCTTGCTTCGGTTTTTCTGCCGTTTCTCTGTCGTTGTTCTGCCGTTTTTTGTTACCTTTTTGTGCCTGTTTTGTTCGTTTTGCAACCCTCTTGCAACCCTTTTGCAACCCTTTCGTGGGTGTTCCATTGTTTCGTTTTGTTTCGCTTTGTCCCACTTCCTCTGGTCGTATGTTTTTGGCCCTGTTTTCGTCAGGTGGAAATCCCTTGAGGGTGTTATTTCCTCTCCCTTTTCTCTCTCGCTTTTCTCTCTTTGCCTTCTTTTTGCCTTCCTTTTGCCTTCCTTTTGCAGCGTTGCAGTTATCACTCCAATTGTTGCACTACACCTTGCAAGTGTATGACTAAAACAGGGCCAATGTGACTTCCCGAGTTGGAAAGGTATCCGTAAAATGGGGATACCCTAAAAATGTGCTCCTTTTTCGCTCCTTTTGTGCTCCTTTCTGTCAAGGTGTCAAGCTAATCCCTGCCAATGTCACG